>NZ_JBICZC010000007.1:419701-566862 GCF_043201715.1 Streptomyces sp. NPDC048291
CCGCACCCGCGTCCATGCCTCCACCTGCACCCGCGTCCATGCCTCCACCTGCACCCGCGTCCATGCCTCCACCTGCACCCGCGTCCATGCCTCCACCTGCACCCGCGTCCATGCCTCCACCCCCACCCGCGCCCATACCCCCACCCGCACCCGCGCCCATGCCCATCAGGCCAGCCCCGACACGGCACCGCGGGGCGGCCCGGCGGGCCGGACCGTCGTCGGGTCCAGGGCGTCGCGCAGGGCGTTGCCGAGGAGGCTGACGGCGAGCACGAACGCGACGAGCAGGCCCGCCGGGAAGAAGAACATCCACGGATACACCAGGGCCACGTCGGACGCGTCCGCGATCAGCGTGCCCAGGGAGACGTCGGGCGGCTGGACGCCGAAGCCGAAGTAGGACAGCCCGGCCTCGCTGACCACCGCCCCGGCCACCGTGACCGTCGCGTCGGTGACCAGGAAGGAGGCCAGGTGCGGCAGCACGTGCCGCCAGATGATCCGCACCGGCCCGACCCCCGTCAGCCGCGCCACCACCACGAACTGCCGCTCCTTCAGCGAGCGCGTCATGCCGCGCACCGCCCGCGCGGTGACCATCCAGCCCAGCAGGGCGAGCAGCCCGGCCAGCGCGAGCCAGCCCCACCGCCGCAGGCGCGGCGCGAGCACCACGAGGACCAGGAAGCCGGGGAGTACGAGCAGCAGGTCCGCCACGAGCATCAGCAACCGGTCGGTCCAGCCGCCGAAGTAGCCCGCGCAGGCGCCCACCGCCGCCGCCAGCCCGGTGGCGACCGCGGCCACCAGTGCCCCGATCAGCAGCGACTTCCGCAGCCCGTGCGCGACCTGGGCGAACACGTCCTGCCCGATCCGGTTCGTGCCCATCCAGTGCCGGGCGTCCGGCGGCTGCCGCAGCGCGGTGTAGTCGACGTCCGTGTAGGACCACCGGCACACGTACGGCCCCAGGGCCGCGAGCCCCACCAGGGCCAGCAGCAGCGCGAGCCCGCACAGCGCCCCCGGGTGCCGGACCAGCCGGCCGAGCACGGCCCGCCCGCGCCGCCCGCGCATGCCCCGCCCGCCCCGCCCGAGCCTGCCCCACCCGCCCCGCCCCGCTCTCACGGCTCCCGCACCCGGGGATCGAGCAGCGCGTGCAGGACGTCCGCGACCAGCCCCGCCAGCAGCACGACGGCCGCGGCGAAGCCGTCGACCGCCACGACCGAGTTCACGTCCCCCTTCTCCACCGAGTCGATCAGCCAGCTGCCCATGCCGGGCCAGCCGAAGACCCGCTCGGTGAACACCGCCCCGGTGACCAGGGTGAGGACGCCGAAGGAGAAGAAGACCGTCATCGGCACCAGCGAGATCCGCAGCCCGTGCCGCAGCAGCGCGCGCCCCGGGGTGAGCCCCTTGGCGCGGGCGGTGCGCAGGTAGTCCGTGCCGAGCACGTCCAGGGTGGCGGCCCGCTGGTAGCGGCTGTACAGGGCGATCGCGGCGAGCGCCACGCAGAGCGCAGGGAGCACCAGGTGGACCGCGGTGTCCCGCAGGTGGACGGTCCAGTCGCCCTGCAGCCCGGGGGTGTGCTCCCCGGTGTACTTGACGACGGTGCCGCCCGCGGCCCGGTTGACCGCGAGCGCCCCGGTCTTCAGCAGCAGCGCCAGCACGAAGGTGGGCACGCACAGCACCGCGAAGGAGAACCCGGCCAGCGCCCGGTCGCCGAGCCCGCCGCGCCGGACCGCCGCCCACACCCCGGCCAGCGTGCCGAGGGCCGTACCGGCCACCGTGCCCACCAGCAGCAGCCGTACCGACACGCCGATCCGGCGGCCGAACTCGGCGCTCACCGAGTCGCCGTCGATGGTGCGGCCCAGGTCGCCGTGGGCGGCGCGGTCCGCCCAGTGCGCGAAGCGCTCCGGCAGCGGGGCGCGGTCGTCCATGCCGAGCCGGGACAGCTCGCGGTCGACCACCCGGGCCGGCGGCGGGGGTCTGCGGTCCTCGAAGTACGCGCGGGGGTCGAGCGCGGTCGAGGCGAGGGCGTAGGAGAGGACCAGGGAGACGAGGAACAGGACGACACAGCGGGCCAGGCGCCTGGCGACCAGGAAGAACATGGCACTCCTGACGGAGGGGAGTCTGCCTTCTCTTCATGTGCGGGAAACACCGTGATGTTAAGCTCCGACGCCGCAATTCCCAGGGCATTGAGGGCAGTTGGCGGTCCCGTGACGCCGGAGAGGCTGACAGGTGGAGCGATTACGGGGATGGCCCGCATGGGTGGCCGTCTGGGCGCTCATCGTCCTCACGGCGACCGGATGCACCGCGTCCGGCGGGCAAGACGGTTCCCGGCACCAGGCGCTGCCGACCTACGGCACCTACGACATCAACGCCCTGCCGTCCGGGGACCTCCGCTCCGGCGGGACCCTGACCGTGCCGATCACCCAGATGATCACGCAGTTCAACTTCAACCACGTCGACGGCGCCCTGGACGACGTGTGGACCGTCGACACGATGACGGAGCCGCGGCTCTTCACCCGCGACGCGGAGGGCGTCCCCCGGATCGTCACGGACTACCTGACCTCCGCCACCGTCTCCACCGCCGGCTCGCGGCAGGTCGTCACCTACCGGCTCAACCCGAAGGCCAGCTGGTCCGACGGCACGGCCCTGAGCTGGCGGGACTTCGCCGCCCAGTGGCACGCGGTGGGCGGCGGCGACGACCGGTACCTGGTCGCCGACCCGAGCGGCTACGACCGGATCGCCGGCGTCCGCCGGGGCGCCGACGCGCACGAGGTCGAGGTCACCTTCAAGAAGCCGTACGCCGACTGGCGCAGGCTCTTCACGCCGCTCTTCCCGGCCGTCGCCTACGACAGCCCGCGGCACTTCGACTCCGACTGGCAGGGGCGGCTCCCGGTCACCGCGGGCCCCTTCCGGCTCGCCTCCGTCGACCGCACCGCACAGACCCTCACCCTCGTCCCGGACTCCGGCTGGTGGGGCACCCGGCCCCGGCTCGACCGGATCGTCTTCCGCGTCCTGGACCCCGACGCCGCGCTGCAGGCCTTCCTCAACGGCGAGGTCGACGTCGTCAACGCCGCCACCAGCGAGGCCTACGCCCAGCTGGCGAAGGCGCCGGACACCGCCATCCGGGTCGGCTCGGCCTGGGACGAGGTGCACATCACGCTGAACGGCGCGAGCGGGCCGCTGGCCGACCGGGCGGTGCGCAACGCCCTCCAGCAGGCCGTGGACCGCCCGGCGCTGGCCGAGGTCGCGGCCTCGGGCCTGCCGGTGAAGGTGCCGCTGCTCGGCAACCACTTCTTCATGACCAACCAGCCCGGCTACGCCGACGACTCCGGCCCGTACGGCCGCTTCGACCTGAAGGCCGCCGAGCGCGCCCTGGACCGCGCGGGCTGGCACAGCCGGGGCGCCGGGCAGCCGAGGGTCAAGGACGGCCGCAGCCTCACCCTGCGCCTGGTGCTGAGCGAGGGCACCAACCGGCTCGGCGAGGACCTGGCCCAGCTGGTCCAGCAGATGCTGGCCAGGGCCGGGGTCCGCGTCGACATCGAGAAGGTGCCCGCGACCGCCTACGGCCCGCAGTACCTCGACAAGGGCAACTTCGACCTCGCCATCTTCCGGTTCACCGGGCTGACCTACCCGAGCTCCGCCTACGCCGTCTACCGGCGCCCGGCCGGCGGGCAGGTCTTCGAGAACTACGGCCGGGTCGGCTCCGCGCAGGTGGACGAACTCCTCGACCGGGCCGCAGGCACCCTCGACGAACGGGCCGCACAGCGCCTCTACAACCAGGCGGACACACAGATCTGGCGCCTCGGCCACGACATCGAGCTCTACCAGCGCCCCCAGATCCTCGCCGTCCGCAAAGGCCTCGCCAACTACGGCGTCCCCGGCCTCGGCGACATCGACTTCGCCAAGGTCGGCTGGGAGAAGTGAGCACGGGGCGCCCGGGAACGGAAGGACGCCTGCGGGGGCCCGGGGCGGGTTCGTGCGTGCGGCGGTCTCGGGCGGCAGCGCGCGCACGGCGGTCCCGTGCGGAGCCGAACCTGCGGCAGCCTGCGGCGGAGTGTCCGGGGCGGTCCGCGGCGGGTTCGTGCGTGCGGCGGTCTCGGGCGGCAGCGCGCGCACGGCGGTCCCGTGCGGAGCCGAATCGGCGGGGGCTCGCGGTGGAGTGTCCGGGGCGGTCGGGGGCGGGTTCGTATGTGCGGTGGTGTCGGGTGGTGGCGGGCGCACGGCGGCCCCGTGCGGATGTGTTCGCACGGGGCCGTCGTGGCTGTGGTGGCTGTTGCGGTGGGGCTGTTCAGGCATGCGGTGTGCTCAGGGCTCTCTCGTCGGCCTGCTGGCGCACCATGTCGAAGCCGAGCGCGGCCGAGGCCAGCGTCACGTGGTGGTGCCAGCCGCGGAAGGAGCGGCCCTCGAAGTCGCCGAGGCCGAACTCGTCGTGCATCCGGCCCAGCGCCTCACCGGCGAACCTGCGCAGCCGGGCCAGCAGCACGATCTCCGCGAGCCGCCGGACCGGCAGGTTGGTCAGCCGGTAGGCCCGCGGCTGCGGCCGGCCGTAGGGCCAGTCCGCGATGAGCATCCGCGCCCGGGGCGCGGCACTCGGGCCGCCCTCCGGGGAGCGCTCGGCCCGCAGCAGCACGGGAACGGTCAGGAACTCCGAGTGCCACATGCGTTCGGTCACCGGGTCGTGCCAGGTCACCGACGTCCGCTCGGTGTGCCGGGCGGCGTGCGCGGCGAGGTCGGCCAGGGTGCCGCCGGTACCGCCGGCCCGGCCGCGGGGCAAGAGCACCGGGGTGTGCGGCGATGCCTGGACCACATAGCCGAGACCGCGGGCCTCAAGACCCCGCAGCAGGGGGTCGGGGTCCCCGTCGCCGCGCCAGTCGGCCAGCACCGGCAGGGGCTCCAGGGACCACTCGTCGAGCATCTCGTCGAGCGCCTCCAGGACGTAGCTCCACCGCGGACGGCAGCGCTCGTGCTCCGGCAGGTGGGCCTGGCCGCGCAGCCCCTCGTCGCGGTCCCAGCGGGTCGGCAGCACCAGCCGCCAGTTCACCGGGACCCCGCCGGCGTGCCCCACCAGCGAGGTCGCCAGCGCCAGCTGGCAGTTGACGGTGCGTTCCTGGGAGGTCGCGTACTGGCGGGCCACGCCGACCGAGCGGTCGCCGTTCTTGGCGAAGACGACCTCGTCGACCGACCAGGCCTCGGCCCGGAAGGACCGGACCATCTGCCCGGCCAGCCGGCCGCGCACCGGCGCGGACGCCCAGGGGCTCTGGTTCACGAACTGCTGGATCTGCTGCACCGCCCGCCGCCCCAGCACCTGTTCGGTGATCCGGGCCGGCGTCTTGCGGCCGGGCACGGCCAGCAGGCCGCGCAGGTAGACCTCCCCCCAGCGCCGCTGGTCGGCCCGGGTGAACTGGCCGAACAGCTCGCCGCAGTAGGCCGGCAGGTCGCGGGCACCGGGCGGGGCACCCGGGGTACGCACGGACGGTAACGGGAGTGCGAGGGTCGCGAGATCACTCATGGTTGCAGTCGTCACCACCCTCCAGCAGGAAGGCGTCCGTGGCGAGCAGCGCGTCGGCGACCTCCGGCAGGGCACAGCCCACGATCACGAAGTCGACGTCGAGCCCCGCCTTGGTGCGCTGGAACAGCAGCTCGTTGATGGCGGACCGGCACATCTCGCTGGTCTCGCACAGGTGGAACTCCACCCGCCCGGGCGTGGCCGCCATGACCTCGCCGAGGATCCGGCGGAACTTGCCGAGCTCGGCGGCGTCGATCACACCGCGGCAGCTGATGTGCGCGGTGCCGCCGTCGAACTCGCTGCGCATCCGCAGCCGCATCTGCGCGGGCTCCAGCTCCACCCGCACCCGCACCGGCTCGGTGCCCTCGGGCAGCCGCACGGTCAGGTCCTTGGCGTCGAAGTTCTGGTACGGCTGCCCGTCCACCCACACCCGGGTCAGCTCGGCCGAGCCGGCCGGCAGCAGGTCGGGCGCCACCCGCAGCAGCCGCTCCGGGAGGTCGTCGGGGCGCGGCCGGAAGTGCAGGGTCACCGGGTCGTTGCCGAGCAGCAGGCCGGTGTAGGTCGCCGACAGGTAGCAGAGCTCCAGCGCGTGGTAGCCCGCCATCGCGTGGCTGCCCTTGAGCCGCTCGGTGCCCAGCAGGTACGGGATGCCGTTGGCGAGGACGTTGAAGTAGACCCCGCCGTCCTCGTAGTCGAGGAAGTAGGCGTTGTAGAACGACGCCGCCTCGCGGGCCAGCCGCAGGTGCTCGGGGTCGTCGGTGGTGCCGGCCAGGATGAGGTACGCGAGGATCGCCTGCTCCTGCTGCCACCAGGCCTTGCGGTCGTGCCAGACCATGCGGTGGATGCCGCTGTCCGGGTCGGGCTGCCGCTCCACCACGTCGTACCAGCCGCTGCGCAGGCCGTCGCTGCCGACCGAGGGCATCAGCTCGGCGATCCGCTCCGCCGTGGCGAGGTACTCGGGCTTGTCGTGCAGGGCCTTGATGCGGGTCAGGTTCCAGGTGATCTTCAGGTTGTGGCCGACCACCGCGCGGTCCTGCTGCCAGCCCCAGGTGCGGTCCGGGCTCCAGTCGGCGTGGAACCGTTCCTGCACGAACGGGGAGTTGGGCTCGTCCGGGAACCGCCTGACGATCGTGTCCGCGGTCTCCTCCAGGAGCGCGGCGAAGTCCGGACGGCCGGTCGCCAGGTAGGCGTTGATCAGGTAGGCCGGGGCGTGGTCGCCGACCGAGTTCCAGTTCTTGCGGGACCTGTTCCGGCCCAGCGAGTCGGCGCCCGGGTCGAGGGAGATCGGATCCAGGTGCGAGAAGAAGCCGCCCTCGACCGGGTCCCGGAAGTACTTCTGGAACAGGGCGACCGTCCGGTCGATGTCGTTCAGGATCTTCGGGTCGCCGGTGATCCGGAAGGTCTGGGTGGGCCCGGCCAGCGCGTAGATCTGCTCGTACATCGGGATCGCGTCGTAGTCGTCCCCGAACTCCGAGGCGAAGACCGGCCGGTGGCCGTTCGGCGTGATGTCGATGCCGTGGTACCAGTAGGTGATCCCGTCGGCCTGGTCGTCCACCCGCATGTGCTCGCGCAGGTACGCGGTGCCGGACTCGGCGGCCTCCAGGAAGCGGTCCTCGCCGGTCAGCAGGTAGGTCGTGGCCAGCCCGTAGACCAGCCGGGAGATGGTGTCGGTCTCCTGGCGTACGTCCTGCCCGTGGAAGTCCGGTAAGTGGGTGCCGCTGAGGGTGAGGTGGGTGCGGAAGTTGCGCCAGTCGTAGTTCCCGTCCGGGAACTGGCCGCGCAGGTAGAAGTCGGCGATCGCGGCGGCCTGCTGCACCCACCAGTTCGGGTGCTCGAAGACGTACTGGCCGCGGCTCTCCTCCGGGAAGGTGATCTCCTTCGCGTCGAAGCGGGCGCCGCCCTCCCACTCGTAGAGGATCCCGTACGCGAACAGGAACCGGCCCTCGGCCAGCATGTCGACGGTCTGGGCCGTGGTGTCGTGGTAGGAGTCGCCGAGGTTGCGGACGATGCGGGAGACGGCGTTGTGGGTCAGGTGGACCGTGAACTCCCGCCCGTCCGGGCTGCGCAGGCCGAACATGCGCCTCGTGGGGCTGTAGTGGGTGACGTAGCCCGCCAGGGTGTCGGAGGTGATACGCCGTTGGGAGAGTGCGCTCATCGTCGCGTGCCCTTCTCGTCGGGCAGGGCCGCCAGCAGCACGACGCTGCGGCCCTGAGCGTGATAGGTGGGACCGTCGACCGGCTCCTCCGCTCCGGGCGGGAGGATCTCGTACGGGGCCGGCCGGGCCGTGTCCAGGACGCGGTGCCAGCGGTGGCCGGGCAGCTCGGGCAGCTCGAACTCGAGGCCCAGGTGGTACATGTTGAGGATCAGGTGCAGGTCCGGGTCGCCGTCGAAACCGCCGTACGTGCACGCCAGCACGTGGGCGTCGGGGTTCTCCCAGCCCGGCTGGTGCAGTCGCGTGCCGTGCCAGGTGATGTCCGGCAGGAGACGGGGGTTGAGCCGCTCGGAGAAGAACTGCGGCTCCCGGAAGGTGCGGTAGCGCTTGCGCAGCCCGATGACGTCGCGGGTGAACCCGAGGGTCTCCCGCTCCTTGTCGGCCTGGTCCCAGTCGAGCCAGGAGAGCGGCCCGTCCTGGCAGTAGCCGTTGTTGTTGCCGGCCTGGCTGTTGCGGAACTCGTCCCCGGCCAGCAGCATCGGCACGCCCCGGCTGAGCATGAGGACCGACAGCAGGTTCTTGACCTGCCGCACCCGCAGCCCCTCGACCTCCGGGTCGTCCGCGGGGCCCTCGGAGCCGCAGTTCCAGCTGTAGTTCTCGTTGGTTCCGTCGGCGTCCGCCTCACCGTTGGCGTGGTTGTGCTTGGTGTTGTAGCTGACCAGGTCGTTGAGGGTGAAGCCGTCGTGGCAGGTCACGAAGTTGATGCTGTTGGTGGGCAGTTCCTCCTGCGGCGCGAACAGGTCGGCCGAGCCGCCGAGCCGGGAGGCGACCTCGCCGGCGATGCCCGCGTCACCGCGCACGAACCGCCGTACGTCGTCCCGGAACGGGCCGTTCCACTGCGCCCAGCGCTTTCCGGGGAAGCGGCCCACCTGGTAGAGCCCGCCGCCGTCCCAGGGCTCCGCGATGATCTTCGTCTCGGCCAGGATCTGCGACAGCTCGATCGCCCACAGCGCGGGCGGCACCGCCATCTCGTAGCCCATCGGGCCGCGGGACAGCTCCGAGGCCAGGTCGAAGCGGAAGCCGTCGACGTGGTGCTCGGAGACCCAGTACTCCAGCGACTCCAGGATGAACTTGGTGACGATGGGGTGGTTGGCGTTGATCGCGTTGCCGCACCCCGTGAAGTCCATGTAGTGGGAGCGGTCCTGCGGCCACAGGTGGTAGTAGGCCTCGTTCGCGGCGCCCCGGAAACTGATCGTCGGCCCGAACTCGTTGCCCTCGCTGGTGTGGTTGAAGACCACGTCGAGGATGACCTCGATGCCCGCCTTGTGGAACGCCTTCACCATGTCGCGGAACTCGGTGATGTGGGTGGCCAGATGGGGGCTGGAGCAGTACCCGGTGTGCGGGGCGAAGAACCCGTACGGGTCGTAGCCCCAGTAGTTGCGCAGCTCCGTCCCGGCCGGTCCGGTGCGCAGCACCTGGGTCTCGTCGAAGTCGAAGACCGGCAGCAACTCCACCGCGGTCACGCCGAGTTCCTTCAGGTGCGGGATCTTGTCGATGACGGCCGAGAAGGTCCCCGGGTGCTCCGCGCCGGAGGTCGGCGAGGCGGTGAAGCCGCGGACGTGCATCTCGTAGACGACGGTGTCCGCCATCGGGGTGCGCAGCGGGGTGTCGCCCTCCCAGTCGTAGTCGTCGAGGTCGACGACCAGGCTGCGCATGGAGTGCTCGACGTTGTCCCCGGGGCCGATCGCGCGGGTCCGCTCCCAGCGGCTGTTGACGTTGGCGCGGGCGTAGGGGTCGACCAGCACCTTGCGGTGGTCGAAGCGGCTGCCCCCGGCGGCCGGGTCGCGCGGTCCGTCCATGCGGTACGCGTAGACCTGGCCGGCGCCGAGCCCCTGCACATGGCAGTGCCAGAAGTGGAAGCTGCGGTGCCGCTCGGGGTGCAGCCGGACCGTCCGGTAGGGCTGCGGGCTGTCGCAGTGCTCGAACAGCAGCAGGTCGACGCGGGTGGCGTGCTCGGAGAAGACCGAGAAGTTGACCCCGTCGGCGTCGACGGTGCTGCCCAGCGGCTGCGGGTGGCCCGGGGTGACCCCCGGCTGGACGAGGTCGAGGGTGTCGGGAGCCTGGTCGGCGGGCAGGGTCATGTACTCGTTCGCGGCATTCGTGGTCGTCGTGGTGGCGGCCGGCTGGTCCTGGGCCTCGGTCGGGGCGCTCATGCGAACACCGCCCTGGTCCCGGCCGGGGCGTCGGCGCGCAGCCCGGTGAAGAGCTCGTCCCAGGGCACGGGACCGGAGGCCGGGCCCGCCTCGCTGCGCATCTCGAACGTCACGCCGTGCGCCGTGGGCGAGTCGATCGCCCGGACACAGGCCTCGGCGACATGCTCGCGGGCCACGTACCCGTCGCCCACGTCGCCCTGCTCCAGGTGGAGCACGCCGTGGCCGGGCTCGTCGGTCAGCCAGCCGGGCCGGATCACCGTGTAGGGCAGGCCCGAGGAGCGGACCGCGTCCTCGCCGGCCAGCCGCCAGTCCAGCATCCTGCCGTAGGCGTTCATGGGGTGGTCCCTGCGGGTGACGTGCCGCTGGCTGACCAGCACGAAGTGCCGGCCGGCCGGGGCCGCGCCCAGGACGTCGAGGACGTGCCGGACACCGCCGTGCAGGGTCGACTCCGGGCTGTCCGGGCCGGCGGCGTCGGTGCCCGGCTCCACGGCGTAGACGACCGCGGCGCACCCGTGCAGCGGGGTGCGGAGCGTGCCGGGGTCGCGGACGTCGGCCGTGAAGTACTGCGCCTGCGCGGGCATGTGCCGCCGGGCGCGCTGGGTGCTGCGGCCGATGACCCGGACGGTCTCGCCCCGGGCCAGCAACCGGCGGGTGACGAGCCGGCCGACCCGGCCGGTCCCTCCTATGACTGCGATCGGGCTGTCCATCGAGAAAACTCCCCAGGCTGTAGACGAGCCGGACGATTGGGGTGCGGGAAGGAGCAGGTGGATGCGTCAGGGCGTGTGCTTGATCCGTTCGGGTCCGGCCGGATCGCGTCAGATCCAGCGCAGGATGTCGTCGGAGCTGGTCAGATGGGTGCCGGAGGGCAGTCCGGTGACGGCGGGGACCCGCAGCCGCGGGTAGACGCTCACCCCCGAGAGCCGGGTGCCGGGCCGCAGGTCGGCCGCCTCGCCGATCGCCGAGTGGACGAGCCGGACGGGGTTGTCGCGGGCCGAGTGCACCTGCGCCATGGGCCCGACGTACGAGTCGGTGATGCGGGCGTGCGCCCCGACGACCGCGCCGTCGCCGATCGCCGACCGGCTGAGCCGGGCCCCTTCGTCGATGTCGACGTCGTCGCCGACGTCCGTGTACCGCAGCTTCACACCGGGGCCGATCTCGGCGTTCCGCCCGATGCGCACGGCGGGGCCGAGCACCACGCTGCCCTCGGAGATCTTCTGGGCGAGGGTCGTGCCCTGCACGCTGTCCTTGGTGCGCAGGCTCGACTCGTGGATCCAGTACGGCGGGTCGGTGCTCACCGGCGCGCCCATGGCCCGGCTCATCCACCGGTAGCGGCCGCGCAGCACGTCGCCGAGGGTGGCCAGGTAGTCCGGGATGCTGCCCAGGTCACCGAGCCGCTCGATGCGCGCGGCCGCCACCGGCAGGCCCCGCCGGACCAGCCAGGGCAGCAGGTCGCCGCCCCAGTCGAGGCGCTGCTGGGCGAGCCGGATCATCTCGGGGGTGCGGGCCGCCAGCCGCAGGCGCCCGCAGTCGACGAGGTACATGCCCGCGTTGGTGGGCAGGGTGAAGCCGTTGCCTGGCAACGATGTCTCGGGGAAGAGGCGGTGGATGCGGTCGAGGTCGGGTTTCTCCAGGAAGCCCGAGACGGTGCCGTCCGCGGACGTCTGCATCACGCCGTACTTGCCGGCGATCTCCTCGGCGGTGCGGGCGACGGAGGCGACGGTCACGACGGCGTCGGCGGCGTCGTGCGCGTCGGCCAGCCGGGGGAGCGAGAACTCGAAGACGGAGTCGACCGGCATGACCAGGGCGCGGCCGGTCAGGTCCCAGCGTTCGAGGTTGTGCAGGGTGGCGGCGCCCGAGCCGACGTTGTAGCGGTCGAGCCGGGCCCGGGAGTAGTGGATCTCGACGCCGAACCGCTCGCCGCGGCCCAGCACGAGCTTGATCTGGCTGTGGTTCTCGGCACCCTGGGCGACCACGTGGAAGCGGCGGATGCCCTGGTCCCGGCAGTTCTCGACGAGCCACTCGATGACCGGCCGGCCGGCGAACGGGATGAGCGCCTTGCTGCGGATGTAGTCCGCGGAGGCGAGGGTGAGCGGCTTGGCGCGTTCGCCCCGGCCTCCCGCCAGGATTATCCCTAACGTCTCGTCCCCCATGACTGCGCTGCCTCCTCGGCCGACGAATCAACGCCATTCAGTCAACTGAGCCCGTCATTGAGAGTCAAGTAAAAAGTAAAGAAAATGGGCGAACGGGAGCGATGGGAGAGCTCGATGGTCTTCTGAATCACCGTGCTGAGCTGGGAAGGTATGCGAAAGCTAGGAGTTGACCCAGACAGTCAAACTGGTCCATCCGGCTGTCATCTGCTGTGTCATGTCAGGCGTGGTGGCCGGTCACTTCAGCTCGTCGGGGCACGGCGTCCCCCGCGGCAGCTGGTACGGCGACGCCAGCCGGTACGTCCCGGCCCGCGGGGCCAGCAGCATCGTCCACTTGTCCCCCTTGGCGTCCTCAGGCGTCTCCATCAGGCAGCCGTTGACGTTGGTGTACGTCTTCGGCTCACCGTCGGCCCGGTGCTTGGAGGCCTCGGTCTCCCGGGGCGCCTTGAGGCTCTTGCCGTCCGCGTCGACGATGCTCAGCCACGGCGAGTACGGGATCCGGATCAGGATCCGCCCGGCCTTGCGGACCTCGATGGTCAGCTCGCCCTGCTCCGCGCTGTCCACCACCGCGTCGGGCTCGGCGAGCGGCACCGGGTCGGTCACCCGGAACAGCTGCCAGTTGGCGTCGCCCCAGATCTGCTTCAGGTACGGCATCCCGCGCTGCACCAGCGCGCGTTCCCGGTCGCCGCCGCCGTCGCCGTCGGGGTTGTCCTTCGGCACGACGACGAAGTGCACCGCCCAGCGCTGGAGCCACTCGTGGTAGTTCGCGGAGTTGAGGCTGTCGTCGTAGAAGAGCGGGTTGCGCTCCATGTCGGCCTGGCGGTTCCAGCCGCGGGCCAGGTTCACGTACGGCGCGAGAGCCGAGGCCTCGCGGTGCGAGCGGGCCGGGACCACCTCGACGCGGCCCTTCTCGGCGCCGACCTGCTGGAGCTGGTGCACCAGCGGGGCGAGCTCGCGGGCCCAGGACGCGGTCGGCGTCGTGTGGATGATGTCGTCGACCGACTTGTAGCTGATCCAGCCGCAGACGCCGAGGAAGGCGAGGACGACCGTGTAGTACCTGCGCGAGCGCGGGACCGTGTACGGGAGGGCCGCGATCAGCGTCGCGCCCGCGAACAGCATCGGCAGCCGCGAGATGTTCGAGCCGATCTGCGAGCTGACCAGCCACACCAGCACCACGCCGAGGCTGTACACGGCCGCCGTCAGCCGGACCGTCTTCCACTCCTTCGGCACCAGGAAGAGGCAGAGCAGGCCGTACGTCAGCGGCATGATCACCGAGCCGAAGCCCATCGGCTGGGTGCCGGAGAACGGGAACAGCCAGGCGGAGACCGCCACCACCGCCGCGGGCGCCAGACCCAGCGCCCAGGCGCCCGGCCGCCGCTTCTGCAGGAACAGCGCGACCGCGACCAGGCCGACGAAGAGCCCGGCCACGGGCGAGGACATGGTGGCGAGCGCGGCGAACGGCGCGGCGACGAGCGCCTTCGCCCACCGTTTGTACCGCCAGCGGTACGGCCAGCAGAACACCGCCCCGACCGCGGCCAGCGCGAACATCGTGCCGAGCCCGAAGGTGACCCGTCCGGACAGCGCGTTGCAGATCAGCGCGAACACCCCGGCGAGCGCGGCCCACAGCGGGTTCTTCACCGCCCGGCTGCGGATGAGCAGCAGGGTCAGCAGGCCGGCCGAGACGGTGCCGGCGAGCATCATCGTCGTACGGACGCCGATCAGCGACATCAGGTACGGCGAGACCACGCTGTACGACACCGGGTGCATGCCGCCGTACCAGGCGAGGTTGTACGCCGAGTCCGGGTGCCGGCCGACGAACTCGGCCCAGGCGTCCTGCGCCGCGAGATCCCCGCCGCTGTTCGCGAACGTGAAGAACCAGATGATGTGCAGGACGCCGGCGAGGGCGGTGACCGACAGCACCGGATGGCGCAGCAGCTGCCGGCGCAGCGGCTCCGCGGCCAGCAGCAGCCGGTCGACGGGCTTACGCTCCGTGGCGTCCGCGGCTGCCGGCGGCATGGCTATTCGCGGGCCGGCTACCGGGCCCGGATCGGCGTCGTCGGCGTGTGTCGGCTCCGCTGTGGCCACCTGAAGGCACTCCCCGTGTCCCGTCTTCTGTTCTCGGCCGCGTTCCACGGTGTTGGCGGCTGCTTTCCGTCCAGTTCGCGGCCGTGTCCCGGCGGCCGACGACCTGCCCCGATTCGTGACGCTAGCACGCACCCCGCCGCAGGGCCCTGGGGTGGGCCGCCATCGGCGGGGTGCGGTGACGGTATGTGCGTTATGGGTCAGCCGAGGCGGGTCAGCCTGCTCGTGAACCCGGGCTCGGCCAGTTCCTTCGCCAGGGCGACCGGGACCTGGACGGCGGAGCCGGAGCCGTCACCCACGGTGAGGGTGCCGACCGCGGTGCCGGCCTTCGCGGTGTGCGGCACCTCCTCCGGGGCGAACGACAGCTTCACCTTCAGCCCCGACCAGCCGACGGCGGTGACGTCCTTCGTCGCCACGACCGCGGTACGGCCGCCGAGCCCGTCGTCCACGTACCCGACGACGTCGCCCTTCTTGTAGATCGTCGCCGATTGCAGCGCGCCCTGGGCCGCCCGGATCAGCTTGTCGCCGGCGTTGAGGGCTGCGGTGAGGATGCTGTTGTCCGCGGCGGCGCTGGCCGGCTGCCGCAGCACCGCGCCGATGACCGTGCGGGTCTCGCCGCCGACCGTCTTCTTCGCCGCGAAGACCAGGTTGCCGAGGGCGGAGGTGGTGGTGCCGGTCTTGATGCCGACGACGTCGTTGTGACCGACCAGCTGGTTCCAGTTGGAGTGGTTGACGCCCTTGTAGTCGTCGTACGACATCATCGCGGCGACCTCGCGGAACGACGGCTCGGCCGCCATCGCGGCCTTGGCCAGCCTCACCTGGTCCACGGCCGTGGACACGGTGGAGTCCGTGAGCCCCGACGGGTCGGTGTACGTCGTGTTCGTCATCCCGAGCTTCTTCGCCGTGGCGTTCATCTTCGCCACGAACGCCTTCTCGGAGCCGGCGTCCCAACGGGCCAGCAGACGGGCCACGTTGTTGGCCGAGGCGATCAGGATGGACTCCAGGGCCTCGCGCTGGGTGATCGAGTCACCGGCCGTCACGTCGACGGTCGACTCCTGGCCGGCGTTCGCCTGGTCCTGGGCCGCCTGGTCGATCTTTATCTTCGGTCCTGCGGCGCCGCTCTTCAGGGGGTGGTCGCGCAGGACGATGTACGCGGTCATCACCTTGGCGACGCTCGCGATCGGCACCGGCTTCTGCTCGCCGGAGGAGCCGAACGTGCCGATGCCCTGGACGTCGAGGGCGGCCTGGCCGTCGGCCGGCCAGGGGATGTCCGTCTTGGCGCCGTCGAAGGTGTACGTGTCCTTCGCGGTGAGGTCGAGGGTGGGCTGCGGGAGCGGCCGGAAAGCCTGTACGACCGCAAAGACGATCACGAGGAGGATGACCAGGGGCGTCCAGATCTTGACCCGGCGCACCGCGGTCCTGACCGGGGTCTCCGGCGGCGGGGGCGTGTTGGTGAGCTCGGCGAGCAGGTCCAGCGGGGGCTTCGGGGGAAGCGGCTGCTGGGTGGTGCGCTCGGGGCCGACCTGCGGGAGCACGGTGGTGCGGGTGGTGGAGGCGGGCTCGGGCCTGGCGTCCGGCTTCGGGCCCTGCCTCATGTCCGACTTGAGGGCGACGAACTTGCTGGTGCGTTCGGCGTCGGCGGCGGGGGACTTGGGCTTCGGGCTGCCGCCGAGCTTGAGCGTGGTGGTGGGCTGGTCGACCTGCGGGGGGCGGGGGGCCTTGAGCATCGTGGTGGGCTGATCGACGGCGGACTCGGCTTCGCCTTCGCCGCCGCCGGTCTTCCCACTCGCACCACCCGCACCACCCGTGCGGCCGTCGTCGTCGGCTGCGGGTGGCCCCTGCGGCGCGTCCTCGCCATCGGCGTCCGCGGGTTCGGCGGCGGCTTCGGGTTCGGCGTCCGCGGGTTCGGTCTCCGCCTCGGGCTTGGCGTCCTCGGGTTCGGCCGTCGCCTCGGGCTTGGCGTCCGCGGGTTCGGTCTCCGCCTCGGGCTTGGCGTCCTCGGGTTCGGTCTCCGCCTCGGGCTTGGCGTCCTCCGGCTCGGCGGTGGCTTCGGGTTCGGCGTCCTCGGGTTCGGCCGTCGCCTCCGGCCCGTCGGCGGGCTTGGCGTCCTCGGGCTCGGTCGCCGCCTCGGGCCTGGTGTCCTCCGGTTCGGCGTCCTCGGAGGTCGCGGTGGTTGCCGACTCGGCTTCGGGCTTTGTGTCCTGGGGGGCGGCGTCCTCGGGCTCGTCCTCCGGTGCCGCGGCCTCGGGGTCCGCGGTGGTTGCCGACTCGCCCTCGGGCTCGGCGTCTTGGGGCTCGGCGGTCGCGGAGGGTTCGGCGTTCTCGGGTTCGGCCGTGGGGGTCGACTCGTCCTGGGGGGTGGCGTCTTGGGGCTCGGCCGTGGCGTCCTCCGGCTCTGCCGGGGTGTCCTCGGGCGCCGTAGCGGTGTTGTCGGCGTTCTTGCGGGGCTCCTGCGGCTTCTCCGCCCGCTCGGCGTCCGCGGGCGCCTCAGGGCCCTCCTCGGCCTCCGTGGCCGCCTCAGGGGCCGTCGCGTCGTCCTCCGCCGGCTCGCCCGTGCGCACCCATGCCGCCACCGCGGCACGGAGCTTCGAGTCGGTCTTGCCGGCTTCGCCGGTCTCGCCGGTCTCGTCGGTCGTCTTCAGGTCCCGTACCGAGAAGATCCGGGTGGCGGTGTCCACGCCGCCGGCGGTCTCCTTCCCGGCGGCCACCGCCAGTCGTGGGTCTCGCGCTTCGGGAACCGATTCCGCGCTCCCCGGCGTCGGTTCTGCCGACGACTCGCGCTGCTTCGACCTGTCGGGGGACTCGCCCGCCACCGATGCCTCCTCCACGCTTCGCACGTTGCCGTGCGCTGTCCGAACCATGTACCAGTGTCCTGTGTGCGGGCTTAGCCCCTGCGGTAGACGAGAACGACATACCTACCGGTTCCCTTACGAACCGGTCACGCACCCTCGACAGACCAATGTGAGAGGGGTCACCCTGTCATTCATCCACGCGGGGAGGCATGGATGGGCAGGAGCCGCAGAACAATTCCGGAGGAGCTTCTGCTGCTGGCACTGGACCCGGCCACGGGTACCACTGCACAGCCGCAGTCGCTCGACCTCGGTCTGGCCGGAGCACAGCTAGTAGAGCTGGCGCTGGCCGGACGGATAGCCCCAGACGGGGATCGTATCGCCGTGGTGCAGCCACGGCCGACTGGAGATCCGACTTTGGACTGTGCGTTGGAGTTGCTGCGAAGGCGCGGCGCTCCCGTACGGGCTGTTCACTGGATCGGCGGGCCACGACTCGGCCTGCGCCAGGTCTATCTCGCGCATCTGGAACGGTGCGGCATGGTCGCCGCCGTGGCGGGTCAGATGTGCGGGGTGCTGCCGACCACTCGCTACCAGGCGACGGACAACGCCGTCACCCGGGAGATCCGTGGCCGGCTGGATTCGGCGATCCGCACCGGCGTACCGCCGGACCCGCGGACCGCGGCGCTCGCCGCCCTGGCCCACGCGGTCGGTCTCGGCAAGCACCTGTACCCGGGGAACGAGGGCCGCTCCTCGCGTTCCCGGTTGCGTGACCTGATCCGGCACGACCCGATGGGCGGGCTCGTGGCCCACGCCGTCATGGACGTGCAGAACGGCGCGGCCGCCCAGCCACGCCGCGCACCGGCCCCGGCCGGACCGGGCGTCAGGTCCGCCGCGCCGGAACCCGCACGCGGTGTTCCGATGCAACCGCGCCGAGGTGCGGGCGCGATGGCGCGTGCCGTGGTGCACTGAGCCGCAGTTCCACGGCAGTAACAGAGCCGGCCCCGGCCGGCGACACAGCACCCCTGAGACCCGGTTCGGGAGCCGCTGGTCCGAGCGGGGCGGTGGAGGCGTACGCAGTACGCGCCTCCACCGCCCCGCTCGGCATGTGCGTCCGGGGCCGCCCTGAGCCGCCCGCTGCCGCCCGGAGAATCCGGAACGTGCCCGAACTGACGCGTACGCGCCGCATATCCGCTGTTTCCCAGCGGTAGGAACCACCTTGGTGGCAGTCTGCTCAACAGCAGATACGCAAAGTGGTAGTTACAGGCAGGCAGCCGGAGGTGCACGTCCCGTGGCGTCCAATGTCAATCCCACCGTCAGGCGACGCCGGCTGGGCCAGGAGCTGCGCAGGCTCCGCGAGCTCAAGGGCATGACGGCGGAGGAGGTGGCGGAGCGGCTGCTCGTCTCCCAGTCGAAGATCAGCCGGCTGGAGAACGGGCGCCGGAGCATCAGTCAGCGCGACGTCCGCGACCTGTGCGGGGTGTACGAGGTCGAGGACCAGCGGGTCGTCGAGTCCCTGATGGAGATGGCCAGGGATTCGCGGCAGCAAGGATGGTGGCACGCGTTCGGGGACATCCCGTACAGCGTCTACATCGGTCTGGAGACCGACGCCGAGTCGCTGCGCGTGTACGAACCCCAGCTGGTCACCGGGCTGTTGCAGACCCGGGCGTACGCCGAGGCCCTGGTGCAGGGCGCGTTGCCGGAGACCTCCGCCGCCGACATCGAGAAGCGCGTCCAGGTCCGGATGCGGCGACAGGAACGTATCACCGCCGAGCACAACCCGCTCCGTCTGTGGGTGGTGCTGGACGAGGCCGCGCTGCGCCGGCTCGTCGGCAACAGGCTCGTGATGCGCGAGCAGTTGGAGTACCTGATCGAGATGTCCCAGCAGCCGCACATCACCGTCCAGGTGCTGCCCTTCGAGTGCGGCGCCCATCCCGGTCTCAACGGCCAGTACGCGATCCTGGAGTTCGCCGACGCGGCCGACTCCAGCGTCGTCTACCTGGAGGGCGTCACCAGCGACCTGTACCTGGAGAAGGCCCACGACGTGCAGAAGTACGCCGTGATGTACGAGCACCTGCGGGCCCAGTCGCTGAACGTCGAGCAGTCCCGGCAGTTCATCGCCGACGCGGCCAAGGAGTACGCCCGCTGAGGAAGCGGCGCACTGTACACCGATGCCACGGTCCAGCGGAAGTCTCCAACGGAATATGCCACCCGGTCGAGTGAACGGGTACTCCAGGCGGGGAAGTTGGCTAGTAGCGTCGATCACGCCAACCGGTCAGCAAGGTTGGCGTGAATCGCACTACAGCAAGCACCACAGCAATCTCGCAACAGGAGTGGACATGGCACTGCTTCAGGGCGCCACGGAGACGTGGACGAAGTCCTCCTATTCCGCAGGGAACGGGGCGTGCGTCGAGGTCAAGTCGCCCTCGACCGCGGGACTCGCCGTACGCGACTCCAAGGTCGAGGAGGGCCCGGTCCTCGCGTTCCCGGCCGGCGCGTGGAACGCCTTCGTGACCTCGGTCAAGGCGTAGGGGGCACTCGCTGACCCACCGCTCACGCTCCCGACTACGACAACTGCACAAGCGTCACCCAGAGCCCTCTCGACCAGCCCGCCGTCCTTGCCGAGGGGGCTCGGCTTGTGCCCGTCACCGGACGGATCCGTTCCGCCCGGTGACCAGGAGGCTCGTCCCTGCCCCTGGGGCAGGGACGACCCGGGGTCAGGCGAGGGCGGCCTCCACCGCGGCCACGACCTCGGCCGACTCGGGCTCGGTCTGCGGCGAGAACCGGGCGGCGATCTGCCCGTCCCGGCCGATCAGGAACTTCTCGAAGTTCCAGCGGATGTCCCCGGTGTGCCCCTCGGCGTCGGCGAACCCGACGAGGCGCTCGTAGAGCGGGTGCCGGCCCTCGCCGTTCACCTCGACCTTCTCGGTCAGCGGGAAGGTCACGCCGTACGTCGCCGAGCAGAACTCGGCGATCTCCTCGGCGCTGCCGGGCTCCTGGCCCATGAACTGGTTGCAGGGCACCCCGAGCACGGTGAAGCCCTGCGCCGCGTACCGCTCCTGGAGCTTCTCCAGGCCGTTGTACTGCGGGGTCAGGCCGCACTTGGAGGCCACGTTGACAATGAGTACGGCCTTGCCGCCGTAGCCCGGCAGAGCGGCGGAGCCGCCCTGCAGCGCACCGATCTCCACGTCGAGCACGGATCCGTTGTTCTCAGTAGTGGTCATAAGCGGATGCTAACTCCGCCGGGTGGCGGTCCGGGTTCCGGCCTCCACGACCACGTCCCCGGCCGCCGTCCGCGAGTACAGCACCGACCGCCCGGCCCGCCGCCGCTCCACCAGCCCCGCGTCGAGCAGCACCCGCAGATGCCGGCCGACCGAGCCGAGGCCCTGCCCGGTCACCGCCGTGAGGTGGGTCGTGCTCATGGGCGCGTCGAGCAGGACCAGCACCCCCGCGCGGGCGGCGCCCAGCAGGGCCTCCAGACCGGCCGGAACCGCCCGCTCCGAGGGGTCGGAGAGCGCGCCGGCACAGGGGTAGACCAGCGCGTACCGGTCCGGTTCCTCCCACGAGACCCAGCCGGACTTGGGGGTGACCGGGACGAGCAGCAGGTCGGCTCCGGAGATCTCGCGGGGCGGGTACTCGTGCAGGTTGACCTGGAGCCGGTTGGAGCCGAGCCAGCGGGTCCGCCCCGGCCGCACCGAGTCCAGCACCTCGGCCCAGCCGCCCCGGCTGACCTGCGCGGTCCTGGCGGCCACATCCGCCTCCAGGATCCGCCGCCGACGGCCCCAGGACGGCCGTACGGCCACCTCCCACACGTATGCCAGCAGATCGGCCGCCCGGCAGGGCAGGTCGTCGCCGTCCAGGGCGGCGGGCAGCGGGCCGCCGAGGGAGAGCCGCAGGTGGGCGCGGGCGGCGTCGGGGCGGACGGCCCGTACCCGGGCTATCGCCGCCTCGGCGCTCTCCCGGTCCCGGGGCGTGGGGGTGAGGAAGTCGGCGGTCCACTCGCGGCCGAGCCCGGCACGGACGAGCAGCGCGGTGACGGGGTCGGCGGCGAGCCGCGCCCGGTAGCCGGGCAGCTGCTCGTCCAGCCAGCGCCGCTCGCCGGGGTGCGCGGCGGTGCCGCCGTGCAGCAGCCTGAGGCTCGCGAAGGTCTCGGCGTAGGGGGAGAGCACGAAGCGGCTCCGGGCGAGCGTGTCCGCGTTGAGCTGCCACCAGCCCAAGGGGTCTCCCTGCTGTCTGAGCGGCTGCTGTCAGGGCCGCCGGGACCTTTCGCGCTCGTGCGAAACAGTAACGTCCGCGTCCGGCTCCCCCGAGACTCCCGACCATGCCCGTCAGCTATCGATCCCTCTTCCGCACCCCCGAGTTCACTCCCCTCTTCCTCGGCGCCGCCGCCCAGAACGCGGGCGGTACCGTCGGCGGTCTCGCGCTCGGCACGCTCGTCTACCGCTCCACCGGCTCACCGCTCCTGTCCGCGCTGAGCATGTTCGGTCCCGCGCTGGCGCAGGTGCTGGGCGCGACCTTCCTGCTCTCCGGCGCCGACCGGCTGCCCCCGCGCACCACCCTCGCCGCGATCTCGCTCGCCTTCACCGTCGCCACCGCGGGCCTGGCGCTGCCCGGCCTCCCGGCCGGTGCGCTGCTGGCCGTCGTCCTCCTGCTGGGTCTCGTCGCCTCGCTCGGCGGCGGGGTCCGCTGGGGGCTGCTGAACGAGATCCTCGACAAGGACGGCTATCTGCCGGGGCGTTCGGTGTTCAACATGGCGAGCGGGCTGGTGCAGGTCGCCGGTTTCGCCACCGGCGGCGCCCTGCTCGCCGTCGTCTCCCCGCGCTTGTGCCTGCTGTTCGCCGCGGCCCTGTACCTGGCGTCCGCCCTGGCCTTCCGCCTCGGCCTGAGCGCCCGTCCGCCCCGGGCCGCCGGCCGGCCCTCCGTCGCGGCGACCTGGCGCACCAACGCCCTGCTGTGGTCGTCCCGCCCGCGCCGCCTGACCTATCTCGGGCTGTGGCTGCCCAACGGCCTGGTCGTCGGCTGCGAGTCGCTGTACGTGTCGTACGCCCCGGGATCGGCCGGCACCCTGTTCGCCTGCGCGGCCCTCGGCATGCTGGCCGGGGACGTGACCGTCGGCCGGCTGCTGCCGCCGGCGGTCCGCACCCGCACGGCCACGCCGCTGCTGCTCCTCCTGGCCACGCCCTACCTGGTCTTCTTCCTGCACCCGTCGCCGGCGCTCGCCGCCGGCTGCGCCGCCGTCGCCTCCGTCGGCTTCGGCGCGAGCCTGGTCCAGCAGGAGCGGCTGATGAAGCTGACCCCGGACGAACTCGGCGGCCACGCCCTCGGCCTGCACTCGGCCGGCATGCTGACCCTCCAGGGCCTGAGCGCCACGCTGGCGGGCTCGGTCGCCCAACTCACCTCGCCCGCCGTCGCGATGACGCTCATGGCGGTCGCGTCGCTCGCCGTGACCCTGTGGCTGGCTACGGCCGCTCGACGGGAGCGGACGGCTCCGCTGCCGGCTCCCTCGGCGCCGTGAGCTCTCCGGCCGGCCCGAACTTGTCGGCGACGGCCGCGATCTGCTCGATCCCGGCCTTGAGCGCGGCCGACCCGTCCGGGCCGTCCAGTTCGCGCTCGTTCTTCTCGACCTCCTGGTCGAGCCGCTTGGTCGCCCGTTCGAAGTAGCGCAGCAGTTCCACCGGGAAGGGCATCACGAGCGTGGAGTTCTTCTCGGCGGCGACCTCGACGACCGTCTGCAGGAGGCGCAGCTGCATCGCCTCCGGGGTCTCCGACATGATCCGGGAGGCGTTGGCGAGCTGCTGCGCGGCCTGGAACTCACCGTCGGCGGTGATGACCCGGGCCCGCCGCTCCCGCTCCGCCTCGGCCTGCCGGGACATGGACCGCTTCAGCGACTCCGGGAGCTGTACGTCCTTGATCTCGACGCGGTCGATGTGGATGCCCCACTCGGCGGCCGGGCTGTCGATCATCAGGGCGAGCCCCTCGTGCAGCCGCTCCCGGTCGGTCAGCAGGTCGTCCAGGTCGCTCTTGCCGATGATGGAGCGGAGCGAGGACTGGGCGACCTGGCCCACGGCGAACATGTAGTCCTGCACCTCGATGGCCGCGCGGACCGGGTCGGTGACCCGGAAGTAGACGACGGCGTCCACCTTCACCGACACGTTGTCCTTGGTGATGCCCTCCTGCGTGGGCACCGGCATGGTGACCACCTGCACGTTCACCTTGCGCATCCGGTCGACGAACGGGATGAGGAAGGTGATCCCCGGCCGCCGGAAGTCCGGCAGCGCCCTGCCCAGGCGGAACACGACCCCACGCTCGACCTGGTTGACCACCCGCATCCCGCTGCGCAGCACGAGCAGGGCCGCCACGACCACCAGTACGACCCCTACGACGGCGCCGTCCATGGGCACACACTCCATTCTCGACGTGATCCGGACAAGAATCCGGACAAGGAAGAGGACACGTGCGGGCCCTCCGGGGATGCGGGTCCCGGCGTCAGGAGTACGTAAAGAAAGAAGGCGGGTCCCCGGATGGGCTATGATCAATCCAGAGCTGGTCGGCCCGATTCGGTCCGCCCGGTGCTGCGTTGGTGGTCCAAGGAAAGACGCCCCGCTTCCTGCGGGGAAATGCAGGTGCAAGGCCTGCCCGGCGCTCCATCCCGAGGCCCGTCCAGACACTGGACGGGCCTCGCGCGTTGTCCGGCACCCGGGACACCCCGGCGAAGGCGGCCGCCGGGGACCGTCATGTCTCCGGCCCCCACCACTCCGGCCCGCCGCCCCGCCAGTCGATCCACGGCGCCTGCGCCACCTCCGCCGGGTCGATCTCCAGCCCGGCCCGGCGGAGGAACTCGGCGACGTCGGTCACGTTGTGCGCCAGCCCGAGGATCTCGCCGTCCACGCGCACCCGCCGGCCACCCGTCGGCGACGGCGGATGCACGATCACCCGTATCGGTCCGGACATGCCTTCAGGATCGTCCGGGACGTACGGTCCCGCACTCCAGCCCGCCATTCGAGCCCCCTCAGCTCCCTGCCCGCTCCGGCCGCCCCAGCTCCCGCAGCTCCCGCCACGCGGCGGGACTCGGCCGCCGCTGCCCCCAGTAGGGATGGAAGAACACCTCCGCCGACAGCCGGTACAGCCGCCGCCGCAACTCGGTACGCCCGGGCCGCACGGCGAGCTGCCGGTAGGTGGCGCTCCATTCCTGCTGCGCCCGGGCCAGGTCCACGGGAAACGATCGCATGCCCAGATTCAAGCATGTGTTCGATTTTCGAGTCCACGGGCAGCGCCCCGAAGGTGCGCCGGGCTGTATCAATATGCGGCTACCGCCGCGCGGGCGCGACCAGCCACGACGGCGCCGCACCCGACCGACGAGCGACCGCGGCGCCTCCAGCGGAGCGCCTAGTCGACGTCCACCGGCCCGTCGTCCGACTTCCGCCCCTTCCCGGTGGGCAGCTGCAGCAGGCTGCTGCCGCCCCCGTCCTCCCCGGAGCGAGCGCCTTCGGAGCGCTGTCCGTCGGAGTCCTGGCCGCCCAGGTTCTGCCGGACCGAGTCGAGGATCGTCAGGCCCTGGGAGACCAGGCCGGCCGCGATCTCGCCGAGGCCGTCCGCGCCGTTGAGGACGTTGACGTTGGCACCGGCGAGGCCGCCCGCGGCCTCCTTGACGATCTGCGGGAGCTGGTCGATCAGCATCCGGTCCAGCGCGACCCGGTCGTACGAGGCCGCCGCCTCCGCCTGGATCTTCATCCGCTGCGCCTCGGCGGCCGCGAGGATCCTGACCCGCTCCGCCTCGGCCTCGGCGGGCCTGACGACCTCGGCCACCAGCTGCTCCTGGCGCAGCTTGGCCTGGCGCTGGGCCAGCTCCGTCTGGGCGGCGAGCACCTCCTGCTGGGCGTGCGCCTGCGCCAGCGGACCGGCCTGCGCGGCCTGCGCCTGGGCGCGGTCCACCTCGGCCGAGTACTCGGCCTTGACGATCGCGGTCTGCCGGGCGTACTCGGCCTGGTTGCGGGCCGCGACCTGCTCCGCCTCGACCGAGGCCTGGGTGGCCTGCGCCTGGGCGATCTGCGCCTGCCGCTGGATGGCGGCCTTGTGCGGCGCGGACATCGCGTCGATGTAGCCGGTGTCGCCGTCGTCGATGGACTGGATCTGCAGCGAGTCGACGATCAGGCCGATCTTCGCCATCTCCGTCTTCGAGGTGTCCAGCACCTCCGCGGCGAGCTTCTGCCGCTCGGTGACGATCTCCTCGACGGTCATCGAGCCGATGATGGCGCGCAGGTGACCGGCGAAGATCCGGCCGGTCAGCACCGACATCTGCTCCTGGTCGGAGAGGAAGCGCTGACCGGCGTTGATGATGCTCTCGTGGTCGTTGCCGACCTTGAAGGCGATGACCGCGCGGACGTGCAGCGCGATGCCCTGTCTGGTCACACAGGTCTCGGTGACCTCGGACTCGCACATCGACAGGGTGAGGAAACGGACCTTCCTGACGACGGGCAGTACGAACTTGCCGTGCCCCGTGACCACTCGGAACGGCGCGCCCCCCAGTCCCCGCCTGCCCCCCGAGATCAACATCGCCTCGTCGGGAGCGGGTACGCGGTATCCGAACATGCCTGTCTCTCCTCAGCCGGCCTCGGCGCTGTCGCCGAGCGCGTCCAATGGATCCACCCACTCGATGACGCCGACCTCCCGGCATCCCCGTGATTCGATCACGAGCACGGTCGCGCCGACCGGCAGGGGCTCCTCCGACCAGGCGAGGAAGGTCTCCGAGCCGCCCCTGACCCGCACCAGGACCTCGCCGGGCCCGGTGGCACCGCGGGTGCCTATGAGCACCTTCCCCGTGCAGCCGATCACGGCCTCGTCCTGCGGCATCACCGGCCGTCCTCCTCGTCCTGGCCCCATGATTCCGACGATAGACCCGATCGGTGCGGGACCCAACGGTCGGGAGAGCCCGTCCTGTCCGGCCGCCGGCGGTTGCGGGGCGGCGACGCCCGTCCGCGGTTCCCGGAACCGGATCGGAAGCGGTTGGAGGGTGCCGGCGGAAGCGGCCGGGGTGGTCTCGTGGACGGAGGTGAGGCCGGGCGCGACGGCGCGCGGCGCGGACGGCGGGTGATGCCGCGAAGGGGGAACGGACAGATGCGGAGCAGCCTGCCGGCCCGGGGGACACGTCCGGGCCGGCGCCCGGTCTCACCGCCGTCGTCAGTCGGCCGCGCGCAGGCCGAGCACCAGGTCCTCGAAGCGCTGCTCCACCGGGGTCAGGTCGGTCCTGGCCAGCTCCTGGGGCAGGATGACGATCCGGAGTTCGGGGGTCAGGGCGGGGTGGCGGCGGCAGGCCTCGATGAACGAGTCCACGATGAGGGCGGCCAGCTGGCCCCGGTCCAGGTCGGTGACCCGGGCGAGACCGGAGCCGATGAGCGGGACGGCGACCGGCTTGAACAGGCCGTTGACCGCCACCGAGGCCCACAGGCTGTCCAGGCTCAGCCGCAGGTCGGCGTGGTTGGACCTGGCCACCAGGTCGTTGCCGAGCCGCGAGTAGGCGGTGGCGAACACCCGGCGGCCCTCGACCGGTACCACCACGGTCGTGCCCACCGGGTAGCGCACCCGGCGGCCCAGCGGTTTCGTCCGTACGGTCTCGGTGCCCACCGACTTCACCGCCCGCAGCCCCGCCCGCAGCCGGTCGTCCAGCAGGCGCCGCTTCCCGGCGAACAGCCGGTCGACGAGCTGGCTCTGCAGGCTCTCCCGGCTGATCACGAGGTCCTCGGCGGTCTCCGTGTCGAAGGTGTCGGTGAACCCGATCACCAGGTTGCAGTCCGCCTGCTCGAACAAGTCGCCGCGCACCAGGACCACATCGGCCCGCTGGCCCTCCAACGGGACCCGGTGCCGCAGCAGTTCGGCCCCGTGCCGGGCACGCAGCTCAGCGCGCAGGGCGTCCAGGACGCGTGCGGCCTCGACGTCGTCGGGATGTTCGTGGGCGATCAGTTCGGCTACCGGCAGGGCGAGTTCGGGCCGCCCCAGGTCGGTCTGCACACGCACCAGCTCGCGCCGGGCCGCGTCCTGAAGGGTGGTCAGGCGGCGGACGAAGGGCACCGCGAACCCCTCGCCGTTCACCTCGGCGAGCGGCCGGCCGCGCACCAGGGACAGCGCCTCGGACAGCCGGTGCGCGGCGGTGGCCGGCGGCGCGAGCAGGGCCTCGCCGACGATCGCGGTGAACCGCGCGCTGTCCAGTTCCTCGGGCCGCAGCACCAGCCGGTAGGCGGTCTCCGGGCCCTGCACGGTGACCTGCTGCTCGGTGCGCAGGACCTGCGTGCCCACGCTGTCCTCGCCGGGGGTGCCGGGTGCGCCGGGGGCCAGCGCCCGCCGCAGCTCCAGGACCCGTTTCTGCACCTCGTTGCGGTTGCGCTGGTCCAGGTGGCGCGGTTCGTCCGCGAGTCCCCACACGTCGCGCCGGAGTTGCCGTACCGGTACCGCCTCGCCGCCGGCCGCCACCAGGCGGACCAGCAGCCGTACGGTCAGCGGCGTCAGCCGGACCGGAACCCCGTCGACCTCGAGCTGGACCGGGCCCAGTACCTTCACCCGGATACGTGTTCTCACACCGGCCATCCGCGTCGCCCCCCGGCGGTTCTGCGTCACTCTGCGTCAGCCATAGTGACTGAAAGATTATCATGATGCCTTGGGGAATCCATGAGTTCGGGTGATTCCGCCGGACTGGACCCGATGCACCCGATACGGTCCCGGAGCGCCGTCCGGCGTGGTACAAGGCGCGCCCGGCAGGCCTTTGTCCGCGACACGATGGTGGCGTTCGGCGGGCTGTCCGCCGTGTCCCAGGTCGTCGGCCCGTTCGTGCCGTACAGCGCGTCCGGCGCGGTCGTCGGGCTGTCGGTGGGGGCCTGCCTGGGCTACGGGCTGCTGCGGGCCCGGCCTGCGGTCCGGGTACGGCAGGTGTTCCGGCGGCCCGACATGACGGTGGTCGTCGAGACGGGCGACCTCTTCGACCAGCCGGCCCACCTCGTCGTCGGCTTCTGCGACACCTTCGACACCCTGTCGGCCGGCGGCCGGGTCATCAACGGCGACAGCGTGCAGGCCCAGCTCCTCGACCGCCTCTACGACGGCGACGTCGCCCGCCTGGACGCGGAACTCGACGCGGCGCTCGCCCCGGCCGAACCCGTCGCGCGGGAGGCGCGGGCGGACAAGCCGCTCGGCAAGCTCGACCGCTACCCGGTCGGCACGGTGGCGGTCCTCGGCACCCGGCCGCGGCTGGTGTTCGGCGTGGCCTACAGCCGGATCGGCAACGACTACGTGGCCTCCTCCGGCGTGGAGGACCTGTGGCGGGGCCTGGGCGGGCTGTGGGACGCGCTGCGCGCGCACGCCCAACTGGAGCGGGTGGCCATGCCGTTGACCGGGTCCGGGCTGGCCCGCCTCGGCCACCTCGACCGGGACAGCCTGCTCCGGCTGGTCCTGATGTCCTTCGTGGCCCGCTCCCGGGAGGCCGCGATCTGCCGCGAACTGCGCCTCGTCGTACGGCCCGAGGAGCTGGACGGCATCGACATGCGCGAGCTGGCCGCGTTCCTGGCCGCGCTGGCGTCGGGCCAACAGGGCTAGGGCCTGTCCGACGATTCCCGTCCGCCTCGCGACGCCATGCACGCTCCCCCAGCCTTCGGCCGGGGGGACCCCCACTCGCCGCACCGGGCGCAGACCCGAGTACGTCCGGTACGAGGGCCTGCGCCCGGCACGCCGGGAGCACGCACCCGACGCCGCGAGGCCGCCCTCCGGGCGACGACGGAAATGGTCGGACAGGCCCTGGCACGCACGGAAGGGGGGCGGGGGCCCGTGGCCCCCGCCCCCCTCGCGTACGGTCCGTCAGGCCAGTCGGCGATAGGCCGCCAGGTTCTCGAAGTGCGAGGTGTCACGCCAGTCCGGCCGGGTGTCGTCGAGGTCGCACTCGGCGCCCTTGAGCCGTTCGACGATCTTCGAGACGGCGGTCTCGGAGCCGTCGAAGCGGATCACGTTGCGGCCCCCGAGATCCGCGGCGGGCCGCACCTGGCCGACCTCCACGATGATCGTCCGCTCCGGGTAGGCCATCAGCGCCATGCCGAGCTCGATCAGCACGTTCTGCCGGGGCTGACCGGTCAACTGCGTCTCGTAGGGAGGCTCGTTGTCGCCCAGCAGGTGTGGGTGGAGCTTGGCGACATCGTCCGGGGTGAGGAGCACGAGCGCCGCCTGCGCCTGGGACAGCGCCTTCTCGATGACCTCGCCGAGGAACGGCGCGGTCCCGCCGGTGCTCCGCACCAGCCGCTCCCACTCCAGCGGGCGCAGGTCGAGCCGGCGCAGCAGCCCGAACATGGCCGTGCGGACCTTCTCGTCGCGGCCGTGCACGACGAAGACGCTGCGCCTGCGGCCGTAGTCCGCCTGCGCCTGCGCAGCCCGCTCGGCCTCCCGTTCGGCCTCCCGTTCGGCCTCCCGTTCGGCGGACTGCCGGTCCTCCTGCGGGGTGTTGTGGACGTTGTAGCCGAAGCCGTGCTGCTCGCCGCCGAAGAAGTTCTGGCTGTTGGCGCCGCCGGTGTTTCCCTGGCTCATGGTCACGTCCCCGCTTTGTCTGACGAACCGCCGCTCGACGGCGTGTAGTTGTAGCCGAAGTTGCTCTGCTGGCCGCCGAAGAAGTTCTGGCTGTTGTCGCCCAGCAGGATGTTGGTCTGCGCCCGGTCGTGCTCGACGAGGTCCACGTCGTGCTCGTCGAGGAACGCGCGGATGTTCTGGAGCAGCCGGCGCTGGACGATCTGCATGTACTTCACCGCGTCGGACTGCTGGAAGAAGTGGTGGTACGTCTCGCTGGTGGCCAGCTCCCGGACGCTCGCGAACGCGCCGCAGTTGACCCAGCGGTTGACGTAACGGCCCAGCCGGAACTCGCTGGTGTCCTCCACCCGGTCCGACAGCAGCAGCTCGGCCGCGGCCCGCCTGGCCCTCCTGGCCCGCCAGGGCCGGGTCCACCGGACCGCCCACCCCGGCAGGAACCGCTCCGGGACCAGCAGCAGCGGCCACATCCACAGCGTCACCCACCAGCGCACCAGGGACGTGAACATGTCCCACGCCACCCGCACCGCCAGCCGCCCGTCGACGGCGGCGGGCAGCTGGTCCACCAGGTGGAAGTCGCCCACGAGCGGCCCGAGCACATAGGTGTAGAACTCGGTGTGCAGCGTGTTGCCCTTGATGTCGAACCCGACGAAGATCGAGGTCACCAGCTCCTCGTTCCACGACCCGACCCGCACGCACAGGTACTCGCGGGCCGCGTCGTAGTCCTCCCGCCAGTGGATGCCGGGCAGGTCGTCCACGCCGGGCAGCTGGGACCAGCCGGCGCCCTGGGTGCGGTCGTTGCTGCGGATCGCGGTGGTGTAGCGGCGCTGCTCGACGGTCAGCCCGTCGATCCGCTCCTCGGGGCGGGTCTCGTCACGCAGGTCGGCGGCCAGCCGGGCGGCAACCTGGCTGGTGATCTCGTGCACGGTGAACGGGACGACCTGCCTGCGCTCGACGGTGTCGAGGTCGGGAGGGGTGCCGTCCACGCTCTTGCGCGCCATGATCCGGGTCTTCGGGGCGCCGAGCAGCAACTGCGCGTTGGACCAGTCGCGCAGCGGCAGGCCCGCGCCGACGAAGGGCCGGTAGCCGCCGTAGAAGACCAGTCCGCTGCGGCCGGCCTGCTCGTGGTCGATCTTGCGGGCGAGTGCGTCGGTCAGCTTGGCGTGCGCCGGGCTGGCACCGTCGAAGCCGCCGTCCGGGCCGCTCTCCCGCACCCGGGTCATCAGGAGGTGCAGGGTGGCGATCCGGCGCAGGTAGGCCGCCGCCCAGGGCACCCAGCACAGCAGGACGACACCGATGAACCCGTTGAGCACCCCGTTGCTGAGCAGCAGGAGGACCGCGAAGTCCACGCCGGCCGCGACCGACCACTGGATGCGGCGCAGCCGGCGCGCGGCGAGGGCGTGGGCGAGGACGGATACGGCGTCGTAGCCGTAGGAGGGCGCGACGACCCGGAACCGTCTGCGCAGCAGTTCCCGGATGACGGCCCGCCGGTAGCCGGTGTGCAGGTAGGTGCCGGCGGACAGCAGCCGGGTGGCCCGGGTGCGCGCGTACGCGCGGTGCTCCGGCGGATCCTGCGGTGCCGGGCCGGGAGGACTGGGGTCGAGTATCTGTGTGGCCATGGTGGTTCAGCGCTCCGCTCGTGCGGGCGCACCCCTCGGGCACGCCCCGGTGGGTGTCAGCCGGTCTGGGTGGCCGTGCCGCTGGTGATCACGCCGTTCTGGACGGTGTAGGTGGCGTCGAACGACTTCGTCGTGCCGTCCGTCTGCAGGGCGTCGAGGGCCACCTGCACCTCGTCGCCCGTGACGGACACGACGGTGACGGTGTCCCGCTCGGTGGTGGCGTAGCCCGAGACGAAGCTGTCGTAGCTGGAGTCGAGGTTCTTGCCGCCGAGGGACCAGGCGGTCCGGTAGTCGCGGGCGCTGATCGCCGCGAAGTAGGCGGTGACGACGTCGCCGGGTCCGCCGCTCGCGGTCGCGCTCGGGGAGGCGGTCTCCGTGTCCGTCGGGTCGCCGTAGTAGCCGTCGGTCGCGGTCGCCTCGGGAGAAGCGGTGTCGCCGTACGGCCATGCGGACGCCGTCGTCGGGTCGGTGTAGACCGGCTGGTCGTCCGTGGCGGCCGTACCACCGCCGTCCGAGCCGGAGGTGCCCGAGCCGAAGAGGCCGGAGCCGGACCCGGCGCCGGACGTTCCGGACGACGACCCGGACGATCCCCCGGCCAGGCCGCCGATCAGGGCCAGGAGCAGGGCGAGCAGCAGGGGCGTGGCGATGACCACGAGCCCCCAGGTGCGGGCGGGTCCGCCCGGGGGTATCAGTCCCGGTGCCTGGTAGGAGGGCGGCGCGCGATGGGTGGACAGCGGGTCGGGACGCCGGGCGGGCGGCGTCGGCGCTGCATCGGTCATGGGGTTCTCCAGCGGTGACGGCAGTGCACCGCACCCCGCCCCGGCCGTCCTGAGCGGACGGTGAACAGCGGGACGGGGCAAGGCGGTTGACACCTACGAGGTGACCACTGGCACCACTTCCGTGGCCAGAACCGATCTGCTTCCGATCCGCTTCCGGCCCGCTACCCGCCCCTTCTGGCCACCACCGGCGTCCCGGTGATGCCCCCGTTCCCCGCCTGCCGCGCGGCAGGCGCGGCATCCGGCCACCGGCTCACGCGCGTTCGCCCCTCGGGCGGTACCGGACCGGGGCGGTGCGGGCGGGCGCCGCCGGCGGCTGCCCGGGCGGAGGGCCCGCGTCGGTACCGGGAACGGATCGTCGGCGCCCGGCCGTTGGACCTGTCGGGCGGACGCCCGGGCGGGCCGGTGTCGCAGACCCCGTGCCGTGGTCCCGGCGGTGCGTAGACGGGGGACGTGTCCGGCCGTGCGTGCCCGGGGTATGCCTTGCGGCACGGCCGGAGGCCGGTCGTACGGCGCTCGCCGTGCGGCTGCCCCGTCGGCCGGCCGGACGGGCCCGCCGCGCGGAGTCCGGGCCGGTGCCCCGCCATGACGTGCAAGCCCGAGGAAGCGGAACGTGACGACAGACGCGACAGAGGTTCCCGGCGAGAGACTCGTGGACACCGGCCGGGCCTCGCCCGGGAAGTGCCCGTTCTGCGCCATCGTGGCCGGAAGTGCCCCGGCCCGGGTCGTCCGCCGGTGGCCGGACTCCCTGGCCATCGTGCCGCTGTCCGCGGTGACGGCGGGCCATACGCTGGTCATTCCCAAGACCCATGTCGCCGATGTCGGAGTCGATCCGGCCGTGTCCGCGGCCACTATGCGCCGCGCTGCCGAACTGGCGGCCGAATTCGGCGCGTGCAACATCATTACGTCGCGCGGAGAACTGGCCACCCAGTCGGTATTCCATCTGCATCTGCACCTCCTTCCGCGTCGCCATCAGGACGGACTCGCACTGCCGTGGGCGGCCGGACCCGAGCGTCATGATTCCGCCGGGCCTCATGTGTTTCAGCCATCAGGCATTGGATAAGACGAGAGTATTACTGCGGGGGTGCGGGAGTCGGGGCAGAGCTTCCGATCCCGAAGGGGGGCATGATGCAGGCAATTTCTTTTGGCGCGGAGTTACGCAAGTGCCGCGTCGCGTCCGGTCGATCGCTCGACAACCTCGCTCGGGCGATCAACTATTCGAAAGCGCATTTGAGCAAGGTCGAGCGTGGACAGAAGAATCCCAGTCCGGATTTCGCGCGTGCCTGCGATCGGGCGCTGGGGGCGGACGGTCGGCTGAACGCCCTGCTCCCGGCCAGGAACACCGCCGGTCTTCCCACGTCCGAGGCGCCGACCGAGTGGTCCATGCCCTGGGTGCTGCGGATGTCCGTGGACCGGGGGAACGACTTCGTGGCCTACGACGAGAAGGCACTCGCCGATCCTTCCAGCACCCCCGCGGTGATGTCCTGGCGGCTCGCCTCGCCCTCGGCGTTCGACGTCGAGTGCAGGGAGGCGCTCGCGCACTTCTCGTCGCTGTTCGCCGAGTGCCGGAACCTCGGTCAGTCCTTCGGCCCGGCGGTCGTCACCCAGATCCTCGTCACCGCGATGAACGCGCTGCGCGGCCTCGCCCGCGGCGCCCCGTGCGAAGCCGACCGGGCGGCGGCGCTGCGGCTGGCCGCCCGATACGCCGAGTACACCGGATGGATGACCCAGGAGGCCGGTGACGAGCGGGCCTCACTGTGGTGGACCGACCGCGCCGTGGCGCTCGCCGACGCGGGCGGTGACACCGAGTTCGCCGCCTACACCCTGGTCAGGCGGGCCGACGTCGCGCTGTACCGGATGGACGGGCGGGCCACCGTGGAGTACGCGCGCACCGCTGAGGAACGGTCGAGCAGCACCCGCATCCGGGGCCTCGCCGCCCAGCGCAGAGCCCAGGGGCACGCTCTGCTGGGCGAGGACGCCGCGTGCTTCCGGGCTCTGGACCGCGCCACCGAACTCATGTCACGGGCAGCCCGTGACCACGAGTCGGACCCGTCCGCCGCCGGCACCGAGCCGGTGATCGGCAGCATGCACCTCGCCGGACTCGCCGACTTCGTCGCCGGATGGTGTCTGCACGACCTCGGGCGTACGACCGAGGCCGTGGGCCGTCTTGAGGGCAGCCTCGACGCCGTCCCGATACGGGCTCGCCGGGCGAGGGCCCGGTACGCGGCCCGGCTCGCCCTGGCCCTCGCCGAGGCGGGAGAACTGAAGCCCGCCTGCGCGGTGGTGGAGGCGGTGACCTCCTCGGTGTCGGTGGTCGACTCGGCCACCATCCGGGCCGATCTCCAGCGACTGGCCCGCCGGCTCAACCGCTGGCCGCGCGATCCCGACGCCCGGCTCGCCGCCGGCCGTATCGCCGAGGCCCTGCACACCACGGGCGGCTGACCGCCGCCCGCTGCACACCACGGGCGGCCGGCCGCGGCCGCTGCCCGATCGCGAACCCCGGTCCGGCCCGGACGCGTGGTCCCTGGCCGGTTCCACCCTTCTCCATCGCATCTCCACCACGGCACGGAACGGAGCGGTGACGCGCCGTTCCCGGTCGGCGGCACAGCGGGAAACGGGCTGCCGCCTGCCGTCCTGCCTCGTCTCCGGGTCCGGATGAGTGTTCCGTTTCCCCGGGAAATGGGGCCGGGGAAACGCATTGACCCACTCTTCCCATGCTGAAAATCTCGCCAGACACAGGCCTGTCGCCGGCCTTGCGACGGCAGGTCCGAAAGCGCTCTGCGCACCACCAGTGAGGAGTCACCCGATGACCAAGATTTTCATCAACTACAGGACGGGTGACGGGGAGCGGGCCCCTGAACTCGTGGACGAACGGCTCGTGGGTGTCTTCGGCGAGGGAAATGTATTCCGGGACCGCCGGGCAATGAGGCCGGGGACGGATTTCCCCGACTATCTCCGCCGGGAACTGGAGTCGTGCACCGTTTTCCTCAGCCTGATCGGGCGGCGCTGGATCGACATCCGGGACGAGGAGACCGGCATGCGCAGGATCGACGTGCCGAAGGACTACGTCCACGACGAGATCGCGACCGCCCTCGCGCTGAACAAGGTCGTCATTCCGGTGCTCCTGGACGCGGCCCTGCCCCGGGTGGAGGAACTCCCTTCGGCCCTGGTCGGGCTGGCCAACCGTCAGGTCATGCACCTGCGTGAGGGATACGCCCATCACGACCTGGACATCCTCACCGACGAACTCCGGCGGCACGTGCCCGAGAAGGAGAAGGAACCGGAGCGGAGGCGCGACGCCGAGGCCGGCTTCAGCGTGGGTTCCAACGCCCACTTCTTCCGTAGCCCGGTCGGGAACAAGGTGGTCTACAACGAGAACGCGACCTCCCGTGACCAGGACGGTGACGGAAGGTGGCCGGCATGAACGATCAGGCAGGGGCGGAGGAGCCGGCGCCGGGCCCCTCGGAAACCCCCACGCCCGCGCCGGACGTACCGGATGCCCCGGACGCCACCGGACCGGCCGGACCGGTCGGGGCGTCCGGAGGCGGGGAGCGCGCCTCCGACGGCGACGCCTCGTCGCCCGCCGATCCGGCGGCCGGACGGCCGCAGGCCGAGCAGGGCGGAAAGCGGTCCGCCGCCGACGGCCCACAGGCCCCGGCCGACGGCAAACCCGTGCCCGAACAGCCGGTCTCCTTCGAGGAGTCCAGCGCCGTCCGGGAACACCACAGCCTCATCAAGTCCAACCGCAGTCCCGTCAGCCTCGGCCCGAACGGGAACGCCGTCTACATCGAGAGCATGTACGGCGCGGAGGGCGGTCCGCACCGGACCAAGGTCCAGGCGGTCCCCTTCCCCGAGGACATCGCCACGGCGATCCATGTCCCCGTCGACGATCAGGACGCACTGGAGAGCAGCCTCGAACAGCACCACGTGATCGTGCTGTACGGCGAGGAGGGCACCGGCCGGCGGGCCACGGCTACGGCCGCGCTCACCCGGTGCAGCCGGCCCCGGTACGCCGTCAGCACGCTCCACCGCGAGGACGCCGACGTGGTCCAGGGCGTCTGCGAACAGGCGGCCGACGTGCTGGAGAAGGGCCACGGGTACCTGGTGGAGGCGGGTGCCCGGCCCGTCACCAAACAGACGCTGGACCGCCTGGCCCAGCTGGCGGTCCAGGCGGGCGCGTACCTGGTCGTCACCGGCCCGCAATCCGGCTTCCCCGGCACGACGGGTGACGCCCGCGTCTTCGAACACCAAGGGCCCGACGCCCTGCGGGTGCTCGAAGCACATCTCACGGCCCTGGTCACCCGCCACCGGCTCCGCTGCCGACGCGACGAGGAGGACGGCGGGCCGCGGTGCGACACGGACAGCGTGTCACGGTTCGTCGACCGGGTGACCGGCGACGAACAGCTGAAGAGCACGGTGGGGCTGGCCCGCTCGGTGACCGGAGTCGTCCAGCTGGCCCGGGTCCTGGCGGAGAACATCCACGCTCCGGACGACGACCTCGGGGATGTCATCGGCCGCTGGCGCGACTGGCTGCGGCTGCTCGCCAGGGAGATGCTCGGGCTGGACGCAGTGCGGGACGACACCGGGATGCCGGCCCCTCATCACCAGGCGTTCCGGATCACCTACGCGTTCTTCAACGGACACCCGCTGTCCGACGTCGTCGAGGCGGGCGACCTGCTCAGCCGGATCATGCTGCCCCACTTCGGAGTCGCGGACGAGGACCTCGTCCGCGACATGGCCGAGCAGAACATCAACCGGCTCGTACCTCAGGAGATGCGGGTCTCCGAGGCGGCCGCGGCCGACGCCCGGAGCACCTTCCGGCATGCGTTGCTGGTGCACGACCAGTTGCTGCACACCATGCTGGAGAGCACCTGGGACGCCTACAGCCGGCTGCGCATACCGCTCCTGGACTGGCTCGATCTCCTGGTCGGCGGGCGCGGCCCCGGCCGGGAACGCGTCCGGGTCCGGGTCGCCCAGCTGGTCGGCCTCCTCATGGGGCACGACTTCGACTTCGTCTACCAGCGGCGCGTCGGTCCGTGGGCCAGGTCGGACTCCGGTGTGCGCCGGGTGTGCGCCGCCCTGGCACTGGAGATGGCCGCGGCCGAGGGCGGTGCGGCGGACCGGGTCGCCTCCCGTGTGCAGGACTGGGCTCGCAGCCCCGGAATGGCCCTGCAGGACAGCGCGGCCAAGGCCTACGGAACGTCGATAGGCCTGCGGGACGTACCGGCCACCCTCGCCGAGCTGGGCAGGCTCGGCCGCAAGCCCGAACAGGCCGGCTTCAGTTCGATCGCCTTCTCCACGGCCTGGCTGTTCCTGGCCGGCCGGGTGGACGAGGTGATGGCCGAGCTCGACGGCTGGGCGACGGCACGGGACGAGTACCTGCCGCGGCATGCCGTCCGCACCATGCTCGCCCTGGGCCGGTACACGGTCGGCGCGGACCGGCCGGGCCGGCCCGCCCTCGCCGAACTCGCGCTGGCGAACGACGAGCACGCCAAGCTGCTCGTCACGCTCCTGAACCGCGCCCTGATCACCGGGGAGACCTCCACCCGGGCCTGGAACCTGCTGGCCCGCTGGCTGCCGGACGCGGACCGCACGGACAACGAGGACCTCGCCACGCTCTACGAGTCCCTCGCCCCCCGGATCTTCACCGGTCCGCTGAAGGGACGCGCCCGGTTCCACCTGAACCGGGTCTGGCTGCCGCGCCACAAGAACTCCACGACACTCCGACGCGTCCTGGCCGCCCTCTGACGGCCGCCGTCCGATCCGTCGCCTTTCGATCAACCACCGCCGACCGCAACGAAGGGATACGTCGATGACCAGTACACGCAAGAAGGGGCTGTTCGCCCGGTGGCGGGAATGGTGGGGTGACCGCCGCCGGCGCAGGCACGACGCGCCTACGACCACCGGCGCCGTCTCGGAGCAGGTGGCCGAGTGGGAATCGCCCGCACTCGGCTCCGTGGAGCCGGTCCGGCCCGAGGCGTACGCGGAACTGGCGCCCGCGGCCGAGCCGTTGCTGCTCGCGGCCGAGGGCGACGTCTTCGAGTTCCAGGTGCTGCCCCACTTCCGCTGGCACAGTCGCGACATGCCGGTCGACCAACTGCGCCGGCGGGCCGGCGCGCTGTCGGCCGAAGCCCGCGACGAACTCCTCAAGAGGTCCTGGTCGCTGGCGCGCACCTGCGACCCCGTCGACCCGGTCAAGGCCGAGAAGCTGATCAACTCCGAGCTCTCCGACGGATGGTGCTACGAGGACGAGTCGGGACTCGTCAAGTGCCGTCCCACGGTCCGGGTCCGTGTCGACCCGGCCCTGCGCGACCGCATGCGGCCCGCCCGGCTGGAGGCCCAGGCCATGAAGGAGGCCCTGGACCTGGGACTGCTGAAGGCGGCACACGCCAGGCAACTCACCGACGAGTGGATGCGGGTGATCGCGGCCCTGGAGAGTTCGGGCGAACTCGCCCCGGCACAGCGCCAGTTCCTGGTCCCCTTCGCCGCCGCCCTCGCCGACGGCGACTTCGCCGCCGCGACCGACGCCCTGCGGACCGTGCGCCGCACGGGTGCCCTCGCCCTGGCCAACGTACTCGACCAGGCCACCAAGAACCACGAGCAGATCGGGCTCTTCGAGTTCGCCAACGCCTACGACAAGGCCTTGAACAGCTTCTCGCAGCAGATGGGACTCACCCCCTTCTCCTGGATCCTCGACAGGCCGGAACCACCGGAGGAAACGCCGTGAGGAGAGCACACCCGGTCAGGACCTTCGGGTCCGCACTCCTCCTGCCGGCGATCGTGGCCGGGCTGCTGTCCGGCTGCGGGTCGGGAACGAGCCGGCAGGAGGCCGCCTGCGGCTGGATGAGGAAGGCCGGGGACGGCACGTCCCCCGGGCAACAGGGCCACACGGTGATCCTCGTCGACGCCTCGTCGTCGGTGCGCGGTACGACCCCGGCGTCCGGCGGAGTCGACCAGACGACCGCCGTCGAACGGCAGATACCCCGCTGGCTGGAGGGGGTCGGGACGGTGTCCGTCGCCACGTTCGGCGGTACCGCGCACGACGTCCGCTGGACCGCGAGGGACTGGGCCGCGAAGCCCGCCGACGGCGGCAACGGCACCAACCGGCAGCGGCACGCCGCGTCCGTACCGGGCTGCGTCTCGGGCGCGGTGGCCGAGGCCCAGTCCACGGTGCCCGTCCGCGGCGGCAGCGATGTGCTCGGGGCCCTGCGGGAGGCCGGCACCGTCCTCGCCGGCAGCAAGGGGACACGCAGGCTGGTCGTCCTCACCGACGGTCTGTCCACGACCGGCTGTGCCGATCTGCGGGACGCCGGTTTCGAGGGGAGCCTGGAGACCGACGCGATCGTCCAGGGCTGCTCGGCCGACCAGGAGGTGACGTCCCGGACGCTGGCCTCCGTGGAAACCGTGTTCGTGGGGCTGGGGGAGACGGCGACCGCGGAGCCCCAGGCCTCGCCCGCGCAGGCGGCCTGGCTCGACGGACTCTGGCAGCGGCTCTGCGCGGCCGCCCATCCCAAGCCGGGCGAGCCCGCCGACTGCACGGTGACCCAGGCCGCGGCGGACCGGTCGGTCAGCGCGAAGACGTCCCCGCGGCGCCCCGGCGACCCCGCCGTCGAGTTCCCGGAGCGCACCTGGAAGGAGGCCGGGGCCAGGGCGCTGTTCGACCCGAACTCCCCGGTCCTGCGGTCCGCCGCCCTTCCGCAGCTGGCCAGGATCGCCGTCCAGGTCCGGGGCCTGGACGGGGTACGCGTCCGGGTCCTCGGCTACGTCGATCCGCGCGGCGGCTCGGCCAACAACCGAGCGCTGTCGCAGGCCCGCGCGGACGCCGTGAAGAACGAACTCGAACGGCTCGGGGTGAGCGGGGTGACCGCCGTCGGCAAGGGCGTCCCCGTCGGGTGCCCCGGAGCGGCGGACGACCTCGGAACGGAACAGAAACTGCAGTGCGACCGCCGGGTCGACATCGTGGTCGTCCGGTGAGGGGGACAGATGAACGCAGAGAACGGCCGCGCGGCACGCAACGGTGTGGTGCTGGGCGCGGCGAAGGACTGCCCGGGCGGGCAGGGTGCGGAGGAGGCGCCGCCCGTCCGCCTGGTCGACCGTACGGACAGCCGCGAACGGGCCGTACTGATGGGGGCGTTCAGCGCCGGCAACGCCCTTCTCGCCGATGACCGGGCCGGCCTCGGCGCGGCCTGCGCGACCGTCGTCAGGTCCGCGCAGCGTGTGGAGAGCGCCATCGCGGCGGTCGACCGGTTCCGGCGCATCGGGGGAGCGCTGCCGGCCGTGCGGGAGACCCCCGTTGCCGTGGTGGGGGAGACCGCCGGCGCGGAGGACGCGCCGGCGCGGACCGTGCCGGCCCGGCGGCCCAGGGTCGCGGGGATGTGGCGCCGGCTGGTCTGGCCCGTGACCGGTGCCGGGGCGGTCTTCGACGCCGCGTTCATGGGCTCCGTGATCCAGCAGATACTGGACGTCGACACGGACTCGCTGCAGTACTGGCTGGCCTACCTGCCCGGCGTGGCCATCGCGGTCTGCCTGCTGGCCGCCGGAACGTTCCTCGCCGAGCGCACGGCCGCGGTGCGGGAGGCCCGTGCGGAGGCCGGGGCCGACCGCGGCGGACGGTACTGGTGGCGTCCGCTGGTGGTCCCCTGGCTGCTCACCCTGGCCCTCCTCGGACTCATCGTCGTCTGCGGTGTGGTGCGGGTCCTGATCGCGACCGAGGAGTCCGAAGACAGCTATCTGGCGCTGTTCCAGCCGGTCGTCGTGGTGCTCCTGCTGCTTCTCGGCGCCGCTGCCGTGGCCACGAAGCTGCTCTCGCACGACCCCGAGGCCGCGTCCGACGCCGAGGAGGCCAGGCTCACGCGGAAGGCGGAGAAGGCGAGGCGCACGGGGGACCGGGCCGCGGAGAAGGCGCTGCGCAAGCGCATGAAGGCCGCCGACGAGCTGGGCGACGAGGCACGGGAGGCGCTGGTGGGCCATGTCACGGCCTGGTTCGCGCTCAAGGCCTCGCTCGACGGGACGGAACTGGGCGCCCGCAGGCACGTCGAGGACGCGGCGACCGGCCTCGTGGAGGAACGGGCGCGCACGGGCATGGCCGGCACGTTCGAGTTCCCGCTGCGCGCGGCCGAATGGCCCCCGGAGCGGGTTCCCGGGATCCGCTGCGCTCCGCGGGGTGTGTTCGGGCCGGCGCCGTCCGGGGACGGGCCGAGGATCCGGCTGGACCTGCTCGCCGAGGCACGGGCGGTGCTTGAGAAGCACCGTCCCGACGACTTCTCCTGCCGCCTGGACGACTCCCTCGGGAAACTCAACCGCCAATGGGGAGACGAGGATCCTTCCGACGCCCCGGCCGACGACACGGCTGACGCCCCGGCCGACGACACGGAGGCAGCCGAATGAGCACCGTGTCGCAGGTCCCCGACGAGGTCAGGGTGAAGTACCTCGAACTGCTCCAGGCCGTCATCACCCGCTTCGGCACGAACTCGTTCCTGGTCAAGAGCTGGGCCATGGCCGTCAGCGGGGGTCTGGTCACCGTCGCCGCGGGGGGCGCGGGATGGGCCGTGGCGGTGATCGCCCTGGTGACGACCTTGGGCTGCTGGCTGCTGGACACCTACTACCTGGAACAGGAACGGCTGTTCCGCTCCCTGTACGACCGCTCCCTGACGCCGGAGCCCGGCCAAGTCCCCCTGTTCAGCATGGACGTGGAACGCTACGCACAGTCCGTTCCGTGGCGCCTGGTCGCCCTGTCCCGCACCATGAGGCTGTTCTACGGCACGTTCGCCCTGGCCGACGCGGCAGCCGCCGTTGTCCTGGTCACCACGTCTTGAGCGGTGACCGCCCGCGTCTCCCGTCCGGTACCGCCCGGCAACGCGGCAGAGCCGGGCGGCGCGGGTGGCGTACCCGTGTCGCCCGGCTCTGCCGGGGAGGTTCCGGCCGGCGGGGGTCAGGCCTGGGGGTCGGGCTGCGGGGTGCCCCGGGGTCCGGGCTCCTCGTGGGTGAGGTAGAGGTCGAAGCCGTCCTGGCCGGTGCCGTTCAGCCGGAGCGGGGCGGCCACCGGCGGGTAGCCGGAGGCGACCACCGTGTACTCGGTGCCGGGCAGGTCCGCGAAGGCGTACGCGCCGTCCTCGCCGGTGGTGCGGGAGGCGACCACGTTGCCGGCCGAGTCCAGCAGGGCCACCCGGGCGTCGGTCAGGGGCGAGCCGTTCCCGCCGCGGACGGTGCCGCGGACCGCGGCGGCCGGGGCGAGGAGGATGTCCTGGGCGGCCCCGGCGTCCCCGACGGTCACCGCGACGGCGCTGGGCCGGTGGCCCTCGGCGCTCACGGTCACGACGTACTCCCCGGCTACCAGTTCGCCGAACCGGTAGCCGCCGTCGGCGCCGGTGACCGTCGAGTCCGCCACCTCGCCGAACAGGTCGGTGGCGACCACCAGGGCCCCGGCCACCGGGAGGCCGCCGGAGCGGACGCTGCCGGTCATGCCGGTGGTGCCGGTCAGCACCAGGTTGTACTCGACCGGGGAGTCGCCCACCGCGAGGGTGGCCACCTGCGGCTGGCGCCCGGCGGCCGAGCCGACCAGGACGTACGAGCCCGCCGCCGGGACGGTCACCGCGTAGCGGCCCGCGGGGTCGGCGACGGCGTGCCCCAGCTGGCGGCCCTTCGGGTCGAGCAGCGTGACCACGGCACCCGGCACCGGCACCCCGCCGCCGGCCGCCAGTACCCGGCCGCTCACCACCGGGCCGGCCGGATCCGGCCGGCCCGGGGCGGGCGCGGTCCGGGGCCGGACCAGGGGCATGGTCTCGGCCGTGCCGCTCTCCTCGAAGGCGGCGGGGGCGCTGTCCACGGTCTCCACGGTCTGCGTCTGGGCCGTCGGGCTGCCCTTGCGGTAGAGCACCGCCGCGAGGACGGCCGCCACGACGAAGAAGCCGGCCGCCCACCAGTAGGCGGTGGCGTAGCTGTGCAGCGCGGCGTTGGCCTTCACCAGCGGGGTCACCGGGTGGTGGTCCTTGACGTAGTCGCTCGCCGAGGTCGCCGCCAGGGTGGAGAACAGCGCGGTGCCGATGGAACCGCCGACCTGCTGCATGGTGTTGGTGGTCGCCGAGGCGACGCCCTGGTCCTGCGGGGCGACGCCGAGGGTGGCCAGGCTCATCGCGGGCGGCATCACCATGCCGATACCGGCGCCCATGATCAGCAGCGGTGCCAGCACGTCCGAGGTGTAGGCCGAGTGCAGGTCGAGCCGGGTGAGCCAGACCATGCCGGCCGCCGCGAGCAGCGCACCGACCGGGACGATCGGCTTGGCGCCTATCCGGGGCACCACGACGATGGTGGCCAGCTGCGCGAACACCATCAGCGCGCCGATCATCGGGAGGAAGGCCAGACCGGTCTTGACCGGCGAGTAGTGCAGCGTCTCCTGCAGGTAGTAGGTCAGGAACAGGAAGATCCCGAACATGCCCGCACCGGTGACGAACACCGAGAGGTAGGCGGCGGCACGGTTGCGGTCGGCCAGCACCCGCAGCGGCAGCAGCGGGTGGGCGGTCCGGGTCTCCCAGAACGTGAAGAGGGCCAGCAGCACGCCACCGGCGGCCAGGAACGCCCAGACCATCCAGTTGCCCCACGGGTGGGTCTCGGCGTTGGCGAAGCCGTACACCAGCGAGAACATGCCGCCCGCGGCGAGGACGGTACCGAGCGTGTCCAGCCGGGGCCGCTGGGCCTTGGCGGGCCGGCGGACGAACACCACCGTGCCGATGACCGCGACGACCGCGATCGGCAGGTTGACGTAGAGGGTGTACCGCCAGTTCAGGTGTTCGGTCAGCACACCGCCCAGCAGCAGGCCGATGGCCCCGCCGCTGCCGGCGATCGCACCGTAGACGCCGAACGCCTTGGCGCGTTCCTTGGCATCGGTGAAGGTCGTGGTCAGCAGGGACAGCGCGGCGGGCGCGAGCAGCGCGCCGAACACGCCCTGGACCGCCCGGCCGACGATCAGCATCGTCAGGTTCTGCGAGACGCCGGCCAGCGCTGAGGCGCCGGCGAACCCGACCAGGCCGATCAGCAGGGTGGTCTTGCGGCCGAAGAAGTCCGCGAGCCGGCCGCCGAGCAGCAGCAGTGAGCCGAACGCCAGCGAGTAGGCGGTGACGACCCACTGCCGGCCGTCGTTGGAGAAGCCCAGGTCCCGCTGTGCGGACGGCAGGGCGATGTTCACGATCGTCGAGTCGAGCACCACCATCAGCTGGGCGAGGCCGATCACGGCCAGCACCATCCACCGGTGCGGTGCCTGGTGCCTGGCACCGCGGGCTGACGAGGACTGGGCCGGTACGACGCCGGCGCGCGCGTCGGCGGAGTCGACTGAAGTGGATGACATGTGGGGGCTCTCCGAAGCGAGTGGATCACGTACTGACGAGCACCGGGAGGGTCACGGTGTCCGGGAGGTGCGGGGCGGCGGTGTTCGTGGCCGGGACGGCCCAGTAACTGATCGAAACCGTTTCGTACACTTGGAGGCTAGGCATTCCACGAGCGAAATGCAAAGCATTTGGCCGACGTCACATTTTCGGCTGATCAGCGCGGTGACGGTACCCGGCCGCCCCTTTGCTATGGCTTTGCTCTTTCCTTGCTGCTCGCGGGAGAAGCAGCGTCGGCGCCGCCGCCCAGCCGGTCGGCCAGGCAGGCGAGGTAGAGGGCCATGGTGGTCCGGTGTTCGCGCAGCGGCCGGCCGGTGATCTGCTCGATCTTGTTCATGCGGTAGACGACGGTGTTGCGGTGGACGTGCAGCGCCTCGGAGGCCCTGACGAGGTTGAACCCGTTCTCGCACCAGGCGGTGATCGTGTCGCGGAGCGCCGGCCAGTCCGGCTGGGTGCGCAGGTCCGCGGTGGTGAGGTCGACCAGCCGGTTGCGGGCGGACTGGCTCACCGCGGTCAGCATCTGGTGGACCCGCAGATCGGTGATGAGGTGGACGGCGGTCCCGTCCGCCATCCGGGTGCCGAGGCGCAGCGCCTCGCACGCGTCCTGGTAGGAGTCGTGCAGCCCGCCGACCGAACCGGCCGGTTCGCCGATGCCCACACGGGCGGCCAGGCCGTCCTGGGCGGCGATGACGTCGGTGACGCGGCGGCAGCCGGCGGCCAGGGACTCCGTCGAGCAGCCGGCCGGCAGCCGGTGCAGGACGCCGATCCAGCCGGGGGCCGTGGCGGCGACGATGTCCTGGGGGTCCGCGAAGACCTCGCCGACGGTGCGGAGCAGCTCGGAGCGGACCAGCGCCAGGGCGGGGGCGGCCTGGCGGTGCGCGCCCTGGCCGTGCGCGGCCGGGGCGGGGACGGTCACCTCGAACACCACCGCGACCCGCCGCAGCCGCAGGTCGAAGCCGAGCTCGGCGGCCCGGAAGACGAGGAAGTCGCCCTCGACGACCTCGGGGTCGTAGGCGGCGATGTCGGCGAGCAGCTTCTCGCCCGCGCGCTCCGCCAGCAGCCGGGAGCGCAGCATCACGGACTCCCGCAGCAGGATCTCCGTCTGCCGCTTCACCAGCAGCCCGAACCGCCGGACCTGGGTCGGCGTCCCGGTGATCCCGACCGTCCCCACCGCCTGCCCGCCCGCGATCAGCGGCAGGGTCATGCCGGGGCGCACCCCGCGCAGCAGCTGGGCCTGGGACGCGTTGTGCGTGGCGGCCTCCTGGGTGCGGATGACCTGCACGGACGCCTCGTGGAAGGTACCGACGCGGCTGCTGTCGCCGCTGCCGATGACCATGCCCTCCGCATCGGTGATCAGCACGTTGAAGCCGATGACGGCGGAGGTGTCCCCGGCGATCTCCTGCGCGAGTGACGGGCTCAGCACGGGCGTTCCTCCCGTCGCGGGGCGGGCCTGGCTTGGACGCACCGTACAGGGGAGGGAACGATTCCGGCCACAACTGTGTACGAAGTGACCGGTGACGTAGGACGGGACGCTCCCTAGCGTATGGCCCCAATCCTCCCCGCCGGGGGCTCAACGCGGTGAACGGCGGGCTCCCTCAGCCGGAACGGAAGGCTCGTGCCGATGATCCGTGTGCGCTCCGTCGCCGCCTCTCTGCCAACACTCCTCCTGCTCTCCTCCGTCGCCGCCTGCGGCTCGGGCGGCGACGACGCCCCGAAGAACGTCTCCGCGAAGACCGCCGCCCTGGGCACCCTCACCCCCGGCGTCATCAAGGTCGCCGTCGAACCGTACGCGCCGTACACCACCGTCAAGGGCGGCAAGATCGTCGGCCTGGACGGCGACATCCTCGCCTACGCGGCCAAGAAGCTGGGCCTGGAGATCAAACCGCAGGTCACGGACTTCGCCGGCATGCTCGCCGGGGTGCAGTCCCGCCGGGTGGACATCACCATCGGCGGGGTCGCCTGGTCCGCCGACCGGCAGAAGCAGGGCCTGTTCACCGACCCGCCCTACTACTCGCCCCCGGCGATGGCCGTCCGCGACGGCAAGACCTACAAGACGGTCGACGACCTGGAGCACCTGAGCCTCGGCACCGTCGAGGGCTACGTCTGGGTCAAGTCGATCCAGGCCGTACCCGGCGCCAAGCTGCACGCCTACCCGGACGCCAACGGCGTCTTCGACGACCTCGGCGCGGGCCGCGTCGACGTCGGCTTTCTCGACCCGCTGCTCATCATCGCGGCCCAGAAGGAACGCCCCGACCTCAAGATCAGCACCGAGTACCTCACCCCGCCCACCGCCGCGCAGGTCAAGGCGAAGCCCGCCTACTCCTACTTCCAGCCGTACCAGACCGGCTTCTACCTCCCCAAGCAGGAGCCGAAGCTGGAGAAGGCGATCTCCGCGCAGATCGACGCCATGTACCGGAACGGCGAACTGGCCAAGCTCATCAAGAAGTACGGCGGCGACCCGGAGCAGTTCCTCAAGCCCTCGGCCGACATGGCCGCCGCACGCCGGGGCGTGGACCGGCCCGCGGACTGGACCCCGCCGGCCATCGGCTCCGCCGGCCAGTGAGGGGATGACATGTCCGGCTTCTTCCAGGTCCCCTGGTCCGACTACCGCCCCGACCTGATCGCCGCGCTCGGCCGCACCGTGTCGTACACCGCGGTCAGCTTCGCCGGCGCGGTCGTCCTCGGCCTCGCGGTGGCGCTGCTCCGGCTGAGCCGGGTGTGGCCCGCGCGGATGCTCGCCGCCGTCTACACCGAGGTGTTCAAGAACGTCCCCCTCCTCGCCATCATCTTCCTCGCCTACTTCGGCCTGGCCTCGGCCGGCATCAGGCTCGACGTGTTCACCGCCGGCTGCCTGAGCCTCGTCGTCTTCTACGCCGCCTACCTCTCCGAGATCTTCCGCTCCGCGATCAGCGGGGTGCCCGCAGGACAGACGGAGGCGGGCGAGGCGCTGGGCCTGGGCCGGGCGGGCATCTTCGGCCACGTGGTCCTGCCGCAGGCCGTCCGGCTGGCCCTGGCCGGCACCAACACCATGCTCGTCGACCTGCTGAAGTCCACCTCACTGCTCGTCACCATCTCCGCCGCCGAGCTGATGTCGGAGGGGCGCCTCATCACCTCGGCCACCTTCCGGGCGCTGGAGGTCTACCTGGTCATCTCGGCCGTCTACTTCGTCCTGTGCTACCCGCTCTCCCAACTGCTCCTGCTGCTGGAGCGGAAGGTACGGGCCGGCGTCCCCCTGTCCCCCTGGCGCCGACGGCGGATCCGGGCCGCCCGCGCCCTGCTCGCCGCCGAGCCGGCCGCCGGACCGGCCGCCGCCCCGGCGGCCGGCCCCGGCGCGGGACCCGACCAGAAGGAGGCGGTCGTATGACCGGGCCCGACACCACCGCGCGCACCTCCGCGCCGCGGGACCCCGCCGAGGCTGTCGTACGCATCCGCGGTCTCCGCAAGGCGTTCGACGGCCGTACGGTCCTCGACGACGTCAACCTGGAGGTCGACCGGGGCCGCATCGTGAGCGTCATCGGGCAGAGCGGCGGCGGGAAGACGACGCTGATGCGGTGCGTCAACCTGCTCGAATCCCCGGACGCGGGCACGGTCGAAGTGGCCGGCGAGGTCGTGCACGAGGGCGGCCGGAAGGTCTGCCGGGACCTGCCCCGGCTGCGCCGGACTGTCGGCATGGTCTTCCAGCGGTTCAACCTCTTCCCGCACCTCACCGCCGTGGAGAACGTCGTACTGGCCCAGCGCAGGGCCGGCGTCCCCGAACCGGAGGCGCTGGAACGCGCCGTCACGCTGCTGCGCCGGGTCGGCGTGGCCCACCGCGCCCTCGCCCAGCCCGAACAGCTCTCCGGCGGCGAACAGCAGCGCGTCGCCATCGCCCGGGCGCTCGCCCTCAGGCCCGAGGTACTGCTCTTCGACGAGCCCACCTCCTCCCTCGACCCGGAGGCCACCCGGGAGGTGCTCGGCGTGATGCGGGAACTGGCCGCGGACGGCATGACGATGCTGCTCGTCACCCACGAACTCCCCTTCGCCCGCGAGGTGTCCGACCACGTCGTCTTCGTCGACCGGGGCCGGATCGTGGAGGAGGGCGCGCCGCGGGACGTCCTGGACCACCCCGCCGAGGCCCGCACCCGGGAGTTCCTCGCCGCGTACGGATCCGCGTCATGAGCGGCGTGACCGGCACTCCCGGCACGCCCGGCACTCCCGGCCTCGTGGGTGACGGCCCCGTGGTGGTGGTCGGGGGCGGCGTCGTGGGCCTCTGCACCGCCTACTACCTGGCCGCGGCCGGCGTCCCCGTGGAGGTCGTCGAACGGCGCGGCCTGGCCTCGGGCGCCTCCCGCGGCAACGCGGGCTGGGTCTGCCTCAGCCACTCCACCCCCGTCCCGGCCCCCGGGGTCGTCCGCTACGCGCTGCGCTCACTGGGCCGCCCGGACTCGCCCCTCTACCTACGACCGCTGCCCGACCCGGCGTTCGCCCGGTGGCTGTGGCGGTTCTGGCGCAGCAGCACACCGGCCGCCTTCCAGCGCGGCTACGCGGCGATCGCCGAGCTGAACCGCGACACCTTCGACCTCTTCGACGGACTGCGCGCGGCCGGGGTCGACACCACCCTGACCCGCCCCGGCATGGTGCACGCCTTCCTCTCCCCGGCCGAGGCCCGCCACCACCTCGCCGTCCAGCGGGAGATGGCCGACGGCCGCTACCCGCTGCCCGACGACGTCGTCACCGGGTCCGCGGCCCGGCTGCTGGACGCGGCGCTGTCGGACGGGGTGCGCGCGGCGTACCTCGTCGAGGGGGAGGGCGTGGTCGACCCGGAGGCGTTCGCCCGCGCGCTCGCCGAGACGCTCGCCGCGTCCGGGGTGAAGCTCCACGAGAACGCGGAGGCCACCGGTTTCCGCACCTCGGGGGACCAGGTCACCGCACTGCGCACCACCCAGGGCGACATCCCCTGCGCGGCCGTCGTCATCGCGGCCGGCACCCGCTCCTCGGCCCTCCTCGGCCGCCTCGGCCGTCCCCTGCCCCTCCAGGCGGGCAAGGGCTACAGCTTCTCGGTCGACCTGGACCCGGCACCCCGGCACACCCTCTACTTCGGCGAACGCAGGGCCGTCGCCTCGCCGATCGGCACCACCACGCGCATCGGCGGCACGATGGAACTCAGCGGCAACAACAACCGCCTCGACTGGCGCCGCGTCGTCGCCGTCGCCCTCGCCAGCCGGCACTACCTGGGCCGCTGGTTCGACGACCCCGACGACCTGGTCGGCCTCATCCGCGACCCCTGGGTCGGCGGACGGCCCTTCCTCCCCGACGGCCTCCCCGTCATCGACCGCGTCCCGGGCCACGCCAACGCCTACGCGGCCACCGGCCACGGCATGCTCGGCGTCACCCTGGGCCCGGTCACCGGCCACCACCTCACCCGCTACCTCCTCACCGGCCACCGCCCCGAGGCCCTGAACCCCTTCCGCTTCGACCGGCTCCGACGCTGAACTCCGGTTCCCGGCAGGCCTGTACGCAGCGTCCGCGTACGCATATGGCCCGTGAGGCCCGTGAGGCCCGTGCGACCCGTAAGGCCCGTCAGGGAGCGGCTCCGGTGCGGCAGGGGAGTGCGGCGACGGCGGGCGGACGGTCGCGAGCTCCGTGACGGCATCCGTGCGCGGACCGCGGCCGTCGGTTGCGGGACCCCGCGCGGTAGGGCCGGGCGGTCGTGGGGCAGCATCTGCTCAGCCGCCGCCTGCCTTGTGAGGGTTCGTCATGCGTTCTGCCGGTCGTACCGTGCCGCCTTTCCTGCTCGCCTGCCTGCTGCTGTCGGGCTGTTCCTCGCTGGGAACGCCGACGTCCACCCCGACCCGGAGTCCGGCGGCGGGGGCGCCGCGGTCGGCGGCGCCCACCTCCGGTGCTTCCGGGAAGACGATCGCGGTGGGCGCGGGTCCGCAGCAGCACTACGCGGTCCAGCAGCAGCCGGCCGCGGGCAGCTGCCACTACCGCTACGAGCAGGGGGAACCGCTGGAGGACCCCACCTGCAACCCGGGTGCGGTATCGCCCGCGGTGACGCAGGCGAACCTGGCGTCGACGATATGCCGCAAGGGCGGCTACACCTCCGGCGTACGCCCCTCCGCGTACGTGACGGGCAAGGAGAAGAAACTCGACGCCGCGTCGTACGGCTTCACCGGCTCTCTCTCGGACGCCGAGTACGACCACCTGATCAGCCTTCAGCTGGGCGGTGACCCCAACGACCCCCGCAACCTGTGGGTGGAGCCGGCCGACCCGGGCCACAAGAAGGGGGCCGGGGTGAACAACAAGAAGGACCCGGTGGAGACGAAGCTGCACACCGCGGTCTGCGCGGGCAAGGTCACCCTCGCCGCCGCACAGCAGGCCATCGTCACCGACTGGACCACCGCCCTCACCCGCCTCGGCATCGACTGACCGGGGAGGCGGGCACCGGACGGTACCGCGGAAGTCACTGCGGACGGCACCGCGCACGTCACTGCGGACGGCGTCAGGACGGCGGTTCGAGAACCGCGTCGATGACGTAGATGGTGGCGTTCGCGGCCTTGATGTTGCCGCAGACGATGTTCGCCTTGCCGTTGACCTTGAAGTCGGTGCCCGAGCCGGACGTGGTCAGTTTGCTGCCCTCCACCGTCTTGAAGGAGCCGTGGGAGAGCTCGTCCGGGCTGATCTGCCGGTCCACGACGTGGTAGGTCAGCAGCTTCTTCAACTGCCCCTGATCGGCGAGGACCGCGGCGAACTGGGCCACGGTGACCGCCTGGAAGGCCTGGTCGTCGGGGGCGAAGACGGTGATGCCGGACCTTCCGTCGAGGGCGCCGTCCAGATGCGCCCTGACCGCGGCGGAGACCAGATGGCTCAGTTGCGGATACGCGGCCGCGGCCTCCAGGACCTTGTCCTTGGCCGTGCCGACCTTCTGGGCGAGCGCCGCGCAGCCGGGACCGAACGTGCCCGTGGCCGACGGGCCGGGTGTCGCGTCCTGTGCGTGGCTCTGCGACGCCGTACCTGCCAGCGCCAGTGGGACGGCGACCAGGGCCGCCGCCGCGGCGTTTGCCGTGCGCGTGCGCATGCGGATGAACCTCATCGCAACCTTCCTCCCGTGGAGGCGTGAACACTGCAGAGGTCTGGACTGCGGTCTGCACTGCGGAACGGTTCGTTTCCGGGGGCGGAGCGGGGCGACTGCTGCGCCATGGCCCCGGGGCAACGTCACCGGGCCACTCAGCGAGCGTAGCCAGCAGCGGCCGATGACCGCATCTCGAAGCCGAGGCACGGCGAACACGCGGTTGTGACACGCTGTCTCGACGAACATGAGGGGGGAGCATGTCCGATCGCCGCGCGCCGTGGCGCCTGTGGGCCTGCACGGCGGCGTTGTTCCTCTTCGGGATCAACGCGATCGTGGCGCTCCTGCTCGACCCCGGTCCGTGGTGGTCCTGGGTGCCGCACCTGCTGCTCGGCATGCTCCTGGTCGCCAACGCCGCCGTCCTGTTCGCGGAAGCCCGCCGCAACCCGCGACGGAGACAGAAGAAGCGCAGTCTTCCGCCTCTGTGAAGCGGCCCGACCTGCCGGCCGCCTCAGGAGTTGCGGCAGCCCCCGGCCGGCCACCCGCGTGCGGACCGCCAGGAGAAGCTCGTCATCGGTCACCCCGGGATCCCCGGCGACACGGCTCCGTTTGCCGACGCCGCCGGCCGTCGGCTGATCGACTGGCGCCCCCGCCTCCACCGAATGACCATGGGAACCGGCACACCTCGGCGTGAGGAGGGATGCGGTGATGGCGTCGGCAGAGGGACAGGGAGCCGCCCTTCGGACCGCGTGGCGGGACACCGCCGCGGACCTGCGGCAAGCGGTCGACGATCTGCGTGGCGTGTACGAGACGGCCCGGAAGCGCGTGGCGGCACTTCCCGGCGTCCATCGCGGGCCCTCCGACACCCGGTACTGCACCGAGTGCGAGTGCCCCGAATACGATCCGGGGCCGCACGCCAAGTGCGAGACGTGGTACTGCCATCATCCGGAGGGCAAGCACCATCGTCCCGAGTGAGCGAACCGACCGGGGTGACCGGCCGAGACCGGCCCGGCTCAGGGCGCCGTAGGGCTCGTGGCCCGCGCCAGCAGTTCTCGGGCGTCGCGGACGCATGCGTGCTCGGGGCTGAACAGCTCCGTGAGAGCGGTGACGGTGTCGCGGGCGACCTGGGCCGCCTCGTCATGGCGTCCGAGGCCGAGGAGAGCCTCGGCCGTGGGGACGCCGGCCGTGTGGACCTCGGCGGCGTCGTAGTGCGTAGCGGGGTTGTAGGCCTGGCGGGCACCGGTCACGCCGTCGAGGGCCTCGGCGTAGCGGCCTTGCGCGTTGAGTGCGTGGGCGAGGCTCAGCTCCAGTGAGAAGACCAGGTCGCCTCTGCCGTCCTGGCGTACCCGCATCGCCGCCAGGGCCTGGCGTGCGGCCGACTCCGCCTCCTCCGGCCGCCCTTGGCCGGTGAGGGCGTAGGACAGTGCGTGTGTCGCGATCCACCGCACGAAGAGGCCGGTGGGCGCGCGGGTGAACACGCTCCGTTCGATGATGGCGCGGGCATCGGCCTCGGCCTCCGCGAACCGGCGCAGGTGGCACAGTTCGGGGGCGCGCAGGGCCCGCACGATGAGCCACGCCGAGCTGAGCTCGTCGACGTGTTCCCCGAGCTGGTCGCCGACGGCCTCGTACTCGCGGGCGGCCTCCTCGTGGCGGCCCAGCCGGGACAGGCCGGCGGCGTGCATCCGCAGCAGGGACGGAGTGGCCCGGTCGGTCACGGCCCGCCCCCGGATGCTCCGCAGCCGCCGGAATCCGGCCTCCGCCTCGGCCACGTGGCTGGTGTGCAGGATGAGCGCGACGCTCAGGTGGTACAGGGCCAGCTGCGTCGCGCGATGCCCGTCACCGAGGCGGCTCCCGGCTTCGGCCACGCACTCACGCAGCTCCGCCCGAGCCTCTTCCGTGGTCGCGTTCGCCCCGCCCGAGGAGACGGCCCGCTCGATGCGTTGCACGAGAGCCGCCGCCTCAACGGCCGCCGTGTCCGCACGCCGTCGCTTGAAGATCCCCACCCTGTCCGCCCCCCGACCCTCCGAGTCGGCCCCGATCCTGCCACGCACCCCCCGCCGACGGCCCGCCAGGCCCACACCACACGGAGAAGGCCCGACACCTGCGTCGCTCCGCGCCCCTCCGCCGGCGCCGAACCGGCCAGTCGATGTTGCCCTCCACAGATCCGCACCCAGCAGATACGAACAGGCGGTGGAGACCCGGCCCGACCGTCCCGTACGGCGCCACCGCGCCACCGCGCCTCAGGGGGGGCGAGCGCTGCTGCGAAGGCGCTCTGCCACCGACGACGACGCGGCGGACCGCCGTACGACACGGCGTCGTCCGGACGTCTGCGGATCTCGCCTACCCTTCCCCCTCCCCCCGGGCCACTGCCGCCCGGCGCCGCCATCAACCGGGCGCGACTCGGCGCCTGCCGGATCTACCACGATGGGGTGAATCCGGCAGGTATGCGGCAACCGACCGCCATCTCCACATGTCACACATCTTGTTTTCGGCAGCAGACACCTCAGGGGGACCCATGAACAACCAGCAGCCGCAGAACTCCGGATGGACCGGCCCGCAGCAGCCGTACGGGCAGCCGCCGTTCCTGCCGCAGCCGCCGAAGAAGGGACCCGGTGCGGGGAAGGTCATCGGTCTCGGCTGTCTCGGCCTCGTCGGCGTGGCCGTCGTCCTCGGCATCGCCGGCGCGGTCGTCGGCGGCAGCGGCTCGAACGACTCCGGCGGCAGCACCTCGAAGTCCACGTCCACCACCACGACCGGCAACGGGGCGGTCGCCGACGACAGCAAGGCCGACAGCAAGAAGGCCGGCGCCCCGAAGACCGTCGTCTTCAAGGTCTGGGGAACCGCCCCGGCCGGAGTGCTCGGCGGTCTCGACATCAACTACGGCTCCGACAGCGACACCCGCAAGGGCGCGTTCAAGAACGGCAGGTTCGAGGCGACCCTGCCCCTGAACAAGGGGGCCATGTACTTCACGCTGAACGCCCAGTTGCAGGGCTCGGGGGACATCAACTGCAGCGTGACCGTGGACGGGCAGACCAAGTCCGGCCACGCGTCCGGCGGCTACAACATCTGCGACGCCCAGCTCACCAGCGACTTCACCGGCGGCTGGCGGTAGGAGCGCCCGCGGACTCCCGCCCACCGCCCACCCACCCTCGAACCCGAACCACCAACTGCAAACCACGAACTGCAAACCACGAACTACGAACTACGAACCACGAACTACGAACCGAACAACTGCCCTTGGGGGGAACCATGACAGACGCCGACCCACCGCCGATGCCGTCGTACAGCCCGACACCACCGGCGAAGAAGTCCCGCACCGACCTGATCATCGCGGCTTCGGCCGCCGCCGTCATCGCGGCGGTCGTCGGCACCGGACTGGCCGTCGTGCACTCCGGCCATGGCAGCAAGCCGGCCGTGCTCGCCAAGCCGAAGACCGGCGCCCCGCAGACTCCGTCCCCCGTGCCGTCGTACGACGAGGTGACGGCCGACAGCTTCACCATCGAACTGCGAACCACGAAGCGGCAGTGTTTCGGGACGGCCGGCTGCAATGTGACGGTCGAGCCGGACCTCACCTACCTGGAGGACAGCGAGGACATCGACCCGGACGCCGTCTACGACATCACCTACGAGATCCACGGCGACGAGTCGGGCCCCGTCATCGAGACCGCCGAGCTGTCGGACCGGACGACCCTGAACTACACGCCGTCCCTGATCAGCACCGCTTCGGCGGGCACGAACGTGTCCGTGGAGATCACCGACGTCACGGCCCAGGGCGTATGAGACATCGAGGGCCGCTCCCCAAGGAGAAGGCCCCGGCCCCTCCCCGGCCTGGGAGTCCCGGTGCGCCCCCGGCAGGGAGACCTGAGATGTCATCCGCGCGGCACACGGTGCGGCATTGCCGCTCTACCCTTCGCCGGTGCCGTCCGCATCGTCCATCTCGTAGATCCTCGTGCGAAGTTGTTCACCGGCCCAGTCCAGCCCGGCGCCGAGGTCAAACCAGCGCCGGTCTTTGCGGGCTTCGGGCCGTGAGAGGTTCACCGCGGCCCAGGAGAACACCCCCAGGAGGATGGAACGCCCGTGCTGCGTTGCGCGCACCGACAACGCAAACGGCGCGGCCAGTGCCGCCCGGGTGACCAACATGACCTGCTCGTCCTCGGAATGCCGGCGCCCACCCGTGAGGAACCGGGGCGTTTCAAGGATCTTGACCCACTCGACCACCGCGTCCGCCACCTGAGCGCGCAAGGACTCTTCGATGCCCTTGCGGACGGCGGTCGCGGGATCGTCGCCGAGCCAGCCAAGCCAGTGATCGGGACCAGTGAGCTTGCCGAAGTCGTCCTGCGGCACCCCGTGACGGGGATTCTCCTGGTACTCACCTGTCAGTTGCCCGCTGCTGTCCACCAACCACGCGCCACGGATCGCCTCAGGAGGTACGTAGCCGTCCGGGTCGTCGATATACGTCGGGTCGATCTCGGCGACGCTGCCACCGGGATTCTCGGCAGCCGCAGCCACGAGCGCCGGATCGTCCGGTATGGCCTTACGCCGGCCTCGCGAGCCGAAGAGCCCCATGTTTCCCCCACCGTTGCCCGCCCAGTCGAGCGCGGTGTGCCGCACCGCGCATGATCGTATGAGGGGGGTGCGTGACGGTGACGGGTGGGTGGGGATTTCCGAAGAAGCGTCATCAACAGGGCTACCGGCTGATCGGGACCTCACAGACGGTCTCGCAGTCAGCTGCGGGCACCACGATGCCCGCCGTCTCCACGGCCCGCCCGTCGTCGCTGCAGTACGACCCCGGCGACTGAGCGGACCCACCCTCGGGCAGTACGACGAGAGAGTGCCGACCGTGTGGTCGCTCGGCTGGACCCGCCCGAAGCTCCGTACCCCGGAAGCGGCAGACCGCTGGACGTGGCTGATCGTCGTCGCGCACACCCAGCTCGTCTTGCCCGGCCGCTCGCGGGGGACGTCCGCCGCCTATGGGAGAGGCCGGTGGAACCGAACAGGCCAGGGCCGTGCTCGTCGGCCTGCGAGACCTGCGGGCCCCCGCGCGACAGGTGCACGCCGAGAAGTTCGGCCTGGCCTGAACCGGAATGCTGAATCCGTTCCGGAGACGACCGTACGGCGCGCGGGGCAGCGGCCGGCGAGGTCGATGAGGCCTTGGTCGCGCGGCCGGCCGTTCCCATCAGCGGCTCGCCGCCGGGCGGTCCTCTGGCGCGGCGCTCCAGGATCCCGGCCAGGACCGCACTCCACGCCTACGCCGTGCCGCCGCACGCTGTGCACCGTGTCCTGCCGACGTGCGACGCGGGTGTATCGCTGGACGGAGTGCCGTCCCAACCTGCCGAGAAGACGATCCACGACGTTGACAGCCTGAAACTTGGTGAGTGGCCACTGGACCGGCTGCCCGACTGATCCTCCGCAGCGCGCGGCGAACGGCGCTGATGCGGCTGCGGCCCCGCGGCCCGGACCGCGGGGCTGCAACCGGGATCAGGTCAGGCCGTGGCCAGCGCGCACTGGCCTCGGTCGGCCTTCGTCGGTCCGGCGGCGCTGGGACGGACCTCGAAGTCGAACATAGCGGTAGGCACGTACAGCGAGCAGCAGGCGTTGGGGATGTCGACGATGCCGCTGATACGTCCCTCTATGGGAGAGGAGCCGAGCAGCAGGTAGGCCTGCTCTCCGCTGTAGCCGAACTTCTTGAAGTACTCGACGGCGTTGAGGCAGGCCCGGCGGTAGGCCAGCGTCGCGTCCAGGTAGTAGTTCGTGTCCGTGTCGTGGTCGACGGAGATTCCGATGAAGGTGAGGAACTCCGTGTACCTCGGCTCGACGTTGCCCGGAATGAACACGGGGTTGGTGGAAATGCCATAGGTCTCCATGCCGCCCTTGATCAGGTCGACGTGGAAGTCGATGAATCCGCCCATCTCGATGGCGCCGCAGAAGGTGATCTCTCCGTCGCCCTGACTGAAGTGCAGGTCGCCTCCGGAGAGCTTGGCGTCCTTGACGTGTACGGGGTAGAAGACCCGCGAACCGCGCGTGAAGTTCTTGATGTCGTGGTTGCCTCCGTTCTCGCGGGCCGGCACCGTGCGTGCGCCTTCCGCGGCGATGCGCGTGGCGAGGTCTCCGGTGGCCGTGCCCGCGAGTGCGTTGGTGCTGTCCGGCGGTACGGCGAGTGGCGGGACCCGGTTCGGGTCGGTGTCGATCAGCGCCTGCTCGCGAGCGTTCCAGCGGGCGAGCATCTCGGTGGACGGGGCGGTTCCGAACAGCCCGGGGTGGGTGATTCCGGTGAAGCGGATCCCGGGAAGGTGGCGGGAGACGGCCTGCTGTCCGTGGAAGTCCCATACCGCTTTGTAGGCGTCCGGGAAGTAGTCGGTCAGGAAGCCTCCGCCGTTGGCCTTGGCGAAGATGCCGGTGTAGCCCCAGCCCTGTCCCGCCGCGTCCCCGGTCTGCTGCGGCACGGGGCCGAGGTCGAGGATGTCGACGACGAGCAGGTCGCCGGGTTCGGCGCCCTCCACGCCTATCGGGCCGCTGAGCATGTGGGGGATGGTCAGGTCGATGTCGCGTACGTCGTTGGCGGTGTCGTTGTTGCCGACCTGGCAGTCGGTCCAGTCGCGGCACTCCATGCGGAACTCCGCTCCCGGCTTCACCATGGCGACGGTGGGGATGTCCGGGTGCCACCTGTTGTGGCCGGGCACGGCCTGCTCACGCATCGACTTGCTGTGGTCCACGCTGAAGAGGATTTCAGGCATGAGAACTCCTAGATTCTGATCCGGTCACGTTGGCGCGCCCGCACCTCCGACCCGCGGAGCCGCTGGGGTCGGCCGGGGCGTTCTGTGGGTGCGCGGCCACAGCCCCGCGAACACCACGACGCCGAAGACCGCCAGTGCGATGGCGATCTCGGTGGGGTGCTTCCAGTAGCCGGAAAGCAGCAGCCCGGCGGGAATCACACCGGTGACCCAGCCTTCGATCGCCGTGACCCACCCGGTATAGACCTTGAGGTCGTCCTTCTTGAGACCGAGCAGCAGGAAGAACAGGAACCACAGGTAGGCCCAGTAGAGCCAGATGACCCCGAAGGGGTAATCCTTCAGGAGTCGGAAATTGACGAACGAATATCCCAGGGCGGCAATTGCCACAAACAGCGAGTAGTAGCCGACGCCGGTGCTGTCGAGATCGGCGAGCAGGCTGACACCTACATAGAGGTAGGTGAACCCGAAGAGGTAGATGCCGGACGCCGCCAGGATCTTCATGGGGTCGTCGTTGGCGGTGAAGATAAGGTAAGTCGGCGTCAGTACCTGCAGTGCGCCTATGAAAAGGTTGAACACCGCGCCGGCTCGGGTATCGACCTTCCCGAGCAGCAGCAGTCCGTTCATGAAGAGCACCGCACCGACAAAGAGCAGTCCCACGTTTCCCACGGGGACACACCTCCTCAGTCCGCGTGGGGAGTGGAATCGCGTGGCGCCGGAGCCGCTGATGAGCCGCCGGGGACACGGCCCCTCCAGGCCCGCGTTGCGTGATTCCGCAATCCGCACACCGCTATGGGAACGACGTCGTGTTCCGGTGCCGAACCCACATGAGACGTTCTGCCTTGCCGACCACCACCTTCAGGGACGCGGCAGCCGCGAGAGCGCGGGGTGCGGTCGCACCGTTCTGCGTGGCGGCAGTTGGGAGACCACTGCCGGGGCCTCACGCGCCTGCTCCTCCCGGGCATGGAGGGCGGTGACCGCTTTCGAGGTCAGCGTGATGCCGGGCGAGGAGTACACACGTCTCGCAGCGCCTGTACATTCAGGACAGCCGTATGTGCTGGGTGCCGTCCCGATCGCCAACCTCACGTCGAAAGGCCCACATCGGCTGCACAGATATTCGTAGGTTGCCATCAGCAGCCTCCGCGTGCCGGTGGACGCCGGAAACCCGAGTGCCCGTTCGCGCACCCGGCCAGCGCACGCCACAGCGCATTTCCTACCTTCAAGGAGACGTCTCGTAAATCCCGGTGTCAAGTACCGGACGACCGGGCATGGACCTTCTCGTGGCAGCCTCACAGCGACCCGATGGTGAACGCCGACGCTGCCGCCGCAAGCCCCACCGAAATACTCGAAACGGCGTACAGCAGGGATTTGCCGACCAGCCCTTTGTCGCACAGGTGGACCAGCTCGTAACTGAACGTGGAGAACGTGGTAAAGCCGCCGCAGAAACCGACGCCGCCGATGGTCACGACCTCTTCCGGCAGTGCGTGCCGTGCGCCGAGGCCCACCAGCAGCCCCAGCACGAACGAGCCGGTCACGTTGATCAGCCAGGTGCCGCGCGGGAACGCGCCCGGGCTGCGGTACTGCACGTACTGGTCGAGTACGTAACGCGCGACCGCCCCGACGGCGGCCGCCGCCCCGACGGCCGGCAGGATGATCACCGTACCCACCACCCGTACCTGCGGGCACGCCCTCGCCGCGCGTCGAGCCGACTGCGCCGGGCCGCTGTCAGCCTGCCGACGGCCAGGCCCAGAACGGTGGCGGCCAGGCCGGCGAAGAGGCTCCCGAAGATGTTCAGCGCCGCGGCCGTGCAGTGGTCGTGGCCCAGCAGCCGATCGGTGTCGACCATCCAGGTCGAGAAGGTGGTGAAGGCGCCGAGGAAGCCGACGGCGGCGAACGGCCGCACGTACCGGGTCGGCGGCCAGATCTCGAACACGTACACGAGCAGCAGCGCCAGCAGGAACGCCCCGGACACGTTGACGGCGAACGTCGTCCACGGAAACGCCGCCCCGGGCACGGGGAAGGCCAGCACCAGTGCGTAACGGGCCGTCCCGCCCAGCAGGCCGCCCAGTGCGACCGCCGCCAGGACGCCCCCGCGCAGACGTGCGCGGAACGGCTCCCGAACTTCCGTCACCGACCCCATCGAAATAGCCGCATCCCTGTCCGCCGGAACACCTCCCCATTATCCCAGGGCATTGCAGTGGTGACGCAAACTCGACTAAAATTCAAGATCATCGGTGTTCCACCGATGGAGGACGTCATGGCAAAAATCCTTGCGGTGCTCTATCCGGACCCCGTGGGCGGTTATCCCCCCGACTACGCCCGCGACGAGATTCCCACCATCAGCGGCTATCCGGGCGGTCAGACCGCGCCGACCCCGCAGGCCGTCGATTTCACCCCGGGGCACCTCCTCGGCTGCGTCTCAGGAGAACTGGGGCTGCGCCGGTTCCTGGAGGACCGGGGTCACACGCTGGTCGTCACGAGCGACAAGGAAGGAGCGGACTCCACCCTGGACCGCGAGCTTCCGGACACCGACGTGGTCGTCTCGCAGCCGTTCTGGCCCGCCTATCTGACCACCGAACGCATCGCCGCGGCCCCCCGGCTCAGACTCGCGATCACCGCGGGGATCGGGTCGGACCACGTCGACCTGCCGAGCGCCATCGCCCACGGCATGACCGTGGCCGAGGTGACGTTCAGCAACAGCATCAGCGTGTCCGAGCACGCCGTGATGCAGATTCTCACCCTGGTGCACAACTACCTGCCGGCCCACGAGTGGGTGACCGCCAAGACGGGCTGGAACATCGCCGACAGCGTCTCGCGCGCCTACGACCTCGAAGGCATGGACGTCGGCGTCCTCGGCTCCGGCCGCATCGGCCAGGCGGTGCTGCGCCGCCTCAAGCCGTTCGACGTCAGGCTGCACTACTGCGACGTGCGCCGGCTGGCCAGGGAGGTCGAGGAGGAACTGGAGCTGACCTGGCATCCCGACGCCCGTTCGCTGGCCTCCTCGGTCGATGTGCTCTCGATCCACACCCCGCTGCATCCGCTGACGCAGAACCTCTTCGACGACGACCTGATCGGGACCATGAGGCGCGGCTCGTACATCGTCAACACCGCGCGGGCGCTCATCGTCGACCGGGACGCCGTGGTGCGGGCTCTCGACAGCGGCCGACTGGCGGGCTACGCCGGTGACGTCTGGTACCCGCAGCCGCCACCGCCCGACCATCCCTGGCGCACCATGCCCCACGAGGCGATGACGCCGCACGTGTCCGGGTCGACCCTCTCGGCGCAGGCGCGCTACGCGGCCGGTACGCGGGAGATCCTGGAGTGCTGGCTCGACGGTCGCCCCATCCGCCCGGAGTACCTGATCGTCGAAGGGGGTGCGCTCGCCGGGACGGGAGCGAGTTCCTACACGGTCGCCGGACGACCGACACGGGCGGGGTGACCGACACGGACGGGGTGACGTCCGGTGGGCAGGAAATCAGCTGCAGATTGAATAGAAGATCCACCACCCGGCTGTGAGCCGATTCACCCAACATTTACTGGACGGGTCCGGGTGAAAGCCTTAGCGTCCATAAATATAGAGTTTTTCGTTATGCGGAGATTCCGGCGCCGCGCCTAATCTCTCATAAGAAGACCAGGCGAACGCCGGGAAGGTGGATCAGTGAGCATGGACGCAGTGTGGGTCCGGGGCGTGACCGGCATTCAGATGCATCACGTGACCGACCTTCAGGACGCCGGCAGGTTTCTGGGCAACGCAGCGATGGCACTGCGGGCCGCGCACGTAAGGACCGGCGCCGACCGGTACTCCGGGATCGCTGCCGAGCTCAAGGCTCTGGTGGAGCGAGTGCGTGAGCTGGAGGACGAGGCACGGTCGAGCATGCACGAGCTGCACTCCGCCGACCCCGAACGGTTCGTCCGCTGCCGGGACGGCCACGAGCCGTGGCCCGGCGAGATCCCGGCGGGATTCATCCCGCGCCACACCTGCAAGGACGAGTGCCTCTACCACGACCGCCAGGTCCTCGACGCCATCATGCAGTGCACCTGCGGGCGACCGCCGTGCCGGGCCTGCGAGATCGGCGGGAAGCTCTGACGAGCCCCGGCGCTCCCATGGCCGAGCCAGATCGGGACACCGTCTGATCACGTACGGTCATGGCCACATGTGTTCCGCCGGGATGTCCTCCTGGCAAGGCATCAGCTGCTCGTGCGGCGGGCGGGAGGAGGTGCCTGTCCGGTGGCCCGCCGGGTCGTGCCCAGGACTGACCCAGCAGTTCGGCTCCTGGTCCGACGCCCGGCAGGGGACGGCGAGGGCATCGTCGTCAGCATGACGAATCCGAGGACGTCCCCGGCCGTCCCGGCCCCAACGATCGGCGCCCGACTGCGTGGCGCGCTGCCTGTGGAGCGGTCGGAGGCCACCGGCTTCCCCGGACGCTGGGTGGGGTGGCACCGCCATGCTGCTCGGCCCCCTCCTGATGCTGACCGGCGCGCTGCTGCGGGCGCGCTTCCACTTCTTCCTCCCCGATTTCTTCCTCCCCGATCAACTCGCCGCGTACGAGCGGCACCCCACCCTGAGGGCCACCGCGTACGGCCTCTTCGCCGCGGGCAACCTGCTGCTCTGGCCCGCTGTGGCGGTCGTGGCCGCACGGATCGGGGCGCGGAGTGCCGGCTGGGGTCTGTGGGGCGGGGTCCTGGTGATGTCCGGACTGTTCGCCCGCGCCTTCCACGCGGGGGTGGACCATCTCGCCTTCCAACTGGTGCGTTCCCAGGGGGTCGAGCCCGCCACCGAAGCGGTCTCCGCCGGCTACGGCGCCTTCCGCGTCTTCGCCACGCCGAACATCGCCATCCTCGCCGGGTGGATCGTCCTCGCCCTCGGCGCCTGGCGCACCCGGGTGGAACGTCCCGGTCGGCAGCCGCTCCTTCGCCGAGGGACCGTACGGGGCGTTCACCTCGCTGCACCGGACCCGGCCCAGCACCCTGCTGATCGCCAGGGTGTGGGGATCACGCCCGTGCGGGCCCCGCTGGAGGAGGCGACTGGTCACGTCGTCGTCCTGTACCGGGCGCGCAGCGAGGCCGACGCTGCACCTGCTCACCGGCAGAACCGGCGAGGGCGGCACCCCAACGTTCGGTCCGGGCAGCCTGCACCGACTGGACCCCGGCATCACCGAACGCCACGTGTGCGCCTGTGGCCCGCCCGCCATGACCGGGGCCGGGGTGCGCGCCACGGCTGACGTCTCACGTCGTGCGACGTGCACCCCGGAACTTACGGTGGACGTGTCCGCGTCGCCTTCTGAACGCCCGGCGGGCTGTCCCCCACAGCTGGGCGTTGCGATGCCGCGTCGGTGCCGGTACCAGCACCGACGGCGTTCACCCGGGCTCTCCTGTTGCTGCTGCCCTACCTGGCCAGGCGGGCGAGGACCAGGTTGGGATCCTCGGCGGTGTTCCAGGCGGCGCTCAGCACGTAGACGGTGTCGCCGTGCAGGGCGATGGACGTGGGGCTCTGCAGACCGTCCGCCGAGCTCAGCACGGTGGAGTGGCTGCCGCCGGGCTGGACGAGCGCGACCTCGTTCGACCCGTCCAGGGCGGCCAGGAACTGGTCGCCGCGGCCGGTGAAGGCGATGTCGTCGATTCCGGGCATGCCGTCGGCCCGAGTCTGCGCCTGGCCGGCGCGTCCGCCCCTCAGGACGGGGATGCGCAGGACGGTGCCCCGGTCGAGGTTGGTGGCCCAGACCGCGCCGTTGTGGACCTTCAGCCCGTTGGCGCCGAGGAAGCCGGCGGGGGCCAGTTCGGGGGCGGTGGACCAGGCGGTCGCGGTGCCGCCGGTGGTGGGCACCTTCCAGATGGTGCCGCGCACGGAGTCGGCGATGTAGAGGGTGTGGGTGCGCGCGTCCAGCGCCAGTCCGTTGGGCAGGCCGTCCGCCGGCAGCGCGGCGATCCGTTCCGGTCGGCCGCCGGGGCGCATCCGCCATACGCCGGTGAGGTCGGCGGTGCCGGTGGCGTACAGGAAGTAAAGGGTTCCGTCGTGGGCTCGGGTGATGCCGACGGTCAGTGGGAAGCCGAGAGCGGGGGTGTGGACGCCGCCGTCGGCGGGTTCGGGCATGGTGGCCAGGATCCGGACGGTGCCCTTGGGGGAGACCTCGGCGATCTGGCGGGCCTTGGCGAAGGTGACGTACGCGCGGCCGCCCGGTGCCAGGGCGACGTTCTCCGGTGTCCGGCCCTGGGCCAGGTCGAAGTGCGCGGCGATCCGCGCATCGCTCAGCGGCGCGGAGGCGGCGGAGGCGGGAGCGGGGTTGAGCACTGTCGCAGCGGCGGCGACCAGTGCGCCGACCGCCGCGGCGGATATGGAGAGCTTCTTGAACATGGCTTCTTTCTCGTCTTCTTTCTCGTCTTCGGGCTGTTTTCAGGCATGCGGCGGCAACACGCCGACGCATGAGCCGGGGTAGGCGGGTTGTGCCTGCGGGGTGGTGTCCCGAGGGAGCCTTGAGACAAGGCGGGGCAGGGTTGGGGCTCGGGCAGAGGACGGATGTCGGCTCGTTGAGGCAACGCCCGGTGATGGTGTGGGTGTCAGCCCCTGTCGGCGCGGGGCCGTGGCTGCACCGCGTCGGAGGACAGGCCGGCCCGGGCGGCGCACTCGCCGGTGGCCTGGGCGAGCAGGGTGAGAGCGGCCCGCGACGGCGAGCCCGCCTCTGTGGTGGCGACCACGACGACGGGACCTTGCCCGCTGCTCATGGTCTGCTGGATGACGGTCAGCGGCCCGACCAGCGGATGGCGCATCTCGTATTCGGCGACGGCACAGGCCTTGACCCGGTGGTCGGCCCACATCGAGGCGAACTCAGCACTTTTCGCGGACAGTTCGCCCAGGAGTGCGTGCAGTGCCGCGTCCTCCGGACACTGGGCCGCTACCAGGCGCAGGTTGCCGACCACGGCCCTCGCTTTGCTGGGCCAGTCCGCGTACAGGTCACGGACATGGCCGTCGAGGAACACCAGCCGGGCCATGTCGGGACGTTGCGCCGGCCGGTCAGGGGCATCGAAGTCCAGGTGCCCGGCGAACAGCGCATGGCCCAGGCGGTTCCACGCGAGCACGTCGCTGCGTCGGCCGAGCACGATGGCGGGAACGTCGCCCAGTACCTCCAGGAACTGGCGCAGCGCCTCCGGCACCCGTTCCGGCGCCGGCCGCCGCCCCCGCGTGCGCCGCCTGTCCACTCGGGCCAGGTCGTGCAGGTACCGCCGCTCGGACTCGTCCAGCCGCAGCGCCCCGGCGATCGCATCGAGAACCTCGGGCGACGCGCTTTGCGACTGTCCCTGCTCCAGCCGGGTGTAGTAGGAGGTGCTCACCCCCGCCAGCAGCGCCAGCTCCTCGCGCCGAAGCCCCGGCACCCGCCGGCGCTCCCCGTAGGTGGGCACCCCGATGTCCTCCGGGCGCAGCTGGGAGCGCCGCGTCTGCAGGAAGTCTCCGAGCTGCGTCTTTCCGTCCATGGCTCCGAGTATGGGCCGCCACACGACACCCGGCCTGACCCAGCTGTGGATAGGAAACGGCGGGTCAGGTTCCCCGCCCGCATCCCCGATGAAGTGGGAGGCACCGAATCCGGCACCCCGCGCTCACCCAGGAGGCCACCTTGAGCACCACCACCGAGAACGCTCCCTTCGAGGGGCTGGACGCGGCCGACTTCGCCTTCACCAGGCGCACGTGGGTCGACGCCGCGCCCGCCCTCGTCTACGAACTGGTCAGCGAGGTGTCCGCGATCAGCCGCTGGAGCCCCGACGCCGACGACGTCGCTTTCGACCCGGATGCCGGCCCCTGGGGCGGTGCCTGGTTCAGCGGCCGTAACCGCAGGAACGGCGAGGTGTGGACCAGCCGCTCCCAGATCGTGCGAGCCGACCCCGGGACGGCTTTCGGCTTCGTCGTCGGCGGCGCGGAGAACGGCATCGTGCACTGGGAATGGACCCTCACCCCGCAGGGGCGCGGAACCGTCGTCCAGCAGTCCTGGCGACTGCTCCGCCTCGATCCGGTGCTGGGCGCCACCCGCGCCGACCTGGATGCGCTCCGCCGTCACATGACGGTCAGCGTCGAGAGCACCCTTGTCGCCCTCGCCGAGTGGCTCGCCGAAGAACGCTGAGGACGACACACGCTCCGGCTGCGGATCTCCGGCCGCCCATCCTCGTACCGAACAACTGCCCCTGGGGGAACGGTGACCGAGGCCAGCCCACCGCCGATGCCGTCGTACAGTCCGGCACCACCTGAGAAGAAGTCCCGCACCAACCTGATCACCGTGGCCTCAGCCGCCGCCGTCATCGCGGCGGTCGCAAGCGCCGCCGGTACGGGGTGAGCGTGCGGTCGGCGACCGGTCCGGACGGCCGACTGCTGTGGATCTCGCCGGCATTACCCCGCCGGTCCGCCTGGAGGCAATCCAAAAGAACGTTTCGGACGTACTGGAAGTAGGTCGCATTCTGGGAGTGCGCACCCGATCGGCCGGTCCAGTACAGCGGGATCTTGGATGCGGGACGTGCTCCGCAGCTGCAGCCATCCATCTCGTGCCACCGAGAGCCGCGCGAGACGTCGGAAGGAAGGGCGTATCCATCATGCGAGCACAACGCGCAAGACGTCTCGGCGCGACGTTCGCTGCCGGCATTCTGATGGCCGGCGGCGCTGCGATCAGCGCAGCCGGCACGGCCGCAGCAGCCCCTGCCGTGCACACCCAGGCGCCCACCAATTGGTGCTTCGGCAACAACGACTGGCGCTGCTCCGACCACGGCGGGTTCCGCTTCAACCACCAGGGGTTCTGCTTCAATCACCCGGGGTTCTGCTTCAACAACCGCTTCGACAACCGCTTCGACAACCGCTTCGACAACCGCTTCGACAACCGCTTCGATCACCGAATCGTCAACGGGAGCATCGTGATCATCGTGCTTCGGTAGCGGTCACCGCAGTTACACAGGGGCACGCCCGTCCTGGGCGTGCCCCGAGCCACTCAACACCCTCCTCACAACGGCAGGAATCGCGCCCACGTGGTGATGGAGATCTTCGGTCACTTCCGGATCAACGCCACCATGAACGTGTACACGCACGGCGGGCAGGAGACCCGGCGTGCGGTCATGAACCACATCGGACCGACTGCTCAGAAGGCCCCGGTCGCCAGCGCCCAGCGCCGTTGATGCCCGACGCGGCTGTCCGAGGCCCCGGACATGATCGCTCCGTGGTCTCTGACCTGGTGCCCCCGGCAGGATTCGAACCTGTGACACCCGCTTTAAGGAGCGAGGCTGGTCGGGAGCTGGGTTGGCCTGCGGGCTTGCTGTCCTGGGCGGCTCTGCTGTCGGGTGCCTGGGAGCGCCGGAGTTCCCCGTGAGTCCCCGCCCGATCTGGCACGCGTGTGGCACGAACGACCTGGACGTGGCGCTCAGAAACTGCGGACGATCAGCCAACCCGCAATGCCGAGCACCGCCAAGTACCCGCCTATGGAGATCGCCCTGCCGAGGTTTTCCCGGCCAGCACCTTCAATCCACCGACCTGTGAGCCCGACGGCCGGTGCACCGAAAACGATCAACAGGATGCCGATCAAGAAGTCCATGATTCCCCCCTCGTTTCGATCGCTCCCCAGCGATCAGGAGCGTGATCGTAGAGCCCAGAGCCCACTGCGACCAGCCCCGCCGGCGTCTGTGTGGGAGCTCCCTCATGCCTCGGCCTTCTCGTCGTGGGCGCGCGTTGGCGCGGCCCGTCGGAGCGGGCCGAAGGCAGGAGCGGCGGCGGAGCGGAGCCAGGAGCGCGCCCGGCGGAGCGGAAGCGCAGCCGGGGCTTGATCGCCCCGCGCTACCACCTCCTCGTCCTCCTTGCGGCCTTCACCGGACCGCGGTTCGGCGAGCTGGCATCGCTCCGCCGTCGCGACGTCGACACGGACCAGGCGGCGCTCATGGTCCGGCGCTCCCAGGCGGAAATGCAGTCGGGAGCTCTGTTCGACAAGACGCCGAAGTCGGATGCCGGCGTCCGGCCGGTGTCCTTCCCGACCGAACTCCTGCCGGACGCGAAGCGGCGTCTCGACGTCTTCGCCGGGCGTGGTCGTGACGGGCACGTCTTCCTCGGTCCCCAGGGCGGTCGGCTGCGGCGGAGCAACTTCCGGGACGACTGGATCCGATGCCAGGAAGGATGCCGGGGGCACGGTGGATGCCCATTTCCACGATCTTCGGCACACGGGGAACACGCTCGCCGCGTCCGGCGCGAGCCTGCGTGAGCTGATGACCAGAATGGGGCACCGCACTCCCCGCGCGGCGCTGATCTATCAGCACATGGTCAACGGCCGCGACCGCGAGATCGCCGATCGGCTCGGCTCGGCTCGGCTCGATGATCCGTAAGGAGCGGGGCGATGCGGACTCGTAGCGGGCCATCTGGCACATGTGTGGCACGGCCGTGATCACGGCAAAGGGCCAGTTCGAGGGGATCACGCCCCTGAACTGGCCCTTGGTCGTGTGCCCCCGGCAGGATTCGAACCTGCGACACCCGCTTTAGGAGTTTCCTCTGGGCAGGGCTGTGACCTGCAGAAACGCTGGCTCTAGTACGTCTGGCCTGGAGAAACACTACTCCGTAGTTCTCACGTGTTCGTGGCGTTTTTCATTGTCATGTGTGCTACATCCGTTCCGCAGGCCAGCCTGCCTGTGTGTCCTACAGTCGTAGACCTTGTGGTAAAGCGACGTCTTCGCGACTGGCCGGACACTTTCAGTGCTGTCATCGTCGCCACAGCACCTTGGCTCTGCGCTCGCTTCCGAACCCCAGACCGTGTCGGTAGATCTCGGCAACCCAGTAGCGACCATCGTTGCCTCGGGCGAAGACCCCGGAGTCCACGAGGAAATCCGCTTCCTGAACTGAGATCTCCACCTCATCCAATTCGAAGGGCACCGTCACTGGCTGGCGTACCTGCTGTAGTCGGCTCAACAGCTCGCCGACTTCCTGATTCTCCTGCTGAATCGAGTCGATCTTATTTGTGCTGCAGGCGAGCAGCGCCTTGCGCATGGCCCCGGGTACCAGCACACGGTCTTCCCATGCTGTCTGGGGAATCGACAACTGAGCTGCCTCGGATAGAAACACGACCACGTCCCTGGCTTGCACCTGATCATTGAAATCTCCGAGGGCAGCGGGCACCCAGAGGTGAGAACGTGCTTCCTTGGACTTCTCTGTTCCCATCTTCCAGCCCCACACTGGGATGAGGGTCTCAACGAGGTTGTCGTACGACAGCTCAGTGATCTGGGATTCATCCACGGGTGTAGGCAGCGCGCCAGCGTGAGCGGTTACCCACAACGCGAGCCGCAATGCCTCTTCCTTGTCCCAGCGCAGCGCGTACGGCTCGTACCGAGCCAAAAGCTGCCCACTGTTCTGGCGCACAGCCCGCGTCACCAGGTCCTGACGGACGAAAACCACCAGCCCAAGAGGACGCCCCCGCAGCGAGCGCAGCCAGGCGAGAACGTCGATCAGCAACACGCGCAGTGCCGTGCGCTTGGACTCGTTGTCGAGCGACTGCAGCAGGTCCTCAAGCCCGTCGATGACGAACACAGCCCGCGCTCGCTTGCCCAGGTCGGTCAGGGCGGCTTCCGCACTGCTGCTGTCAGGTGGCCGTACGCCTGCCGCGATAGCCAGGCACTCAAGCCACAAATGCCGCCATTGAAGATCGTCCTGTGCATCGAGCGTTGTGAGGCCCGTCTTCAGCCGGTCCTTGATTTCCTGAGAGGTAGCACCGTGGCCCGACTCCTCGCTGTGTCCTGCCACGAATGCATCACGCAAGTCCTGTGTTGTTACGTCGTCATACTCCAGGCTGTCCGACTCAAGCACTGGGACCACAGGCACAGTTAGTTGAACGCCCTCGATGCCGGACTGCTCGGCAAACCTGTCCCACGACTGGGCTGCACATGCCTTCGCGTACATGAAGGTCTTGCCTGCACCTTTGGCACCCACCACGAGCGCTACGGGCGGCTCTGTACGGTGATCTCCCAGCAACCTGCGCAGCGGATCGGTAACTAGGAAGCCACTGGCCGACGACATGCCTTCTCGTTCGGCATAGATGAACCGTCGAGCGGTGTCCGCTAGTCGGTTACGCAGCGTGGTGTGGTCGACAGCCTCCGGCAGTTCCTCTGAGGCAGGGGCAGCCGGAGCGACCAGAGTGGGCACAATCGGCTCTAGGGCCTCGGCTACTTTGCTGCTTTCCAGCACTCGCATCACAGCGTCCCAGGAGGAGGGGAGTGCGAGTAGCTCTTCTCGAAACGGACTGAGTAGTGGCTGGGAAAGGAGGTCGGTGTCTACTTCACCGGTGTCGTCGGGCTCAGTGCCTGGTTCGGTGGCCGGCCGCCTGAGCGACGCGAAAAGCGCGCTGCCCAGTTCATTACGTGCGCGTTCCGCCTGGTCCTCGTGCACATCCTGCCGGTACTGCGTGATGATCACAGAGCTTGCCGGATCAATACCCTGCAGGGTCGGTGCCTGGCGTCCCAGTTGCCGCAGCAGTCTCTCGGTTCCGGCGAGCGATTGGTGGCTCAGGGTGGTGACGAACACGCGCTGGACCCGGGGGTCAAGCAGAACTGGGGCGGACAACTCGGTTGCTCCCGCACGCAGGTCGATGACGATGGTGTCTGCGCCGACACGGGCGGCGAGCGCCACGAGTGCTTCGGTCAAGAAGTACGGGGAGCGGCCCGGTGTGAGCAGATCCGCTGGGTCGATCCGGGGTGGGCCAAGCAGTGGCCTTCGGCTGGTCGGGACCACGGTCACGCGCCCTCCACTGGCATACCGACCGACCTGCTGATTTGGCAGGTAAGCGGCGGCGATGTCCACGGCCGCCGACCAGCTGCCGTCCTCGGCTCCCTGCAACAGGGCGAGCAGGTCCTCATAACAGAAGTCGAGCTGCCCCCCTTGGGCTCTGTGCATCCACGTGATTCCGGGGGCCTCAAGATCGGCGTCGATCAGCAGGACGCTCCCGCCGCGCTGGGCCACGGCGTCAGCCATGGCAACCGCGTGGACCGTGCGTCCGACTCCGCCCTTGAATGAATGGAATGCCACTAGCTGTACGTCGCCAGCAAAGGACTCGTCGGCCGGCCTTTCCAGCGGGTGCGCCAGCTGCGGAGTGATGTGCTTCTCCCGCAGCAGCGGGACACGTCGCGGCTGGTTTAGGTTCTCCGGTTCGGGGCTGAGCACGATGGGCAAGCCAACAACCTCAGTCGCCCTCGGATCGTCGAGCGCCAGCACCAGCGTGGAGTCGCGCCATTCGGCCGAACCTGTTCCGAAAGCTTCGTCCAACCATTGCTTCACTTCTTCGGGGTCCGTACCAGGTGTGACAACGAGCTCTAGGCCGTCCCACCAGCCATCCGCCGCTTGCAGCCAACGCGGCCACCGGCCCGCTACTGCTAGGAGAGCCAGGTGCTCTTCCACGTCCACCCAAGTGAAGAGATGCTCGGGGGGAGCCAGCCCTTCCAGATCAGTTAGCTCGGCCACGACCATGTACTCCTACCCCTTAGTCCTGCTCGCACCAGCTGATCAGAGCGCGAAGCGCTTCCTGGGCTTCCTTCTCGTCCGCCGGGTCAAGCTTTGCACCATAGCGCCATGCCTGATGTAGATCGGCCAGGGCGACGGAGCCACGCGTGGGCGGGTGCATCTTGCGACTCTGAAGCCGGTCGAGGTGCGCACCAATGACCCGAGGCAGCCGCAATTCCTTGGCCAGTTTGCGAAGGTCGTGGGTGGCATCCAAAGCCGCAGAGTCGCGGTGCCCCTGCCGGACGAGCAGCCGCTCCTTGAGCCCGCACTCGGCGGCGTAGAACAGGAGGAGACAGACCGTGGCCACGTCTCCAAGCGCGCTGTTCGAGTCAACCGCCTCCGCTGAGTCGCGCAGTTGATCTCGTCTTCTCTGGAGCGCTTTGACCCCCACCTGAAGCACCATGGGGCCATCCTGTCACCACTGTGCTCAGGTTCCCTTGGGTCGACGAAGGGCCAGCTTCTCGTTCCGGAGATGTTCGAGGTCAATGTCGAGATCGACGAAGGCAATGTCCCCCGCCGTGAGGTGATGAAGGCGCCCATCGAGGAGATGGAGCCCTACCGCCGCACCGTGGGTCCGGCCATACGCCAGTTCGTCCGCTCCACCCTGCGGGCCGCAGTCAACGCTGCGATCGCCCAGCAGCTCATCACCTTCAGCCCGGCCGCCCACGTCGAGCCGGATGCGGGCAAGCGGCCCAAGGCTCTCGTGTGGACCGAGGAGCGCATCCTCCACTGGAAGCGCACCGGCGAGAAGCCGTCGTCAGTGATGGTCTGGACGCCGGAACACACCGGCCTCTTCCTCGACCACGTCGCGGAGGACCGCCTGTACGCCCTGTTCCACCTGATCGCGTTCCGCGGACTGCGACGGGGCGAGGCGTGCGGACGGAAGTGGACCGACACCAACCTGGATGCCGGTCTCATCACCGTCGCCAAGCAACTCGTCGTGGACGGCTGGGAGGTGTACGAGGACGATCCCAAGACCGACGCTGGCGCGCGGACCATCGCGCTGGACTCCGACAGGGTCCAGGCCCTCAAGCAGCACCGTGCCCAGCAGGACAAGGACCGCGAAAAGTGGGAGAGCGCCTGGGCGGAGACCGGACGCGTCTTCACCAAGGAGAACGGCGAGTTGCTCCACCCCGCCAACGTCACGCGACGGTTCATCGAGCTGTACGAGGAGGTCGGCCTCCCGCCGGTCTGGCTCCACGATCTGCGCCACGGTGCCGCGACCCTCGCCCACGCGGCCGGGGCCGACCTGAAGGACATCCAGGAGATGCTCGGCCACTCCTCGATCACCATCACGGCCGACACGTACACAAGCCTGCTCCCCGAAGCGGACCTGGCGATCGCCGAGGCCGCGGCCCGGCTCGTCCCGCGCGCCCCCGCCACCTCCGAAAACATCGCCCCCGAAGCGGCACCCGAACCCGGCGACGCGGAGAAGCCCGGCCCGGAGTCCGTGCCGAACGGTGCTGATCCGTTGGGAGAAATTTCGGAGATCAACTCTCCGTCCGCTCACGCACCGCTCACGCAAACGGCCCCGGACCAGGAGTCCGAGGCCGAATAGAACCCCTCCCTGGGAGAGAAGTCCCAGGTCAGAGCGGTAACGCGCTGTGCCCCCGGCAGGATTCGAACCTGCGACACCCGCTTTAGGAGAAAGACAAGATCGAGTTTGGGGGCGGTGGGGCGAGAGCGGCTCGACCAGCCTCGATGGCGGTGAGGTGTCTCCACCGACCTCGAAATAGCCTCTGACCTGCACGGATGGTGTCCCGGTGAGTCCCAGGCAGTCCCTGTCGGTCCTCCGTCGTACCAAGCACTACGTCCCCGCACTGTCCCCACCAGGACCTCGTGTCCCCGTTCTGTCCCCAGCCCGTCCCCGTCGAGGCCGAGTGATGTGCTCGGCCGACCGGGGCTGACCAACGGGCCTTGTGGGGCCCGGTCTCGCGATTCCCTGAGCACCGCTCGGCCTTTGCGGGCGGGTTACTTTCCCGGCCGCCGCAGAGGGAGCGTTGGTTTCATGTCCGTTGTGCGCGAATTGCGAACCGTGCTGATCCGGCCATTTTGTGGGCAGCTGTGGGTTGCCCGCCCGGTGCCGCTAGGCCGAAGCGGCGACGCGGGCGCCGACGGCCCTCGCCCTGGCTGCAGGTTGTCACGGGTGTGAGGTGCCGAAGACTCCCCGATTCCGGCTCGGCCTCCATGATCGGCTGTGCTCCTCGGTGAAATTTCCACCTTGCCTAGAGTCGCCAATGGTGTGGACGCGTCGCAGGCGGCGTCGGCATGCTGATCGCATGGCGGATCCCCGGCCCGAGGTGGAAAGCCCTACCCGGCAGCCTCTTTTCTCCCGTGCGGCTCGTCTCATGGTCATGCTGCTCACCGCAGCCGTTGTTACTCTCGCCGCGATCATCGTGGTCGGAGTCGACAACGGCGGACCTGTCGCCATACAGGCGGGCGTCATACGGCAGCCATCCTTGGCCCCGGGGGAAGAGACGCTCGCCGACTTCAAGCTGCCGCCCGGCTACAACTCGCTTGCCGTGACGCTCTTGCTGAACCGGGTGGCGGGCAGTGCCGAAGCGTGTCCTGCGAACGGAAAGCCGGTGGACATCCGCGTGGCGGACGGCCACGCGGACCGAAGTTGGCGTGTGCGCGGCGCGGTGGACGGCACCTCGGTTCAGGTGCCCATCGCGAGATCTGCGGATTCCGTGACGTTGTCGCTGGCTATGTCCGGCAGTGGGAACTGCCAGTACAAAGTGCAGTTACGGGATGCTCGGGTGATCCAGACACAGGATGACTCCCAAGCCGGCGATTGGCTGTCGGCCGAGAACGTCGTGGCTGTGGGGACTCTTGTGTTGGGTGTCGCGGCGTCCGGGGCGATGGTCTGGTACGAGCGACGTATCCCGCCGGAGCGAGTGGAGAGCGGCAGGCGGGTCCGTTCGGCTGAGGAAGGACTGGAGGCGGCGCTGAGGCGTGATCCGGCCCAAACCGGCTCCAGGCCGCAGGCGCAAGAGGGCGGGCCTCCCCCTGACGGAGAGCGGGTGCCTGATCTGCCTGGCGACCTTTGGCAAACGCCTGCCGGGTCCGCCAACGGGGACGGGCCGCGGCCTGACCCGGAGGTCCGCGGTCTTGCTCTGCCCGCGTTGTGGAAGGTGACGCACGCTCGGCTTGACCACTATCACCAGATCGCCCTCGGACAGGCCGAGAGGTCCTTCCGCAACGCACAGATCGCCATGGGCGTGGGTTTCCTCCTGCTTGTGGGGTTCAGTCTGCTGGCACTCCGGGCCACTACCACTGCCGCCAGCGTGGTGTCCGGGGCGCTCGGTATTACCGCCGCTGGTCTTGCCGGGTACGTGAGCAGGACCTTCGTCCGCTCGCAGGAGATATCGGCCGGTCACCTGCGCGCCTACTTCGACCAGCCACTGGAGTTCTCCCGCTACCTCGCGGCGGAACGGCTTATTGCCGACGTGGACATGAGCCATGACCAGCGAGCAGCGATTCTGGGCGGGCTGGTGCGGTCCATGACGGCGCCCAACGGACAGTCTGTCCAGATCCCGCCAGAGCCGATCAGCTCCACGGAGCCCGTGCAACATGAAGGGCGGAACGCATCACCAGGGGCATGAAGCGCCGCCCCGGGAACGCACCTTCGCTTGTCGTGGTCAAAGGTGAGGGCACCGGAGTGCCCTCAGCGACATCGGGACCCGACGCGGCGGTGTGATGGTCGGGCTCGGGCGCGGCGTTCGGTCTCACGAGCGGGCCTGCGGTTCAGGGCGGCCTGCTTCTTCCGATCCCAACCAGCTGTGTTATGACAGTCCTAGTGTCTGATGACATGTCAAGGGTGCGAGGTGCTGTTGGGGAGCGCCCCGCACCCAAGACGTGATTACTCGTCGGCGGTGGCTTCCGGCGGCTGTGGCTTCTTTTCCGGGGCGTCCTTCGCCTTGGTCGTCTTGGCGGCCGCTCCCCCGGAGCGCCGCGTCCGGGGGATGGGCTTCTTCCTCAGCCCAGTTTCCTGCTCAGTGGGCTGAGCCCTCTTGGTCGTTCGGCGTGCTTTCGCTGCGGCTGTGGCGGCCGTTGCTGACTCAGGCTTGTCTGCCGCTCTTGTGGGGTCACTGGACGTTGTGGTGTTGGCGGCTTCCTTGTGCTTCCCCGTGCCAGGGGCGCGGCGCGGGCGTTTCTTCGGGAAGGCCCGCAACGGCGGGCGTTCGCCGTCGAAGGCTGGCAGGAGCCGGGTGCGGATGTTGCGTGCGGTGGTCGCGGCGGGCGGGTTGTTCGTGAAGCAGACGCCGACGTTGTAACGGACCCCCGGGGTCAGGTGCTTGAGGCTGTCGGCGTACGTCTCAGCGTCCCCGTCGTTGTCGAACTCACGGGGCGGGACGTCGAGCGCCCAGGTCTGGACGGCCGCGCCGCGCCAGATGTGCTTGATGCCGATGCGGCGGCCGTCGAGGTGGATGAGGTACGCGGACAGGTCTGGGTGGGGCTTGTCGTCGGCATTCACGGTCCAGCCGTCGCCGAGGGCCGCCACGGTCGTGGTGACGAACTCGTCGAAGTCGGCGGGGGAGACGCGCTGCTTCTTGGTGGCCTCGTCGTCAGTTGCGGTGGGCTTGGTCGGGCTCACGAAGCATCCCTCCTGGTTGTGCAGGTGTGGTGCGGGGGCGACGTTCACGCCGCCGCTCCGTCGAGGAGCTGGTTGAAGGCGTGGAGCATCCGGCTGGCTCTGTGCTCGAACAGGGCTTGCTCCACGACCGCGTTGCGGTGCTTGATGACCGCCTCGCGCTCGGCCAGTGCCGTTGAGAGGCCGGCGTCGTCGGTGGCGAGGGAGTCAGCGCGCCAGATGACGGTCCGGGGGCCGAGGTCCCAGATGATCGCGTTGACGGCGGCACAGGCGGTGGCCAGCGGGTCGATGTCGTTGCCGAACCAGGTGTAGTCGTGTGGGTTGAGGCCGCGGTTGCGCAGCGTCTGGGCGACGGAGCGGAACATGCCGCCGCTTCCGAGGGCTGGTTCGCGGATGGCGGGGCCGTGGTCGGCGCCGACGAGAATCTCGGCCATCAGGTCGGTGACACAGGATGGTGTGTGGTATTCGCCGCGCCACTTCTTGTCGCTCTTGTGGCGTAGGCCCGTAAGCAGGGGGCTCAGGACGTCGGCCTCCGACCGCTCGTAGGGGTCGCCGCTGGCGGTGAGGTCGAACAGCCCGTTGTAGATCGCCGTATGGATGACGGCCTGGACGGCACGCAGCTGGTACTCGTCGGGGTCCTCCTCCACCCAGTCGTGCAGGGGACGCGCGACCTCGATGAGGTCGGGGCGGGCCATCCACTGGGACCCCCAGATCTCGCGCAGGAGTGGCGGGAGCTGGGCCGGTTCGAGGGTGAGGAGCCAGTCGCTGACGAGCGGCTCCCGGAAGAAGGACAACGCGGCGATGGTGCCGAGGGGGACATCCATGCGGTTGCCGCCGTAATGGCTGAACCAGGCTGCGATGACGTTCTCGGCGACTTCTCTAGCGAGTCGGTTCGGGTCGCCAGGGAAGGCGATGCGCTTACGGCGTGACGCGAGGGCGGAGGGTGGCTTCGGCGGATTGGAGGCTTCCTCCTTGCGCTGCTTGGCGCGCTCTTCGAGCTTCTGCTCCACCTCGCCGAACAGATCGAACTGGACCATGGCGCTCACTTCCCCGCCGGATCGGTCGTTGCGCCCGGCGACGCGAACGGGTGCGGTGGGGCACCGGCGGGTGCCGGAACGGGGCCAGCCTGGAGGATCGACGTGGCGCGGCCGGCGCGTTGGATGTAGTAGCCGTGGTCCTCGTGGAGGCGGCGCATGCGTTCCTCGTGTTGGGCGATGAGGCCGCCGTAGCGGTGCAGGGAGTCAGGCGCGCAGTGGTGTTCGTGGGCGCGGCGCAACTCCGGGGTCCAGGGCTGGGCGAGCCAGTGTCGGGCCAGGGCGGAGACGATCTCGGAGGTCCGGCGGGCTGTGCCCTGCGGGACGCGTACCGGGGCGCTGACGATGAGGCGGTACGGGCGGAGGCGTAGGGCTCTGGCGTCCAGGGCGGTGCGGGTGAAGGGCTCGGTGCCGGCGAGTGTGATGCCGAAGATGACCGGGGCCTCGGCCATGCGGAAGCCGAGCGGGCCGGTGCCGTAGGCGACCTGGAGGATCTCCAGCAGGGGGTCTTGGTCGGCTTCGGGGTGGTGGTCGGGGTCCCAGCCGAGGGTGAAGGCGCCGATGCCGGTGACGCGGTACACGGCTTGGCCGGTGTCGAAGTCGGCGAACTCGGCGACTTCGAGGGCCGGGCCGCTGCCAACAGTGAAGGTCAGCACAAGAGTGCTCTCTCTCGTGATGCTCGTGGTGGAGGCATGGGTGGGGTAGGGGGCCGACCGATGGCGTGGGCTCGGCCCCCTGGTTGGTGTGGGTGGGGCGGGTTATCCGCCGTGTTCGGCGCGCCAGCCGTTGACGTACGCCCCGACCTCTTCGGCGAGGGGTTCGAGGGACATGTCGCCGGTCGGGTCGCCCTCTGCCGTCGTGGTGTCGTAGACGACCTTCGCCGTGCCGAAGGTGTTGTCGATGTGCACGGCCTTCCAGCCGCCGATCTCGGCTCGGTCGCTGTGCCAGGGGAGCGACTCGCGGCCGGTGACGGCGACGTACTGCTCACCGTCGGTCGTGAGCTGGACGGTGATGTTCAGCTCGTTGCCGCACCAGTCCACGCCCACGTCCGTGCAGTGCTGTTCGAGGGCCTCGATGACGTCGGCGTACAGAGCGCGAGCCTTTTCCTCGTCGGCGCGGCGTAGGAGGCGCACGGCGCTGAGGTAGTGGAGGGCCATCACCTGTCCTCCGTCGTCTGGGCCGTGTCGGGGATGTGGTCGCCGCAGACGAGGGAGAGGGGTTCGCCGTCGTGCGGGAGGTCGAGCTCGACGTCCTGGGTCCTGCGGCAGAGCAGGCAGGGCAAGGAGACGCTGCGGACCATGCGCAGGGGGCGGACGGGGGTGCCGGCAGGGAGGTGGAGGGGCTCGGTGCGGCCGCGGAGGGCCAGAGTGAGGAGGGTGAGCTCGGGCGAGACGACGGTCTTCTTGACGTTGGCGACGGTGAGGGGCGTGTGCGCTGCGTCGGGGAAGGCGAACACGTCGCCGGGGCGCAGTTCGTGCGCGTGTACAGGTCTGGTGAAGTCGAGGGTGACCACGGCGTGGTTGCTCATGTTCAGGGATCTCTTTCCGTTGTGGCTGAGGGGTGGTCGGCCGCTCGGTGGCGTCTCGCACACGGCACCGGGCGGAGCGCCGGCTACTCGTCGAGCACGCGCCGGGGGCCGTTGACCGGGCCGCGGCCGAGTTCCTCGGCGATGTGCCGGGGAACGCGGGGCACCTGCGTGTCGTGGAGGGCGAGTTCGCCGCTCGCGAAGTCGATGAGCACGGTGCCGTCCGGGTCGACGTGGGTGACGCGGCCGTAGAGGGGCTGTTCGGGGTGCCGGACCCACTCGCGTTCGGCGAGGGGCGGCAGATGCTGCGGGCACTGGCCGGGGTCGCGGAGCGAGAGGTGGGAGGCCGACGGGTGCCAGCAGGGCTGTCCGTCGGGGCGCGGGTGCTCGCAGCCGCGGGTGATGTGGCCGTAGCCGTCGCAGCGGATCAGGACCTGGCCCGGCCAGGGCTCACTGGCGCGCACGATGGCGAAGGTGACGGAGCCGTGCGGGCCCTGGTCGTGGTGGGCGACGTACTCGATGGTCAGGCCGATGGTCGTCGGCCAGGTCTTCAGCACGTTCGCCGCGATGGTCTGGGCGTGGGTGGCGGGAACGGATGGCCCTGACGGGCGCTCGCAAGTCATGTGCATGTCACCTCACTTGCTGTCGGCGTTGATGTTGGTGCCGGTCTGGGGGAGCAGGAGGAACGCCGTGTGCTCGTCCGGGGCGCCGAAGCGCGCCAGGTGTCGTGCACGCAGGTGCGGAAGGGCGTGGATCTGCCGGGCGAGCGCCGTGATCCGTCTCTCGGTGCTCTCCGGCCACAGGGGGCACTCATCGGTGGCGCGGATCAGCCGGATGGCGCCGCCCTCGCTCATGGGGATGTCCGCGCAGACGGCGTCGAGTACGCGGCACGTGTCACCGGTGAACTCGACCGTGATCATCTGGGCGTGGGGATGGTGTGTGCGGGTGAGCTCGGCGATCCCCGTGATCCGGTCGGCCGGCGGAAGGTCGAGCGTCCGGCGTCGGTCCGGTCCTGGGGCCGGGCGTACGGCGCTCCAGGTGGCTGAGTGGAGTCCGGCGAGCGCGTCGCTCAGGTCGTCGGCGAGTTCCTCCAGGTCCAGGGCGGTGGTGTCGGCGTCCCTGCGGACATCGAGGACCAGTTCCTCCGTCCCGCCCCGGTGCGTGGTCCACAGGCCGTGCAGTTCGATGGTCCGGTCGTGGGGGGAGTGGTCGAAGGTGATGTGGGTCGCCTCCGGGTACGCCTCGACGATGCGCGCGGTGACGTGGTCGAGGACCGCGACCTCGTACTGGGCCTGGGCCGCGTTGAAGGCGTCGATGGCGAGATTGCGGTAGCGCAGGGCTGTGGCGGCCCGGTTCGCTGTGGTGTCGGTCATGAGGGCTGTGTCCTTCCGGGGTGCTGAGGTCAGCGGTGGACGGTTACGGCGGAGGGGTGCTCGCGGTACGGGAAGACCAGCTGCCACAGCTGTCCCTCGTGCGCGGAGGCGACGGCCATGCACGGGCTCAGGTGGCGGCTGCGCAGGTGGGGCAGGGCGTAGAGGTGGGCGAGGAGGCGGGCCAGTTCGTGGGAGATGTCGTGCGGCCAGAGGTTGTCGTCGGACTCCGGCGAGCAGCGGGGGCACGGGATGTCGACGGTCTCGCCGCCCGCGAGCGTGATCTGCTCGAAGCCGACGGCGACGCCTCGGTGGTCTGCCTCGAAGCGGCAGACCAGCGATTCGGCGTCGGGCACGTGGCGACGCACGATCGCGGCGACGGCGGCGGCGCGGTCAGCGGGCGGGAGGGTGAGCCAACGGCGGTCGCGGTGCTCGTGGACGGGGTGCGGTTCGAGGAGACCCCAGCGGTAGAGGAAGGCACCGCTCAGAACGCGTTCGAGGTCGCTGAGGAGTTCGTCGATGTCCAGCGGTCCGTCGCGCCAGCTCTGCTTCGGGTCGTTCTGGGCGTCGTAGAGGAGGCGGTGGTTGTCGATCGCGGAGCCCAGGGCACTCCAGATGCCGTGCAGGCGGACGTGGCCGTCGGCATCGACGCTGACCTCCAGGTGCTCGGCATCCGGGTGGGCCAGGCGTACGCGGGCGGTGATGTCGTCGTGAATGGCGAGGTAGAGGGTCTCGCCGGCCTGGAGGTAGGCGCTCGCGAGGTCCTTCAGGGGGATCTGAGTCGGGCGAAGTTCCCGTTCCTGCATGGGTGTTGGCTCCTGAGAGAGTTGGTTGGGATGGTCAGTGCGCGCGGCGCACGACGATGGCGGTCGCGTTGTCCGGGCCGTTGATGCCGGCCGTTCCGGCGAGGAGTTCGGCGGCTTCGTCCGGGTCGTCGCGGAGGAGCGCGGCGGTGATCGTCCGCTCGTCGACGCCTTGGCTGACGCCGTCGGTGCACAGAAGGACCGCGGTGGTGCCGTGCACGGGCAGGGACGTGGCCACGAACTCGTGGCGTGCGACGGTGCGTGTCACCTTGCGGTCGTAGAGCGGCAACGGGCCGTGCTGAGCGGTGTGGCGGCGGATGCGCTCGCCGAGCGAGTGGTCGTATGTGGCGCGCTGGAGCTGTCCCTCGGAGGTGAGGACGTAGACGCGGCACAGCCCCGCCCAGGTGAGCCGGACACGGCTGTGGGCGGGATCGAACAGCGCGGTGACGATCGACGCGTCCGCGGCGATGCCGCTGGCGGCGAGCTGGTCACGCGCGCTGATACAGCCGGTCTCGGGCGTGGCGCCGAGCGCGGCGCCGACCGCACCCTCCGCGGCCAGACCGGCCGCGTCGGCCGCCGCCGTGGTGTCTCCGATTCCGTCGGTGACGGCGACTGCGATACGACCGGTGGCCTGGTCGACGGCGACGGCGAAGGCGTCCGCCTGAACCTCGCGGCGGCCTTGCCGCTGGGCGCCGCCAACGCGCCAGGGTGTTCGGGACATGACTGGACTGACTCCTTTGCGTATGAGGGGAGTGCAGGGGCCCGCCCGGGGCCGGGCTGCTCGCACCGGCGCGCGGCCCCGGGCGGAGCAGTCGCTACGGCACAGGAACCGGAGTGAGGTGAACGGCCGGAGCGATGAACTCCGGGCAGGAGCCGAAGCGTTCGTGCAGCGTGTGTTCCTTCTCCCACTGACCGCAGCGGGTACAGGTGGGCTGGGTGTGGCCCGGGGCGGGGCGTGCGACGTAGGCGCCGCTCAGGTGGCCCTCGGTGAAGGCGACGACCCCGGTGGCCTCCTCGAGGCTCACCGCGCCCCGGCCGCGTGCGGTGGCCTCGCGCAGGGTGCGGCGCAGGAGGGCTCCGGACCAGTCGAAGCCAGGGCTGATGCCGTCCTGCGGGTCCTCGTAGGTGACGCGGTACGCGGGGAAGGCCGCCTCGGCCGGGTCGGTGAGGGGGCGGGCCCAGAACTGGACGGGGCGATCGTCGGCGCGCTGCTCGGGCTGCAGCGCGACGGCGGAGACGATGCGCATGATCAGGCCGCCGTCGTCGGCGAGGCCGGCCTTGCGGGCCGCGTACGCGCACAGTTCCTTGAAGCCGGAGACCCCGTGCGCGGCGAGCCACCGGTCGGGCGTCAGCTCACCGCCGAAGTTCTCCCGGAAGTCGGCGCGGTCGCGACGCTGGACGGCGGCGATGACGCCGACCGCGCGGTCGATCACGTCCGGGGCGATGCCGTGTCTGGCGGCTTCGGCGTGCAGTAAGCGCTCGCGGGTGGGCTGGTCCACTTCGCTCTCTCCTTCGTGGATGCCGGGCTCCGGTGCTCCCGGGCCGCGGGCTGGTGGGGGCGTTACGGGAGGGTCGGGGGCCGCTGGTCGAAGTGCTCGGCCGCGGTGCCGTGCAGGACGTCGAGCCGAGCCGACAGGCGTTTGCCGAGCGTGCGGCCGTGCATGTCGATGCCGCTCTCGTGGCTGACGGACTCCAGGTGCCAGCGGCGGTGGCCGTCGTCGAGCGTGAAGTCGTACAGCTCGCCGGGGCGTAGGCCGCGCAGCGTCAGGGCGCGCACGGGCCTGCCGTCCGGGTCGGCACGGACGGTGGGCGGGCCCAGGAGGCGGGCGGCAGCCACTATCGCGGCGATGTCGGACAGGGGGATGCTCATCGGTTTCCTCGCACTCTGGTCGGGGCCTGCAGATCTCGGCTGGCGGCAGTTGTCTGTCACCACACATGTCAGATGCGTGTGAAACCGCCCTTCCTGTTCAGAGGTCGCCATACAGGTCCGGCCGGCCGGTCGTCTCGCGGAGGGCGCAGACGAGGAGTCGGCCGGCGCCCTCGATGCCGAGGACGTCGGTGACGAACTGCAAGGGGGTCACCGGGCGGCCGATTGCGTCGCCGTAGGTGCGGGCCAGGGCTTCGCCGGTCACGCGCGCCTGCTCTTTGGCCTGCTCGAACTGCTCAGGCGTGACGCCATGAGTGGCGAGTCTGGCGGTGAGTGCCTGCTGTTCGTCGGGGGTGAGATGTCGGAACATGATCAAGCCCTTCGGGGTGCATGGAAATTGATTGATAATGTTGATAACATTTTATCAATCTTGATCAATTGTCGTCAAGTTTCATTTATCTAGTCGGTCTGTCACCTCGGGGGCGACCGCGTCTGAGCGCCTCGCGCGCCGCCTGGCGAGGCCCCTCGAGGGCGCCCTGGGCTTCGAGCTCCGCGGCGCGGGCGCGCCGCGCCTGGTCTTCCCGGAACCAGCGGCGGTCCCGGCTGCGGGCGCGCTCGTCCTTCTCGCGCTTCTCCCGAGCCGTAGCGGCGTCGCGAAGGGCGCGCGGACTCGTGCCACAGCCGCGGCAGTTGGCGGCGGGGGAATCCGGATGCGCCGCACAGCCGCCAGCCCCGCGGCGGTCGTCACCATCCGCCGGGGGCAGGGGGTCTCTCTGGTGGTTCTCTGACGGTTCCCCGGCCAGTTTGGCCGGTTCCTCTGTCGCACCTGGCCGCTGGCCAGTCTGACCGGTGGCCGTTTTGGCCGCCTGCTTTGTCCGTCTGCCGACGCGCTTCTGCCCGCCCTTCCTCGCCTCCCGGGCGGGAGCCTCGGAACCGGACGCCGACGAACCCGACAGTGGTGGCGCCTGCGGGCGAGGGGCGTGGATCGTGTAGCGGTTGCTGGTGCGTCGCCCGTCCGAGAAGCGGGCGTGCGAGACGATGAACCCCTCAGCCTCCAGCCAGTCCAGGTGCCGACGGACCGTGCGCTCCCCCTGGCTCGTTTTCTGCGCAAGAGTGGCCTGCCCGGGGAAGCAGGACCACTGCTCGTCGGCGAAGTCGCACAGGGCCAGCAGCACCAGCTTCGCGCCCGGCTTCGGGATGTCCTGCCGGAAGGCCCACGCTATGGCCTCGATGCTCAACTGCCTTCCCCTTCTTCCTTCTTCCAGGCCGCCCGCCAGCGGGTGACGGTGCGGGGCTCCACACGGAGGCGCTCGGCGATCTCCTCCGCGCCCAGGCCCTCGCGGGTCATGAGACGTGCGGCGAGTTCCTGCTCGGCCTCGTTGAGGTCGGGCAGCGGGAGATCTCCGTTGACGACCCGCTCGACCGCGAGGAAGTCGACCCCGGGGACGCCTGTGGCGGTGGTGCTGACGTGGACGCGGGGTCTGGGCCCGCGGATGGGATCGGTGCCGCTGAGTACGAACGCGGACGCCGCGGTGCGCGGCCGGGGCGTGAAGGCGGGGCGCACGGTCCCCTCATTCCTCGCCGCCGAGGCCGTGGCCGCCGTCCGGGGCGTACGTGTCCTCGCGTGTGGGCTTGTACTGAACGATCCGGGTCGACTCCGACGGGTACGGGTCGACCTTCAACTCGACCACTTCGATGAGCCCGGTGAACGAGCCGTTCGGCGGGACGGTGAGCGCGACCGAGCCGTCGACGGGGTTGGTCGTTATGGCGGGGTCGGCGGGCGACAGCTCGAGCACGAGGTCACGGGCACGGCCGTTGGCGTCCTCCACCAGCGGATAGGCACCATGCAGATCGAGGACCGGGAAGTCACCGTCGAAGTAACGCCGGGTGGCGGTCACGACGAACATGCGCTCCGGGAGCCACACACCCTCGCCCGGCGTGTCGACGTACCGGGGGGCGCCGTTGTGTGCCCCAGGGTCTTTGAGGGGGCGGGCAGACGGCGCTGTGTCGTCGACGGGCCCTGGGGCAGCACAGGGGCCGAGAGGCAGGCCGTCGCTCTCCAGGACAGCGAGGGCCTGCCCTGGCAGCCCTACACGCAGGAGACGGGCGGCTTCGGCGGCCAGCTGCTCCAGGGCGACCGCGGTCGCGCGTGCCCGGTCACGTTCGTCGAGCGCCCGAACAGCCTTGCCGCGCCAGCCGAACGACACGTCCCGCGACAGGGAGACGATCGGCAGGACGACACTCATGAGGGAATCGGCGACGTCGTCGGCGTGGCCGTCGTGCGCCATGCGCGGCCAGCTCGCGGTGAGCGCGTCGGCCAGGAGCCGCCGGATGATGTCGGCGGTGAGCGGGTACGGCGGTTCGGCCAGGTCGGCGAGGGGCGCCGGCCCCTCCAGGACCTCCGTGAGGCGCAGCAGCAGAGCGATGACGTCGACGTCGTTCGTTTCGAAGCTCGCGATCTCCTGCAGCGTCCGCTCGATGCGTGCCCAGACGCCGAGCAACTCCGCGTCGGGCGACTCTTCGCTGCCCGCGAGCCGTTCGCGGGGCGTGGGTGATGACATGGTTCCCCCTCCAGGGTGTGTCCGGTGAGCAGATGTGGATGGGCCACCAGCAGCCGGTACGGCGGTGGGATGACCGCGACCTGTGGTCGTGGTCAGGACGTCCGGGTCAGTCGGCCTCGGGAACTCGGGAGACGCTGATGGTGCGCGACGTCCGCCCGCCGGGCCGCATGGGAAGGTCGACGCCGAGGCCCTCGATGATGCGGATCATCGCCTCGGGGTCGGGCTCGGGAGGACGTGGGTGGCCGCCGGACCAGGACAGCTTGAAGGCGCCGTACGTACCTGCGTCCGCCGCGTCCAGCATCTTGCGGGCCTTGGCCTTGCGCTTCTTCGCGGCGCTCTCCACCTCGGCGGCGTCGGCGTAGGCGCGCAGGGCCTCGGTAACGGCTGCCGTGTCCTCGACGAGGATCGTCTGCGGGGCCCGGTCGTCGGCGAGCTGGTCGAGATTCCAACAGGCCGTTCTGAAGGGGCAGTTGTCGCAGATGATCGACAGGCCCGGGCCGTCGAGGTCGCGTGGCATGGCCTCCGGCTCGGGGCTGTCCAGGACGTCCTCGGCCCATGCGAGGGCCTGCGCCGTGACGTCCTCGTCGTACGGGCGTTGGTGGACGACGACCTGTCCGTACTCACGGCCGACGTAGCGCAGCCGTACGACGTCGACCGGCAGCGGCTCACCCGCGGGGAGGTGGGGGTGGTCCTTGAGACCACCGGTGCGGAGAAGGTACGCGTAGAGGTGGACCTGGAACCACTCGGCCCGGCTGGGGCCCTGGCGTACGACGACGTCGAGGGCACGGGTGCTTTTGGTCTTCACGTCCTCCACGACGCCCGTGTCGACGGCCTGGGCCCCTGGGGTCCGCCGACGGGGGTCGTTCGGAGCCCAGTAGGCGTCCGCGTGGCCGAGGATCACACCGTTGGTGAGCTCCAGCTCGGTGTGGGCGCCGTACTGTTCCCGCAGCACGCGCAGGATCCCCTCGTGTAACCAGGTGCCGAGGATCGCGGCGTGCATGTTGTCGGCGAGGTCCGTCGGCCACGTGCCGTGGATTTCGTAGGCGGCGCGGCGTCTGCACAGGCCGATCGAGGAGGGGCCAAGGAGGCGCTGGCGGGAGCGGGGTCTGGCGCGGTCGTCGCGGTGGGCACCCTTCCACAGGTCTGGGACCGGGACGGTGGCTTGTCCGGCGATGCTGTCGTCGGTGGGCATGGTGATCTCGCACTCTGTTGGCTGGACTGTCCTGGCGCCTGACGGGCAGGCGGGGCTACTGGGCTGAGTCGGTGGTGGTCCCGCTCCGGGAGGACTTCCGGGTCCGGGCCGTCGGCTTCTCCGCGGTGCTCTTCCGCGTGGCGGTCTTCTTCGCCGTGGCCTTGCGGGGCGTTGCCTTCTTGGCTGAGGCGCGTCTGCGCGTGGGTGGGGTGCCGGCCGTCGAGTCGGGATCGGCGGGGCTGTCGGACGCGGTCTCGCCGCCGCCGTCCGGCCGCAGCGTGTTGAGGAGGGCGCGCAGTTGATCGGTGCTGGCGTCCTGGAAAGAGACCCCGAAGTCCTCGAAGGACCGCTCGTTGACGGTGTCGAAGCCCATGTCCAGGCTGCTGGCCAGTTGCTGGACCTCCCCGCGTGCCTGGTCCAGTTCGGCGCGTGGATCGGCTGGCGGCGGCCTCTCGCTGTCCTGTGCTGACTTGGCGCCAGGTGCCTCCTTGCCGCTGCCGGTTTCGAGGACCTCCCCCTCGACCACGTCGCCGGACGAGGAGGCTTCCCCGTCCCGCCGGAACTCGTCAGCGTGCTGGGCCTTCCCGCCGTTCCCCAGTCGCGCGGCGGCGGCCTGGACGCGCTCGCGGGACTCCGCCGCGTCGGCCGCGTGCATCTCCTCGTCGACGTGCAGGCCGGACAGGTCCGCGGGGCAGGCCCGGCGCAGGGCGAGCGCCTCTGCGACCTTGCTCAGCTGGCTGGCGGGCATCTGCGGCCACAGCCCGCCGAGCTTGTACTCCTGAGCCTCGTAGTCCCACACCTTCGGCGCGTACTCGCGCCAGTGGGCGACGGCGGGGAAGCGGGAGCCGCCGCGCCAGACGACGAGCCGGCACGCCGCCGGGGGCTCCTCGCGCAGCCACACCGTGTGCTCGCCGCCCTCGGCGTCGTACCAGACGAAGTCCTCGTAGGCGATGGACTGTCCGGCCCGGTCGGCGGCCCGGCGCGCGATGAGCCGGTAGCCGTCGATCCCGGTCTGGATGGTCCAGCGGATCTCGCTGCGCGACTTGCGCTTGATCATGTAGATCTGCCGGCCGAACGGGTCCAGCCCGGACGCCTTGCAGTAGTGGAAGAAGATCCCCAGCTGCGCCGGACTGGCCTCCGCCAGGTCCGGGAAGGCCGCGCGGAGCGCGCGTAACTGCTGGTCCTCGAACGCCTTCTGGTCCTCGCGGATCGCGAGCCAGGTGACCGGAGTGTCGGCCACGTTCCCTCCAGGTGATCGGAAACTTCAAGAATCTCTCAACTGTTGCAACACATGTCACGGCTAGTTGGAGAGTGATATAAATCTATTTCACTTGATCCCTTGCGTCAAGTTTCGCTTAGATGTCGGGCGCACGCCGGAGCGGTGGCTGCGCTGCTGCTGGAAATGGAGTGCGGTGCTGTGAATGTCGCTCGGTGGGCAGGCGCGCGTTCACGGTCGCACGGGGCTTGTTCCTGGTGCGCCCTCCAGCCCTCGAAGCTTCATGCTCCGTCTCCACACATGTTGACGCACACCCTAAGCGTGTCGAGCGTGGATTGACACCCTCCGGTGGGGATAGGGCTCGGTTGACGGCCGTGCTCGGTCGCGTCGCGAACTCCGCTACCGCTTCGGCCGTACCGAGAGCGAGAAGCCGGCTCCCAACAGCTCGGCCGCGAACGCCGCGACCTCCTCCGCCGAGTGCTCACCCGGTCGGAAGGTCCTGGTTTCCGGCAGCGGCGGCGGAGTCGGCCTCGGCTCGGCTGCGGGCTTCCGGCCTCGGGGCTTGATCTGTTCGCGCTCGCCCGCCCGAATCCGGTCGATGCCGTCCTGGACAGTCACCCGGCCACGGCGCTCGGCGTCCTCCAGCACGGTTTCCAGCAGCCACAGCGGTGAGCCGGAGACCATCGCGTCCTCGGGCGCGAAACTCCTGCGGACCCGCCACTGGTAGATGTCCATGTACTTCTTGCCGAAGATCCAGGGGATCTCCTTCAGGCCGACGATGTGCGGCAGCTCCGACGCGTCGCTGACCTCGTACCCGCCGTCGATGCCGGCCTTGTACTCCTTCAGCCGCTCCGGCAGGTACTCCCGTGATCCGTCCTCGGCGAGACCGAGCACGGTCGGCAGCAGCCAGTACGGGTTCCCGGAGATCACCGCGTCCGGCTCGCCCAGCACTCCGCGGGTCTTCCACAGCTGCGAGGTCTGCCGTTCCACGCCGTAGAGGGACGCGATCTCGCCGTGCCCCAGGAGATAGGGGAACCGCTTCTTCGCCACAACGCCCTCCGGGACCGCTCGATTACATAAAACTGACTTGATGTGTCAAGCATAGTTGCTGGGCGGGACGGCTTGATCGCGGTTAACGGTCACAGGGGGCGAAGCCCTGGCTGACGAGCGCACGCACCGTCCATGCGTATCTGGGACACGACGTTTGGGTGACCACCCGCGAAGCACCGCGACCGTGCCGATCGGTCTACCCGTCTTCGCTCTTGCCGCGGCCGATGCAGCGACCCCAAAGTTGTACTTCACGTCCTTGGGGGTGGCCGGATGAGGCGTACGCGCGCTCGTCAATTGGTGGTTTCCACTGTGGGCGCGTGCGCTCTACTCGCTGCGGCGGCCTGCGGTGGCGGCGCAGGACGAGCCGCCAAGCCCTCACATTCGACAGCAGTATCGCGCACGTACACCAGCCGGTCCTTCGCGACGCCGCTCACGATCACCGTCCCCGCCTCACTGGGAGCGCTGCCGGCATCGGACACGAGCACCTTCCTGACGTGGGTGAAGTCGAGCAACAAGGTCCGGTTCCTGCTGCCCGCGGTCGTGTACCGGCCAGGGGGCAGTGGTAGCCCCGAAAAGCCGCCTGCCACCTACAAGGGCTACGTGGCATTCCTTCATGAGCAGGCCGGATATCACGCGAACTGGCAGGACGAGAAGCCCACGACCGTCGGTGGTCGCGCCGCCACACTGCTGACCGGCACCACCAATGAACCGATGGACGGATCGCTCGGCTGCCCGACCGCCGAAGCGGATCCCGACAAGGACTGCTTCGGCCTCCAGCCCGACTACGAACTTCGAGTGGTCGTCATCGACGCTCCCAGCAGGCCACTGGTGGCATGGACCTCGATAGATCTCACTCAGGTCCAGGATGCTACGGCCGCCGTCACACGGTTCGAAGGCATGCTCCGGACCGTCAAATTCCGATGAGTGCCGATCCTTGTGGCGGTGGACGACGCGCTCCTGCTGCACGACTTGGCGCTTCAGGGACTGTCGGAGTGCCCGGCACGGCGCGTACGGGCGAGCCTGCACCGGACGCGGTGACCGCACTGTGAACGAGGGAGCGCCCGAGGGCGCAAGGAGGTGTCAAGGTGAGAAGGATCCTGGGAGTCTCGGCGCTGCTGCTAGCGCTCGCTGCTTGCACGTCGGGCGCCCCGAAGGCGCAGCAGTCCACATCTGACTCGGCGGGAGCGTCCCCAAAGGTGGTCCATCTGACGATGGCCGTGCCCTACGGCACCACGTCTTCGGTGGAGAGGTTCATCCAACAGGTCGCAGAGGCGACCGGGGGGTCCCTGCAGATCGACGCCAAGCTCAAGTGGCGGACGGGCCAGCTCGCCTACGAGGACGGCACGATCGCGGACGTCCAGGCGGGCAAAGCGGATCTGGGGGTGGCAGGCACGCGGGCCTTCCCCGGCCCCGTGCGGATGCTCAGCGCGCCAGAGCTGATCACCAGTTACGCAGCGCAGGAACGGCTGTTCAAGAGCCCCCTCTACAAGCGGCTGGGCACCGCACTGAGCGTCCCGGGGGTCACTGGCCTCGGCCTGCTCCCGGGCCAGTTTCGCTACCTGTTCACCGCGGGTCGCTCAGCCCCGACCCCCACCGGTCTGCACGGGCGGCTCGTCGGCGTGGCACAGTCGAAGCTGGCAGACGACACCTTCCACGCTCTGGGCGCACGCACCCGCTGGTATCCGCTGTCCGGGTCGGTCAGCGACATGGACGGCATCGAGTCCTCGATCGCCTCCTTCAACCACGAGGGCTACGCCTCCTCCAAGAAGTACCTCACAGGGAATCTGGTGCTGTGGCCCCGCATGGTCGTCCCCTTCATCAGTGACACCGCGCTGAAGCGCGTGAGTCCCGAACAACGCCAGGCGCTCATCCAGGCCGCGTCCGCCGCCTTCGAAGACACGATGTCGGAACTGCAGGCAGAGGATGCGGATGAGCTCACCCAACTCTGCGGAGGAGGGCTGGTCGTGGGGCAAGCCAGTGCGGCGCAGCTCGCGGCGTACCGTGTGGCCGTCGCTCCGGTCGACACCCGACTGGAGCACGCCCCCCAGACCGGCAAGTTGTTCACGCTGGTGAAGTCGCTGGTGAAGGGAGCGAAGCCGGAACCCGCCCTTCACTGCTGATGCCCCTGGACCGTCCTGAGCGGGACCCGCGGACGGCCTTGGGGCGCACGATTCGGGGTTGAACCGGCGGCTGATCCTTTCCGAACGATCCAGCGGACAGGGAGACGATTGCCGCGAACGGGATCGCCTTCGGCGACCAACGGGACCCGAGGGGAGGGCAGTGTCTGCCACCAACATGAAGCCGGGGTTTTGACGGCAGGGTTCCGCCAACGGGGAGCTGTGGAGCAGCGGGCCCTGCTGGCATGCGCGTCTCTCCGCGAAGATTCCTGGTCTACGGCGAGCGAGAGCTGTCAGTCGTCGTCCTCGTCGTCCGGTTCGGACTCCCGGGTGAAGGCCAGGTCAAGGACGTAGCGTTCGTCAGCGGGGCACTGGTCCCAGGCGTGCTGGATCTGCTCCCCGGTCCAGTCACCGGTGATGCTCTTGAGGATCTCGTCGTAGTAGGCGGACGCCGCCTCGCGTCCGGCCCACCACGCGTAGCCTTCGTACACCCCCGGGCGGGGCAGGGTCATCTGGCCAGCCGGGCCCAGAGTCAGCTGGTTGACGACGAGGGTGCCGGTCTCGGACTCGATGCTGACCGGGGTGTGGCCTTCGGCGTCGGCGGGGGGCTCGGGGGGTGTGTCCCAGATGCGGACGGTGACCTTTACGTCGATGTCGGGCTGGCGGCTGAGCAGGTACAGGTGGTAGCCGTTGCCGGCTACCACCTGTACCTCCGCGGCTGCCATGGCTGCCTGGTCACCGAGGTAGGCGTCGGCGTCGTAGACCTCGACGACTCGCCGGTCGGGGCTTGCGGTGACGCTGTACTCGGCGAGGAGTGCCATGGGGTGCCTCTCTGTCAGTCAGTGATCTTCACGTAGAAGGGGTCGCCGTCCAGGACTCGGTTGGCGCTGTACATCGCCAGGATCATGTTGCCGCCGGCGTTGTTGTCCGTGCCCGTGATCAGGCGGACGGAGTACCGGTTGTCACCCTTGGTCGATCCTTCTCTCGTACTGGCGAACGGGTACTCGTCGCACTCCAAGCCCGACCCGGAGTAGTCGCCCCACACCTTGTTACATTCCGCGATGGACTTCTTGCGGTTCGCCTTCTGCTTGTCCTTGTCGATCAGCCGGTGCAGGGGTTCCTTCTCCCCGGGGATGGTCTTGCCCGCGAAGGACGGGAAGGTGCGCTCCGGGTGCTTCAGGGCGTCGTAGATGTGCAGGGCGCTCTCCTTGACGGCGGAGTCCTTGCGGCTCATCACGAGTTCCACGCGGGCTCCGGTGAAGACGGTACCCAGGTGCTTGCCTGCCACTGGTCCGGCGTAGTCGAAGCGCACGCCGGAGTGGAAGGCGTCGACCTCGCTGTACGGGGAGACACTGGGCGACGAGACGCCGAGGTCCATGGAGACCGTTCCCGCGACCTTCTGCTGGTTACCGGAGTCGAACTGGGCACCCAGGTCGGGGGAGGTGTACGTGAGCGTCCAGGTGGGCTTGTCGTTCCAGACGCCGAGGAGTTCGTCGCGCTGGACGGTGCTGGGAGCGGTGATCTGCGGGTTGGGGTCGCTTGCGCTTGCGTTGACATCGTCCCGGAAGAACTGCCCGACGCTCCACTTGGTGGCGTCCTCGGTACCCGCGGTCTGCACGCGGATGTTCTCGACGCTGGCCAGGTAGTCAACCCTGCGGCTTCCGTCGTAGGCGAAGCCCAGGGTCCACATGTCGAACCAGAGACGGCCGATGGCCTCGGTGCCGTTCTTGTCGCGCAGGATCAGGTCGTACGGCCTCTTCTGACAGCTCTCGAAGCGGCTCTTGATCCAGCCGGCCTGGGTCTTCGCGGCCGCCGCATGCTGCTCGCACTGCTGGCGCAGGTCGGACTGATCGTCGGCGGGTGCGCGCCTCGCTGTGTGCCCGAGCCGCGCCCGCTTGCCGTGCGAGCGCTCGTAGGTGGCGAAGGGCACCGGGTGGCTCAGCTTCTTCAGCTGGGACTTGGGAACGGACGAGGCTTTGACGAACCCTGCGGTCGTCGAGGGTCGCGGTGTGTGCGCCTCAGTAGGTGCTGCGGTCGCGGCGGTCGTGGTCAGGAGGGTCACGGCGCAGGCGGCTGCCGCTCGGCGGGCCCAGCGGACCAGCCGTATTCGGTGGTTGGGGTGCTGCATACGGAGTTGCTCCCTGGGAAGCGCGGTGAAGTCTCGGATGAGGGAAGGCATCGGCCGGGATCGCTCGTGGCGGCCGTCGCGGGTGGAGTCCTGCTGGTTCCGTCCGGTCAGGAACGGCACATCCCGCCCCAGCAGGCTTCGAGGAGTTGGCCGGTTCGGGCCGAGTACACGGCGGTGAAGCCGCGGTAGCGCCGGTGGTCGTGCTCGAGTCCCGGTGTCATCTGCTGGGAGCTGACGGTCCACGTCGGCTCAGTCCCGGTGCCCAGGGACCGCTCCCCGGTGGTCGACGACCGGGCCAGGTCGACGTGCCGTGGGTCGACGGCGAAGGAGTGCGCGGCGCGCTCGCGCAGGGATGCCGCGCTGGGCGCGTCGCCGACGGCGCGGGCGGCCATGGCCTGCGGCTTGGCTTCCACAGCGACGGCGTTGCAGACGTGGGCGGTCCGCACGCACTCGGCGAGACCGGGCACCGTCTGGAGGCAGCTGTCGGGGTCCCGGTCCAGACACGAGGACAAGGCGTTCTGGTCGACGCCGTTGACGACGGCCGGTATGCCCTCGGCCTGCCGCAGCAAAGCCCACGAGGACGGCACGGCCGAGGCTCGCGTGACAGTGACGGAGGGCGCCGGCTTGCGCGGCTTGCTCGCCGACCACTGGGTGAACGTGGTGGTGTCCGTCAGCTTGCTCGTGAAGCAGTACGGCGGCTTGTTCGTGCTGCTGCAGGCGGGCAGCGAGAGAACCTTGGCCACGTTCTTCGTGGCGACCTGGTGCCAGGACTTGTTGCCGTCCATGAACTGCATGCGGTTGGCGATGCTCGGGACGTTCGTGTACTGGGGGCCCGTCACCTCGAGACCGACGTCGACGCGGTTGGTGGCGCCTCCGATGACCTTGAGCTGGTCGGTGGTGCTACCGACGGTGTTGAAGTCGTACAGGACGTCCCACTGGTTGCCGGTGGCCTGGCGGACCACCATGTAGGTGTGGTTCCGCTTGTCCTGCTTGGTGGGGTTCACTCCGGCGGTGATGGCCTTGGTGCGTCCGCCGCTTTTGCCGAGTTCGGTCCAGCGGGGCCCGTACTTCATCGTGGTCTTGCCGGTCTTCTCGGCGTACAGGCCGATCTCGATGTTCCGGCCGAACTCGTTGCCGTCGGTGTTGGGCGTCACGCGCAGGTAGTTCGCCGTCTGCACGGTCGCGGTGGTGCTGACCTGGTCGTAGGTGATCGGTACGTTCCGCCAGGTGGCGAAGCCGCCGATCACGGGCTGACCCGGTCGGCTGCAGGTCATGGCCCAGAAGGTGATCTGGGCGCTGTACATGGTGTTGCAGGCGGTCGTCGGAGCGGCCGCCTGTGCCGGTGCCGCTCCTGCGAGCGGCAGGGCTATGCCCACGCCTGCGATGGATATGAGGGCCGCAAGTCTCCTGCGTGTACGCAAAGTTGTTCCCCCTGCGACTGAGAGTGATGGTCGCGGCACAACTTATCGAACACGTGATCTCATAGCATCTTCATAAAGAGCGTGTCGCTCCGATCAAGAGCGTGATTGCCGTCACGCGCTGACGCGGTTGCGGTGGCCGGTGGGCCCGCCGGGTTCACCGGGCGAGTGCCGACCAGAGGGCGACAGCGAATGCGGCAACACCAGTGAGTGCACTGATAGTTGGGAGTGGCCAGCGGGAGCGCTCGAGAGCGGTGACCCGGCCGTCCAGTTCCTCGATGGCCTTGTCAGTCTGGTCGGAACGCTGGACCAAAAGCGCGAGTTGGCCGTCGATCCGCGCGAGCCCGACTTCGAGGGCGCGGCGGAGTTCGGCGAGCTCCAGGGCGATCTCTCCGTCGGGCATGGCGCTTGTTGCTCCTGATCAGTTGATGGTGATGGAGGCCGGGTCGCTGTCGGCCGGGAGCCACGAAGCCGTGCCGGCGCGACCGAGGAGGGAGCCGACGGCGCCCTTGGCGACGGCGAGGCCCGCGGGAATCGCGGCGATGGCCGCCGACTCAAGTGTGGACAGGGCGACGAGGTTGGTCGTCTCGGACGCGAGGAGGAGGCCGAGGAACGCTTCGACGTACGTCAGTACGGAGCGCTCGGCAATGTCCGCGAGGAGCTTGGGCGTTCTGGTGGAGGTGGCCACGGGGAAGTTGTCCTCTCGATGCCGTGGGTCAGGGGTTGGGGACGCGGAGCCTGGCCCAGCTGGTCGGGCCGGGGATGCCGTCGGCGTCGTCACCGGAGTAGCCGAGCTTGCGCTGCCAGGCGGCGTACGAGCGCCGGTCGGCCTCGGTCCACGAGGGGCCGGGGCCCTTGGCGTACCTCCCGCAGCCCTCGGCGACGAGCCGCTCGCCCATCGCGGTGACCAGGGCAGAGCGGCGACCGGTACGGAAGTAGCCAGCACCGGGGAACGGCGCGTACTCGGGGTTGTCCTTCGACGGCGTGCTGCTGGTCGGCTTTCCGCTGAGGTGCTTGGCGACCGCGGTGCGGAAGTCGTCCATCGAGATGCCGGCCGGGTCCGGCTTGCCGGGCTGCCACTCCTTGTGGCCGATCACCGATCGCGCACTCCAGTCATGCGCCTGGCACAGGGCCGCGCTGACCCTGTGCATGGCGTCGAGTTGGGCCTGCGGCCACGCCTGTCCACCGCCGGTGTTGACGCACTCGAAGCCGTAGAAGTGGGAGTTGCCGTCGGTGTTGGCCTCGTCGTCCGGCGGCAGCGACCTCTCGGCGATGACGGCCTTGAGGACGTCGTCGTCGCCGGAGCCGGCGTGGTTGGCGCGGCCGTAACCGACGAGGTGCACGGTGCCGGAGCGGTCGATGACGCCGTGGCACAGCGGCCCGGGGAGCGAGGTGTAGCCGGTACGGCAGAGCTCCACCATGCCGGCCTCGGTGGAGTACGGGCCGGTGTGGTGGATCATCACGCCGTGGACCGGGCCCCAGGCGCCCTTGTGGTTGCGGTTGTGGGTACGCCAGTCGCCGTGCTCGACGACGTGGACGCCGGACCTCTTCAGGGCGGCGAGGAACTGGTCTGCGGACAGTGGCAGAGCCACGTCAGGACGCTTTCTCCCCCGCGCCTCCGCATGAGTGAACCGCGCCAGTGGCCAACTGGCGGTCCCTCAAGATCGGGCTGCACATGTTGGGTAGAGGGTCACCCACCGCGCGGAGCCTAACTCACGTGGCCGTTCAGCGGTGGCGGACGTAAGTGGCCCGCGTTTCCGTCCCCGGGCTCGCGCTCGTCTACGTTGGAGCGTGAACCGCCCCGTCGCGCTCGTGCAGCCATTGCAAAGAGCGGGCGTCCGCTGTGTCACCTCGACGGTTCCCAACCGCTGATTCACCCAGCCGCGCCCTTCTCTCCGATCAGGGCGTTTGCGCCATCAAGGGCTGTCCGGTAATTGAGGATGTCCCGTCTCGGTGGGGTTCAGTCGCTGCCGTCGAGAGCGGCAAGTGCTGAGCAACAAACCAAGTCGACGTGAACCGGTGCGGTACCCGATCATCTGTTCATGCCCCTGAGAGAGACCCTTGCCCGAGTCGATGCAGACCTGGCAGCCGGCCGGGTTCCCGTCGCGCGCCAGCGTTTGCGCGGTCTCGTCTCCTCCTTCCCGTACGACCTGACACTCCGCCGGCGTCTGGCCGAGGTATACCGGCTTTACGGCGATGCCGCCGAGGCCGGACGCTGGATGTACCTCGAAGAGGACCGCAACGCCGACGAGACCGCCGCCTTCGAGGCGCGGTACGGGTCTCCCGGATGGCGGATGAAGGCCATCGCCTGGCGCAGCCCCGAGGCGATGGCTGCCACCTCCTTCGCGGAGAAGCAGCTCGTCGCAGTGCGGACCGCCTGCGCCGAGGAGCTGGGGCACTCCGTCGACTGGGACGACCCCGACTCCTATCGGGACGGCCTGGAGGAGAAGTGCGAGGAGGCGCCCTCCAAGCCGTGGACGGTCGGCGGTGTGCTGGCGGGCGTCGGCTGCCTGGTGGGGGCCCTTGCGTTTCTCGCGATCTGGGTAAACGGAGTCGTTGCCCTCTTCGACTGACCCAGGTCGCCAAGGGCCGGTGGGGGCGCCACCCAAGGCTCGGCGGGGCGACGGAGTCCATCACGCGATGAGTGGAATCGCCCGCCTGCACAACCTCGCACTCAGCCGGTAGGCGAGCAGCGCGGGCGGTAGCCGATCACGGCCCCGCTGACTCGAAGATCTTTACGGGACAAGCCTCAGGTCGCTGACCGGCTGGCCGCACCCCATGCACAGGCCTCGATAGAGCGGCGGCTCCGCGTTGGCGTAGTAGGTGCCGACGAATGGCTGGTCCTGCGATGGGCAGCCGGAAGTTCGGCATGTGGCCACGAGGGTGACCGGCTCGGGCTCGGTTTCGTCGTCTTGGGCAGCCATGGGTTAGTCATCTCCGATGATCATCCAGTAGACGCCGGTCGTGGTGGTGTTGGTGCGTGTGAGCCAGATCGTCATCCCGGCGGAACTCACGTTGTTGCAGCTGACCCCGAGGACCTGGGTCCCGGGCAGAGACGTGATGGGCGTGACGAATGCACGGAAACTGGTGCCGCTGATACTGCCGCCAGAGAGCGTGACGGACGTGGGGGTGCCCGCCACGGGGCTGATCGACACCGTGCCCACACTGATGTTGTCGGCGCGGAAGGTCCCTGCGGCGCGGATTCCGGCCTCTGCCGTCAGGGTCATGGTCCCGCTGGGGCCGGCGCTGAACTGTGCCGTGCTCCTGCCCAGGTAGAGGCGGCCGCCGTTGGGCGCGCTGGTAGAGGCGTTGACGCGCTCGGCGACCCAGAAGTCGTTGCCGAACCACGTGCGCCATTTGTAGGTGACGCTGTCGGCGGAGTCGACGAACGTCCCGCTGTTGAGACCCAGGTTGGCGTCGGCGCTGCCGCCCGAGACGTTGGCGACCGCCTTGTTCGTGCCGTCACTCGACGACCAGTAGATGTACGGGTACGTGGCGTTGGGTTCGATGCCGATCTTGCTGCCACCGGTGCCGTACCCGGTCAGGTTGGAGGCGTTCAGGACGATACGGGCCCCCGATGTGGCCGTCTGCACGGTGGCGCCGGTGATCACCTTGCCGTTGATCGCGTTGGCGTCGAGCTTGTCCGTGGTGATCGCTCCGGCCTTGATGTGCGTGGCGTCGACGGACCCGACCGCGATCTTGGCAGCTGTCACCGAGTTCGCGGCCAGCTGGTCAGCGGTCACCGCCAGCGCGGCGATCTTCCCCGTCGTCACCGAGTTCGCCGCGATCTTGTCGGCGGAGACGGAGGCCGCGGCCAGTGCGCCGGCCTGCACGGAGCCCACGGTCAGGTGCCTGGCCAGGATCTGACCGGCCGCGATCTTCCCGGCAGTGACCGCGTTGTCGGCGAGCGCGACGGAGTCGATCGCGGCGACCGCGACCTTGGCGTCCGTCACCGCGTCGTCGGCCAACTTCATCGTGGTGACGATGCCGTCCAGGACGTCGTCGGCGATGACGGGCGCCGGCCCGTACGGTCCCACTGCCACCGTGGGCGGGGAGGCGGCGCCGGAGGTGTTGCGGGCCAGCGTGCGCACGTAGACGTCGGTATCGCAGGGCACGACAACGGTCGCACCTTGGGCGGTCTCCATCGTCGCCTGGAGGGTGGCTGGGCTCGGGTCGTAGGTGGCGTCGGTGGAGGCGTGGATTTCGAGCCGGGCCCAGTCCAGGGAGACGGTGGAGCCGTCGGTGAAGCCTCCGTCCCAGGAGACGGTGACGCCGCCGAGGACGGATGCGACGATCGGCGCGGTGGGCTGCGAGGGCGGCGGGCCGTTGACGACGTTCACGCTGGTGGTGCCGTCGGGCTGCTGGCCGATGACGGCGCGCAACGAGCCGTCCTCGTCGTACACGTCCAGAGCGCCGTTCTCCAGCGAGGAGTAGGCGAGGCGGGAGGTGCGGGTCTGCTGGGTGAGACGGTGTTCGAGGGCGGCGATGCGGGCCGCCAGCTTGGCGAGGTCGTTGGCCATGGCGGTCGGTCAGCTCCCGTAGGTGAAACGGTCGGCGCGGGCGAGGGTGAGGGTGACGCGTTCGGGGTCGTTGCCCTGGGGCGGGCGGAGGGTCCAGGCGGTGACGCGGCCCCAGCCGTCGTAGTCCGACCACTGGTCGTGGAGTGACACCCGGACGTCGTCGCCGATCTGCCAGCTGCCGGTCGGGGCGGCCGGGTGGTCGAGGACCTGGATCTCGGTTACCTCGCCGAGGACCTGGCGGGAGGTGCGTTCGGCGCGCGCACGGGCCGCCAGCCGGTCATTGGCCTTCTCGGCAGGGACTTCGAGGACGTGTTCCAGACGGAGGCGTCCGTTGCGGATCGCGTCGATCGCGCGGCGTCGGCTGCGGCCCTCTCCGGCGCCGAGGGCGATGACGACCTGGGCGTACTCGTCGGCGTCGTAGGACACCGGGACGGTGGTGGCGACATTGACACCGGAGGTGAAGGCGATGTCGGTGCGACGGGTGCCCAGCCGGGGCCAGCCGAGACGGATGCGGCCGCCCGGGCGGCCGGTGGGCCTCCAGTCGGTGGTCTCGGTCCACTGGGGACCGCCGTCGACCTGCGTCATGTCGTCGACGACCTCGCCGAGCAGCGGGGCCTCCCACCAGTCGGTGGTGTACGGCTCGGCAGGGGTGCCGGCCGTGGCCTTGCCGGTGGTGCCGTCGACGGTCACGCCGAGGTCGCCGTCGGGCTGGGACTGCGCGTACGCCCAGACGTCGCGGATGACCTGGCAGGGGTCTGCGTAGGTGTACGGGCCTCGGCCGTTCAGGTTGCCGTGGACGTCGTGGCGACGGTGCAGGTAGCTGCCCCACCCTGCGGCCTCGACGGGGTACGCGGCACCCTCCGGCTCCGCACGCCAGACGATGCCACCCCACAGCAGGGTGCCGTCCCGCTCGACGGTGAGCAGCGTGTTGCCGGGATCGAGCTGGGCGGGGAGGAGGTGGGCGAAGCGCGGCTCCAGGCGGCCGGTGAGGTCGCCGGTCGCGTTGAGGGACAGGCCGAACTCGACCTCGGAAAGCGGAAGATCGGAGGCCAGCGGTTCGCCGGTCAGGGCGTGCCAGCTGCGGTAGCGGTAGGACGTCGTCATCGGCTCGGCCTCACCGCACGCTCTCGGTGAACTCGATGTCCGCGACCAGTGAGGTGGCGGCGTCGACCGACAGGTCGCCGGTCTCGCTCTTCGACATGTACGTCTGCACGTACAGGCTCTGCGTGGTGCCGCGCAGAGTGGCCGTGACGGTGATGCTGTCGGCGATGACGACGGTGTTGCGGCGGGTTCCGGATCCCTGGTCGTCGTCGATGGCGGTGTCCTGGCCGAAGACGGCGCCGCCCAGGACGTTCTGCATCCTCGCGTACACGTCCGCGCGGGTCAGCCGCAGCCCGGCGACCGTGGTGACCAGCTTCGCCGTGGTCGCCCAGGAGGGCACGGGCACCGACCACTTGGCCGCCACCGGCCAGGTGTGCCACTTGTTGTCGGAGTACGTCAGCGTGCTCAGGGAGCCGGGGAAGGCGGTGTACAGGCGTCGCTCGCGGCGTGGGTTCGCGATCTGTCGCAGGTCGGTGATCACCGAATCCGTGATCACGGTGGTGTTGGCGGGGATGTCGATGCGGGCGAGCGGGATCGCGGTCATCCCGGAGGGCACGGTCGTCGCCGTGGCCGACACGTTGCTGACCACGTGGAAGTAGCCGATCTCGTCGACCTCCGGGTTCAGTGTGCCCTCGTACTCCGGGTCCTCCACTCGCAGGCAGACCAGGTCCGAGCGGGCGGTGGCCCCGGTGGGCGCGATGGGCACGGTGGCGTCGCCGATGTTGTACTGCGTGTACGAGCCCTGCCCCCAGGCTGCACCTCGGATCACCGCGGAGCCGTCCGCCACCCGCACGCCGGCGCCGGGCGTGGACAGCTGCCTTACCTTCAGGTCGTCGCCCTCGGTCACTCCCTGCGAGCCGCGGGCGAGATCGCGGACCATCATGCGGAAGGCCCGGGCGGCGTGCGTGCCGCCGTGGGTGAGCAGCGGTGGGTTGATCAGGGTCACGTGGGAACTCCTCGGTGGGCTACAGGGCGGCGTAGGCCGCGCGCCAGGTCACGGCCAGCCGGGTCGCGTTGGTGTAGTCGCGGGCGGTCCACCAGATCTCCGAGGTGCCCGGCGGGATGACGAAGGTGTCCAGCCGGGAGGCGAGGGAGAGCGCGGGGGCGAGGTTGCCGGTCCCGTCGCGGAGGATCCAGCGGGTGCCGGGCCGCGTCTCGATGTCGACCTGTTCGCCGCTCCGTAGGGCGACGGACAGCTCGATGACCTGACCCGATTCGACGTGGCGGATGCGCGGGTTGGCGCACGGTCCGGTGATGCGGAGTGACGGCCAGGCGGGTAGGTCGCCGTCGTTGTGTACCCAGCCACGCCGTTCGTCGGGGATCGCGACACCGGTCGTCAGCGGGGCGACGAGCGGCGCGCGGAAGCCGCCCAGGCCGTCGGCGGACAGGGCGAGGGTGAGGGCGGAGGCGTCGTCGGCGTGGAAGCGTGGGTCGAGTGCCGCGAACTCCAGGTCGAGGGGGATCCAGCCGTGCAGCGTGTTCGCGGTGCTCGTGGTCTCCACTCGGCGCAGACGGCCGTAGAGGCGACGCGTCGTACGGCCCGGCCAGCGCAGGCGCAGCACGGACTGCGCACCCGCGTCCGTCCGTACCGCGGGATCGTCGGCGGCGCGGTGGAGCCGGCCCAGCACGTCGAGGGCCGCGGCCGGATTGCCGGTGGTGCGGATGCCCGCCTCGACACGGATTGTCCGTACGCTGTAGAGGTCGATGCCGGGGAACGCGCCGTCCCCGACGGGGTTATCCACATCCTGTGTACGAAGTTCGGGGATACCGAGACCTTCGACCTCGCTCACCAGGACGTCGGTTCCGGCGCCGATCAGGACTCCGGCGACCTCGATCTGCCACTCGGCGAGTTCCGCCGTCACAGCCGGCCACCTCTCCGCGCGTTGCGCAGGCGGCGCATGACCTCGGCGCCGATCTGCTGTGGACTGGCCTGAGTTGAGGACACGGTGACCGGCATGGTGCCGATCAGCGGCTGCTGCTCCCGTACGACGACGACCTGAACGGATCCGGCCGGGCGGGCGTCGACCGTGTGCACGGGACCAACTGGTCCTGTGTCTGAGGTGAGTTGGAGGCCGAAGCGCTGCGCCACGTCGGCGAGTACCGCCGTCGCCGCCGTGCGCTTGGCGGAGGCGAGTGGGATGAACGCCTCACCACCCGTACTCGCCTCCGCGAACTTGATCAGGGCGGTGGGAGAGGAGTAGATCCCGGGCTCCCAGACGCCACCGTTCGCGTAGGCCAGGCCCTTGGTCGCCTTGGCCAGGTCGTCGAGGAACCTCGATGCGCGGGAGCCGAGGGCTGCCTTGATGCGTGACCTGCCGAGGTTGCCGACCTCGATGACGCGGTCCTCCTCCAGGCCGGTGGTGTCGGCGACCTTGTGGATGCCCGTGCTGCTCGACCTGATCGCGCCGATGATGTCGAGGAGGTCGGTGAGGTCCTCGGCTGCGAGCGTCCTGTCTGCCGCCTTCGCCGTGTCGTCGGCCTTCTTCGCCTTCTTCTTGTCCTTCACTGCCTCGGCGGCCAGGTCCTCCGCGGCTTCGTCACCCTGTTCGGCGAGCCTCGCGGCGAGGTCCCCGTAGCCGAGGGCTGCGAGCGTGGTCAGGTTCTTCTCGAAGGCGCTCTGGTCCTTCACGGCCCGCTTGAGCTGGGTGGTGAAGTCACCCAGGGACGCCTTCGCGACCAGCCCCAGCCGTTCCAGGTCGGAGGCCATCTCCTTGAGGTACTTCGACGAGCCGGTGGCCATCTTGTGGGTCAGTTCGATGCCGTCCTCGCCCATCGCCTCCAACGCGTCGGCCACGTCCTGGCCCGCCCGGCCGGCGACGGTTCGCAGGTCCTTGCGCCACCGCTCGGACCTCCTCTCCGCCTTGTCTAGGTTCTTCTCGAACTTCGACAGGTCGAAGACCTCGACCTCCTTGCCCTTCCGCTTCACGGTGCGCATGGAGTCCGACCGGATCGTCGTCACCGAGATCAACTCGCTCCCGGCGGAGGGGCTGTAGGACCAGCCAGACAGGCCGCCGCCCGCGTACCAGGTGACGTCACCGCCGAAGCGCCGGACGACCTCCTCGACGATCGTCTTGCTGCGCGGGCGCTTGCTTGCGGCGAGCGGCACGTACGCCTCACCCTGCGTCTCCGGCTCGGCCCACACCCGCCAGGAGCCGGCGGGGGCGATCTGCGCGACGTGGTTCTCACGCCGTACGCCACCGTTGGCGAAGTAGTCGACGACCGCGCCGTCCGCGCGGGCCTGGATGGCGTCGGGGATGCCGTTGCCGTCCCGGTCCCAGGACGTGGCCTTGAGGTAGACGCCCACGCCGACGTTGTTGCCGGTGATGTTGTTGATCGCGCCCTGGATGGTGTGGAGCGCGGTCAGCGGCGGCTGGACGGGGACGGTGACCTCGGCCTGGCCGTCCGGCATGTCCTGCACCTGGAAGCCGAGGTCCTGAAGTGCCTTGCGAGCGGCCGCTGTTGGCGCGCTGATGGTGACGGTCCTGGCGTACGGCGTCTTGGTCAGCTGGGTTTCCACGGCCTTCAGGCTGGTGAGCGCGCCGGCTGTCGCGGCGCTGACCTTCACCGTCTTGCGGTCGGGAGTGGTGCTGAGCTGGTCGATGAGGGCTTGGAGTGCGCCGCGGGCGCTCTTCGTCGGAGCCGTGATCCTGATCTGCCGGGTGCCCGGGATGGTCTCGACCCTGTAGCCCAGCTCCTTGAGGTCCTTCTGCGCCTCCGTACTGAGGGAGTCCACCTGGATTGTGGTCTTCTTCGGGAACCGGTCGAACTCGGCCTGGACGGCGAGGAGATCGGCCAGCGTGGAGTCCATGCCCTCCGTCTCCAGCAGGAGCGACACCCTCGACGGCAGCAGGCCGAGACTGTCGGCCACCGCCTCGGCCTGCGCGCGCGTCAGCCCGTAGCCCTGGGCCGCTTCGACTGCGGCCGCCCTCGCCTTCGTCATCTGCGCGCGGGCCGCCGACAGGGACTCGGTGAGCGGCCGCCCGTTCTGCTGGGCGAGGGCGTACGCGGAGACGGACGCGTCGGCGGCGGCGTCGCTCAGGGAGGTGAGGGACTGGTAGAGCTGCTGGCCGTTACGGCTGGCGGTGTTCAGGGTGCCGTTGTTGTTCAGCAGGGCCTTGCCGTAGCCGTCGGCCTTGTCGATGCCGTCTGCCATGGCCTCGTTCACGTCGAGGACGGCGCTGTTGACGCGGGCCTCGGCGGCCTGGAGGGAGATGCTGCCGCCGGACAGGAGGTCGAGGGCGTCCTTCAGTGCACGCGTCCGGGTGTCGGCGTCGGCGGTCCTGTCGGCGAGGTCGCCCACGGCGGTCCTGAGCCGGTCGTACGCGCTCGTCCCGGCCTTCGTGTCGCTGCTGGCGTCGGCGAGGCGCTTGGCGTTCCTGACGCTCTCGGCCATCTCGCCCTTGACCTCACCGAGCGCGTCCGCGGCGGTCCGGGCCTTCAGGCCGGTGTCGGTGTACGTCTTCGCGGCGCCGTTCTGCGTGGCGATCCACTTGACGTTCGCCTCGGCGGTCGCGTCCAGCTCCGCCTGCAGGTCTTCCAGCGACTGTCCCTGTCCCAGGTAGACGTCGGTGAGCTCGCGCATGGAGACGCCGGCACTCTCCATGACGTCCACGAGCTTCTCCTTGCCGTCACGGACCTTGGTGTCGAGCAGGGTCTGGGCGGCGGCCCGGCGCACGTTGTCGTCGACGACACCGTTGGACTCGCGCAACGCGTCGGTGAGCGTGCTCACCCGTTGCTCGTGTTCGGCCGCCGCCTGGGCGGCCTTCCGCTGCTGGTCGGCGAGGAGCCCGAGACCGAAGGTCGCGGCGACCATGGCGGCACCCCACGGCCCGCCCATGAACGCCACGAGCCCACGGCCGGCGCCGAGGAGCCCCGCCCCGGCCGCGCGGGCCACGCCGCTGAGCGTGCCGGCGAAACCGGACGTCGGGCCCTGTGCGCCGCGGAAGGCGGCGGCCATCTGACCCACCACGGGGATCCGCGTCTGCAGTACCGCGAACGCCGCCGCGTACCTCGACAGTGACACCCCGGACCGCGCGGCCAGGTTCTGCTGCACCTGCATCTGCGCGCCGAAGCCCCGCCAGGCACCGGTCAGCCGACCGCCCACCGTCGAGGCGAGCCCGCCCAGCACCGGCCCGAGGCGCCGGGCAAGGAACATGGCGGCGATCGCCGTCTGCACGGGCCCGGGCAGCGACCCGAACGCCCGCACCAGAGATCCGACCACCTCACCCACCGGCACGAGCACGGCGGACAGCCCGGCGACCGCGGACATGGCGAGGTCGGCGGCCGTGACGAGAACGTCGAGGCTGGTGCTGGCTCCGCTGGACTCGCCGCCGAGCACACCGAGCGCGGAGGCGACCGGTGCGGCGCCCTCGGCGGCGTTGCCGAGGACCTCGCCCAGGGTGCGGGCCGCGTTGACGAGGAGGTTCAGCCCAGTGGCCAGGCCGTGCTCGCCGAGGGCCTGCAGCGGGCCGAGGAGCTGCTCGGCCTCCTCGACCAGTTCGCCGAGTCCGCCGCGTGCGCTGTCCCTGAGTTCCGGGCCGTAGAGGGTGGCCAGGTCGCGCCCGTACTCGATCGCGGCGACGAGATACGGGGTCGCGCTGGACATGCCGCGCGTCAGGAGCCGGGTGACGTACTCCAGGCCCGGGGCCATCGCGTCGTACAGCGCGAGCCCGGTCTGCTGGGCCTGCTTGCGCAGCACTGTCATCGCGCCCGCGAGCCCCTGTCCGCGGGCGGCGGTGATCTGTGCGGCAGCGCCACTCTCCCGTACGGCCTGGCTGAGTGCGTCGAAGGACTCGGTGCCCTGGTGGGCCAGCGCGATGGCGCCCGACATGGCGGGCTTGCCCATCGCCTTCTTCACCGCGGCGGTGAAGTCCTGCTGGGACATCTCGTGCTGGGAGCGGCTCAGCTCCTCGATGACGTACCGCAGGCCCTTGAACCGATCCTGCGCGTCCCAGGCCTCGATGCCCAGGGCCTCCAGGCCGTCGCGCATCTCCTTGGTGGGCGCGGCGAGGTTGGCCATCATGCCGCGCAGCGCGGTACCGGCGGTCTGGCCGAGGATGCCGGCCTTGCCGAGCATGCCGATCGCGCTGGCCGCGTCCTCCATGCTCACGCCGAGGCCGGCGGCGACCGGACCGGCGTAGCGCATCGCGTAGTAGATGTCGATGATGCCGCCGGAGGCGTTGTTCGCGGTAGCGGCGAGGATGTCGGAGGCACGGGCGGCCTGGTCGGCGGCGAGGCCGAACTGGTCCATGATGTAGCCGAGGTAGCGCGCCGAGTCGGCCGCGTTGACCCCGGCGGCGGAGGCGAGTTCGAGCGAGGCGCGGGTGGCCGTGATGGCCTGGTCGGTGCGGAAGCCCGCCCTCGCCAGCTCCACCATCGCCTCGGCGGCGTCGGCCGCGGTGGTGGTCGGCAGGGTGAGGTCGTTACCGAGCTGGTTGGCCATCCAGGCCGCACGTTGCATCTGCCCGGCGGTGGCCCCCGTCACCGCCTGGAAGGTGTTCATCTGCCGCTGGTAGCGGTTGCCCTCCTCGACGAGCTGTTCGGTGCCGAGGACCAGGGCGCCACCGGCGAGGAGGCTGGTGAGGGCGGTGGCCTGGCGGCCGGCGCCCTGGAGAGAGCGCTCAAGCGTGTTGGCGTCGTTGCCCGCCTGGCGCAGCCCGCGACCTGTCTGGCTGCCGCGTGCACTGAGGGTGCCGAGGCGGGAGGCGGCGGTACGAGCCTGGGCGCCGAGGGTGTTGATCTGCCGGGCGGTGCGGCGGCTGGAGGCGTCCAGTGTGTCGAGACGGCGGTCGAGGTCGCGGGTGCGGCGGCCCAGGTCCTGGGCCGCGTCGGCGGCCGAACGCAGGCCGGAGATAAGGCTGTTGGCCTGAGCTGTCAGCTGGACGGTGAGGTTGTAGGTCGCCATCCGGCCCGCTCACCGCCCGCCCGTCGTCAGCTCGGACTGGTCGGACTGGTCTGGCGGGGCGTCGCGCTGCAGCGCCTCATAGGCGTGCCGGGGCAGCAGGGTGACCTTGATGCCGTACCCGGCGCGTCCCTCGGGCACCTGGTCGCGCTCCTGGGCGATCAGCTCGCAGCCAGGACAGCGCACGGTGTCCGTGACGTACGCGTGCCGGTGCCCGCCCACGGCCTGGTCCCACTCGTCGAGCCGCGTACGACAGTCCGGACACACCGCGCGCTGCCACTGCTGCCAGGCCAGGGCCTTGGCCCGGTCCAGGTCGCTCCAACGGCCGTCCCCGCCGAGGAACCGCGAGTGAGGGATGCCGTACTGCTCGCACAGCTCCAGCTCGGCCCTCAGCTGCGGGTCGGCCTTCAGTCTTTTCCCAGGTCGGCCCGGTCGGTACGGGCCTCCTGCTGCACCTCCCAGGCGGCCTCCCACAGGGCGTTCGCGTCCGGGGCCGACCAGACGTCCAGCAGCTCGCGGGCCTCGACCTCGGTCATGCCGTCTGTGGACGACGCCGAGATGAGCGCGGCGGGGAAGGTGTTGGGGTTGAACGCCGACCCGTCGGCCGCCTGTTCGTCGGTGGGCGGGTGTGTGTGGAGGAGCTCCTCGAGGACTGGGCGCGGCAGCGCGCGGAAGGTGAGGTGGATCGAGGCCGCGCGCAGAGCTTCGGCCGCGGCGTCGTACCGCCGACCTGTCTCCGCGGCTCGCTCGGCGAGGAGGCCGTTGTCCGCGTCGCTCCTGGCCAGGACCCGCGCACGGTCGGCGGCTCGTCTGGCCTCGTCGTACTCCGCCCGCAAGGCTGCGTTGTCGCAGATCCGCAGGACGCGCTCTGGCAGCGAGCGGCGCCGCAGCCGCTCCATCTTCTGCTCCCAGGTGGCCAGGCCCTGAGGCTTTCCGGCGGCCATCAGCTGCCTCCGGACGACGACGAGGACGAGGCGGAGGTAGAGGTGGAGGAGGCGGCCGGGACGGCGGCGTCGAGGGCCGGCGGAGAGGTGATGGAGAAGACCGCCTGGAACTTCGCGGCCTCGTTGCCGGCGTTGTACTGAGCAGTGCGGGAGGCCACCTGGACCTGGAAGGTGTCCATCGACTTCGAGCCGGGGATGTCGCCCTTGCGCAGGAAGACGACGAAGCCGACGGCACCCTTGGGTAGCAGCGTCTCGATGGTGTCGCTGAGCTGGTCCTCGTAGAAGGTGATCGAGGAGTTCTCCGCTTTGTCGTTGCCCGGGATGGAGGACGAGAACGTCGACGCCATGTCCGGCGTCTCGATCGCCTCGTTCGTCAGCGACCAGCCGTCGACGTCGCTGATCGCCTCGGTGAGGTCGGTGGCGTTCGGCGCCGAGATCTCCGCACGGGTCGGGACGAGGCCGGCGGAGGCCACCTTCGTCAACCACAGGATCTTGGTGATGCCGCGCCGCATGAAGCGCTGCTGAGCCACGGGGCACTCCTGGACGGGTGCTGCGCCGGGCTGGTCGGCCGGGCGTCCGCGTGGCTCCGCGGTGAGGTGTCGTGAATCGAAGGGGATCAGGCGGCGGGCGTCACGGTGATCGTGAACCGCTGCACGTAGGTAACGATACTGCCCTGTGAACCGTCAACCGGTTCTCCATCGGCGTCGTAGGTCAACTCCCGGTCGATGACCCGCATCCCGGCGACCTGGATGTCCGTACGCCAGCCGCCCGACGTGCGGTCGAAGAGCGTGCCACGGACCCGGTCTCCGAGCCACTGCACTTGGTCCGCCCGCTCACCGACGCTGGTCGCCTGGTAGGTCCAGTTCGCGTCCGCGTGCCAGTTAGCGAACGACGGGCCGGAGAACTCGCCGGGCAGGCTGTCGAGGATCAGGTACGGGTACGCCGCTGGCCCGCCGTCAGTCGCGCGTGGCAGAACGGTGAGCCCGCAGGGCCGCCCGGTCCCGGTGGTGAGCACGTCGATGAGCGCCCTGGTGAGTGGCAGTCGAGGAGGGCTCACCGTGGCAGCACTCCGCTGCGCAGCGCCTCCAGAAAGCCGGGCTCGGTCTGCCGGAAGGCGGGTTCGATGTGCGGATACGGCGGTTGCCGGTATTGGCGCCCCAGCCGGTCGACGCCGACGAAGCCGTACTCCAGCCGATGTGACTGCGGAGACTCCGTGAACACCACGGCGCTCACCTGCCCTCCGGTCACGGTCACCCTGACGTCCCAGGACGCCCGGTACTGGCCGGTGATGACGTTCGGCCCGGGCCGCCCGGAGGCGTTCTTCTGGATGCGGACCCGCAGGAGCATGGCGTGATGCCGGGTGATCGCCCGCGTCCGGGCCCGGACGGCCGGCCCCATGCGCGCCAGCTCCGCAGCCAACGCGATCGGGTCCCGGAACGCGGCCGCGTCGGGATGCGCGTTGGGATGGGGATTCAGCACCATCAGCTGATCACCTCCAGGCGCACCACGCGCACCACCGCATAGGTACCGACAGCGACTTCCGCAACCCGAAACTGGTGGCCCACCAGCTGCTCGTCACGCACGGATCGAGAGACGCTCAGCACGTCGTCGACCGTCACCTGTGGCGCGGAGAGGGGCAGCAGCGCCTGGTACGCGGTCAGGGCGGGAAGCGACGCGACCGCCCCGTCCAGTGGTGGGGCGACCGAGAGCTGCCCTGGACGCACGATGGCCCCAGTCCCTTCCCACAGCGGCACGGTCACCTGGCCGGCGGGCCTCAGCTCGCCTGTCTCCTCGTCCAGTTCGTCACCCGTGTCACCGTCGGTGTCCCGCCACAACCGGAGCTCGTCATCGAGGAGCCGTTCCACAACGCGGCGCACCCCCGACAGATCAAGCGCCACGGGCCCATTCCACCAATTGCCGCAGCACCGCCGCTGTGCCGCCACCTGGCACGTTCTCCAGGTCCATCCGAGCGAGCGCGGCCCGTTCGACTTCCAGCGGGTCGAGCGCATCCAGGAACGCGGCGGCTGCCGGGCCAGCATCCGGGGGAACACCGATCTCGACCCGGGCGAGCAGATCCAGCGTGGTCGGCCACGTGCTGGTCGGACGCAAGTGCACCACGACGCGTGGGAGGTCGTGCGGCACAGCGTGGACATCAACCGCTGTCACGTGCTCGCTCACGTCGTGTCCGTCGACCGCGACGGCGTACGTGCGCCCATCGAAGGAGAGTTGAAAACGATTCGGCTTTGTCACCGGCGGAGCCTAACGGCCCTGCTGCGCTGTCACTGGTGTGACTTATCGTTCGACTCATGGCACTCACGGACATCACCGCTTCAGCCGTCGTCCAGGCAATCGAGGAATTCGACAGACTCGGCCGCGATGGTTTTCTGGAGACTCACGGTTTCGGACGCGCACGCCGCTACCTCGTGGAGCACGACGGCAAGATCTACGACTCCAAGGCGATCGTGGGCGTCGCTCACGGATACGTCCCAGGGCAGGAAGCGCTGGAGTCCAGCCAGTTCTCCGGAGGAGAAGGTCACGCGGTCTCGGTGCTTCGTGAACTGGGCTTCTCGGTCGTCGACAGTTCCGTGGACGGTGCTTGAGGCACCAACTCCTGCGCCCCGGCTGAGAGTCAACGCTTTCGAGCGGATCGCCGTCATGCCCCCTGCGGTGCGTGATCGACGCCCTGGATGAACGCCGCGAAGGAGTCCACGGCGACGATCAGCACAGGTCCCTGCAGGACCTTGCTGTCGCGGATCGCGACCCCGGCATAGGTCGTGTTGGCGAGGTCGGCGACCTCCACGCAGTCGTTCGCACCCCCGCTGTACGAGCTCTTCCGCCACCGCAGGTGCGTGAGATCGACGTCGTGCGGAGCTGCCGTGACGTCGTGCGGGGCGGCCGTGCTGGGCGTGCTCACTCTTCGAGCTCCTTGCTGATTCGTGCGATGCGGGTGCGGGTCTCCGACGGGTCGAGGGCGGTGCCCCTCAACTGGTCGAAGATGTCCGTGTAGTTCTCCACGTCCTCTCGGGACTCGAGATACACGGAGTTCTTGGGATTCTCCAGCCACACCAGGTCCGGCGTGGGGTGCGGGAAGGTCAGGATGACGAACGGGCCGTACAGCCCGGGATGCGCGCCGAGCGAGAACGGCAGCAGCTGCACGGTGACGTTCGGCTGCTCGCCCGCCTCCACCAGCTTCCGCGCCTGGTCGCGCATCACCTCGGCGGAGCCGACGGTCCTGCGCAGCACGGCTTCGTCGAGGATCGCCCAGAGCCGCGCGGGGGACTCGCCTCCCAGGCGGCTGTTCTGCCGCTCCATCCGGACCCTGACCAGGGATTCGACCTGTGGCGGGGACAGGTCCTTCCTCATCTGGGAGATTACCGCGCGGGCGTAGTCCTCGGTTTGGAGCAGCCCCGGCACGAGCATTGGCTGGTAGCTGGCGAGGTCCGTCGCGCCGGCCTCCAGCGCCAGGTACCCGTCGTAGCGGGTCGGGGTGAGCACCGTCGAGTACTTCCGCCACCAGGGCTTCTGCTGCTCCTTGTCCGCCCGTACGAGGTCGAGTACGTCGGCGCGCCGGTCGTCGTCGACGACGCCGTACAGGTCCAGTAGGGCCCGGACGAGGACCGGTGTCGTACCGCGTTCGCCGTTCTCGATCCGGCTCAGCGACCCCTGGTTGACCTCCAGTTGATCGGCGACCTCGGTGAGGGTGAGCCCGGTCGCGTCGCGCAGCTCCTTCAGCCGTGCCGCGAGCTGTCGCCGGTACACGGACTGCGGGACCAGGCTTCTCTTCAAGGCCATGCTCGAAGTCTCTCCGTACCGGCGACGCCTCTACAAGCCATACGGGTCAACTTCTCAAGACATATTGCCTAGTTGGTGGTTGCGTCGGCATGCTGTCAGGAGTCACGGCGCGCGTTCGCACGGGTGCGTGCCGCAGCCGACCGATGGGCGACGTGCCACGCCCTGCTACCCGCACGTGCCTCCGCGTCGGTCCTGCACGCCGCACCGGGAGGGTGGGCCATGCCACGGACAACGCTGTTCCGGCAGCTGCTGCAGCAACGGCACCTGACGACGCACGAGGCCTTCGCCGCCCAGTACGAGCGCGCCGCCGTCCGGCTGGCGGAGCTCGACCGAGACCCCCGCCTGGCGTCCCTCCAGGTCTCCCCACGTCAGTACGACCGCTGGTACGGCGGGGAGTTACTGACCCTGCCCCGCCCTGACGCCTGCCGGGTCCTGGAACACATGCTGGGCAGACCCGTGTCCGAGCTGTTCTCCACGGCGTACGACGACGACTCCGCGTACGACAGCGACCTCACGAACGATTGCGGCAACCTACCGCACGACCACGGCGACCTCGCGCACGACCGCGCCGAGCAGCCCCACACGCGTCAGCCGCCCACACGCCGGCGGACCCCGAGTCCCCCTCCGCCACGCGAGGACGACGAGAACCCACTGGACATCGTCGCCCGGACCCGGCAGCTCACGGCCAGCAACGCCGACGACGCGACCCTCGCCTTCCTCGACGCCTCCCTGCAGGGCATCGCCAGCCGGTACGAACAGGACGGGCCGTACGTCCTCCGCCCGCAGGCCCGCCAGGTGCGCCAGCTCGCCCACACCCTCCTCGACGGCCGTCAGCCCCCACGCGCGCGCCGGGAACTCTTCCGCCTCGCGGCCCGTGCCTCCGGCCTGCTCGGCTACATGGCGGTCAACATGGGCGACTTCGCGCTCTCGGAGGCGTACTGCACCGAATCCCGGGAGCTCAGCCGCGAGATCGGCGACCTGGACACGGATCTCTGGGCGTGCGGCACCCTCTCCTTCAGCCTCTACTACGCCGGCCGGTACGACGAGGCGGATGCCTGCGCCGCCGCGGCCGTCGAGCGGGCCCCGCGCCACGCCCAGTCCATCCGCCTGCTCGCCAACGGCCGGGCCCGGGCCCTTGGCAAGACCAGCGACCGGCGTGCCGTCGAGCAGGCCGTGGGACAGGCGCTCCGGCTCTCCGACCTCCACGATGTACCCGTCGGGCTGACCTCCTGCATCTCCTTCGAGCCGTACGGACGGGCTCGGACGCTGGCCAACGCCGTCACGTCACACGTGGCGCTCCGCAACACGGCGCAGGTTCTGCGCGATGCCGAGCACATCGACGACCTCGTGGAGCACTCGACCTCCGCCTGGAGCCGTTCGCTCGTACGCCTCGACGTCGCCACCGCGCTCCTGCAGCAGCGCACACCCGACATCGACCACGCGATGGCGCTGGGCCGGGAGGCCCTGCAGCTGTGCGGAGACTCGCCAATCAGCTCCGTCTACCAGCGCTCCCGCGACCTGCGCGAGCAGGCCGGGCAATGGCGTGATCACCCAGCCGTGCGCGATTATGGCGACGAGTTCCGGACCTGGAGCTCGCAGCCAGCGGCCCTGGCCATGGCGTCGTCCGCGTCGTAGGCGCCGTCGGTGTCGTCGTACGCCGGGGCAGTGTGATGCCGAAGGAGTACGCCGGGTGCCCCTGCTCAGCGCCGACCCCGCCGCGTTCCCCGCCGAGCCTCCCGCCGACACGCACGATCCGTCGGTCACCGCGGCCCACGACTGGGCGGCGTTCAGCGCACTCGACGAGATGACCGACCACTGGGCACGCCCAGGCTGGTCGGACGGCAGCCGGGCGTACTACTGGATGCTGACCTTCCCAGGTGACGAGCGTCTCACGGCTCTCGCCGAACACTGCCAGGAGGAGTTGACTCCCCTCGGCCTCGACCCGGTGCCGACGGACGGACTGCACATCACCCTCGTCCGCGTGGGAGCACCGGACTCCGTCATCCCCGGCCAGCTGGACAGCCTGGCGCGGGACGCCGAGGCGTCGCTGCCCTCGGCGTTCTCCATACGCGCCATGCCGCTGGCCGGGTCCCGAGGTGCCGTCCGCCTCTCCCTCGGCCCCTGGGAACCCCTGCTCCGGCTGCACCACGCGCTGGCCGAGGCGGGGAGCGGCGTCGGGATGGCCCCGAAGAAGCCGACGTCCGCCTTCCGGCCGCACCTGAGCCTCGCGTACAACAACCGTCGGCGCCCCGCCGCCCCGGTCGTGGCGGCCGTCTCAGGGCTCCGCGCCCTCCCCGCCGTCGAACTCTCCGTCCCCGCTGTCCAGCTGGTGGAGCTCCGCCGCGAGGGGCGGACGTACCGCTGGGATGTACGGAAGAACGTCCCGCTCGGATAGCGCACCGGCGTCCAGGGCGAGAACCACGACCACTTCCTTGCCGATCGCGGTCGGCCGGGCCAACCACCCGGAGGCCAGGGCCTCCACGAGCAGTAGCCCGAGACCACTGTCCGCCAGTTCTGCCAGCGACATCTCCGCGGACCGTGCCCGGACCCCGGACACCTCCCGTCCCCAGTCAAGGACCCTTAGCACGGCCACGTTCCGGTAGACCTCCACACACATGCGGTCGGGACCGCCGGCCGTGTGTCTGACCGCGTTGCCCACCAGCTCCGAGGCGACCAGAACGGCGTCCTCTACCCGCTCCGGCCGGGCGCATCCAGCAAGGGCCTCGCGGACATGTCGGCGCGCGAGTCCCGCGGGCTCGGCGCACTCGGTCAGCTTCACCCAACGACGTCGTACGGGTGTCCGCCTGCAGAGGGGTTGTTCATCCACTGCGTCCATCGCCACTTCTCGTTTCCGGTAGGCACGGGACCGACCAGCCTTCCCACGCGCGAGCCGCGGCGGTACGCCGCGCCTCCGCCTCTTCGCGCCCGCCGGACGGCGTGCGAAGGGCGTGCTGACGGCGTACCCCCGCCAACTGCACCCGACGAGGCTCTTCTTCGAGGCGCCGGCCTGGCGTCTCGGCCCACCCGGCTGGAGGTGACGCGGAATGAGCTGCAGAGCGAGGCAGACCGCACGACGCGAGATGTCCTCGGGCACGCGCCTGGCGCTGAACGGCTGTTTGCCTGCGTCACCTGCTGAGGCCGCCGACGCCACGGGCTCGCGGAGGCCGGCGGCGTGATGACCACCGTGCGACAGGGGTTTCTCCGCCAGCGAATGGACCAGGTCGGACGAGCACTGCGGCATCCGGCGAAGTACGTCGGCCGGTTCGGCTTCGGCTCCTTCCAGATGCTGTTCCTGCCTGTCCTGGTGACCGGCACTGCGTTGACCACGCTCTACGCGGGCCAGATCCGGTAGCTCCGGCCCGTGCCCTTGACCCCCCTCTCCGGATGCTCCGAATCCACCTCCCCCACGGAATCCGATCAGCCGGAGAGGGGCCGCACCGCAGGATGCGAAAGCAGGACCCCGGCCGGTGTGTGGCGCGACGAGCCGCACACCAGCCGGGCAGCGGTACGACGAACCGTTCGGATCTTTCTGACACGAGAGGAAGCGCGATGACCGCAACCACACTCAGCCCGATCAGTGCGCCGCCGCCGGCAACGGCCGGCACCGAGGCACCCGTCGCGACAGGCGCCATCGACGGGCACGCCGACCCCTTCGACGTCGACCTCACCGTCATCACGGAGGTCGACTCCGACCTGCTTCCCAGGGCCTGCGACACCGGTGACGGCTGCCAGTCGTCCTGCGCCTCGTCCTGCGCGAGTGCCGTCTGACAGCAGCTCCTGCGGGGCCGGGGGCGGTTTCGCTCCCGGCCCCGCCCGTTCACAGCACTTTTGCGGAGGCACTGGAAATGGGAAGTGACGGAAAGCTTTACCAGCACACGGGCACGGCCCTGCTCCGGGCCGCCGCGATGCCACTGACGGGTCTGCCGGGATGGTGGCCCGATCCTTCCGACACGGACGCGTGCGGCAGGTGGCTGAAGCAGGTGTGGGCCGACCAGCGGTTCGCCGACGCCGTTCGGCAGACGAGCGGTGACCTCGCCGCGCGGGTCGACGCGATCCTCGCCGGGCAGCCGGCACGCCCCAAGCAGGTCCAGCGCGCAGCCCTGGCCACCGTCCGCTACGTACTGCGAGCCACCGGGCGACCGACCCCGTTCGGCCTCTTCGCCGGGGTGGCGCCGGTCAGCGTGGGGTTCACGCCGTACGCGAGATGGGGGGACGCGCACCGGGCCGTGGCACGGGTGGACACCGAGTGGCTGGACGACGTCGTCGTCCGCCTGGAGGCGTACCCCGACTTGCTGGAACGGCTCGACGTGGTACTGAACAACCTGGCGGCACGCCGCGGAGGACGCCTGCACGTCCCGCACGGTGGACCGATGGGGGCCACCGTCCGGCGCACCAGCGCGATCCGCCTGATCGAGAACCTCGCGCGGGAGCCGGTCCGATTCGCTGTCCTCGCGGAGCAGTTGGCCGCCGCCTTTCCCCGAACCGAGCCGCGGCACATCGGCACACTGCTGGGCGAGCTCGTGCGCGAGAAGTTCCTGATCACCAGCCTGCGCCCGCCGATGACCGACATCGATCCGCTGTCCCACCTGATCGAACGACTCCACGTCGCGGACGCCGGTACGGTGCCGGAGGTCGCGAAGGTTCTGGACGAACTGGAAGCGGTGCAGCGTGCCGTGCACGAGCACAACCGGCTTCCCGCCACCCACCAAGGGCCGCAACGGGATGCGCTGACAGCCCAGTTGCGCCGGCTCTCCGGCGCGGGGCGAAACCCGCTGGCCATCGACCTGCGGCTGGACGCCGAGGTACGAATACCCGAGAGCGTCGCGCTCGAGATGGAACGAGCCGCCGATGTGCTGCTGAGGCTGACGCGCCGACCGGCGGGCCAGGGTGTGTGGAAGGAGTACCAGGTCGCCTTCTGGGAGCGGTACGGCACCGGCACGCTGGTGCCGGTCAAGGAGGTGGTCGACCCGGCCTCCGGGCTCGGCTACCCGGCCGAGTACCCCGGCAGCCGCAGGACCGCGCCGCCACCGGTGGTCTCCGAGCGCGACGAGCGGCTGCTGGCCATGGCCTGGCAGGCGCTCGCCGACGGCGACAGGGAGATCGTCCTCACCGACGACCTCGTCGAGCGTCTGGCCGACGAGACGATGGCCGTGCAGGAGGCGCCGCCCCACGTGGAGATGTGCGCGCGCCTGCACGCTCACAGCCTGCCCGCGCTGGAACGCGGGGACTTCACGCTCACCGTGACGCCGGCACGCGCGGCGGGAACGCTCACCTCCCGGTTCTCACCGGTCGCCACCGGCTCCGGCCTCGACGAGATCTACCGCCAGGTCCCCGCGAGCGTCGAGAACGCGCTGACCGCCCAGCTCTCCTTTCCGCCGCTGTACCCGCACACCGAGAACGTCGCCCGCGTCCCCGCCTATCTCCCGCACGTGATCCCGCTGGGCGAGCACCGCGGCCCCGCCGACACCAGGCCGACGCTCATCGACGTCGACGACCTCGCGGTCACGGCCACGCACACCCGCCTGTACCTGGTCAGCATCTCCCGCCGCCGCGTGGTGGACCCGCAGGTCTTCCACGCCATGGCCCTGGACAAACAACCCCCGCCCCTGGCCCGGTTCCTGGCGCACCTGACCCGCGCCTTCGGCCCCGCCTGGACCGGCTTCGACTGGGGACCGCACGGCGCGCGGCTGCCGTTCCTGCCCCGCGTCCGCCACGGGCGCGTGATTCTCTCGCCCAGCCGCTGGAACCTGACCGCAGACGCTCTGCCAGGTCGTCGAGCGGAGACGCGTGAGTGGGCGGACGCCCTCGGCCGGTGGCGGAAGCGGTGGCACTGCCACGGTGCCGTCGAGCTACGAGAGGACGACCGGACGCGGCGGCTGCGGCTCGACGTGCCGGCCCACGTCGCCGTCCTGCGCGCCCACCTCGCCCGGGAGGGGCAGGCCGTGCTCACCGAGGCGCCACCCGAGGAGAGCTACGGCTGGATCGGCGGCCACGTCCACGAGATCGCCCTACCGATGACCAGCACGCGCCCGCCGGCCCCTGACCCGCTCTCCGGCCTCCTCCCCGTGCTCACCAACAACACCCTCGGACCCGTACCGGGATCGGGGTGGGCACCCTGGCTGAACGCCAAGATCTACACCCACCCCGACCAGTATGAGGAGCTGATCGGCACCCACCTCGCGCAGCTCACGGCCCAGCTCCCCGACGCACCCGAGTGGTGGTTCGTCCGATACCGCAGCCCGCACGACCTCGACCATCTGCGCCTGCGCATCCGCACCCGCAGCCCCGGGCAGTACGCGGCCTGCACCGAGCTCGTCGCCCGATGGGCCGCGGCGCTGCGCCGCGAGGGGCTCAGCAGCAGACTCGTGTTCGACACATACACCCCGGAGGTCGGCCGCTACGGCCCTGGCGCCGCCCTGCGCGGGGCCGAGGCGGTGTTCACGGCCGACTCGGCCTACGCCCTCGCCGCACTGCGGGGCCTACGAGCCGACGGCGTCGACGGGCGCGCGCTGGCCGCGGTCGGCATGGTGGACATCGCCCGCGGCCTGCTCGGCCCCGACGAGGGAATGCGATGGCTGGCGCGCCGCCCGGCACCTGGGGCCCGCGGCGAGCGAGGCGTCAGAGACCAGACCATTGACCTCGTTCGCCACGCCACGCCCCGGGCCCGTGGCTGGAGCGAAGCGCTGGCCGGCGCCTGGCACCGCCGCGTCGTGGCCCTGGCGCTGTATCGCGAGCACCTCGCCGAGGGCATGGACCGCGACTCCGTCCTGGAGTCCCTGCTTCACATGCACCACAACCGCCTGCGAGGCCTGGACCGTGAGGACGAGGGGATCTGCCGCCGCCTGGCCCGTCAGTCCGCCGTCGCGTGGGCCGCATGGCCAAGGGAAAGCCGCCCATGAGCCACGACACGCCGCCCACACCCACGAGACCGGGCTGGGGCCAGTCGCTGTACTCCGGTGCCGCGGGAGCCGCTCTGTTACATGCCGTCAGGACCCGCACCGGAGAAGACGACAGGGACGCGCTCCGGCCGTGGGCCGCCGCCATGGTCAAGGGCCCGATCCAGGCCGCTCCCGAAGCATGCGGCCTGTACGAGGGCGCCCCGGCCGTCGCGTACGTCCTCAGTTTCACGCACACCGACACCGCCAACCGTGCCCTGGCGACCCTGGACACACACCTTGCCGACGTCACACGCCACCGCCTCTGGCGGGCACACGCGCGCATCGACCGCGGCGCGCTGCCCAACCTGGGCGAGTACGACCTCATCAGCGGACTGACCGGGCTGGGCGTGTACCACCTGCACCGCGGCCACCGGACAGAGCTGCGGGACACCCTCACCTACCTGGTGCGGCTTACCGAACCGATCACCGTCGAAACCCAGCTCCTCCCTGGCTGGTGGACCAGCGACAGCCCCGATCTGCGCCCGTCGCCGCGATGGCCCGGCGGACACCTGAACTTCGGCCTGGCCCACGGCATCAGCGGACCGCTCGCACTACTGGCCACGGCCATGCGTCATGGCCACACGGTGCCCGGCCAGCGGCAGGCCATCATCCGGATCTGCGAACGGCTTGATCGGTGGCGCGAGGGCACCGGCACGCGCGCTTGGTGGCCGGACCTGATCACCCGAGCCGAACACCGGCGCGGCGTTCTCCAGCACCAAGGCCCCGGACGCCCGTCCTGGTGCTACGGCACCCCCGGCATCGCCCGCGCCCAACAACTCGCCGGTATCGCCCTCGGCGACCGCGACCGGCAACGCCAGGCCGAACAGGCCCTGGCCGGATGCCTGGCCGACGACCAGCAACTCGCCCAGCTCACCGACGCGTCCCTCTGCCACGGCTGGGCGGGGCTGATACAGACCGCCTCCCGTGCCGCCGCCGACGCCGTCGACGACGAGCTCGCGGGACACCTGCCCCGTCTGCGGGTCCGGCTCGACGAGCACCTGGACCACAGCGGACCACCGGACGGCGTCGGCCTCATGGACGGCACGTCGGGCGTTCATCTGGTCCGCCTCAGCGACCCCGCCAACACGGCGATCACCGCCCCCTGGGACCGCTGCCTGCTCGTGGCGGGATGACGCCGCGAACCGCACCCCGAACCACAGCGAATGAGTACGATCTGCCCCTGCCGTACGCACGGCCGGGCACCTTCTGGAAGGACACGATGAACAACACCACCGGTGCCTCCCCCGAGGACCTGCGCAACCGCCTGGTCGACGCCATCCTGAAGCAGGAGGTCTCCGGCCTCCGCGACGCGCGCGTCGAAACCGCCATGCGGGCCGTACCCCGCCACGCCTTCCTCCCCGACGCGACCGTCGAGGAGGCGTACGCCAACAAGAGCGTGACCATCAAGGCGAACCCGGACGAGGACGCACTTCCGCTGAGCTGCGCCTCCCAGCCCGACGTCGTGCACTTCATGCTGGTCCAGCTCGCGGTCCGCGAAGGCGACAACGTCTTCGAGATCGGCGCCGGCACCGGTTACAACGCCGCCCTGCTCAAGCACCTCACCGGGACGTCCGGAGAGGTCACCACGTGCGACATCGCGCCCGACGTGACCGCCTATGCCCGCCGGATGCTGGACGCGAACGGATACAGCGACGTTCGCGTGGTCACGAGGGATGGCGCCCTGGGCGCCCCGGAGTTCGGTCCCTACGACCGGATGATTGCGGCGGTCGGCATGTGGGACCTCCCCGGTGCCTGGTGGGACCAGCTCGCTGTCGGCGGACGCCTCGTGGTCCCGCTGCGATGGCGCGGGCTGTCCAGGTCCGTGGCGTTCCGACGGGAGAAGGACCTGATGCGGTCCGACTCCGTCAGGATGTGCGGCTTCCTCCCGGTGATCGGCCAGGACGGGGAGCGCGACGACTACATCGACGACGACCGGCTCGTCAGGCTCTACTGGGACGAGGACCAGCCCGTCGCCCCCGACCTCCTGCGCGACGTCCTCACCGGTCCGAAGTCGGTCGTCTGGACGGAGGCGACAGTCGGCTCCGTCGAGTCCTTCGACGGCGTCTGGCTGCGCCTGAGCGCCGCCGAGCGAGCGACCTGCCGCATCACCGCGAAGGCCGCGGCGATGGAAGCCGGCCTCCACCGCCTCGCCTCACCTGCCCTGAGCCCCGCCCTCGTCGAGGGGGACTCCATCGCCTACCTCACTCTGGAACGGACCGTCGAAGGCCAGGGCACCGAACCCCGGTTCCGGCTGGGAGCCGTCGGCTACGGACCCGCCGGCGCCGAGCTCGCCGAGCGGATCTGCGCACAGATCCGTGCCTGGAGCCCGGCAAGGACCGTCGACCCCGTGATCACCGCCTACCCCGCGGACACGCCGGACAGCGACCTCATCGACGGAGCCGTGATCGACCGCCCCTCCGCGCGGCTCGTCATCACCTACTGACTTCCCTGCTGATCCCAATGGGGGCGGGCGTGGCTGTCGGCAGGTGCGGCCGCGCCCACCGAAGCGAGAGCAGAGCCGCGTGGAGGGCGGCGATCAGCCCTGGGCGAGGTTCGCCTCGCAGGTGCTGCACCGCCGCACGGCTGTCCGCTTCGGATTGCCCGCGGTAGCAGTCGCCGGGTAGGTGCTGCTCAACCGTTCCCAAAGTCCGTGCGGAGGATTCGGGATCCACCCCCACCGCGGGGGCCGAACGTCGTCCTCGGTCATGTGGTCGCACCAGCCGGGCAGGTGCGCGCACTCCCCGGGAGAGATCAGGATCGTGTCATCCGGATGCGCATGCCACTCCCTCTTCACGGACGTCGATGCCGAACGAGAGTCCACCGAAGTTGATGAGCCCGGCGGGCAGTCGCACCCAAGCCCGATGACGACCCGGCTGCCGCACTCCTCGCAGCGCTCCTCTTTCACAGCCGCACTCACCTCACGCGTTGCCGGAGTCGACCCGGTAGACGATCTTCCCGGCTGACTCGGTGAACCCGAGTGCCTCGTAGAAGGCCGGTGCGCCCGGGTTGTCGCGGTCAGCCATCCATTCGACCCGGCTGCAGCCAGGTCGTGCGGCGGCCAGGGCACGGAGTTCGCCCATGAGACGGGCACCGATGCCCTGTCGGCGCAGGGTGCCGCGGACGTACAGCTCCTTCAAGAACAGGGAGTGGGTGGAGCCAGCGGCCGGCCAGAGGAAGGAGTAGGCGGCGAGTCCGACGATGTCCCCGCTGTCGTCCTCGACGAGCAGTGCGGAGGCCAGCGGCGGCGAGCCGAAAAGGGCCTCCTCGACCTGGACGCGGCGTTCGTCCAGCGGCTGGATGTCGGCGTCGGTCGTGCCGTAGTACCGCTCGATCTCCTCGATCAGCTCAGCCATGGCCGGGACGTCCCGCTTCTCCGCAGGGCGGATCGTCACGCTCATCGGTGCCTCCCTCTCGTTCCTCGGTTGCTTCGGTCGCTACCCCACTCGTTCGTACCAACGCGCGATCCCCACGCGGCGGTACGGCACAGGCGCCTACGGTGACGCAGCAGCCCCCGTCTGGGGATTCCAGCCGTACTCCCGCAAAGAGCCCTGGACGTGCCGGATGAGGTACTCCAGGTCCGCGCAGTAGACGGACGGGTTCCGGTAGCCGTGGGCAGCACTGAAGCGGTGGGGGAGGTAGCCGCCGCCGCAGACGTCCACGAGCGGGCAGGCGCGGCACTTCTCAGCCAGCGCGTTCCTGCCGTGCTGCCGGTGCAGCAGTTTCGGATGCGACAACGCCTCGTCGAAGGAGTGGCGGATGACGTCGAGCCCGAGCCAGGAGGCGCCCTCCTTGACCGACCGCAGGGTGTCCACCGCCTCGACGGAGCCGTCGGACTCGATCACGACGCTCGTCGGCGGGGCCAGGCCGAGCGTCTCCACCGAGCCGCGCACGCCGGAGCTGAGGGCCACGATGTCCTCCAGCATCCGGACGCTGTGCCGGTACTCGGGGCGGGCGAGCCAGGCGTCGTACACCCTGCTCATCCACAGCCCGTACTCGGGCACGCCCGGGTCGGCGCGGAACGGCGGGTCGTCGTGGGTCGCGTGTGGCAGACCGAAGTCGATCACGGGCGGTTCGAAGGTCGCCAGGTAGTCGTGGACCTCGGCAGGGTCATTGGCTAGGTCCACGACGGCGAGCAGTCCCGCGAACAAGTGCGGTCGCGACCGCAGGAGTTCGATGCCTTGCACAGCCGAGGCGGCGCTCGACCGCCCGGCGTGGGTCAACCGGTGCCGGTCGTTCGCACGCGGCGGCCCGTCGAGGCTGACGCCGACCGCGACCTCGTACTGCTCGAAGAGGTCCAGCCAGGCACCGGACAGGAGCGTCCCGTTGGTCTGGAGCTCGAAGAGAACCCGGGTCCCGGCCGGCGCGCCCTCCCGGACCGCCTCCAGTAGACCGCCCATGTGCCCGACGCCGGCGAGCAGTGGCTCCCCGCCGTGCAGCACGACGTGGACGGTCCGAAGGCCGTGCGCGGAGGCGTGCTCACCGATCCGCCGGGCAGCGTCCCGGGCCACGGCGAGGTCCATGCGGGCGGGCATACGCCGCGCCGCCTGGTCCGTAGAGTTGAAGACGAAGCAGTAGTCGCAGTCGATGTTGCAGCGGTTGGCGACCTTGAGGATGAACGTCCGGAAAGGAACGGGGCCTTCGGGTTCCGTCATCGAGCGGACGTGCTCACAGCGGCCAGGGCCAGATCAACGAGGCCGCGTGGGACCCGTCGCCGAACCGTCCCGTCACGCCCTCCGCGGTCTCCTCCGCCTCCAGCCGCTGCCGGACGCGGGCGGCCACGCGGCCCAGGACGGCGTTGCCGGCCGCCGTCGGCTCAGCGGCCTCCGGGCCGACGGCCGTGATGGTGTCCGGCTCGGTGACGGATATGGGTGACGGCATCCAACGCTCCTCGTGAGGTACGTACCGGAGACGGTACGGTGAGACGGGGTCGAAGCGACAGATCAGCCGGAACCCTACCAGCCTCAACAACCCACCCGGGACAGGGAATTCGGCCACATGGTCGGTGTCCACCGGAGCGCTACACCAGCAACTGTTCGATGTCGTCCACGGCCGCGCTCACTCCCAACCGCCGGTACAGGGTCACGGCGGCTCGCAGCGACCCCACGCCGTGCCCGGGCCCGTCAACTGTCCAGTCACAGCGGCCGATACCCTCCAGTGCCCGCGCCTCCTCCAGCGGGCAGCGGATGTCCCGCGCGAGCGTGACGGCCTGATCGAAGTGCCGGCGGGCGGCGGCCGGGTCACCGGAGCTGAGCACCAGCATGCCCCAGTTGTTCAGCACCTCCGCCTCCCCGCACCGGTCGCCCAGGCCCCGCAGGATCCGCAGTCCACCCTGGAACGCCTCGATCGCTCCGTCGCGCTCACCGACGATGCCGCGCGCCACGCCCAGCTCGCTCAGCGAGGCGGCCTCACCTCCGCGGCTGCCGAGCTCGCGGTAGACGTCCAGGGCCTCCTCCAGAAGCCGGATCGCCTCGGTCGCATCCCCGGCCACACGTTCCACGGCGCCCAGGTGGCGGATGCTGTTGGCGCGGCCGAACCGGTCACCGAGCTCGGTGAAGTGCGTCAGGGCCTGGCTGTGTGCCGTCCGTGCTCCTTCGGTGTCTCCGGTCAGCCGCCGGACGACGCCCAACTCGTTGAGCGCGTACGCCTGGTGCTCACGGTCGTCGAGCTCCAGGTAGATGTCGAACGCCTCCTGGTGATGCCGCGCGGCCACTTCATAGGCGCCCATGAGGCAGTGCACGACGCCCAAGTCTCGTAGGGAGTTCGCCTCCCCGTACCGGTCACCGAGCTCTCGGTAGATCGTCAGGGCCTCGCTCTGCGTCTCCACCGCGGCATCGAACCTGCTCATCTGTCGTCGTGTCATGCCGAGATCGGCAAGCGCGTTCGCCTGTCCAAGCCGGTAGCCCAGCTCACGGTAGAGAGCGAGGGCCTCGGCCTGGGCGCGGGCTGCGTCCGCGTTGTCCGCGGTCAGGTACCAGACGATGCCGAGCTGGTTCAGAGCGTCCGCCTTGCCCCGCCGCTCGTCGACCGCTTCGTACGCCGTCACGGCGTCGTTCAGTGCCTCGATCGCCTGCGGATAGGCCGCCATGAAGCGGCGTACGACACCAAGTTCGGCGAGAGCGTCACCCCGGGCCCTCTGATCGCCGGTGTGGCGGGCGGCCTCGGCGGCGGTCCGGTGCAGCCCGACGGCCTGGTCCCAGGGGCCGGCCTGACGCAGGAAGGGCGCCATGGCCGCGGCGAGCCGGACCACGAGGTCGTGCAGGGCGAGAGTGTTCGCCTGCCGGACGGCGGCGAGGATGTTGGCCCGCTCGGCCTCCAGCCAGCTCAGAGCCTCCGTCCGCGATCCCAGAGCCGGCGTCTCCACCCGCGAGGAGCCGTCCGGCGCCGGTGGCACCGCGGCTCCACTGCGCACGATGTGTCCGTTCGCGGCGGTGAGAGCGGCCAGGTAGTAGGTACACACACGCTCGACAGCCTGTACGTGATCATCCATGCTGTCCCCCTCGACGGCGAGGCCCCGGGCGTAGTCGCGAAGGAGATCGTGCAGCCGGTAGCGGCTCCCTGGCTGCTCGTCGATCAGATGGTCGTCGTAGAGCGCCTCGAGGTGCCGACGGGCCGCGAGGACCGAGACCTCACCCAGAGCCGCACCGACGTGAGTATCGAGATCGGTGCCCGGGAAGAACCCGAGCTGCCGGAAGAAGCGCTGCCGCTCCGGCGCGAGATCCCGGTAGGAGAGATCAAACGTCGCGGTGACGGCGCGCTCCCCGGCCCGCAGCTCTCCCAACCGGTCCCGCGCCGCCACCAGCCGCCCGCGCAGGTCCTCGGCGGTCCAGGACGGATGGTGCCGCAACCGTGCCGCGAGCAACGACACCCCCAGCGGCAGACACCCGCACAGCCGCACCAGTTCGTCCACCACACCCCGGTCAATCCCGTCAGCCGGCCGCCCACTGAGCCGCACGAAGAGGTCGACCGCGTGATCCGGCGGCAGCGCCTCCACCGACATGACCACCTCCTCGCTCGCCACCAGTCGCCTGCGGCTGGTCACCAACACCAGGCACCCGCTCCCGCCAGGGAGCAGCGGCTCCAGCTGCCGGTAGCTGGCCGCGTTGTCGAGAATCAGCAACGCCTTCTTGCCCGCGAGCCTGCTCCGCCACATCGCGGCCCGGGCCTCCGTGACCGCTCCGACGTCGTCACCGACAGGTATCTGCTGCGTCGGCACGCCGGCGGCCGCGAGAAGCGAGGCGAGCGCCTCGCTGGCTTGCACGGGAGTGCGCCCCGGCGTGTACCCGTTGAGGTTCACGAAGAGCTGACCATCGGGAAACCGCTCGGAGAGCAGGTGACCGGCGTGCACGGCGAAAGTGGTCTTCCCGACGCCCGGCATTCCGTCAATCACATGAACCGGCAGCCCCTCACCACGCTCCTGCGAGGCCTGCACGGAGCCCATCAGCTGTTCCAGTTCCCCGACACGGTCGGTGAACGCGGCAGTGTCGCGCGGCAACGAACGCAGCACCTGGGCGGCTCCCGGCGGTCCCGCTCCATCCTCCGATCGCCCCGGCGTGGTGGGAGGCCGAGCCTCGGAGAGCCCGGCGAGCAGGGCCGTCAGCCCCGCCATCGTCACGCCCAACACGACGAACGAGAACCAGGCATGCTCCTGTAACCACCCCAACCAGCCGGGCCACCGCGACTCGTTGGATACGGCATTGGTGACGAGCCCGACCAGCAGCGTGGTCACAGCACCGCCTCCGGCGACGCCGGCGATCGCGAGCCCGCGCCGGAGTCTCATACGGCCACCATGCTGCTGTCGGCGACCCGTGAGAGCGCAGGTGGAACCAGCCTGGACACCAAGGGACCCCCGAAATCGATACCCGACTGTCCAAGCGCATCAGGCACACGCCGACTGGTCAAGGACGCCTCAGGTCGAGCTCAGGACTCGGCCCTGCCTCCTCGAAAGTCTCCTGCCGGCCAATTCCCCTGACTACGCTTGTTACCAGCACCTGAGACGCAGCGAGGCTCGATGCAGGAGACCTGGAACAGCGACCGCCGTCGTACAGCCATCGGCCGCGCAACCCTGTCCGTACCCGCCCGTCAGGCCCTCGCCGACAGGCAACTCACCCCGGACCGAACAGTCCTCGACTACGGCTGCGGCCGCGGTGACGATGTCCGGGCTCTAGAACGACTCGACTGCAAGATCACCGGATGGGATCCGTACTACCGCTCTGGCTCCCGCGTCGAACCCTCATCCGTCGTCCTCCTCACCTATGTGCTGAACGTGATCGAGGACCCCGCAGAACGCCGGGAGACCCTGAAGCAAGCCTGGGAGCTGGCAACTACCGTCCTGATCGTCTCCGCTCGCCTTACCTGGGAGAAGTCCAAAGTTCGCGGCGAGACGTTCGGCGATGGCCTGCTCACCAGCCGCCAGACGTTCCAGCACCTTTACGGCGCCAGCGAGCTGCGCTCGTACGTCGAGGAGGTCACGAGGGCCCGGGTCGTCTCGGCGTCCCCCGGCATCGTCTACGCCTTCAAGGAAGATGCCGCCCGTCTCAGCTACCTCGCGCAGCGGATCGTCCCAGATGCCGAATGGCTTGCATCTGAAGACACTGCGACCGCAATCACCGCACTCGTGGACTACGTGGAGCGGCGAGGCCGCCCTCCCCGCATCGACGAGATGCCGCGTGCCACCGCGGAGCTCCTGGCACACCTCAAGCCGAACGAGCTCAAGCGTCTCGTCCGAGACTCAGCCGACGCCGACAAGCTCTTCGAGGGAGCCAAGCGCTCGACCCTGAACACCCTGCTCTACCTAGCTGTGGAACTCTTCAACGGCCGCGGCCCGTTCAGCAGCCTCCCGGAGAGTGTGCAGTTGGACGTACGCGCCTTCTTCACGTCCTACAAGGAAGCCTGCCAGCGCTCAGACCGTCTGCTCCTCAAGCTCCGCGATGACGCATACGTACGCGGCGCGATGAATGCGTCACAGGTCGGAAAGCTGACGCCAACAGCCCTATACGTGCACCGAAGAGCCCTGGACCAAATGCCCACCGTGCTAAGGCTGTACGAGCACTGCGCGTCGATCGCCGCCGGCCGCCCGCAGGACTGGACAGTGGCCAAGCTGAGGCACCAGGGGCGCGCGGTCTCTTGGCTCGACTACCCAGACTTCGACAAGGATCCGCACCCGCGGATCCTCTCCTCCTACCAGGTCGACTTGAAGACCCTTGAGACGTCACACACGTCGTACGCGAACTCCGCCAACCGTCCGCTGCTCCACCGCAAGCACGAATTCCTCACCCCGGACGACCCCGACGTGCCCCGCTACCGGCGGCTCACCGAGTCCGAGGTGAGGGCGGGGCTCTACGAGCACTCACACCTCATCGGTACCGAGAACGGATGGGAAACCGAGCTGATCAGATGTGGCCGTGAGCTGCGCGGGCACCGGCTGGTGCGCACAACAGGCTGACTGGCGTCTTCAGCCGACTCAAGAGGCGGTCGGTTGCATCCGCACGACCGTCGCCACGAACTCCTCCGGGTCGAAGTCGGCGACCTGGCTCGGGAACCAGGAGAAGCGCAGCCCGTTGGTAGCTACCTCCTTCGGTAGCCCCATGGCCATCAGTACGTGACTCGGTGTGTACGAGGCACTGGTGCACGCTGAGCCCGTCGCGACGGCGATCTGCTCCTTCAGCCTCACGATCAGCGCTTCCGCATTGAGCCCCTCGAAGGTCACATTGAGGATGTGCGGCACGCTGTGCTCAGTGTCCCCGTTGATGTGGAAGACGGTCTTGCCAAGGGCGGTGAGCATGCGCTCGCGCATTGCAAGGGCATCTCGCTCCCAGCGCTCCTGTCCCTCTTGAAAGATCTTCGCTGCCTCATAGAGACCCATGATCAGAGGTACGGGGAGCGTGCCGGGCCGGAGCTTCCGCTCCTGGCCGCCTCCGAACATGATGGGCTCCAGAGGAGCTTTGTCCCAGCCGCGGCGGCGAGTCACTAGAGCACCCACGCCCTTCGGCGCTCCGACCTTGTGGCCGCTGATGCTGATCAAGTCGATGGGGGCCTTGAGGTCCTGCGGAATCTTCCCATAGCCCTGCGCAGCATCAACGTGAAGGAAGGTCGGCGTCGCCCGTAGCTCCTCGGCGAGCTCGGCCACGGGCTGAATAACGCCGGTCTCGTTGTTCACGTGCATCAAGGAGACCAACAGGGTGTCTGGACGAAGCTTCTCCAGCACGGCCTCCGTGGTGATCCGACCGGACGGCCCGGGCTCAAGGAAGTCGACATCAAAGCCCTTGCTCTGCAGGTGCAGGAGAGGCTCAATGACTGCCTTGTGCTCAATGGCAGACGTGATGATGTGTCGGCGTTGGTACTTCTCTCCGTACGGAGCCATGCCGAGCAGGGCGATGTTGTTGGACTCCGTCGCTCCACTGGTGAAGATGACCTCTTCGGTCTTGGCTCCTACCGTCTCCGCCAGGAAGGTGCGCGCCTCTGCTACTGCCTTCTTGGCTCGTAGCCCGTACTCGTGAGTCCGGCTGCCAGCGTTGCCGAAGTCTTCAGTCATCCAGTGAAGCACCACGTCCGCTACCCGGGGGTCCACCCGGGTAGTCGCCGCAGCATCGAGATACGTCACCACAACCGCCACCCACTTCTGAGACGCTTCTTACACCACGGCGTACGTCAATCAGTTAACGTACACGTGCCACACATTAACGCGCACTGCGATGCCGACACGCACGTCAACACCGGCGCATCCGTACGTCATCCCACCGTGTAGCAATCCTGTGCCAGACCGGCAGTGAGGCGCCGACCCGGCACCCCGCAGTACGTCGGTTGTGGACCCCGCATGAGCAGAGCAGCGCCAGTACGTCAACTGATGAACGTTACCGGGCGCGAGTACGTTAAAGTTACGGAAGTGGAGAGCGAAGCCGTGGCACCTGGTACCCGAGTCGTAGCCCCCCGTACCTCCGTGGGGTTCGAGTACGCCTTCCCAGCCATCCGCGGCATCCAGGCGGGGCGAGAGTTTTACGTCTCGATGTGCCCCCTGCGCCTGATCCCCAAGATCTTCATCTTCGACGAAGACGAGCTATCCCCCGACATGCGAGCGCAGCGCATCCTCAACAAGGGGCGCCTTCCCGCCCTCACCAAGTACATCTTGGACAATCCGGACGACTATGTCTTCAGTGCGCTGACTGCATCCGTTGACGGCGATATGGACTTCGACAGCACAAGCCCGGACGGTACGGGGTTCCGGACTGGCCAACTGCGCATCCCCATGGCCTCGCGGTTCCTGATCAACGATGGGCAGCACCGCCGCGCGGCGATCGAGCTCGCGCTCAAGGAGAACCCTGACCTCGGCGAGGAGACGATTGCCGTGGTCTTCTTTCATGACGCGGGTCTAGCGCGATCCCAGCAAATGTTTGCTGACCTCAACCGGCACGCGGTACGCCCCGCACGCTCCATCGGCGTGCTGTATGACCACCGTGACCCCTCTTCTCAGGTCGTTCGGGTCATGGCGGTACGGTCAACCGTCTTCAAGGGCTACGTCGAGATGGAGAAGAGCAACCTCTCTGCCCGCTCGCGGATGATGTTCACTCTGAGCGCTCTCTACTTCGGTACCCAAGCCCTGCTGCAGGGACTGGAGCTTCAGCACGACGAAGCCGTCGATCTCGCCCAGGCTTACTGGGAAACGATCGACAAGCAGCTCCCCGAGTGGGCTCTGGTCCGCAATCGCAAGCTCTCCGCTACCGAGATGCGCCGAGACTTCATCCACAGCCACGGGATCGCCCTCCATGCGCTCGGGCGCGTCGGTAACTCACTCCTTCGCGATTCGACCGTGCCACTCACGTGGAAGAAGCAACTGGCCCCCCTGGAGAAGGTGGACTGGAGTCGCGCCAACACCGATTGGGAAGGCCGCGCCATCGTCGGTGGCCGTGTCTCCAAGAGCCATCAGAACGTGACCTTGACCGTGAACTATCTGCGCCGTCACCTTGGCCTCGGGCTCAGCCCCGAGGAGCAGCGGGTTGAAGACGCATACTTGCGAGGCGATGCATGAACACCCCCTTGCCTCTTGGCATCCCCACCGTCCGCCGGCAGGCTTTCAATGGACGTACGCTTGATGCCGTCGTCGCGGAACTGACCGGCGAGATCCGCGAGCTCTATACCGCGGATGAGGTCCCCTGGGTAATCGGTTACAGCGGTGGCAAGGACTCTACCGCTGTGCTTCAGCTCGTGTGGATGGCACTAAAAGATCTACCCAAGGGCAAGCTCAGTAAGCCGGTGCACGTCATCAGCACGGACACACTGGTCGAGAACCCCGTTGTCGCGGCCTGGGTCACCACGTCCTTGGAGACCATGGCGAATGCGGCTGCCGATCAGGCGCTGCCCATTGAACCTCACCGCCTGACCCCGGAGCTCAAGGACACCTTCTGGGTAAACCTGCTCGGCCGCGGCTACCCCGCGCCCCGTCCTAAGTTCCGGTGGTGCACCGAGCGCCTGAAGATCAAGCCCTCGAACTCCTTCATTCGATCCGTGGTTGCCGCACATGGTGAGGCGATCATGGTTCTCGGGATCCGTAAGGCTGAGAGCCAGGCTCGTGCCCGCGCAATGGAGAAGCACGAGAAGCGGCGTGTTCGCGATCGCCTCAGCCCGAACGCTAATCTCCCCAACTCCCTTGTATACAGCCCGGTTGAAGACTGGGCCGACGACGATGTCTGGGAGTTCCTGATGCAGAAGCCCAACCCCTGGGGCTACAACAATCAGGACCTCCTCACCATGTACCAGGGCGCATCCGCCGACGGTGAATGCCCTCTCGTCGTCGACTCCACGACCCCGTCTTGTGGCTCCAGCCGATTCGGCTGCTGGACATGCACGCTGGTCGAGGAGGACAAATCCATGTCCGCGATGGTCCAGAACGACGAAGAGAAGGAGTGGATGTATCCGCTCCTGGAACTGCGCAACAAGCTCGACATGCCCTTTGGGCGTGTCGAGTCTGAAGATGACCCGGATTATCAGAAGGGGAAGAAGCTCCCGCATCCACGTACGGACAAGTATGCTCGCGACTTCCGCCGCATGAACGGCAAAGTCATGCTGTTCAACGACCGGGCGATCCACGGCCCGTACCTGCAGAAGTGGCGAGAGGACTGGCTGAAGGATCTGCTGGAGGTCCAGACGCATATCCGGGCGACAGCCCCCGAGCATGTTCGCAATATCGAGCTGATCACCCTGGACGAGCTCCATGAGATCCGGCGGATTTGGGTCTTCGAAAAACACGAAGTAGAGGACTCCCTCCCGGGGATCTACAAGGCAGCCACTGGCGAGGACTTCCCTGGCGGTCGACTCGATGAACAGCTCGTGCTCGGCTCCGACGAGATGGAGCTTCTCAAGGAGATCTGCGGGGACGATGAGCTCCACTACGACATGGTCCGCGAGCTGCTGGCGGTGGAGCGTAAGTACCGCACCATGACCCGGCGTTCTGGTCTCTTCCGAGCCCTGGAAGACGCCGTCCAGAAGGGCTACTACGAGGATCATGCCGACGCAGTCTCCTTCGCCCAGCAAAAGCAAAAATGGCGCGAAGAGGTAGAAAGCAACCCAACCCTGGACGAAGAGATCGGCACCAATGCTCCTGCGTAAAATCACCCTCGAAGAGTTCGGGGCATACCGGGGCAAGCAGTCGCTCGACCTCACCGTGAAGAGAAACAAGCCCATCATCTTGATCGGCGGTCTCAACGGCTGTGGCAAGACGACGCTGCTCGACGCCATCCAACTTACGCTGTACGGGCCGCGAGCCAGGTGCAGTGGCCGCGGGAACAAGGCGTACGAGACGTACCTTCGCGAGTGCATCAACCGGCAGCACGATGCCACCCGTGGCTCGTCGGTGGAGCTTGAGTTCACGGTAAATGTGGACGGCGGGGAGCACTACTACAAGGTCACTCGCAGCTGGCACACCAGCGGCAAGTCGCTCAAGGAGTTCCTCAGCGTCTTCCTCGATGACGAGTACGTTGGTAACGGCGCGAACGGCCGCCCGCGTCAGCCCAGCCTCAAGTACAGCAAGGTCCTCAGCGAAGGGTGGGCTGACCACGTCGAGGACCTGCTGCCGCTGGAGGTAGCTTCGCTGTCATTCTTTGACGGTGAAAAGATCGAGTCGCTCGCGGACCCGGAGCGGGCTTCGTCGGTCATCGAATCCGCCGTGCATTCCCTCCTCGGCGTCAGCACTGTGCAGCAGCTCCGCACCGACCTGCTTGCTCTCCAGCGTCGTCAGAAGCTGTCTGACGAAGAGCAGCACATCCTGGACAAGGTTAGGGCCCAGGAGCATGAACTGGCAGCAGTCAAGCAGGAACTTGAGGAAGCATTTCAGACGCGAGACGATCGTAAGTTGGAACTCCGGGCATCCGAGCGACGGTTGGGGAGCCTGGAGGACAAGTTCGCAGATGCGGGTGGCGGCTTGTTCGAGCGACGCGTCGAACTTGAACGCGAGCGTAAGAGTGTGGCTGAGCAGCTCGCCGAGCTGCGATCCTCACTGAAGCAACTCGCCGCAGGGCCCCTCCCCCTCCTCATGATGAGCTCGCACCTCAAGGAGGTCGGGAAGCAGGCCAGGCGAGAACAGTCTGCGGCCGAAGCCGGCCACGTCCTGGATGTTCTGGAAGAGCGTGACCAGTGGCTTCTCGACCTCCTCCCTGAGGACGCGCGCCAGGCCGTGACCGAGAAGCTTGAAGCGGACCGGACTAGGCGCTCCAAGTCCACGTCCCTCAAGGTGGATCTCGCACTCCCTCATGACACTCTCACGCAGCTCTCGGTCGTCGACGAGGTCCTCGGACGGGACAAGACGAGGGCTGCCGAGCTGCTGGATCAAGCTGCCGCTGCTGCTGAGGAGTTGGACCAGCTGGATCGCCAGCTGGCAGGAGTTCCTGAGCAGAGCGATGTGGAGGCTCTCCAAGCGGAGCGGAACAAGCAACTCCAGGAAGTCGCACGCGTTAAGGCTTCAGCGGCTCGCGCGAACGAGCGTATCTCCGAACTCACACGCCGTGTGGAGCACGTCGCAGCCTCACTCAAGCGGGCACACGATGAGTTTGTACGGACCAAGGTCAAGGCCGAAGAAGTCGAACGGCTCATCAAGTACTCGGAGAAGGCCCGCGGCACTCTGGAGCGGTTCGGCGAAGCACTTCTCCAGCGTCACATCAAAAACCTGGAAGTCGCCGTGCTGGTCAGCTTCAAGGAACTCATGCGGAAGCAGGGGCTCGTAGAGGATCTGCGCATCGACACAGACAAGTTCACGCTGACTCTGGCAGACGCCAATGGCGAAGCCGTTGATCCGGGCCGCCTCAGTGCCGGCGAGCGCCAGCTTCTGGCCATCTCTCTCCTGTGGGGCATGATGAAGGTGGCCGGTAGCCACTTGCCCAGCGTGATCGACACTCCGCTCGGTCGCCTCGACAGCCTTCACCGCGAGCATCTCGTCGACCGCTACTTCCCTCAGGCCAGCGAGCAAGTGCTCCTCCTGTCCACTGACGAGGAGATCGACGAGTACCTCCTGGGCCGCCTCAAGAAGTCCGTCGCCCGCACTTACACCCTCGTCCACGATGACTCAAGCTTCACTACAGGCGTCGTCGAGGGGTACTGGTGGAACGGAGGAGCCTCGAATGTCGCCTGAAATCGTCCGTCTCTCCCAACCGGCGAAAGATCGCCTGATCTGGCTCAAGCGCACCACAGGTATTGCTCAGTGGAACGTCCTGTGCCGGTGGGCTCTGGCCTTGTCGTTGAAGGATCCGTCTACCCCCCTGGTGAAGGACATCGTCACTGACTCCAACGTGGAGATGACGTGGAAGACCTTTGCCGGCCAGTACGGCGACATCTACCTAGCGCTGCTCAAGCAGCGCTGCCTCAAGGACGGTGAGGAGCCTACCGATGAAGCTGTGGCCAGGACGCTGACCATCCACCTGCATCGGGGCATCGGCTACCTCGGTGGCAACAAGGACATGGCGACCATCGAGGGGATGGTTGCCGCGGTCGCGTCCTGAGCCGGAGCGCGTGGCAGGAAGGGGCTGATCGCACACAACGCGATCAGCCCCTTCGGCGTTCAGGTCGCAGCTCCTCGATCGCGGCCAGGAAAACCTCGCACGCCCCTGCAACAACGCGCCGCCCCACCCGACCTACAGAGGTGAGGGCAACAGGCAGCACTTGGGCACCGCCAGAATCGGCAACTGACCTCTGGATGTCAGTGCCTTCGTCTACTCTCGAGGAACAACTTCAAGCACCGCCTCCAATTCGGACGCGTGCCACCGCATGGGGCACGCATACAGACAACGGAGAGCACCATGATCAGCATGCCGGTTGAGGATGCCGTCTTCACCCTGCAGGAGCGCGCCATGCGCACTCACGACCTCTACCAGCTCGATCGCATTGAGCGCGCCTTGGACGAGCTCTTGCGTAATCCGGCCGACGATGCAGTCCCCTCCCACCGTCGTATCCGCTCTGCCATGGGGCATGCCTACGAGGCGCTGGAGCGGCGCAAGGAGATTGTTCCCTCCGTAGCCATGCTTGACGAGCATGATGAGCCCGGACGAGACGAACCCGGCTTTCACTTCATTGAGGTCCTGGACTGGATCCGCACCGAGCCGCAGTTCGGCCTCGTTGAGCGCATTCTGCTTGAAGCCCTGGCACATGGCGACGACGCAGTGACGCTGGCCGACCGCCACTGCCTTCCTCTGCCCCGGATGAGGGAACGCATCAGCCGCGCTCGCCGCACGGCCAAGCGGGTCCGAGGTCCTCTCGGCCTTGCCGCGTGAGCCATCGTCTGCTGCAGCTGAAGTCGGCGGTTATACGAGCTGCGGTACCGAGCAACACCGTCGGGACGTACGTACTCTTCACTGATCTCACGGCACCGGTGTACGTGGGGCGTAGCGACACCGATCTCCAAAGACGGCTCGTGGTACACGCCCGCTCCAGACGCGCCGACTACTTCAGCTTCGACGTGTACGGGCTTCCGTTGCACGCCTTTGAGATGGAGTGCGCTCTGTTTCACGTCCTGTCACCCGGGCTGCAGAACAGAGCGCACCCAGACCACCCCGATCTGACACCAGCCATCTGTTCCTTCTGCACTGTTACCCAAGACAAGACCCAACGCGATCGGCTGCGAAACCTCCCGAGGCCACGGAGCGTTCAGGCTCCTCTGACCGCACCTCTAGGAAAGGAAATCCCGTGACGACTCCCACCTTCATGTCTGCCGAGGACTCTCGCGCCGACCTCATTCAGGTCGACAAGGCGCTCGAATCCATGCGCGATGCCGGCTACGACCTGACCGCTGCCGCTGGCGAACCGTTGGACAACTCCATCGAGGCAGACGCCACGATCCTGCGGGTGCTCCCGATCTATGGACCGGGGAAGAGCTCGATCGAGCAGCTGATCTTTGCGGACGACGGTACGGGTATCGACCCCGCGATCCTTCACCACGTCCTGTCCATGGGGTACAGCACACGCTACGGGCAGCGGCAGGGACTGGGGCGCTTCGGGGTTGGACTCAAGCTGGCCGCGCTCAGCCTGGGCGAGCGTATCGACGTGTACAGCAAGCGAACCAACGATTCCCGAATCTTTCACAGCTACATCGATCTCCAGGAGATCAGCAGCGGAAAGCAGCAACATACGTCCACCACCGTCGCTGATGAGTGGCCGCGGGTGGCCGCTGAGTTGATGGTCGATAAGAACGGCAAGCCATTCGATTCTGGCACAGTCGTCATCTTCGGCAAGATCGACAGGTTGAATGACGGCGGCAGCTACGGCACGTCTCTTCAGGAAAAGATCGCGGATCTGCGCAAGTTCATCGCTCGAGCCTATAGGACATTTATCGACACGGGCCGCACTTTCGAACTGGACGGCAAGGTCGTCACGCTGCATGATCCGCTCTTCCTCAAGGATAATCCACGCATCATCAAGCAGTACAAGCCCGAGGATCCGCGGGGTCGGATCGTCGAAGAGACGGATCTCGAAATCGACGGGCATAAGGTCCACGTCACGGTTGCTCTGGTACCGGAGGAGTTCCGCCCTGCCGAAGGGTCTGGTGGGAGCCACGACGTGACCGGCCGCGATATTCGAGAATTCCAGATCAACACCGAGAACACGGGAAAGATCAGCATCCTAAGGAATGGTCGCGAGATCTACTATGCAATCGTTCCGCGGATACTCCCGGGAGGGATCACCGATAAGGTAACTCGCTACCTGGCCATCGAGGTAAGTTTCCCTGCAGATCTTGATGAGTATTTCCAGGTGCGCCACGTAAAGCGCGGGGCAGAGCCGGTGAATAAGCTGCGCGATGAGCTCCGGGCGTGGCTCGCTCGACCTGTAAAGCAGGCGCGTAAGGACATCCGGGATCACTGGCGCTATCGGGAATCTCAGCAGCGCCTGGACAAGGGCGAGCACACCAGGAGCATGGACAGTGCAGAGACCGCGAGTGCGCGCCTCCCCAAGGCAGTAGCAGGGCGCGACATTACTCCTGAGCGGCAGGAGCAGGCCGTCGAAGAGACGATCCAGGACCTCAACCTGGACCCGGAAGCCGATGCGAGCCGAATTCAGCAGATTCGCGAGCAGATTGAGTCAAAGCCCATCACGCTGTTGGATCTCCAGTGGCCGGGCAAGGAGCTGTTCGATATTGAACACCTCAACAGCAAATCCATCGTCAAGCTCAATCACCGGCACACCTTCTTCCGTGAGGTGTACAACCCGTTGAAGAAAGTCGCAGATAACGGCGCCGATGGAATGGCCCCAGAGGACATGATGGATCTTGCCCGTCGGGCCGAAGAAGCAATCGACCTCCTCCTCATGGCCTATGCTCGCGCTGAGGGTATGGACAGGGACCCTGAGCAGTTCGACCAACTGCGCTCACACTGGGGGATGTTCGCCGAAGCATTCCTGAAGGAACGCTTCAAGGACTAAACTGATTGACCGCTGCCCGCGCCTGCGTGGCAGCGGTCAATCACGGATGCAAGGGGGTTCTACCTGAAGCTTCGCTTCTGATTGCTACTGCCTGGCCTTGGGTAACCCAAAACGGAGCACGGGTAGATCCGGGATGCCCCATGAGAACAATGCGAGGATGAGGATGCAAATACCGTGACTGAGCCCCCTGCCATCGTCAGATACTCGATGCCCCACGTCGATCAGGCACCGGATACTCCGGGGCTGTACGCCTGGTACGTCAGCTTTCGAGCCGGCCCCCACGACTGGAAGCTCAGGGCCGGGAAGAACGGCGACGAAGCCACCGAGGGGTTCCTGAACCTACTCCGCAAGTACGCGGGCTACTACGAGCCACTCCCGATCAACCTCTCAGGCAGAGGCTCCTACGGAGCCAGGTGGCAAGGGGAGATCGCACTGGACTCCCCGCTTGGTCCACCTGACGGACCCGACGCACCAACCTCCGTCGATGCGGAAGACGACACAGAAGCTGAAGCAGTACTGCGACTCGAGAAGCTAATGGGCTCGCTGGATACTGAGAACCGTCGGCGAGTGATGTCCACCATCTTGACCCAGGCCATCCCGGTCTTTTCCTCTCCTCTCTACATCGGTGTCGCCGAGAACCTGAAGCAGCGGCTCATCCAGCATCGCCAGAAGTTCACTCGCGCGCACGACTACCTCCGCGAGCACCCCCAGGACGCCGACGCTGTTCGTGCGCACGGCAGGTCCTTCGGCGAGCGGGCGGCAGCACGCAACATCGCCATGGAACATCTTGAGGCATGGGTCATTGATCTCGGTGACGAGCAGAACGACGAGATCACGAAGAAGCAGCTCCGAAATACCGCCGAGTCAGCGGAATGGCTTCTGCACCGGTTGTACTCCCCAATCCTTGGAAGGCAGTGAATGATGTTCGGCTCGGGCTCCAAGCTCACTTTCCGCGACTACGTGCAGGGCACCTGGGGAAGCTTCTCAACTCCCGCTGGCCAGGTGGACTACATCATGACCAAGGCGCGTCTTGGTGATAACTCTGATGATCCAGAACGGCAGCTGACCAAGAGTCTGGCACCTGTGCGTGAGGTGATGCCGGCAGAGGCGCTCGACTTCAATCAACTGCTCCAGAGGGATCTTGACGATCATCGGGTTGCGGTCAATCTCATCTCCTACCTCTTGAAACCGCAGTCGACGGGGCCGGCCTTCTTCCCTCCGATCGTTGCGGTCCTACTGCCGTTCAAGAGCGACGGCACACCTACGGTCTTCCCCGAGCTCGGCGAAGAGACCCGTATCGAGGCTGATGGCGCACCGTGGCAGCAGGTACGGGCAGAGAGCTCATTCCAGGTGCAGCGCCTGATGACTCCAGATGGTGAACTCCACGGTGCCAACGTTGGAAAGCTGTGGTGGAACCGTTCCAAGGCGCAACTTGTGGTCCTGGATGGACAACACCGCGCGATGGCACTTCTCGCTGTTGAGCGCACCCAGACCAACAGTTGGCAGACCTCCGCGGGCGCCCGCTTCAAGTCCTTCTACGAGAACCAGGTCAAGCAGGTACTCAAGGAGCAGGGGCGCGAAGGATTCGACCTCAGCAAAGTAGAGGTTCCCGTCACCGTGTGCTGGTTCCCCGACCAGACGGGGGAGCAGTCCGATCCTCACCGCTCTGCCCGGAAGTTGTTCGTTGACGTCAACAAGGAGGCCAAGCCGCCGAGCAAGTCCCGCATTATCTTGCTCTCCGACGGTGAGCTGGGAAACGTGCTGACCCGTCGGATGCTCAGCGAGCTTCGCAGTCGTAGTGACGATTCGTACCTGCCGTTGTACGCGGTCGAATACGACAACCCCGAGGTGAACTCCAGTCGGCCCGCTCGCTGGTCCGTCCTCACCAACATTGATCTGCTCAAGTTCGCGGTAGATCGATGCATCTTCGGTCCTCCCAAGTATCTGAAGGACGTCACTCTTAAGTTTGTCGGGCGTCCCAGCCCGGCTGACCGGGACTCGTTCATGCGTGAGCAGCTCGATATCTTCAACCTGTTTCCCGCTCAGTTCGAGGATGGCGGGATCTCTTACCAGCGCGAGAAGTTGGGTGACGAGGACTTCCCGCTCGGTCAGGTCGACGTCATCAGCGAGCAGTTCGCCGCGACCTGGGGGAAGGCGATTCTGACTCTTCTCTCAAAGACTGAGCCCTACGCCGCGCACGCTAGCGCATTGACCCAGCTGAAGGATGATTGGCATGTCGATGACCTCGGTATGAACCATCTTGCCCACGATGCGCTGTTCGGTGGTGTGGGTGTCTTCTGGACCCTCAAGGACAGCTACGACCACTTCCTCGAGAAGCGGGCCCTTAGCGATCGCAAGATTTCCAAGTCTGATGTGATCCTCGCGTGGGAAACACTGAGGAAGCGAGAGGAGCTTTTCGAAGCACTCCGGGTTCAGACCTATCTCGACTCGGGTAGTCCGGCCAATCTGCGGCGCTGCAAGGCCGCTTACGCGGTCTTCAATACGCATGCGTGTCAGCTCGGGATGGTCATGACGCTTGCGTCCCTCTGGGAACTCCGCAAGGATCCGAGCACGCGGCATGTCGACCTCAAGGAGTTGCCTGCTTTCGCGGAGGCCCTCGCAGCCGGGTGGAATGCGTTCTTCGCCCAGGACCACGGCAAGGGAAGGGACCGGAAGGTTGCATTCAACAAATCTGAGATCAGTACGCCCCTGAACCAGATCAACAACATGGACACGCCCCAGTCTGTGTACTTCCGGTACTTTTGGATGCAGGCGCTGGCCACACCAGCTGCTTGGGAGCACGTCGCTCACTGGTTCCCCAAGCAGTCCGATTTCGAGGACATGCTCAGCTCTGCGCGCGACTCGTACCTCAAGCTGTGCATCGACCAGCAGATCAAGGCGCTTCGGACAAGTCACCCGGAGTTGAAGGATGACAAGCGTCGTAGCCAGGCAGAGAAAAGTGCAAGCAGCTCCCTGAAGCAGGCCCTCCGAAACTGGTTCTTTATGTCAGACGAGGCGTACCAGATTTGGTACGAGTCGAGGGGGCAAGGTACTGCCCCCGAGCCTTCCTTCGACGACCTTGGGGCTTCGGACGAGGTCGCCGAATCTGAAGAGGACGACGCGACTGCTGACGTCGCACCCGCCACTCAGCTTTCGGACCTGATCGACGAAGACTGAGCGTCGGCGCTTTCGGGACTCCGTGGATGCTGGCCGCATGCACGGAGTCCTGTTCGCTTCAGGAGAGCAGCCTGGGGTGCGTTGCCCCTGCATCGGGAGGCTCATACAGGGAGATCGCATCTATCGGCTTCGGTGGCGCACGAGTGGTACCGGAAGTCCTTCGGCCACTCCTGGTTCATCGGGCTTTCCAAGACCCGCGATTTGGCGCTCCAATGCCTTAACGTTTTCGGCATTGTTGAGGGTAGCGATCCCCTGCACCGTGACTGTCAGAGGGTCGGCGACCAGGGCGGCCTTGCGCTCGCGGAGGATCTCCACGGCGACGTCCTCCAGCGAACCGAGACGTGTGAAGCGCGCGTCGAGATCGCCGCGATCAGCCTCGCCGAGTTCGGAGCGCAGGTACGCATAGTCGGCGTCGGTCATAGTCATGATGTCGCGGCCTCGGCTGTGAGTTTCGCGCGGGGACTCGGCCGGGGTGATAGGGGTTCTGGGGTGGGCTTGGGAGCCGAGGCATCGGGGTGCGTTATCTGCCCGGAGATCGCCCAGTCGGTGACTTCCGCACCGGGTTGGAGCAGTAGGAACTCGTGGGTCTTCGGGTCCGTCACGAAGACGGCGGCAGCGAGGGTGCGAGCGGTGGGCATCAGAGGACCTTCGCGGTGACGTGGATATCGGGCACGTACATGACTGGCATGGCGACCGCGGCGCCCTTCGTCCAGACCTGGACCGGGTCGTCCTGGTAGTCGGCGGTGATGACGATGCCCGGAGCGTCCTCGCGGGTGATGGCCGGGTTGGTGCCGGAGGACAGGACCAGGGATTCGGCTGTGATGCCGTACTGGGTCTCTGCCCAGGACTCGGGGTTTGGCGGGAGAAGGATCCAGCGGTCCTCCGGGATGACGCGCTGGTAGGCGTCGTCCACGGAAATCTGGACGTCGTAGATCGTGATCGGCGGGAGGTTGTAGCGGGCTCGGACGACCTCAACCTCGTTGGGCGCGAGGACCGCGGTGGGCGTGGTCGAGCCATTCACGCTGCCGTAGTACGCCGCTCGGTAGGCGTCGTTCGCGGATAGCGTGGCGCGCGCCTTGTAGGACGCGAGCACGCGGGCCGGGAGCGGGGCGCCGATGGAGCGCAGGTACTCGATCCAGCGCAGCTCGTCGGCGATGGGGTCGCTGGTCGGGTCGGACCAGGGCTGGGCGGCCGTGGGCATGTTGGCATCTGGGACGCCGAAGTCGGCCTCCAGGGTGAGGCCGTTCTCGCCGTTGAGGCTGAACTTGCCGTCGACCAGGAGGTCGCCGGCGGCCAGTTCCATGCGGTTGTGGATGGACTCGACGTGGCGCTCGATATCGTCGTAGAGGAGTTCCACGAACTCGGAGGAGTCGGCGCCGCGGGCGGTATCGAGGAGGATCTGCTCCAGTTCGCCGACGATCAGCTTCTGCCCCAAGGGCGGCAGCATGCCCTCGGTGATGATCTTCTCGGCCTGGCGGCGGGCGACGGCAGTCTGGGCGTCGTAGGCACGGAACTTGGCCGCGTTTACGCGCCGCTTGCTGCTCTTGATGCGGAACTTGACGGAGTTCAGGCGACGTTCAGGCATGACCGTGCGGGTCAGCTCGAAGTCGGCCGGGGTGGTCATGGTTCGGGCGAAGGCATTGAGGTCGGCCGCGTCGATGTCGCGCAGCAGGGTTTCGAGCATGGGGACGGGCTCCTGAGCGGCTTGGTCAGATGAAGTGGATCTGCGCGGTCGAGTCGGTGATAGCCGCTGGGTCGAGATGGACCGGAATCTGGGCTGCGGCGATCACGCCGTGCCACAGCAGGGCGGCGCCGGCACGGCTGCCGTCCTGGGTGAAGGGCACGTCGGCGAGGAGGAAGCCGGTGAAGGTGGCGCGACCGTCCGTGGCGGTGGTGTCCCACGGGCCGTACAGGCCGGTGGCCGTGACGCGGCCGAGAGGCATGCCCGCCTTCATGACGTTGCGGGGCTGGCCGAACGCTGGCGGCGTGTAGTGAGTGCCCTCAGTGAAGAGCGCGGTGTCCAGGGTGATGGTGAGCGGGGTGTCGAGCCCGTGGCGTGAGGCCAGCCAGGGGCGGTCTGCGGTGGCGGACTCGGCATAGGTGATCGGCTGGAGATCCACTCGGGGGTTCCTCCGGGTAGCTGCGATGCGTACGGTCATCGGGGCGTGCCGTAGTCCGCGGAGGTGGAGCGGGCGCGGTCCCGGTGGGAAGCGAAGCCGCCGGTCAGGAGTTCTTGAGGTGACCGCGGCGCCGGGCGATGTCCAGACCGAACTGGCCTGGCCTTATTGGAGTGCCTCCCGAGCGGGCAGGGATTCTGGTCGGGCTGCCTGAGGGAGGAGGGGCGGCCGTTTGCGGGGCCGCGGTGTCGAAGAGCTCCGGACGGCGCTGTTTGAGCTCCTCAGCGGCCCTGGCGAGCAGGGCTGCGTCGGCCTCCGGCTCGATCTCGCGGGACAGGAGTACCACTGCGTCCTCCAGCTCCGCGCCGGTGGCTCCCAGCCCGACCAGCGCGGCGCGGCGGGCGGCGTCCTGCTCCCGAGCGGTGGCGGCCGTCTCCCGTTCGTGGGCGCGGCGTTCGCGCTCCGCCGCGACCTGCTCGCGCCGCTCGACCTCGGACAGACGTTCGCGGTCGGCGTCCTTCTGTTGTTGTTCGGCCTGACGCTGGTCTTGCACATATTCCGTCAGAGCCTTGGCGGACTCGAAACCGAGCTGGCTGAGCAGGTCTCGGATACCGGCACGACGACCCTGGTCCTTCTCGCGGGCGAAGCGCCGGGACAGTTCGTCCTGGGGGATCGAGACGGTCGTGATGCCGGTGTCCTCGGTCGTCGGATCGCCGGCGGGAGGGGTACCAGGATCATCGGAGGACGCTCCGAGGATCGGGAAAATTGGGCGGCCGTCACGGCGATAGCCGACAGGAGTAATCGGCAGCAGTGACCGTGGATGCCTCGTTCGTACAGTCATGGGCAGGCTCCAAGCCCAGACGCCCCCGCGTCGGCGCGGAGCCTAATCCCTCGCTTGCTCTCAAGCACACTCCACCAGCAGAGGTATCAGCGCACGAGGGTCAGGACACCCTTGGAACGGCTGGATGACGAGCGCTCGCCACCGCCTTCCACCGACGTCATGGGCAGACCGAAGAGCATCTTGTTCATCTCTTCCACTGTGACACCCAGCTCATCGGCGACGTCAGCGAGGCGGACGTCCTTCGACCTCAGACCTCTGAACACCTTCGTCAGAACTTGAGACGTCTCGCGCTTCTTCACGCCCTGCGGTTCGTCCGTCTTGTACCCGCGGGCACTGAGCTCCGCGCATGTCGAGCGGTACTGCCAGTCGCTCAGCAGGCCCATGTCATGCATTCGGTACGTCAGTGCCATGGCGGATACCTTCCAGATCCTCTTGCCCTGGAGGATCTGGTCGACACGGGCCCCAGCAGGCATATGGCCCAGCACGCTGGCCGCCGGCATTAGAAAGGCACTCGCGAACTCGTTGGCCTGGCGTTCGGCCTCCGGCCCTGTGCAGCCGCGCTCGCCGCTGCCGTGCATCACCAGATGTCCCAGCTCGTGCGCCCCGTCGAACCTGCTGCGCTCGACCGTCTTCATGGTGTTCAGGAAGACGAACGGCACATTGCCTCGCCACACTGCGAAGGCGTCGACCTCTAGCGAGTCCGGCGGCAGTGAGAAGACCCGGATTCCGTGGGCCTCCAGCAGGTGGACCATGTTGGGGGCTGGAGTGTTACCCAACCCCCAACGGGTGCGGACCATCTCCGCGGCTGTCTCAGGATCAGGCTTGCCAAGCGACGGGACGTCCGGTTCGGGCAGACGGAAGCGTCCGTCGATCCAGTCGTACAGCTGGGCAGCGAGTGTGCCAGCCGCCCGGGCGGCATCCAGGACTCGGGGAGGCGTCTTGGTCCGAGCGCGCCATGAAATGCCCTCCGCGGGGAGTTCGTCGATCTCAGGGCCGCTGAAGAACTGCTCAGGGAAGTCGAGTGACTCGGCGATGCGCCGGACAGTGAGTGGGCGGGGCGAGGTCCGTCCTGTCTCGTAGTTCGACAGGCTCTGCAGGGACACTCCGGTCCGCTGGGAGAGGTCTGCGAGGGTCAGTCCCCGGCGCTTTCGGGCCAGCGTGATGCGTGATGGGGTCACCATGGTGGACTGCCTCGTCTTGTCGGTGGTGCAGGGTGCGGCACTGCCAGAACAGTGCCGCACCAGGACGTACGATCAGCGGAACGGCACCGGGATGTCGATCTCGCCGTCCCCATCTTCGTACGGCGGTTCGACTCCGTCCATTTCAAGGACGGGAAGAGGGATACGCCGCTTCCACTTCGTGACGTAACCGTCCTCGACTTTGCCGGGCAGCGAGAGCTCGCTGTGAATGTGCACCTTGTCGCCGTCCTCGATGCGGTACGACACAAGGAACCAGATCTGGAGCTGGGACGACTCCTCGGCGCTCAGGATGGTCTCGTGGCGTTGCACCGGGCGCGGGAAGAGCTCCAGCTGAGCGTTGACCTCAGCGGCCCGCTCCGTGGCCGCACCACGCCGGTGGAGGTTCCGCGGGTGAAGGCTGCGCTCGCCAGTTGCCGCATCTCCGACCATGACGCCGATCGCGACGGTCTTGTCGGAGTTGCAGACGAACTCCAGATGGTCGTGCAGAAGCCGCTTCCAGCCCTCGTGCTGGATGTGCATCTCACGAATGATCCGGACGTGCTCCTGGTACGCCCGGGTGCCGGCGGTGTTGGCCGGGTGGTTCAGCGTTGCGGAACGACGAGCGATCTCGCCGGCCCGCAAAGCCGGATGCAGATACTCCAGCTTGGTGCCGAGGGCGGCAAGCTGCGCGTGGTAGTCGTCGGGACCAAGCGCAGCGATGGAAAGGGCGGGCATTCAACCTCCGGGTTCGACGGACACGATCTTATAAGAACGGTACCGCAAGTGCGGTGCCGTTTTTATAAACGCTGGGCCGGTGTCGGCCGTTACACCGCGAGTTCACACCGCTGTGGCGGTGGACCTTCGTAGGCGTTCCACCTCGAGCGTCGCGTCCTTGATCGGAAAGCCGGCCTCGACGAGCAGTCGCACCGCGGTTTCCAGCGACAGAACGCCAGCTTGGACACCACGAGCCGCGAGCTCGAGGGCAGTTGCCTGGTCAGTGGGAAGGTAGGCGCCGAAGGCGATCGTGGCGCGCGGGTTGTCGCCGGGAGGCAGTACGCCGCCGAGCTGATACAGCCGCTGCACCATCTTCAGGAGTAAGGGGTACTTGGCTTCTCGTGCCAGGCGCATCGAGCGCACCATGGCGTCCAGTGGTCCGAAGCTGAGTTGCAGTGCGTACCCGGATGGCACCTTCGAGGGGCTGACGGTACCCAGCACGCTTGCTGGCAGCCGTGTCACGACGGACAGCCGGTCGCGTAGCGCCCCCACGTACGCACGGAGTTCGGCGAGCTGGGCAGAGGTGTCGATGGTGCTGAGCTGTCCGTTGTCGCCGAGCGGCCACACCATTCCCGGCTCGACCTCGACGGGCAGGGGATTGCCGGTCCTGCGGTCCACCGGGAGCCGTGCCCCGGAGAGGCCGATGATGGGCGAACCGGTTGTTGCCGAGGCCCGCTGACTGTCGGTGTCGGCTGCGGCCAGGTCGTCGAGGAGCTGTGCGGCGGACAGGAGGCTCGACTGGCCGTAGTGCTCAGTGCCGCTGACCGTGTTGGGGATGTGGACGAGCGGGATGAAGTCCAGCTGAAGGTCGAGTCGGTTGAGGACCTCGCCGTCCGCGTTGCTGCGGTAGCGGGCCAGTGCAGGGGAGAGGGCGTCGATGTCGCCGGCTCTGGCTACCTGGTCGAGGTCCCATTCGGCGTCGGTGAGGTAGCAGGTGATGTTGCTTGGCTGGCTGGACCACGGGTACGCCCGGCTGGCGTCTCTGTCGCCGATGGGCTCGAGTTCGTATGTGACCCGGCGCAGGATGCCCTTCCCTCCGGTGGCTGCGTCCTCCGGCACCTCCCAGGCCAGATGGACACGCTGCGGGTACTCATCGGCGTCGATCGCACCCTCCGGCAGCACGGGGAAGTAGAAGCCGGGGTCGATCGTCTTGAGTACCGGCCGGGCTTTCGCTCGGGACCAGGCCAGCAGGTAGACGGTGTCGCCAAGCAACACGGCCGTGCGCTCGCCATGCTGCATCCGCAGTGGTAGATGTTCCGCCTGTGCCCACTCTCGCAGCAGAGTCTGCCGCGCCTGGACTGCCGTGTCGCCTTCGGCACCGTCGAACACCACCTGCTGGGTTTCACCGAGCAGGTGGCTTAACGTTTGGTCGACGATCAGGGAAGCGTCACCGTACTCACGGTGCTCGGAACCGCCCTCGCTAAGGAGGGCAGCTCCTTGGTTGCTGTCGTATGCAGCGAGGACCGTGTAGGCCGCCAAGCGGCGCCGGTCCAGCTCCGGCACCCAGCTCGCATTCGCATGTCCCGGTAACCCGGATGAGCGCCCTTCGGCGGCACGGTGAAATGCCAGGGCTTCGGCGTAGTCGCGTGACGCCCGGTTCGTGGTGGTCCGTCAGGTCAGCGGCAGGGTCCGCAACGTGACAGGCACGGCTTCCAAGATCA
>NZ_JBICZC010000008.1:0-533330 GCF_043201715.1 Streptomyces sp. NPDC048291
TGCTCGGCGAGCCAGCGCTCCACGTCGAGGTAGTAGTACTGCTTGCTCCACAGCATCCCGGCCAGCGCCTGCCGCACCAGCCGCCGCTCGTCCTCGCCGAGGCCGTCCGGGACCACGCCCTCGAAGAAGACGTCGGCCTCGGCCCGGCGGGTCTCCATCACCTGCCCGAAATCGCCCCAGGGATCGGTCAGTTGAGCGTCCGTCAGGCGCAGCCGGACGGTGCCGCTGCCGCCGGCCGGCACGGTGAGCACGTGATGGACGGAGGCCTTGGTGCCGGTCCGCGCGGGATTGACGGCGTCCCGCTCGCCGTCGACGACGTACCGGCCGATGCCGTCCTTGACGTAGGGGGTGGCGTTGGGGCTGCCGAAGATCCGCTCGTTGTCGGTGTCGTTCTCGGTGAACAGGGTCTCCGCCGCGCCCTCGAAGTGCAGTCGCCGCGCGCCGAGTTCGGCGTGGTCGGCGAGGATCGCGCCGTCCGTGTGCCGCAGGCCGGGCACCTCGGTGCCGCCCGCCCACGACCAGGTGTGCCGGAACCACAGCGTCGGCAGCAGATGCAGCGTGGCCTCGTCGGGGCCGCGGTTGTGCGCGGTGATCTCGACCAGCAGGTCCTCGGGGCCGGCCTTGGCGTACTCCACGAACACGTCGAAGTACCGGTCCTCGTCGAAGACACCGGTGTCCAGCAGCTCGTACTCGGACTCGCCGCGCCCGCGGCCCCGGTTGACGGCCACCAGCTCCTCGTACGGGAACTCCGCCTGCGGGTACTTGTAGAGGAACTTCAGGTACGAGTGGGTGGGCGTCGAGTCGAGGTGGAAGTAGTACTCCTTGACGTCCTCCCCGTGGTTGCCCTCGGCGTTGGTCAGGCCGAACATCCGCTCCTTCAGGATCGAATCCCGCCCGTTCCAGAGCGCCAGCGCGAGGCACAGCCGCTGCTTGTCGTCGCTGACGCCCGCGATGCCGTCCTCGCCCCAGCGGTAGGCCCGGGAGCGGGCCTGGTCATGGGTGAAGTACGACCACGCGTCACCTCCCCGGCTGTAGTCCTCCCGCACCGTGCCCCACTGCCGCTCGCTCAGATACGGCCCCCAGCGCCGCCACGCCACCTGCCCCGCGTCGGCCGCCGCCAGCCGCAGCCGCTCGGCATCCGCCCCGTCACCGCGCTCCGTGCCGTCCGGACCGCGCTCCGTGTCATCCGCGTTGTCCGCCATCGCACGCCGTCCTCTCAGCCCGCGGAGGTGTTGTAGTTGACGATCCCCTCCACCATGAGGGCGATCGCGCCCGGCAGCGGGCTGTCCGCTTCCGTGCTCACCACGTCGGGTAACCGGTGAGCCTCCTTCTCGGTGGCCGCCACCATGCCCCAGAAGGCGTTGAACCCCGAGGGATCCACCGGCTTGTCCACGGCCGCCCCGACCGTCATGACACCGCCCACCTCGGTCACGGCGAGGGCGCCCATCTGCTGGAGCGTGCCGGGGTCCCGCCCTTCGGCGGCCACCACGCTCCACCCCGTCACGTCCACGCACCGCAGCGCGGCGAGCAGGCTGCCGGCACTGTCCTGGCCGGTCAGGACGATGTCGGGCAGGACGAGGGCCACCGGCCCCCGCGTCATCGGCAGGCCGGAGCGGATCGCACCTTCGAGGCCTGGTTCGAGCGACTCGTCCTGGTAGACGAAGACCATCTGAAGGGTCCTCGCATACCGTTCGAGATAAGCCACCGTGTCGAGCTTGTGCGTGCCGAACACGACGACCACGCGGACGGTGAGGCCGCTCTTGGCCAGTTCGACGACGGCTTCCAGGCTGCGGTCCAGCACGGTGACCCCGGGAGCCAGGCAGTGCAGCTCCTTCGGGTAGGGCGCACTGAAACGCGTGCCGAATCCGGCGCAGGGCAGGATGATCGAGACATCGGGGGCGGGCGCGGAAGAACGATGCATGGAGTGGCTCTCGGATTCTGTCGTCGACCGGGGAACCTGGCGCGCCTTGCAGGAGGTGTGGTCCTCCGGGCCGAGGCCGCGCCGCGGGCCCGGAGGACATGCTCGCGATCACCGTAATGACCGGGGCGGCTCCAGGCGAGATGGCCGCCCCGCCGCTCCTGCTCCCGCTCCTGCTCCCGCGGCCGCGCCCGCATGGAGCACGGCACGCCTGGGTAGCCAGCACCACGGTGCTCGCGGAACCTCCGCCGCCTCCGGTGTCACACGCGTACGGCAAGGGCCGGACCCCAGGGGAAGACAGAGCGAAAGAGGCGCTGGATGCGGGTGCTGTTGTCCACCTACGGGACGCGTGGCGATGTCGAACCCCTGGTGGCCCTCGCGGTGCGGTTACGGGCGCTCGGTGCCGAGGTGCGCATGTGCGCCCCGCCCGACGAGGAGTTCGCGCAGCGGCTGGCCGGGATCGGCGTGGAGCTGGTGCCGGTCGGGCCGCCGGTGCGGGAACTGATGCGGGGGACGACCCTGCCGTCGGCGGCGGAGCTGTCCCGCTACCGGAATGAGATGGTCGGCACGCAGTTCGACGTCTTCCCCGCGGCGGCCGAAGGGTGCGACGTCATGGTGGCGGCCGGCCTGGCGCAGATCGCCGCGCGGTCCGTGGCCGAGGCCGCCGGCATCCGCTACGTGTACGCCTGCTACTCGGCGGTCAACCTGCCCTCGCCCCACCACGCCCCGCCACCGCGACCGGGCTGGCCCGAGCCGGCGGCGAACGACAACCCCACGCTGTGGGAGCTGGACGCCGACCAGGTGAACGCGCAGTTCCGCGAGGTGCTCAACGACCACCGGGCAGCCATCGGCCTGCCACCCGTGGACAACGTCCGCGACCACGTCTACACCGACCGGCCGTGGCTGGCGGCGGACCCGGTCCTGGGACCGTGGCGGCCGGCCCCGGGCCTCGACGTCGTACAGACCGGTGCCTGGACCCTGCCGGACGAACGCCCGCTCCCGCCCGAGCTGTCGGTGTTCCTGGACGCCGGGGACCCGCCCGTCTACGTGGGGTTCGGCAGCATACGTCCGTCGCCGGACATCGCCCGCAGGGCCGTCGAGGAGAGCCTGGCCCAGGGGCACCGGGTGCTCGTCTCCCGCGGCTGGGCGGACCTGGACCTGCCCGAGGTCCGGGACGACTGCCTCGCCATCGGCGAGGTCAGCCACCAGAGTCTGTTCCCCAGGGTGGCCGCCGTGGTGCACCACGGCGGCGCGGGCACGACGCTGACGGCCGCCCGGGCGGGCGTGCCGCAGGTGGTGGTGGCCCTCCAGCTGGCGGACAACCCGTACTGGGCCGGCCGGGTGGCGGCCCTCGACATCGGCGCGGCGCCGGACGAACCGGCTCCGGCCGCCGACACCCTGCGCGTCGCGTTCAAGACGGCCCTGGCCCCCGGGACCCGGGCGCGAGCCAGGGCACTGGGCGCCGAACTCCGCACCGACGGAGCGCAGGTGGCCGCGAACCTCCTCCTGGCCGGCTGTTAGCGTTCCGACGCATGGCAGACAGCGTGTACGTGGGCAAGGCGGGCAAGGACGCGGCACTGGACCGGGGTTGGCTGCTGGGTCACTTCAAGGAGCACGGCGACCCCCGGCACAGCCAGGCCGTCGAGGTCAAATGGGGTGTCCACGCACGCGGCGAACAGCGGACCCAGTGGGTGCAGGGCGAGGTGCGCGAAGCCCTCCTGGTCCTCATCACCGGCCGCTTCCGCCTGGAGTTCCCCGGCCGCAGCGTGCTCTTGGAGGAGCAGGGCGACTATGTCGTCTGGGGCCGGGGCGTCGACCACTCGTGGGTGGCGGAGGACGAGTCCGTCGTGCTGACCGTGCGGTGGCCCTCCGTACCCGGATACGCCACGCCCTAGGGCCTGCCCCGAACGCCGAGTCCGTCCAGCAACAGGGCGAGTCCCGCCAGGAACTCGTGGTCCGCGTCGATGTTCCTGGCGCTCCGGGCGGTCTCCGTCAGGTGCGGGAACTCGGCGGGCGGCAGTTCGGTGATGGCCACCGTCCCCGGACCGGACAGCGGGCCGAGGTGCTCCAGCTGGATCGCTCCGATGACGTAACTCAGCAGGCCGCGCAGGGCGATGACGCGCTGCTCGCCCTCGACACCCGCGTCCGTGAGGACGCCGAGCACGGACTCCGACCAGCGCAGCACTCCGAGGGAGTGGTGCCGGTGGACGATGGTCAGCGGGACGACCGCCGGATGGGCGCCCACGGTGTCGCGCAGCCGCCGCGCCATGGCCTCGATCCGCTCGCGCCACGACGTGCCGGGATCCGGCGGCCCGGCGTCCACCCCGCCCAGCACGAGCTCGACGACGAGCCGTTCGAGCTCCTCGCGATCGTGCACGTACCTGTACAGCCCCATGGTGCTCATCCCGAGCTCCTGGGCGACGGCGCGCATCGACAGCCCGGGGAGTCCGTCGCGGTCGATGACGGCGAGGGCGGCCGAGGCGAGCCGATCGGGGGTGAGGGAACGCGGGCGCGGCATGACGGTTGACAGCGTACGGCATACGCCTACGCTGGTAGGCGTATGCCGTACGCTTACGGAGGGGGAAGTCCATGCGTATGAGCCGTCGTATGAGCCGTCGTCCGGTGGAACCCGGTTCCACCGTGACCGGGCGCAACCTCACCACCGTCTCCGGCGACCCGGTCGCCGTCCCCGCCCCCGACCGGCTGATCCATCTCCAGTTCCGGCGGTTCGCCGGCTGCCCGGTCTGCAACCTGCACCTGCGGTCGGTGACAAGGCGTCACCAGGAGATCGAGGCCGCCGGTGTCCGCGAGGTCGTGGTCTTCCACTCGCCCGCCTCGGAACTGCTGCCCCACACGGCCGCGCTCCCGTTCGCCGTCGTCGCCGACCCGGCCAGGCGGCTGTACGCGGAGTTCGGAGTGGAACGGTCGCCCCGCGCCCTGCTCGGACCGCGCGCCTGGGGACCGATCGTCCGGGCGGTCCTGAGCGGCGTACGGGAGGTCGCCCGCGGGCGGGAGCACCTGCCCGCGACCAGCCCGCACGGCGGCCGGCTAGGCCTCCCCGCGGACTTCCTCGTCGCCCCCGACGGCCGCGTGCTCGCCGTCAAGTACGGCGAGCACGCCTACGACCAGTGGTCCGTCGACGAACTGCTCGCCCTGGCGGCCCGCACACCGCATCCGCCCGGCTCGGCCCCGGCCGCCGGGTGACCGACCCCGACGGCCACCGCCGGGGCGGCCGTCGACGCGCCGGGGCAAGCGCCCGGACTTCCCGTCGGCCCCCGCTCAGCGGGCGGTGCCGAAGTCCTGGGTCCAGTAGCTGTCGGGCTGCGCGAGGCCGACGCCGATCTCCTTGAACGTGCAGTTGAGGATGTTGGCCTTGTGGCCGGGGCTGGCCATCCAGGCCGCCATGACCTGCTCGGGGGAGGCGTAACCGTAGGCCACGTTCTCGCCGTAGGCGCTCCAGGTGTAGCCGGCGCCGGTGATCCGGTCCCCGGGGGAGGAGCCGTCGGACCCGGTGTGCGACATGTTCCGGTGCAGCGCCATGTCCTCGCTGTGCGCCTGTGCGACCTTGGTCAGGGTCGTGTTCAGGGTCAGGGCCGAACAGCCGACCTTGCTGCGCTCGGCATTGACGAGCTCCACGATGCGGGCGACGACGCCGGACGCCGTGGCGGTGGCCTTCGGGGTGCTCGACGGGCTCGACGTGCTCGGCGTGGTCGACGGCTTGGGGGCCGCGGAAGCGGCGGCGGAGGTGTGCCGGGCGCTGGGGGACGCGGTGGTGCGGGGCTTGGGCGCGACGGTCCGGGCGGTGCGCGAAGGCGCTGTGGCCTTCGGCCTCGGCGCGGTGGTCTTCCCGGCGCGCGCGGGGGAGCGGGGAGTCTTCGCGGCGCTCACGGAGGCGCTCGGAGTCTCCGTGGCGCTGGGCCCCGCCGACGCCGTCCACGAGGGCCCGCCGGTCCGGACGGCGTCGTCCCAGGGGCGGCTCCGGTGGGCGTCGTTCCACCAGTACGTCTTGTTCCACGAGGCCGTCGTCGCGCGGCTCTCGGCGCTGGTGGACCGGGGCCCGCCGCCGTCGGGCCAGTTGGTACAGGCCAGGGCGGCGGACGGTATGCCCACGGCGCCCACGGCGACGCCGGCGATGACTATTCGCCGGTAATGCGTGTTCTTACGATGTCTACCCATGCGTAACCCGCTCCTGAGCTGCGGCAGCGTCCTGCGGGTCGTCATTCTTAGGACGCCTCCACCAGGTGCGCAAAGGGCCTCGGCACTAGCTCGCTTAGTAGGCGCGGGCGGCGCTTGCCGGGGGAGCGGGGTGCGCCGGCCCGCCCTCCGGGACCGCCACGGAATCCTGTCGCCCCGTCAGAATCCCTACGCGCGCGCAGAACGGATGAGGGCGGCGCGCGGGCGGAAAGCGGTGAGTCCGGGCGCGACACAGGCACCCGCCAAGCCGGACAAATCCCATATGTCGTCAGAGCGGTCTCTACTATCCGGCACGGTGAGGTGCCGGATCCGCTGTGACGGATGTCACGGAATAGCGCATTCCGGTTCTGTGCCGCTGCGATGCCGGCGGCCTGATCTCTCGGACGGCACCTCCCCGGGGCTGCCGTCCGATCGAGCGGGACGGCACCCCACTCGCCGCCACCGCGGACCGCGGCGGCCGGCTCCGGCGAACCGCCGGACCGATGCCCACGGCATCCGGGTCGGACAAGACCAGCCGCTGACAGGGGCGGATCGCCGGGGAGGCGCCTCGTCAGCCGCCGGACCCGGACCGCAGATACCGGCGCAGGGCTTCCCGTCCTCCCGGAACGAAGAGCCACTGATCCACGACCCCGCAGACTTCGGCCACAGTCAGCCAGCCCCGCCAGGCGATCTCACCCGGATCCGGGACCAGGGGCTCCGTCACGACGGCCTCATGCACCCCGAACCACACAGGGCTGATCCCCCTCCGGCAGAGGAACTTGAAGAGGAACCGCACGGGCACGCGAACGCCCAGCTCTTCGGCGAGCTCCCGGGCCGCGGCTTCCTCGTACGACTCGCCCACGTCCACGGCACCGCCGACCATCACGTCGTGGTGGCCCGGAAACCGGGACAGCGTCTCGGCCCTGCGCACCACCAGGATCCGCCCCGCACGGTCACGGCAGATCGTCGCCGCGATGCGATGCGGCCGGTTCTCCCGCACCGCCTCGTCCCGCTCGACGATGCCCAACACGTGGTCATGCTCATCGACATGCTCAACCAGTTCGCCCACGGAGGCACGATCTCAGCCCCCACTGACACCCTGGCCCGCCGGCCGCGGCACTCCAGCCCGACCAGCACGCCGGACTGCTACGCCCCGCCGCCCTGGCGCCTTGGCCGGTCGGCCGGATGAGGTGCGTCGGTCGGCGGGCAGGCGGTGGTGCGGGCGACGGGGGCGTGCAGCAGACGGGGCGATGTCTCGAAGCCGTGGCGGGAGTAGGCCGGGATCGCACGGGGGCTGGAGTGCACGGTGACGCGTTCGAGCCCGAGCTCCCGAGCCCGGTCCAGGACCGCGTCGATGAGCCGGCCGCCCAGGCCGCCATCGCGTTCGCCGGGAACGACGTACACGCACTGCAGGTCGCCCGATGTCCGGTGCAGGGCGCGCGGGCTGGGCACCCGTGGGAGGACCGCCAGCCAGGCCATGCCGATGATCACCTCGTCGCGGACCATCACCATGCAGCGATGCGACGCCGTGTTCTCCCTCGCCCACGTGACGAAGTGCCGCACGAACTCCGCACGCCCGGTGACGGGAACGTCCTGGTTCTCAAGGACCCACTGCCACCGGAGTCCGGCGACGACGTCCAGTTCGTCGGAGGCGGCCTGACGGATGACGACATTGTTGTCCACCCGCGCATTCTGCGGTCGCCCGCCCACCGCTGTCATCACCGCAACACGGCCCCACCCCCCCCACGCCCCGCTGCCAGGTGCCGACGAGGCTCGGGGTGAAGAGCATGGCAATTCTCCTCACGGCTCGGGTACCGCTGGAATGCGTGGCGGACACGTCGCGGGACCTGAGGGAACTGCTCCCGGGGCGGTGGAGGCGCAACGCCCGCGTGCTCGTCGGCGTGCAGGACGTGCGCTGCTCCGGTTCGGTTCCGGGCCGCGCCAGGCGCCTACCTCAAGTCCCTTTCGTGGGAAGCAACTTGAGTAGTCGTAGCCCAGTGGGCGGAGCGCGGCCGGGTCCCCGCTGTATGTAGTGTGCCGAAATGACGAGAAGCGAGCGGCTCGCGGAGCAGTTGGACTGGCACTGGCACAACAACCTGCGGCCGCGGCTCGACGGTCTTACCGATGAGGAGTACTTCTGGGAGCCGGTGCGCGGCTGCTGGAGCGTCCGCCCGCGCGGCACGTCGGCCGCACCGATGCCGGAAGGCTCGGGGGAGTGGACGATGGACTACGTGTTCCCCGGCCCGGTGCCGGCGCCGGTGACCACGATTGCCTGGCGGCTGGCACACATCATCGTCTCGTGCCTGGGCTATCGGGTCGGATGGTACTTCGGCGGCCAGGACGTCGACTCCGGGACATTCGCCTACGCGGGGACCGCTGACGAGGCGCTGAAACAGCTCGACGAGATGTACGGGAGATGGAACGCGGGGGTCCGCGCGCTCTCGGACGCCGACTTGGAGAATCCGCCCGCGGTGGGTCCCGAGCGGTTTCCCATGGAGAACAGGATCCTGCACATCAACAGGGAGCTGATCCATCACGGCGCCGAGATCTCCCTGCTGCGCGACCTCTACCGCTGGCAGGACGGAGCCGTACCACGCCGAGTATGACTCCGTGGTCCACACCTGTTCCCGGTGCGCGGACTCACCGGAGGCGGCGTCAGCTCACCCCGGCCGCCGTGTCCGCCGTGTCCGGGGTGTCGCGCAGGCCGAGGCGCAGGTGTTCGACGTGGTAGAGGGCCTGTTCCAGGAGTTCGGCGACGTGGTTGTCGTAGAGGGCGTAGATGACCGAGCGGCCCCGGCGCTCGGTGGTGACCAGGCCGAGGTTGCGCAGCAGCCGCAGTTGGTGGGAGCAGGCGGACTGTTCCATGCCGACGGCGTCGGCGAGTTCCGTCGCCGCGCACGGGCCCTCCTGGAGGCGGGTCAGGATGCGCAGGCGGGACGGGGTGGCCAGCGCCTGGAGCGTGGCTGCCACGTCGTCGGCGCCGACGGTTTCCAGGCGCTCGCGTGCGGTGGCGGTGGTGGTGGTCCGTCCGTCAGCTCCATGGCCCATGGGCTTCATCCTACGGACCAGTACACATGAATGCATGAATGAGTCTTCATGTGATCCTGTATGGTGGGGAAGCGTTACCGGCGCGCCGGTGCCGGTGGCCCCGCCATGCCCTGTCCGTACCGAGGGACCTCCACTCCGATGACCTCCTCCACTCCCACTCCCACTCCGCCCGCTTCGGGCCGGGCCGCGCCCGTGCGCCGGGGCACCGCACCCCGCCGTACCCGTGTCCTCGCGCTGCCCGAGGCCCGCTGGGCCACCGCCGCTCTCGCGCTCTTCCTGGCCGCGCTGCCCCTGCAGCTGACCGGCGCCCCCACCTGGACCTGGGGTCCGCTGTACGCACTGACCTACGCGGCCGGCGGCTGGGAACCGGGCTGGGCCGGGCTCCAGGCGTTGCGGGAGAAGACCCTCGACGTCGACCTGCTGATGGTGGTGGCCGCCCTCGGGGCGGCGGCGATCGGGCAGGTGATGGACGGTGCGCTGCTGATCGTCATCTTCGCCACCTCCGGCGCGCTGGAGGCGCTGGCCACCGCCCGCACCGCCGACTCGGTGCGCGGGCTGCTCGACCTGGCTCCGGCCACGGCGACCCGGCTCATGGCGACCGGTGCGGAGGAGAGCGTCGCCGTCGAGGCACTGGCTGTCGGCGACGTGATCCTCGTACGGCCCGGTGAGCGGGTCGGCGCCGACGGCCGCGTCCTGGACGGCGCGAGCGACGTGGACCAGGCGACGGTCACCGGTGAGCCGCTGCCGGTCGCCAGGGAGGTGGGCGACGAGGTGTTCGCGGGCACCCTCAACGGCACCGGCGCGCTGCGCGTCCGGGTCGAGCGCGATGCCTCCGACTCGGTGATCGCCCGGATCGTGCGGATGGTGGAGGAGGCTTCCGAGACCAAGGCGCCCACCCAGCTGTTCATCGACAAGGTCGAACAGCGCTACTCGCTGGGCATGGTGGCCGCGACCCTCGCCGTCTTCCTCGTCCCGCTCGCTTTCGGAGCCGCGCTGACCGGCTCGCTGCTGCGGGCGATGACGTTCATGATCGTCGCCTCGCCGTGCGCGGTCGTGCTGGCCACCATGCCGCCGCTGCTGTCCGCGATCGCCAACGCCGGACGGCACGGTGTGCTCGTGAAGTCCGCGGTGGTCATGGAGCGCCTCGGCGAGGTCGACGCGGTCGCGCTCGACAAGACCGGCACGCTGACCGAGGGCACCCCGCGCGTCACCGACGTCCGGCCGCTCGACGGATCCGGGCTCGACGAGAGGGAGCTGCTGACGTTCGCCGCCGCGGCGGAGCACCCGAGCGAGCACCCGCTGGCCCGTGCCGTCGTCGACGCCGCACGGGACAGGGGCCTGGACCTGCCGGTCACGGAGGAGTTCGGCTCCGCGCCCGGTGTCGGGGTCACCGCGGCCGTCGGCGGACGGAAGGTCGCCGTCGGTGCGCCGGTCCGGCTGCTCGCCGAGGCGGACGACCCGCGGTCCGTGCGGGCCGCGGTGGCCGCCGCGGAACTGGAGGAGGGCGGTCGGACCGCGGTCGTGGTCATCGTCGACGGCACCCCGGCCGGGCTGCTGGGCATCGCCGACCGACTGCGCGCCGACGCGGGTGCGACCGTGTCCGCGCTGACCGCCCTGACCGGAGCCGCGCCGCTTCTGCTGACCGGTGACAACCCCGGCGCCGCGGCCCGCCTCGCGGCAGAGGTCGGCATCGACGATGTGCGGGCCGGACTGCTGCCCGAACACAAGGTCGCCGCCGTGCGGGAGCTGGAGGAGTCCGGACGCCGGGTGATGGTCGTCGGCGACGGCGTCAACGACGCGCCCGCCCTGGCCGCCGCCCACGCCGGTGTCGCCATGGGCAGGGCCGGCTCCGACCTCGCGCTGGAGACCGCCGACGCCGTGATCGTGCGCGACGAACTCCGCACGGTCCCCGCGGTGATCGCGCTCTCCCGGCGGGCCCGCAAACTGGTCGTGCAGAACCTCGTGATCGCCGGCGTCTTCATCGCCGGCCTGGTCGCCTGGGACCTGATCGGCACGCTGCCGTTGCCACTCGGTGTGGCCGGCCACGAGGGCTCCACCGTCGTCGTCGGCCTCAACGGCCTGCGCCTGCTGCGTGAAGCGGCGTGGCGGCGGGCCGCCGAATGAGCCGCCGCAAGGAACCCGCCGCGCAGGGTGAACCCCGGTGCACGGTCACCGTGTGCCGGGGCTGCTGCTGCGGCACCGCCAAGATCCCCGGCGTCGACCACTCTGCCCAACTCGCCACGCTCAAGTCGAAGTTGGGCACGGTCGCCCGGGTCCGGGCGGTGAACTGCCTGGACGCCTGCGAGCAGGCGAACGTCATCGTCGTCCAGCCGTCCTCCGCCGGCCGTGCGGCCGGCGGTCGGCCGGTCTGGCTCGGCCTGGTCAACGACCCCGACGCGACGGCCGACATCGCCGACTGGGTGGCAGCCGGTGGGCCTGGACTCGCCGACCCGCCCGACATCCTCGACCTGTACGAGTTCGCCCCGTCGCGGCGGGTGCGGCGGGGCGTGGCGGACTGAGGCCCCCGGTCCCGCCGATCACGAGAAGGCACTGGTCGGAGGGAGGGGCCGGATCTTCCACCGGCCGCTGATTGCCTGGGTGGGCCAGAGAGGGGTCGCACGCGACGAGGCGGGGGCGGCCACCCGGGTTTTCCGGGCGTACGCCCTCGTGGATGAGGAAGGCGCTGACCGCGGACACGACGGCCGGGAGCTGCAACCGGCGTGGCGGCTCACCGTTCGGGAGACCTCGCCGACAGCCATGGCTCGTGCCAGTGCGGATATCCGGCCACGAGCTTGCTCGCTCCCGCAGGTCCCCAGGTCCCCTGCCGGTAGCGCTCGGGGTCGCCGGGCGCCTCCAGCAACGGCTGGACGATCCGCCATGTCTCCTCCACCGAGTCCTCCCGGGTGAACAGGCTCGCGTTGCCCTGCATCGCATCACTGAGCAGGCGCTCGTACGGTTCGGGTGCCTCACCGAGCGCGGCCTCGAAGAGGAGGTCGAGGTCCACCAGCTGCGTGTCCTGCTTGCCCGGCTGCTTGGCCTGGACGCGGAAGTTCACACCAGGGCTCGGATCGATCCGCAGGATCCACTGGCCGGGCTCGGGCGCGAACCGCTCCGCGAACGCGAGTCGCGGCGGGCGTTTGAACACGATCCGGATCTCGGTCACCCGCTCGGGGAGCGACTTGCCGGCGCGGATGAAGAACGGCACCCCGGACCAGCGCCAGTTCTCGATCTCCAGCCGCAACCCGACGAACGTCTCGGTACGCGAGTGCGGACGCACGCCGGGGACCTGAAGGTACCCCTCGTACTGCCCGCGGACGTAGTGGGCCGGGTCGGCGTCGGGGATCGCCCGGAACACATCGACCCGGCGGTCCCGGAGCGCGTCCGCGTCGGCGGCCGACGGCGGCTCGGACGCCACCAGGGCGAGCAGCTGCAGCAGATGGTTCTGTACGACGTCGCGGAGCGCACCGACCGGGTCGTAGAAATGACCGCGGTCCTCGACCCCGAAGTCCTCGGCCATGGTGATCTGTACGCAGGAGATGTGGTCGCGGTTCCACACCGGCTCGAACACGGAGTTGGCGAACCGCAGGAACTGGATGTCCATCGCCGGCTCCTTGCCGAGGAAGTGGTCGATCCTCAGCAACTGGTCCTCGTCGAGGAGCTGACGCAGCTCGGCGTTGAGGGCGCGCGCCGACGCGAGGTCGTGCCCGAACGGTTTCTCCACGACGACCCGGGCGCCCTTGGTCAGCCCGACGCCTGCCAGGCCCTCGACCACCCGGGCGAACAGCGACGGCGGGATCTCCAGGTAGAAGACCGGGTGCCGCTTGCCTTCCAGCGCCCGGGCGAGGCGATGGAACGTCTCCGGGTCGGCGTAATCGCCCTGTACGTAGCCGAGTCGGGCGGCGAACCGGGCCAGGACGCTTTCGTCCAGCGACTCGCCCCCCGCCTCGACCGCCGCGCGGGCGTGGTCACGCAGCGCGTCGTCGGACCAGCCGTCGCGCGCCACTCCGATGATCGGGCAGGTCAGCAGCTTGCGCCGTTCGAGCCGATAGAGCGAGCGGAACGTCATCTTGCGAGCGAGGTCGCCACTGATCCCGAAAATGACCAGCACGTCGGCGGGAACGTTCGACGAGTTCGAAGCCACCTCATCCTCCTTACGGGGCCGGCACGGCAACAGGGCCGGGCGTCATGGTTCTGCCGGCGGCCGGTCGCCGACGCGGGCGGGAACACGGCCGGCCGCCGACGCGGGCGCGAGGACGAGTGACGCCGCCGCCTCGACCCGGCCGGCGGGAATGGACCGGTCTCCCGCGACGAGCCTGGAGAGCGGTTCGCGTTGGTCCGCTCCGGTGACGAGCCGGAGCACCTGCTGGGCGCGCGCCGGCGCGGGAATCGCGATGACCTCGGCCGGAGCCGTACCGAGGCTCTCCCGCAGGTGGGTGAGGTTGCGGTCCGGGTCGCCGGCGGGCGCGACCCGCTCGTCGACCTGGAACACCGCCACGTGCTCCCAGGGGACGTCCTCGTGTGCGAGCCGCGCGAACACCGCCCAGGGGGTGTGCCCCCTGACGGCGAACGCGAACCGGCCGTGGGCCCGCACGCAGGCCCGTACCGGCCGCGCCACGGACGCCGCCGCGGTGCCGGCGACGGCATCGGGTCGGCCACGACCTCCAGTTCGTGATGCACGGCGGTCAGCCCTTCTTCTCCGCGTGCCCGCCGAACTCGGAGCGCATCGCCGAGAGGATCTTGTCGGTGAACTCCCCGGCCTGCCTGGACTCGAAGCGCTCGTAGAGAGAGGTGGTGATGACCGGTACCGGGACGCCTTCGTCCACCGCGGCGAGGACGGTCCAACGGCCTTCCCCGGAGTCGGAGACCCGCCCGGCGAAGGCGTCGAGGGAGGGCGACTTGGCGAAGGCGTCGGCGATCAGGTCGACCAGCCACGAGCCGACGACCGAGCCGCGCCGCCAGACCTCGGCCACCTCGGCGACGTCGATGTCGTACTGGTAGGCCCACGGATCGCGCAGCGGCGTCGTCTCCGCGTCGACCTCCTGCCGGCCCTGGCCGGCGTTCGCGCGTTTGATGACGGCGAGGCCCTCGGCTATCGCGGCCATCATCCCGTACTCGACCCCGTTGTGGACCATCTTCACGAAGTGCCCGGCGCCGTTCGGCCCGCAGTGCAGGTACCCGAACGGGGCGGTGCCGTCGGTCCGGGTCCGGCTCGGCGTCGGCTCGGCGCTGCCCTCGCCGGGAGCGATCGTCTTGAAGATCGGGTCGAGATGGGCCACGACCTCGTCCTCGCCGCCGATCATCAGGCAGTAGCCGCGCTCCAGCCCCCAGACCCCACCACTGGTCCCGCAGTCGACATAGTGCAGCGACCTGCCGGCAAGACGCTTGGCGCGCGTGATGTCGTCGCGGTAGTAGGAATTGCCACCGTCGATGAGGATGTCGCCTGCTTCCAGCAACGGCTCGAGCTGGTCGAGGATGGAATCGACGATCGCAGCCGGAAGCATGAGCCACAGGGCCCGTGGCTTGTCCAGTTTCGCCACCAGATCCTGGAGCGAGTCCGAGCCCGTCGCGCCTTCGCCGGCCAGTTCGGCGACGGCGGCCGCGTTGACGTCGGACACGACGCAGTGGTGGCCGTCCTGCATCAGCCGACGCACCAGGTTCGCCCCCATCCGGCCGAGCCCGATCATCCCGAGCTGCATGGGCTTGTCCGTTGCCATGTGGTGCCTCCTAGTCCTTGAGCGTGCGGTAGTGCCGGATCAGCGCGTTCGTGGACGAGTCGTGGCCGAGCTCGGGTTCGGTCGTGCTCTCGAGCTCCGGGATGATCGCGACGGCAAGTACCTTGCCGAGCTCGACGCCCCACTGGTCGAAGGAGTCGATCCCCCAGATCGTCCCCTGGGTGAACACGCTGTGCTCGTAGAGCGCGACCAGCGAGCCGAGCCGGTACGGGGTGAGCACCTCGGCCAGCAGCACGTTCGTCGGGCGGTTGCCCTCCATCACCCGGTGCGGCGCCACGTCCCGCGCCGTCCCCTCGGCGCGCACCTCGTCCTCGGTCTTGCCGAAGCCGAGCGCCTGGGCCTGGGCGAAGACGTTCGAGGAGAGGATGTCGTGGTGGCTGCCGAGCGGGTTGAGCGACTTGCCGAAGCCGATGAGGTCCACCGGGATCAGCTTGGTGCCCTGGTGGATCAGCTGGTAGAAGCTGTGCTGCCCATTGGTCCCCGGCTCCCCCCAGTACACCGCGCCGGTCTGGTAGTCCACCGGCACGCCCTCGAGCGTCACGTGCTTGCCGTTGGACTCCATGGTGAGCTGCTGCAGGTAGGCCGGGAACCGCTTCAGGTACTGGTCGTAGGGCATCACGCCGACGGTCTGGGCGCCGAAGAAGTCGCCGTACCAGACGGTGAGCAGTCCCATCAGGACCGGCAGGTTCCGCTCGAACGGCGCGGTGCGGAAGTGCGTGTCCATCGCGTGGAATCCGGCGAGGAGATCGCGGTAGTGGTCGGGGCCGACGGCGAGCATCGTCGAGAGGCCGATCGCGGAGTCCATCGAGTAACGCCCGCCGACCCAGTCCCAGAAGCCGAACATGTTCGCGGTGTCGATGCCGAACTCGGTGACCCGTTGCGCGTTCGTGGACACCGCCACGAAATGCCGGGCGACCGCCTCCTCGTCACCGAGCTGCGCGATGACCCATTCGCGCGCGGAGCGGGCATTGGTCATCGTCTCCAGCGTCCCGAACGTCTTCGACGAGATGATGAACAGCGTCTCTTCGGCGGCCAGATCACGGGTCGCCTCGACGAGGTCCGTCGAATCGACGTTGGACACGAACCTGAACGTGAGATCGCGCCGGCTGTAATGGCGCAGCGCCTCGTAGGCCATGACGGGCCCGAGGTCGGAGCCGCCGATGCCGACGTTGACGATGTTGCGGATCGGCTTGCCGGTAGCGCCTCTCCAGGCGCCCGAGCGGATCTGGTCCGCGAACGCCTCCATCCGGTCGAGCACCTCGTGCACCTGCGCGACGACGTCCACTCCGCCGACGACGAGCGAGGACTCCTTCGGCATCCGCAGCGCCACGTGCAGCACCGGCCGGTGCTCCGAGACGTTGATCCGGTCACCGGCGAACATCTCGTCGATGTGCTCGCGCAGTCCCGATTCCTCGGCGAGTCGCAGCAGCAGCCGCAAGGTCTCGTCGGTGATCCGGTTCTTCGAATAGTCCAGGTACAGGCCGGTGGCCTCGGCCGTCATCCGCTCGCCGCGTCCCGGATCCTCGGCGAACAGCTCGCGCAGGTGGCGCCCGGCGATCTCGGAGTAATGGTCCGCCAGCGCCTTCCACGCAGAACGCCGGCGCAGCACTGTCGATGGCATGGCTCGCTCCTCTGATCCGATGGGAGGTCGGCGGCCCGCTGCAAGTCCTCGATGGCCGGCTCGAAGAACAGCTCCTCGCCCTTGCGCGCCTGGGTTGCGTTCATGCCTGCTCCCTGGAGGCGGCCACACACTCGCGGGCAACCTGCGTGACTTTCTCGGGAGTGAAGCCGAATTTGGTCAGCAGCATCTTGAGCGGCGCCGAGGCCCCGAACGTGTGCATGCCGACGACCGCGCCGCCGTCGCCGACGTAACGGTCCCAGCCGAGAGTCGCCGCCTGTTCGACGGCGACCCGGGCTCTGACCCCGCGCGGGATGACCGAGTCGCGGTACTCCTCGGTCTGACGGTCGAACAGTTCCCAGCAGGGCATGCTGACCACGCGAGCCGCGAGACCCTCGGCGGCGAGCTCGGCACGGGCCGCGAGCGCGAGTTGCACCTCCGACCCGGTGGCGAGCAGGATGACGTCGGGCTTGCCGTCCGCCGCGTCGACCAGCACATAGGCTCCCCTGGCCACCCCGGACGCGGCCCCCATCCCGGTGCGGTCGAGGGTCGGCAGTGCCTGACGGGAAAGGACCAGCACCGCCGGTTCGTGTCTGAGCGCGGCAACGACCCGCCAGGTCTCGACGACCTCGTTCGCGTCGGCCGGGCGGAACACCAGGAGCCCCGGCATCGCGCGCAGCGACGCGAGCTGCTCGACCGGCTGATGGGTGGGACCGTCCTCGCCGACCCCGATCGAGTCGTGGGTGAAGATGTGCACGACCGGGATCTCCATCAGCGCTGAAAGCCGGATCGCGCCGCGTGCGTAGTCCGAGAAGATCAGGAACCCCGACCAGTACGGACGCAGTTTGGTCAGCGCCATCCCGTTCGTGATCGCGGTGGCCGCGTGCTCGCGGATCCCGAAGTGGAGGTTGCGCCCCGAGCGGTCGTCGGCCTGGAAGTCGCCGGCGCCGGGGAACACGAGGTCGGTCTTGGTCGACGGCGAAAGGTCCGCCGACCCGCCAAGCACCCACGGCACGGCCTGGGCAAGAGCGTTGAGTACCTGGCCACTGGAGTCACGGCCGGCGATACCTTTGGGGTCGGCAGGGAAGGTCGGCAGTGCCGACTCCCAGCCCTCCGGCAGTTCACGCCGCTGGATACGCTCCAGCTCGTCGGCGAGCTGGGGATGGGCGGTTCGGTAGGCCTCGATTCGAGCCTCCCAGCCCATCCGGGCTTCGCGACCGCGCGCGCCGACTCCTGCGGCGAAGTGCTCGTAGACGCCGTCGGGAACGAAGAAGTCCTTGTCCTCCGGTATCCCGAGGAACCGCTTGGTCGACTTGACGCCCTCCACGCCGAACGGCGCGCCGTGCGCCTTCGGGGTGTCCTCGACCGGTGACCCGTAGCCGATGTGGCTGTGCACCACGATGAGCGTCGGGCGCTCGTGCTCGGACTTGAAGGCGTGCAGCGCGCGGGCCACGGCGTCGAGGTCGTTGGCGTCGGCCACGGTGGTGACGTTCCAGCCGTAGCCGATGAACCGGGCCGCCACGTCCTCGGTGAAAGTGATGTCGGTATGGCCCTCGATCGTCACCCGGTTGGAGTCGTAGATCCAGCAGAGGTTCGACAGCCGCTGGTGGGCCGCGAGCGAGGCGGCCTCCGAGGTGATCCCCTCCATCATGCAGCCGTCGCCGGCCATCGCGTACACATCGAAGTCGAAGACGGTGAAGCCGTCGCGGTTGTACCGGGCCGCGAGCCACTGCCCGGCGATCGCCATCCCGGCCGAGGTCGCAACGCCCTGGCCGAGCGGGCCGGTCGTGGTCTCCACGCCGCTGGTCCACCGGTACTCCGGGTGCCCGGGGCAGCGCGAGCCGAGCTGGCGGAACGTCCTGAGGTCGTCGAGGGTCACGGCGGGTCGGCCGAGGACCTCGTAGTCAGGGTCCACGGTCCGCACGCCGGTGAGGTGCAACAGCGACCAGAGCAACGCGGAGGCATGTCCTTCCGACAGCACGAAGCGGTCGCGGTTGGGCCAGATCGGATCGGCCGGGTCGAAGCGCAGGAAGCGTTGCCAGAGCGTGTACGCGACCGGAGCGATTCCCATCGGTGTCCCCGGGTGGCCGGAGTCGGCCGCTTGGATGGCGTCCATGCACAGAGCGCGGATCGTGTTGACGGAAAGTGTTTCCAGGTCGTTGCTGCTCAATGCGGGCCTCCCTGAAGGTGCTGCCCCTGCGCTCGTATCCAGCGCGGCAGACTAGGGTTGAGCTTTCCCGGCCGGAGCGAAGAGCGCCGCACCGACAATGCCCGCATCGTTCAACAGCTGCGCCGGTACGATCTCGGTCCTGAGCTCGATGTACGGCAGGAACTTGTCGGCCTTTTTGCTGACGCCGCCGCCGATGATGATCAGGTCGGGCCACAGCAGCCGCTGGACGAGTTCGAGATACGTCTCCAGACGGTGCGCCCATTTCTTCCAGGACAGGTCGTCGTGCTCGCGCACCGATTCCGCGGCCCAGTCCTCGGCGTCCTCATGGTGCAGCGGCAGGTGCCCCAGCTCGCTGTTGGGCACCAGGAGCCCGTCGGAGAAGACGGCGCTGCCGATACCGGTGCCGAGCGTCACCATCACGACGACGCCCTTTCGTCCCTTGCCGGCGCCGAAGCGCATCTCGGCGATCCCGGCCGCGTCGGCGTCGTTCACCACCCTCACGTCGCGGCCGGTCGTTCGTGCGAAGAGCTGGGCGGCGTCCGTCTCCATCCAGGCCGGATCGATGTTGGAGGTCGTCTGGACCTTGCCGCCCCGGATGACAGCCGGGAGCGTCAGCCCGACCGGTCCTGAGACGCCGACCTGGGAGAGTACCTGCACGACCACGTCCGCGACCGCCCCTGGGGTCGCTGGATGCGGGGTCGGGATCCGGACCCGCTCACCGATGAGGCTGCCACGCTCGAGGTCGACCGGCGCTCCCTTGATACCGGTCCCGCCGATGTCGACTCCGAGCACGTGGGCCGTCTTGCCCAGACTTGCCTGCGCCACTGCCCGCTCCCGTCAGGGGCCGGCCCAAGATGTGCCGTGGAATTTCGGGCATAAGGCCCCAAGAAAGATTTTATTGATTCGATAATAGCATATATCCCTTATATTCGCGACAGGGCCCCTATCGTGATATCTTAAATTCTAAGGGATGTATTTAATTACTATGCCTCTTTGGGGTGTGCGGCCGGCCGCGACCAGAGCTTACGGAGGCGTGATGTCAACTCGCCTTGTCCGCCTGCTTCTTGCTGACGTCGACGGCACTTTGGTCACGAGCGACAAGGTGCTCACCGACCGGGCCGTCCGGGCGGTGCGCGAACTCCACGACGCCGGTGTCCTCTTCGCGGTGACCAGTGGGAGGCCACCTCGCGGGATGGCCATGATCATCGAGCCCCTCGGGCTGACCACCGAACTCGCGGCCTTCAATGGTGGTCTCATCGTCAATCCGGATATGACCGTTGTCTCGCAGCAGGTCATTCCCGCGGAGGTCGTGGCACCGGTTGTCGCGCTGATGGAGTCGTTCGGCCTCGGCGTCTGGATCTACCGGGGCGCCGACTGGTACGTCCGCGACGTGAAGGGGCCGCACGTGGATCGCGAGAGCTGGACGGTGCAGTTCGCGCCCACACTCGTTCCCGGCTTCGAGGGGCTTGAGCGGGGCACCGCCAAGATCGTCGGGGTCAGTGACGACCACGAGGTCGTCGAGGCGGCCGCGGTCGCGGCTCGCGCGCAGTTCGGCGACCATGTCTCGGCTGCCCGCTCGCAGCCCTACTACCTCGATGTGACCCATCCGCAGGCCAACAAGGGCGGTGTCGTCAAGTACTGGTCCGCCAAGCTCCGGATGCCACCCGAACGGATCGCCACAATTGGGGACATGCCCAACGACGTGCTGATGTTCGCCCACTCGGGACTGTCCATCGCGATGGGCAACGCCAGCCATGAGGTCCAGCGCGCGGCGAGGCGGGTTACGACGAGCAACGAGGAAGAGGGCTTCGCGAACGCGGTAGAGCAGTTCATCCTGTGACCCGCTCGACCGGGTGCGCGGGCCTGGCTGCCCCGAGCCTCCTGCGGACAACCTCTACGTCGTCGACACCAGCTTCTTCCCGAGCGGCGGCGCGGTGAACCCGTCCCGGCTGGGCTGAGGCCGCGCCGGTGCTCCGCCGCCGACCGGGCGAACATCCTCCGCCGGGCAGCGCAACGCGGTCCGCCGTGCCGTGTCGCCGTCCCTCCCCGGTGCTTGTCTGAGGTCTTGGACCTCTGGGCGACGGGCCCGGCGGAGGCGGGTACGCAGGGGAGGACCAGGACATCGTGAGTTCCACCGATGGCGCACCCCGGGGCGTGATCCCCGCGCACCTGCTGAACGGCCGGAAGGCACTGGTCACCGGCGCGAACTCCGGGATCGGCAGGGCGACGGCCGTCGCCATGACGGACCGGGTGGTCCGGGAGTCCGGCACGATCGACATCCTGGTCGCCAACGCGGGACTCCAGAAGGTCCCGGCCCAGGAACTCGCCCCGAAGAAGATCCGCGTGAACGCGATCACCCCCGGGGCTGTCGGCCACGCCGCGGTCGGCCTCGCCTCCGACCTCATGGACCACGTCGTGGGCGCCACCCTGTACGTCGACGGAGGGACGACCCGCTTCCCCGGCTTCGCCACCGGCGGCTGACCCACCCCATCCGCCCCGGCGCGGCGGTCTTCCCCCGGAGAGACGACACATGCACACGGTCCTGCTGCTGGCGGACGTACCGGCGCAGACGCTGCCCGCCAGATCCATGATGGCCTTCACCCTGGTCACGCACATCATCCTGGTGCCGCTGGGCGTGGCGCTGCCGCTGATCACGCTGATCATGCACGGCTACGGGCTGCGGCGCGGCGATGCGACCGCCCTGCTCCTGGCCCGGCGCTGGTCGGCGGTGATGGCCGTCCAGTTCGCCATCGGGGTCGTCACCGGCACCGTCCTCTCCTTCGAGTTCGGGCTGCTGTGGCCGGGCATGATGGGCCGGTGGGGGGATGTCTTCGGGCTCGGTTTCGGGGTGGAGGGGTGGGGCTTCTTCCTGGAGGCCGTCCTCATCGCCGTCTACCTGTACGGCTGGCGGAGACTGCCCGCCCGGACCCACTTCCTGGTCGCCCTGCCGTTGCCCTTCGCGGCCCTCGTGGGCGCCTTCGGGATCATCGCCGCCAACTCGTGGATGAACACGCCCCAGGGCTTCAGCCTCGACGCCGCGGGCAACCCCGTGCACGTCGACGTCCGCAAGGCGATCTTCACGCCCATCTTCGGCCCGGAGTACTGGCATTTCGTCGTGGCGATGTTCGTCACCGCGGGCTACGTCACGGCGGGCGTCTATGCCACGGGCTGGCTGCGCGGCCGACGCGACCGGTACCACCGGCTCGGCTTCACCATCCCCTTCACGTTCGCCGCCGTGTTCACACCGGTGCAGTTCGTGCTGGGCGACTCCATCGCCCGGCAGGTCTTCCAGAAGCAGCCGGTCAAGTTCGCCGCCATGGAGATCGTCTGGAAGACCGACACCCACCAGACGGAGTACCTGTTGGGCCGGCTGCACCCGGACGGGACGGTCTCCGGCGGCATCGGGATCCCGCAGCTCGACTCCGTCCTGGCCGGCTTCCGCCCGGACACCCGGGTCACCGGACTCACCTCGGTCCCCGCGGCCGACCGGCCGACGCCCACTCAGGCCACCATCGCCCACTGGGCCTTCGATATCATGGTCGGGATCGGCTCCCTGCTGCTCCTGCTCGCCCTCTGGTACGGCGTCCTGTGGCTCTGGAAGCGCCGGCTGCCCGTCTCCCCGTGGTTCTTCCGCGCCGCGGCGTGCGCGGGCGTCGCCTCCGTGGCCGCCGTCGAGTGCGGCTGGATCACCACCGAGGTGGGCCGCCAGCCGTGGATCGTGTACCAGAACATGCGGGTCGCCGAGGCGGTGACGGCGACCCGCTCCGCCAGCCTGTGGATCATGTTCGCGCTGGTCGTCGTCGTGTACGTGTTCGTCTTCGGGTCGTTCCTCGTCGTGCTGCTGAAGATGCGCACACGCTGGCGGATCGCCGACCGGACGGGCGGACCACGGCCGCCGGAGGAGACACCGGAGACGGAACCACCGGAGACGGACACCCCGTACGGGCCGCGCGCCACCGGGAGCCGGCTGTGATCGCCGGGGTCGTCGCCGTCGTCCTGCTGCTGGCGATCGCCGCCTACGCCTGCGGCGGGGGCACCGACTACGGCGCCGGTTTCTGGGACCTGACCGCGGGCGGAGCCGAGCGCGGCAGGCGTCCGCGGTGGCTGATCGACCACGCGATGGAGCCCGTCTGGGAGGTCAACAACGTCTGGCTGATCTTCGTTCTGGTCGTCATGTGGACGGGTTTCCCCGTCTTCTTCCAGCGGGTCTTCACCACGATGTGGCTGCCGCTGGCGCTGGCCGCCGTGGGCATCGTGCTGCGCGGCGCCGGGTTCGCACTGCGCAGGCCCGTCCAGCGGCTGGCCGGCCGGCGCCTGTACGGGGCGGTCTTCGCCGTCTCCTCGCTGCTGACGCCGTTCTTCCTCGGCGCCGCGGCCGGCGGGGTGGCCTCGGGCCGGGTGACCGCCGCGACGACGGCGTCCACGGACGCCTGGGCCAACCCCACGTCCCTGCTGTTCGGGCTGCTGGCCGTCGCCGCCACGGCGGCGCTCGGCGCGGTCTTCCTCGCCGCGGACGCCCGCCGCTTCGACGCCCCGGACCTGGACCACTACTTCCGCCGGCGGGCCTTCGGCGCCCTCGCCGCCGTCGCCGTACTCGCCGTCGTCACCCTGGTCGTCACCCACGGCGACGCGTCCCACGTCTGGCACGGCCTCACCCACGGCGTCGGTCTCGTCTTCGTGATCGTGGCCGTGCTGGCCACGCTCGCCACCGCATGGCTGCTGCTCCGGCCCTCGGGGGGCTGGTCCCGGGTCACGGCGGTCGGCGTGGTCGCCTCCGCCGTCATCGCCTGGGGCATGGCGCAGCGCCCCTATCTCATCCCGACCTCGCTGACCGTCGCCGAGGGCGCGGGCGCCCACACCACCCTGCGCTGGCTGGTGATCGTCACCGTCGTCGCCCTCGTGTTCGTCTTCCCCGCGGTCGCCCTGCTGTACTGGATGGACACCCACGGCGAACTGGAGGGCCTCACCGACGCCGACCTGCGCCGCGGCGGCACAGGTGACGAAGGCTGAGCCTGGCCCGGGCCAGTGCTTCTCAAGAGCCTCGTTCAGGGCGACGGCCGAGTCGAGGCGCGGCGATCGGCGGGGAGGACCGGCCTGTCCGGCCAGCCACGGCTCAGGGGCAGCCGCCCTGAGCGGTGCGCGTCGCGTTGTTCGGTCACCCAACGGGCCCTGGTGGCCCCGGGGTCGATCTGATGGTGCGTCAGTGGCTCGCGAGGGCCGGAACCGGCCGCCACAGGGCGAATCGAGCATGGCTCCAGTGGGTCACTGTGAGCTTGGCGCACGGTGGTGTCGACGAGGGCGGGAGCCACAGTGACTCATGTAGACAGCTTCGGCGTCTCATCGAACGACGGGGCGGACCACAGAGGCGAGGCCGATCCGGTACTGCGACTTGTGGACGACGTGTACAACGGTCGTCGCTTCGACCGACTCGACCACTACTACGCGCGGGGGCATCAGGAGCATGACCCACGGGTCGCCTCCGGACACGAGGGCCTGATGAGGTTCTGGAGTGAACTGACACACGGTTTCCCGGATCTTTCGGTGGCCGTGGACGCCCTGCTCGCCGACGGCGACCGCGTCATGGCGTTCATGACCTGGGAAGGGCGGCACACCGGCAGTTTCGCCGGGCAGCGCCCCAGCGGCCGGAAGCTGGAACTGCGTACCAGTGAACTCTTCCGGATGGAGGCGGGCCGTGTCGCCGAGCACTGGGCCGTCGTGGACTACTCCGTCCTCAGGACGTTCGGCGCGCTGCCCTTGCAGGGGCCGGGGCCGGAGCGGCCGAGGCTGCTCGGGGCGCACAGCGCTGTCGAGCGGGCGAACTCGGCCACCGTGCTGGGCGCCTACCGGGAGGTGATGACCGAGCACCGGCTCGATCGGGCGGGCGCCTACTACGAACGGGACTACCTGCACCACAATGCGCAGATGCCCGCCGTTCCGCACGGAGTCGAGGCGTTCAAGGAGTACTTCGCCGGGAACTTCGCCGCGTTCCCCGACCTGACCGCCACCGTGGACCATCTGCTCGCCGACAGGGACAGGGTGATGGTGTTTGCCACCTGGCGTGGGCACTTCACAGGTATGTCCCGCGGACGGACGCCGACGGGACGCCGGCTGCTGATGCGTACCTCCGACCAGTTTCGCCTGGTCGACGGGAAGGTCGCGGAGCACTGGGAGGTCGTGGACTACTCCGGGCTGCAGGACGCCGGTATCCCGGTGCGTCCGCTCCCGGATGCCTGAGCCCGGGAGGGCGGGAGGCACGGGACCACGGCCGGTGCGGCCGTGGTCCCGTGGTCCGTCCCGGTCCGCGTGGGCGCCGTCAGTCGACCTCCGCGAGTGCCTGGCTGAACTGCGCCGCGTACAGGCGGGCGTAGGCGCCACGGGCGGCGAGCAACTCGGTGTGGCTGCCCTGTTCCACGATCCTGCCGGAATCCATCACCAGGATCAGGTCGGCGTCCCGGATGGTGGAGAGCCGGTGGGCGATGACGAAGCTGGTCCTGCCCTGGCGTAATGAGTGCATCGCATTCTGGATCAGCAGCTCGGTGCGGGTGTCCACCGAACTGGTCGCCTCGTCGAGGATCAGGACGGCCGGATCCGAGAGGAAGGCCCGGGCGATGGTGATCAGCTGCTTCTCACCGACGCTGACACTGTTCGTCCCCTCGCCCAGAACGGTGTCGTAGCCGTCCGGGAGGGTACGCACGAAGTGGTCGACATGGGTGGCCATGGCCGCCTCGACGACCTGCTCGTGAGTCGGGTCCGTCCCCCCGTAGGCGATGTTCTCCGCGATCGTTCCGCCGAACAGCCAGGTGTCCTGGAGCACCATGCCGAAGTTCGAGCGCAGGTCGTCGCGGGACATGGTGGCGATGTCCACCCCGTCCAGGGTGATGCGTCCCGCGGTGACCTCGTAGAACCGCATGAGCAGGTTGACCAGAGTGGTCTTGCCCGCCCCGGTGGGGCCGACGATGGCTACCGTCCGGCCTGGTTCGACCGCGAGGGAGAGGTCCTCGATCAGCGGAGTCTCCGGTGTGTAGCCGAAGCCGACGTTCTCGAACCGGATGCGCCCGTCCACCTGCTCCGGGCGCGCGGGTACGACCGGATCGGGAGTCAGCTCGGGTTCGTCGAGGAAGGTGAAGACGCGTTCGGCGGAGGCGACGCCGGACTGGATCACGCCGGCCATGCTCGCCATCTGGGTGAGGGGAGCACTGAACTGGCGGGAGTACTGCATGAAGGCCTGCACGTCACCGATGGACAGACCACCGGCGGCGATGCGCAGACCGCCGAGGACGGCGATCAGCACGTAGTTGAGGTTGCCGATGAAGAGCATGGCGGGCTGCATCGTCCCGGAGACGAACTGGGCCCTGGCACTCACCGCGTAGAGGGCGTCGTTGTGCTCCTTGAAGGTGACCGCCGCCTCCTTCTGCCGCCCGAAGACCTTCACCAGGTCGTGGCCGGTGTACATCTCCTCGACGTGTCCGCTGAGCCGGCCGGTGATGGCCCACTGCTGGGCGAACCCGCCCTGGGCCCGTTTTCCGATCATGGCGGCGACGTAGACGGAGACCGGCACCGTGACGGCGGCGACCAGCGCGAGCAGCGGAGAGATCAGGCACATCACGGTCAGCACACCGATGACCGTGAGAACGGAGTTCACGATCTGACTGAAGGTCTGCTGCAACGTCTGGCTGACGTTGTCGATGTCGTTGGTGACCCGGCTCAGCACCTCGCCGTGCGGTTGCCGGTCGAAGTAGCCGAGCGGCAGCCGTGACAGCTTCGACTCGGCGAGTTCTCGCAGGCGGAAGGTCGACCGTTGCACGATGACCGCGGTGAGCCGCCCCTGGACGAGGATCAGCAGGGCGCTGACGCCGTAGACGACCGCCGCGAGAAGGAGGACGCCGCCCACCCGGTCGAAGTCGATGCCCGCCCCGGGCACGGCGTGCATGGAGGCGATGGCGTCGGCCTGCGCGTCGTCGCCCCGCGCGTGCAGGGCACGGACGGCTTCCGCGGTGGTCGTACCGGAGGGCAGGTGGCTGCTGACGACTCCGGAGAAGATGACGTCCGTGGCGTGGCCGAGGATCTTCGTGCCGATCACCGAGAGGGCGACGCTGATGGTGCACACGCCGAGCGTGGCGGTCATCAGCGCTCGTTCGGGACGCAGCACGGCGAGCAGCCGGCGGCCGGTGCCCCGGAAGTCGTCGGCGGGCCGGGAGCGGCCGCGGCCACCGGATCCGCCGGTCCGGGGGGTGCTCTCCCGGGCGGGGGGCCGGCCGGAGGTTGGGGGACTGCTCATCAGACGGGCTCGCTCTCGGTGAACTGGGACGACACGATCTCCTGGTAGACCGGGTTGCCGCCGAGCAACTCGGCGTGGGTGCCCGTGCCGACGACCCGCCCCTCGTCGAGGATGACGATGCGGTCGGCGTCCCGGATGGTGCTGATGCGCTGAGCGACCAGCACGATCGCGGAGTCGGCCGTCTCCCGGGCCAGCGCCGCGCGCAGGGCGGCGTCGGTGGAGGCGTCGAGCGCGGAGAAGGAGTCGTCGAAGAGGTAGATACGGGGACGGTGGACCAGGGCGCGGGCGATGGCGAGTCGCTGGCGCTGGCCTCCGGAGACGTTGGTGCCGCCCTGGGAGATCTCCGACTGAAGCCCGCCGGGCATGTCCTCGACGAACGCGCGGGCCTGAGCGGTCTCCAGGGCGCGCCACAGTTCCTCGTCCGTGGCGTCGGGTTTGCCGTAGCGGAGGTTGGAGGCGACGGTGCCCGAGAAGAGGTACGGCCGTTGCGGGACAAGGCCGATCGTGGACGAGATGGAGTCGGGGCCGAGCGTGCGGACGTCCAGCCCGTCGATGCGTACGCAGCCGGCCGTGGCATCGATCAGCCGGGGGACAAGACGCAGCAGCGTGCTCTTGCCGCTGCCGGTGCGGCCGATGACGGCGGTGGTCTCGCCGGGGCGTGCGATCAGGTCGATGCCGCTGAGCACCGGCTGTTCGGCGCCGGGGAACCGGAACTCCACGTCGTCGAGCCGCAGTTCGCCACGGGGGGTGGCGGGCGCGACGGGCTGCGCCGGTGGTGTGACGCTGGTTTCCGTGCCGAGCACCTCGACGATGCGTTCCGCGCAGACCTCGGCCCGGGGAATCGTCATCAGCATGAAGGTCGCCTGGACCACCGACATCAGGATCAGCACGAGATAGGTGAGGAACGCGGTCAGGGACCCGACCTGCATGTCCCCGGAGGCGATGCGGTGTCCGCCGAACCACAGGACGGCCACGGACGAGCCGTTCATCACCACCAGGACCGTCGGATACATCACCGCCATCAGCCGGCCGACCCGCAGGTTCACCTCGGAGACCTCGGTGTTGACCTCTGCGAAGCGCCGGCGTTCCCGCAGGTCGCGGACGAAGGCCCGGATCACCCTGGCTCCGGTGATCTGCTCCCGCAGTACGCCGGTGACCCGGTCGATACGGCTCTGCATGAGGCGGAACTGCGGGTTCAGCCTGCTGACGATCACGGCGATGGCGACGGCCAGGACCGGGACGGCGATGAGCAGGACGACCGAGCTGGCGGCGTCCTGCCGCAGCGCCAGCACGATGCCGCCCAGGCAGGTGAAGGGCGCCACGACCATGAGGGTGAGCGTCATGAGTACGACGGTCTGCACCTGCTGCACGTCGTTGGTGGTGCGGGTGATCAGCGACGAGGCGCCGATCCGATCCAGTTCCCGGGCGGAGAAGTCCTGCACGTGGTCGAAGACCTCCGCCCGTACGTCACGCCCGACGGCCATGGCGACGGTGGCGCCGAAGTACACGGCGACCAGGGAACAGACGATCTGGAGGAACGCCACGGCGACCATGAAGCCGCCGGTGCGGAGGATGTACGGGGTGTCTCCCGCCACCACACCCTTGTTGATCAGGTCGGCGTTCAGCGTGGGGAGGTAGAGGGTCGCCGCCGACTGCGCCAGTTGCAGTGCCAGGATGGCGGCGAGGGCTTTGCGATGGGGAGGCAGATGGGCTCGTAAGACCCTGATCAGCACGATGGGGCTCCGGAAGTGTGTCGGCCGGTGTCGGCCGAAGGCGGTGGCGCGAGGCCGAGTTCGGTGGAGAAGCGCTCCACCGCGGTACGCAGGAAGCGGCGGACGACCGGCTCGTCGGCCGGGTCGACGTGGTCGAAGAACCCCTCGAAGACACGGGACAGCTCGGCGTCGGACACCGACAGGCGCTGCCGCCCGGCTTCCGTCAGATGGAGCCGGACCACTCTTCGGTCGACCTCCGAGCGGCGCCGCTCGATCAGCCCGTCCTTCTCCAGGGTGTCGACGACGCCGGTCAGGGTGGAAGCCGCGACCATGGTCGCGGCGGCGATCTCCTTCGACGTCTGGCCGTCCGCCTCGCCGAGCCGGCGAAGGACGTTGAACGCGGTCCATCCGATCCCCAGGCGCTCGTTCAGCAGCCGGACCCAGGTACTGCCGGACAGCCGTGCCGCGAGTGCGAACAACTGTCCGATGGGTACGTCGCCGTCGAGGAGCTGAGGGGCCCCCGGCTCTGATCCCTCAATATACTTCATGGCCTCATGATTAGGTACCGAAATACATTGGGTCAAGTGGGTGCCGCGCGGCCCGTCGGCGTCCTGCGGTCAGACCTCGGGCCTGCCCCCGTTCGTGAACTCCCTGACGAGAAGCAGCTCCAGCTCGCTCAACGGCTGGTCGGGGACCAGACGTTCGGGGCCGCCGGGCGGCGGGGCACCGAGAAGCCATCCGCCTACGGACATCGAACAGACGCCTGTCTGCATGGCGCCGTACGCGACCAGGCTCTGCCAGAGCGAACGGGCACAACGGCGCAGTAACGTCCTCATGTCTGCCGACCCTTCCGTGGCACCGGCCGGAGCGGATCTTCGCCCGGTGGATCCAGAGTGAACGTGGTGGTGTGGGGCAGACGGTCGCCCCAGCCGGCCCGGCGTTCCAGGAAGCCGGGCTGGGCGGTGACGACGACCAGGAGCGGAACCTCGCCGGCCGTGCGCACGGTGCCGTCGATGAAGCTCAGCAGCATGTCGTCGGCCCGGTGCAGGTCTTCGAAGACCGTGATCAGCGGGCGCACCGCGGCCGCCTGCCGCAGCGTGCTCCGCCAGGCGGTGAAGGCCTCGTCCACCTGCACGCTCGGACGCGCGGGGAGGCCTGCCGCGAGCGGGTCCAGGGTTTTCAGCGTGTTCGCCAGTACGGTGAGGCCGCCCGGCCGTTCGTGGCCGCCGGGCGGCATCCGGCCGACCACGCACCGAACCGCTCCCTCGTCCTGGCGGACGGCATTGCGGAGGCGGGCGACCAGCCGGCTCTTCCCCGCGTGCGGACGGCCCAGGACGGTGACGAGGTGCGGCTGCCGCCGACGCCGTACGAGGTCCAGCACGCCGAGCAGCATGCCGAGTTCCGGATCGGTGCGTACGGGCCGGCTCCCGGACCGCCCTGTGGTCGCCGGCCCGGGTGAGGACGGTCCCCTGCCGCCGCCCCCGGCCGTCACCGTCATCGCTCCCTGCGCCGACGGGGTGAGGGCCGGATCGTGGTTCAGGATGGCCCGCTCCAGCTCCCGCAGACCGTGGCCGGGCTCGAGTCCCAGCCCTTCGAGCAGGGCGGCACGGTGCCGGTGGTAGACGCGCAGGGCGTCGACCTGCCGGCCGCAGTGATACAGCGCGCGCATCAGCAGGCCGCACATCCGCTCCCGCAAGGGGTCCTGGTCGACCGCCGCCTGCAGCTCACCCACGACCTCGTGATGGCGACGGCAGGCCAGTTCCGCCTCGTAGCAGTCCTCGCGCGCGGCCATCCGCTCACTGCGCAGGCCGGCCAGCTCCGCCCAGGCGACGCCGGACTCGGCGAGATCCTCCAGCGCCGGACCCCGCCACATCGCGAGGGCCTCTCGCAACAGCCGTGCCGCGCTGCCGAACGAGCCGTCCGACAGTTCCGTCCGGCCCCGGGCGGCGGCCCGTCGGAACGCGACGAGATCCAGGCATTCGGGATCCAGCCGCAGCGTGTATGCGGGGCCGCGGCTCACCAGGGCCGTGACGTCGGCGTGCACCCCGTACTGCCGGAGGGTGCCACGCAGCCCGGAGACCGCGTTCTGCAGCATCTTGCGCGCCGTGCGGGGTGCTTCGGCCGGCCACAACGCCGACACCAGATCACGGGTGGTGACGGCGTGGTTGGCATGCAGGAGCAGGAATCCCAGGGTGGCGCGTTGCGTGAATCCGCGTACGGGCAGGACGAGGTCGTCGCTCACGACCTCCAGCGGGCCCAGTATCCGGAACCCGACCGCGCGCTCGCCTGGGGTGGGTGGACATACGGTGCGTGCCGGCAGTCCGTCCACGGGGGCACTCCTCGTCAGTCGGCGTCGGGAGCCGCGGACCGCTCGGCAAGGGACCGCAGCCGCCGGCGGTCCACCTTCCCGGAGACGGCCAGTGGCAGTTCGGTGTGGAACGTGATCCGAGCCGGAACGTGCAGCGGTGTGAGCGCGGCGGCCACGTGGCGGCGCAGTTGCTCCGCGGTGCACGTGGCCCCCTGCCGCAGAGCCACGTCCGCGTGCACGTGCTCCAACTCGTCCGAGTCCCGTACGCCGTACACGACGGCGTTCGCGACGTCCTCGTGGGAAGCCAGCGCCTTCTCCACCGCCGCCGGGTGGATCTTGGTCGCGCGGGACTTGATCACGTCGCTGAGCCGTCCGGTGAGGCGCAGATAGCCCTGGGCGTCCAGATGGCCGAGGTCTCCGGTACGCAGCCAGCCGTGCCGGAGCGTCCGCGCGGTCAGAGCGGGGTCGCCGACGTATCCGGACATCATGTTCGGGGATTTCATCCACACCTCGCCGGTGCGCCCCGGAGGCAGTTCCCGTTCGGTCTCCGGATCGCGGACGCTCAGGCCGACCTCGGGGAACGGGCGGCCCACCGTGGACAGCAACTCCGGGCTGCGGTGGTCCCGCGGGCCGAGCAGCGTGATCCTCCCGCCCTCGCTCGTACCGTAGTTCTGCATCAGGGCGTCGCCGAAGAACCGGACGGCCTGGGCAAGGCGTTCCGGCGACGCGGGGCAGCCGCCGTACATGAGCTGGCGCAGTGAGGAGACGTCGGTGTCCGCGAGCGCGTGGTGGTCGAGCAGGGCGTACAGCTGGGGCACCGCCATGTAGGTGCCGGTGATCCGCTCGGTCTCTATGGCCGCGAGAGTCCGCCCCGGTTCGAAACGCTCGTGGAGCACGACGGTGCCGCCGGCGGCGAGCACGATGTCCAGGATCACGCCCACGGCGTGGCTGACCGGGGTGACGACCAGGAACGTGACCTTCGCCGCGTTCCGAAGCGCCGGATAGGCGGACAGCACCGTGCTGTTCCAGCCGGTGAACGACTGGCGGATGCCTTTCGGCCGGCCGGTGCTGCCGCTGGTGTAGGTCACGACCGCGGTGTCGGGCTCGTGTGCCGGAGCCGGCCGGCCCGCGGGGACGTCCGCCGCGGTGAGAGCGGGGATCCCGGCCCCGCACTCGCCGAAGCCGGCCAGCCGGACCGGAGGGGACAACAGGTTTGCCGCGGCCTGCCCGGTCCGGGCGTTCGCGGGGTCGACCACCAGCAGGTCCGCGCCCGTCTCGCGGAGGATCTCCGCCTGGTCGGCGGCCGGCAGGGCGGGAGCCCCCGGTCCGGGGTTCGTCGAGCGCACGTACACGGCAGTCGCGCCGAGCAGGTGCGCGGCGTAGCGAGCGGTCAGTGCCAGGGGGCTGTTGGCCTCCGTCAGCACGCCGACCGTGGTGCCCGGGCCCACACCCAGCCGGCGCAGGCCCTCCGTCGCGAGGCCGATGTCCCGGTGGAAGCCGCGTGCGGAGACCGATGTGCCGCGCCAGCGCAACGCCGTGTCGTCCCCGCGGAGCCACAGGCTCCTGAGGATGGCCTGCACGTAGTGGGCCGTATCGCGCTCCGGCTCTCCGGTGGACACGGGAATGAGTGCTGCCACGGTGATCCAATCTCGGGAGGTGGGACGGGCCCGAATCGGGCGACGGGCATCGCGGAGGGCCCATGGTGTCCGGCGGTTCTCGAGATTCGATGGGGAAGGCCTGGTGGAGTGATGCCGGCCGGACCGGCCGGGACCGGAGCAACTGCGGTCCCGGCCGGCCCCGTCCGGGGGCGGCGGCGCGGCGAGGCGCTATTCCTGGACGCGGGCGATCTCCAGCTCGCGCCAGATCTGGTCCAGGACCTCCACGAATTTCTGCACGTCGCTGAGCGTGTGCACGGCCGCGGGCGCGACCCGCAGGATCTCCTGGCCGGTCCGCACGCTGGGAGCGTTGATCGCCTGCACGTAGATGCCGTGGCGATCGAGGAGCAGCCGGGAGGCCTGCTTGCTGGTCGCGTCGTCACCGATGAACACCGACACGATGTGGGAGCCGTCGGAGAGGAAGGGGATGCCCCGTTCGGTGAGCAGACGGTGGAGCAGGCGGGCGTTCTCCGCGAGGGCGTCACGTTCGCGTTCCGACGCCCTGAGGTGCCGGACCGCGGCGAGCGCACCCGCGGCGACGGCCGGCGGCAGGGACGTGGTGAAGATGAACGAGCGGGAGAAGGCCCGGACGGCGTCGACGAGAGGCGCCGGCCCGGCGATGTATCCCCCCGCGGTGCCGAACCCCTTGGCCAGAGTGCCCATGACGACGGTGAAGTCGTCGGCGATCCCCTCGCGCGCCGCGATACCGGCTCCCTGGGGGCCGTACATGCCCACCGCGTGCACCTCGTCGAGGAACGTGGTCGCTCCGTACCGCTTCGCGAGATCGCTGATCTCGGACAGCGGTGCCACGTCGCCCGACATCGAGTAGACCGATTCGAGGACGATCATCTTGGGCCGTTCGGGATCGGCGGCCGACAGCAGTTCCGCCAGGTGCGCCGGATCGCTGTGGCGGAAGATGCGCTTCTCCGCACCACTGTGCCGAAGGCCATCGATGATGGAGGCGTGGTTGAGCTCGTCCGAGAAGACCAGGCAATCCTCCATCCGGCCGGCGAGCACCGACAGCGAGCCGTCGTTGGCGGTGTATCCGGACGTGAAGAGCAGGGCGTCTTCCTTGCCGTGCAGATCTGCCAGTTCCTTTTCCAGCAGCACGTGGTAATGGTTGGTGCCGCCGATGTTCCGTGAACCGCCGGAACCGGCGCCGAATTCGTCGACGGCACGCTTCACCGCCTCCAGTACGTCCGGGTGCTGTCCCATCCCCAGATAGTCGTTGCTGCACCAGACGCTGATGTCGGAGGTGTCTTCAGTGCCCTTTTTCCAGGTGCGGGCACTCGGGAACCTTCCTGCCCTGCGGCCTATCTCAAGGAACTCCCTTTTCCTTTCCGATGTTTCTTCCATCTGCTCCGAGAAGAGGTCAAGATGCTGCGGCACGGCGCTGACCCGCTTTCTGTCGAGTGAGTTTCCTCGCGGCCCGAACGGACCTCGATCACGGTAGGGAGATGCCGTGCGGCCTGTAAAGGCGGATGTTCCGGTGTGCGTCCACCGGCGGGTAATTCTTCATCCATCGCACTTTCCCGGCCCGATTGCCGGGCAATTGACGGCCGACTGAACATTCCGCTCAACAGCAGCCGGGTACGCGTGCCATGCTCATGGGCCTCGGTCGTGCATGTTCTGAACAATTCCCCTGCGGAGGTCGACATGTCCCTCTCGGTGGCTGCCATCCTTGCCGAATCCGCCCTGCGCCGCCCGGATCATCCGGCGCTCGTCTTCGGCGCCGCCCGCATCACCTATCGGCACCTGTGGGACGGGGCGGCACGGTATGCGGCGGTCCTGCGCGAGCACGGGATCGGTCCCGGCGACCGGGTCGCGCTGCTGCTGCCCAACACGCCTCATTTCCCGATGGCCTACTTCGGCGCGCTCGCCCGCGGCGCGACGGTGGTCCCCGTGCACGCCCTGCTGCGCGCGGACGAGATCGCCTACGTGCTGCGGGACTCGGCGGCCAAGGTGCTGGTGTGCGCGGCGCCGTTGCTGCCGGAGGGCGGTCCCGCCGCGCGTTCGGCGGGAGTCCCGCTGCTGACGGTGATGGCGGCGGAGGACGACCCGGCCCCGCGTCTCGACGTGCTCGCCGAACGTGCCGTTCCGGTCGAACGCCCCGTTCCGTGCGAGCCCGACGACATGGCGGTGGTCCTCTACACCTCGGGCACCACCGGACGCCCCAAGGGCGCGATGCTCACGCACCTGAACATCACCATGAACGTGGACACGACGATGCTGTCGCCCTTCGATCTCCGTGCCGACGACGTCCTGCTCGGTGCGCTGCCCCTGTTCCACACCTTCGGTCAGATCTGCGGCATGAACACGTGCTTCCGGGCCGGCGCGACGCTGGTTCTCATGCCACGATTCGACGGCCGTCAGGCCCTGGAACTCATGGTGCGTGAGCGGTGCACCGTCTTCATGGGGGTCCCGACCATGTACACGGCGTTGCTGGAGGCCGCCCGGAACAGCCCGGCCCGGCCCCCTCTCGACCGTGTCTTCTCCGGCGGCTCGGCCCTGCCGGTCGCGGTCCTGGAGCAGGTCCAGGAGACGTTCGGCTGCCCCGTCTACGAGGGGTACGGGCTGACCGAGACCTCACCGGTGGTCGCGTACAACCAGAAGGCGTGGCCGTGCAAGCCGGGCACGGTGGGCCGGCCGATCTGGGGTGTCGAGGTCGGCATCGCGCGTGCCGACGTCGAGGGCAGGATCGAACTTCTCCCCGACGGGGACCTGGGGGAGATCGTCATACGCGGCCACAACGTGATGGCCGGCTACCTCAACCGGCCGGAGGCCACCGCCGAGGTACTGGTCGACGGCTGGTTCCGCTCCGGCGACCTCGGCCGGACGGACGCCGACGGCTGTCTGGTGGTGGTCGACCGCAAGAAGGACATGGTGCTGCGGGGCGGCTACAACGTGTACCCGCGCGAGGTGGAGGAGGTACTGGTCCGCCATCCGGCCATCGCGCACGTCGCGGTCATCGGTGTTCCGGACGAGACGCACGGTGAGGAAGTGTGCGCCGTGGTGGTGGCACGAGGAGGCGTCCGTACGGACACGGAGCTCGCCGGGCGGATCGTGGAGTGGAGCAGGAGCCGCCTGGGCGCGCACAAGTACCCGCGCCGGGTGGAGTTCGTCGAAGGCTTCCCCCTCGGCCCGAGCGGCAAGGTCCTCAAACGCGAGCTGGCCCTCCGCTTCGGCGGTTCCCGGGCCGCCTGACCCGGGGCTGCTGGAGGCCGGCTCGACACCAGGTGGTGGGAGCGTCCACGGCGGCCGTCCGTACGCGAAGGCCTGGGAGCCTCGGTGCCGGAACAGCCAGTCGTCGAGTGCACTCAGACACGGAGAGCGTCGTCATGCTGCCAATCACCCCGGTTCCCTCCGCCCACCTGCCCGGGAACGCGTCGCGCCTCCGGGCCGCCGGCACCAGCACCCTGCTGTCCCAGCTCCTCCTGGCCACGGGGGCCACGAACGTGGTGGAGTGCGGATCCGCCGACGGGGACCTCACGGTCCGGATCGCCCGGGCCCTGAGCGCCAACGGCCGTGGCCGGGTGATCGGTTGCGAAGCCGACCGACATCGGGCCGGGCGGGCCCGAGGCGCGCTGGAACGAGTGGGGCTGACGGCGTACGGCCGTGTGGTGCCGGGCGTGCCCGGGGATCTGCTGGCTGCCGTCGAGGGCCCCGTCGATCTGCTGGTGCTCGGGGGTGAACCCGGCCAGTTCCTGCCCGCGCTCGGTCTGTTCGAGCCCCGGCTGCTGCCGGGGGCGGTGGTCGTGACCCGCACCGGCGCGGCCGGTGCGGAGGACGCCGCGGACCTCCTGGTCCGCCTGCGTGCCGCGGACAGCGGCTACGTCTCCCTCCCCCTGACGCTCGACGGCGGTCTGGAGCTGTCCGTCCGTGTGGACTGACCTTCCACCGTCGCAGGAAGCGGGGTATGCGCACATGACATCCGAACAGCAGGCGGCCGCGCCCGGGACACGGCTGCGGGTCGCCGAGATCGAGTGCCTCTACGGCGCCATGCTCGACTGCCTCACGCCCCCACCGGCGGAGCGGCCCGAGCCGGCCGCGGATCACGATCTTTCAGGCTCGCTCGAGCAGTCCTCCAGAGCGTGACCGCACCGTGGTCCCCGCAGCAGGCCTTCCGAAGATTCCGAGGAGAGTTGTCATGAGCGACGCTTGGCTCGTCGGTACCTGGAACACCCGGCTCGACGACGACGGCAAGGCCGTCCCGGGACTCGTCACCTTCTCCGCCGACGGTGGGGTCGTGTCCGTTCAGGCGAACACCAAGAGCGTGGGCCTGGGCACGTGGCGGTCCACGGGGCCCGGCACCTTCGCGTACGAGTTCCGCATCCTCGCCGTGAACGACGAGGGGCAGCATGTGGGGCACGCCCACGTCACGGTGGAAGGGGAGTTCGTCTCCGCTTCCGGCTGGCACGGCACCGGAGGCGCCGAGTTCCACGACCCGCAGGGCACCAGGCTGCGTGGCCACTCCGGCTCGAAGGTCACCGCCGACAAGCTCGGTGCCTCCGAATGAGGCTGCGAGAACGCCTCGGCGGCGATCTGGTCCTCCCCGGCGACACCGGTTACCCACTGGCCCGTCAGGTGCAGAACACGGAGTACGACGCGGTCCTTCCGGCGGCCGTCGCGTACTGCGAGACCCCGAAGGACGTCAGCGCGTGCGTACGGTACGCCGCGGAGCACGGGCTGCGCGTCCATGTGCGCAGCGGTGGACACAGTTTCAACGGCTGGTCCACCGGGACCGGCCTGGTGATCGACGTCTCCCGGATGCACCTGGTGGCCGCCGACGGCCCGACGGTACGGCTCGGAGCCGGCACCCAGTCGCTCGACGCGCTGGACGCCCTGAAGGAGCGGGGACGCCAGATCGTCACGGGTACCTTTCCCACGGTCGCCGCCGCCGGCTTCCTCACCGGCGGCGGCATCGGCTGGCAGACCAGGAAGTTCGGGGTCGGCAGCGACCGCATGGTCTCCGCCCGGGTGGTGCTGGCCGACGGCACGGCCGTGCGCTGCTCCGCGGACGAACACCCCGATCTCTTCTGGGCGTTGCGGGGCGGCGGTGGCGGCACCTTCGGGATCGTCACCGAGATCGAGGTACGGCCGATCGACGCGCCGCTCCTCATCGGCTACGAGACGCTCTGGGCGTACGACGACGCCGTCCAGGTCCTCGCGGCCTGGCAGGCCTGGTGCGTCGAGGGCGCCGACGAACTCGGCTCGTCCCTGGTGGTGCTGCCCGGCATGTTCGGTCCGGGCGGCAGGCCGGTGGTCAGGATCTGGGGCGTCCACCTGGGGCCGGCCGAGGTCCTCGAACGAGCGCTCGACGAGCTCGCCGAGCGGGCCGGCAGCAAGCCGATGAGCCGGACCGTGGGCACCCACGGGCCGTACGCCGACGTGCTGCACGAGGCGATGTGCGGCTCCAAGACCGTCGCCCAGTGCCACCGCACCGGAACCGCCCCCGAGGCGGAGGGACATCGGCATCCCTGGACCCGGCAGAGCTACCGGCTCACCTCACGGGCCGTCACCGAGTCCGAGGCGGCGTCCCTCCTCGCGGCCTGGAACCCGGAATCGGATCAGGAGCGGTATCTGCTGTGCATCGCCGTCGGCGGCGCCGCGAACCGGGTCGATTCCGCCGAGACCGCGTACGCGCACCGCACCGCACAGTTCCTCACGGGCTACCAGCTCGCGTGCCGGGACCCTGAGCCGACGCCCGGCACCGTCGACGAGTTCACGGCCTGGGCCGACCGCTGCGCCGCTGCACTCGCCCCGCTCGCCTGCGGCTCCTACATCAACTTCCCCAGTTCCCGCGTGACACCGGGCTGGGAGACGGACTACTACGGCGCGAACCACGACCGGCTGTCCCGGGTGAAGAGGACCTATGACCCGGGGGACTTCTTCCGGCACGGGCAGAGCATCGGCAGCCGGCCGCTCACCACGGAGGCGGGCTCATGAAGACCGATCTGCGCGACAAGGTGGTGCTGGTCACGGGGGCGTCCTCGGGCATCGGACGCGCCACCGCCGTGGCGTACGGCGCCGAGGGCGCGCGCGTCGCCGTCACCTACCACACCGGAGAGGAACGCGCGCAGGAGACGGCCCGGCTGGTCGCCGAGGCGGGCGGTACCCCGCTGGTCCTGCGCTACGACCTCGCCGACGAACGGTCCGTCCGTGACGCGGTGTCCCGGATCGCCGAGGAATGGGGCCGGATCGATGTCCTGGTGGCGAACGCCGTCGTGTGGAGCGAGGCGATCCCGCGTCCCGGCAGGCCGGTTCCCCGCTTCGAGGACGTCCCGCCCAAGCAGTGGCAGGAGGTGCTGCGGACCTCGGTCGACGCCGTGTTCCACACGATCCAGGCTGTGCTGCCTCTGATGCGCGGGTGTCCCTGGGGCCGCATCGTGATGATCGGTGCCGGACTGGCGGACACGGGCAAGTCCGGTGCCGGCGCGTACGGGGCGGCCAAGTCGGCGCTGTACGGGCTGACCCGCAGCCTCGCCTGGGAGCTGGGTCCGGAGGGCATTCTCGTCAACATGGTCGTCCCCGGCCAGACGCTCACCGAGACGGTACTCGCCAACGTCCCCGCCTCCTTCGCGGAGGAGAAGGGCAGGTCCCTGCCGTCGGGGCGGATGTCCCTGCCGGAGGACGTGGCGAACGCCGTGGTCTTCCTGGGCTCCGCCGCGAACGGGAACACACATGGGGAGACCCTGCGGGTCACCGGGGGTGCCTGATGGACGTACGCGCTCTGGACGGGGACGCCCCGGCCACGATCGCCGCGCTGCTTCCCGGGTTCCGGGAGACCATGCGGCGTGAGCTTCCCGCCGATCCTCCGGTGACCGCGGAGCTGCTCGCGCGCCTGCTCCAACGCCGGCACGGTGCCGACCGCGTCCTGCTGGCCGCCTTCGACGGGACGGAACCCGCGGGAATCGTCAAGCTCGGCCTCGACCTGGCGGATCCCGACGGTCCCGGGCACGGCTCCCTGTGGGTCTTCCCGGGCTTCCGGCGCCGGGGGCACGGCCGGGCACTCGTGGATGCCGCGCTGGCTGCCCTTCGAGAGCGCGGACGCGGTCCGCTCCTGGTGGACGCCCCACGAGGAGAGGCGGCGGACGGCTTCGCCGCCCTCGTGGGCGCCCGGCGCACGGCGGTGAACGCGCGCAACCGGCTGGCGCTGCGGGGACCCGCGCACGCGGCACTCGCGGCCGCCGCCGCCCGGCCGGTTCCCGGCCACGGGCTACGGCGCTGGGCGGACCGCTGCCCCGACGACCTGGTCCACTCCTACACACGCGCCTGGGGAGCGCTCGACGCCCGGGTGAACGGGCAGGCCAAGGTGCGTGAACCGACCGTCGAGGACGTACGTGCCCGGGAGGCGGAAGCAGCGCGGGCGGGACACCGGCAGTACGTCACGGCGGCCGTCGGCACCGACGGCGACGTCGTGGCCTACAGCACCCTCTTCGTGCGGGCCAGCCCGATGGCCGACGCCGGGGAGACTTTCGTGGTGCCGGACCTGCGCCGACGTTCGCTGGCCACCTGGGTCAAGGCCGACCTCCTGCTCACGGCCGCCCGCGAGAACGCTCACCTGGCCGTGGTCCAGGCCTTCAACGAGACCAGCAACGCCGCCGTCATCGCGCTCAACCGAAGGCTCGGTTTCAAGACCGACTCCCACTGGGCGACCTATGCGCTCGAAGACCTGGAAGGATCTCCGCGATGAGTTCCAGCGACACCCCCGTGCTGATCGTGGGGGGCAGCCTGGTCGGGTTGTCCACCGCGCTCTTCCTCGCCCACCACGGTGTCGCGTGCACCCTGGTCGAACGCCATCCGGGCACGTCGATCCACCCCCGTGCGGTCGGCTACTACCCGCGTACCGGCGAGCTGTTGCGCCAGGCCGGTGCGGAGGAGGCGGCCAAGCGGGCCGCGTCGGGGTTCGAGAACCACCGGACGCGCGCCGGAGTGGAATCGCTCGCCGGTGAAGTGCTCTTCAGCCGTGAGGAGTTGGCGGGTGCGGACGATCTGGGTGACGTCACCCCGGCGCGATTGCTGTTGCTTCCGCAGGACCGGCTGGAGCCCGTGCTGCGAGCTCGTGCCGAGGAGCTCGGCGCCCGCCTCCTGTTCGGCACCGAACTCCTCTCGTTCGAGGAGGACCCGGAGGGCGTCACAGCGGTGCTCGGTGCCGCCGACGGCACCTCCCGTACGGTGCGCAGCGACTTCCTGGTGGCCTGTGACGGCCCGGACAGCACGGTGCGCGAGACCCTCAAGGTGCCCCGGCACGGCCGAGGCGTGCTCTCCCGGCATGTGAGCATCGCCTTCGGCGCCGATCTGAACCAGGTGCTCGGGGACCGTCGTTACAGCGTTGTCCACGTCAAGAACGCACAGGTCACCGGGATCCTCGTGCATGACGACACGCTGACCGGCGGGACCCTGATCGTCGGCCGCGACGCGGCGCACGAGGAAGACCTCGACACCTTCACCGACGCTCGCTGTGCCGAGCTGGTGGGCGCGGCTGTCGGCGCGCCGGGGGTCGAAGTGACGATCCGTTCCCGCTTTCCCTGGGACATGGCCGAGCAGATCGCCGAGGGGTACGTGCACGGGAGGGTGCTGCTGGCCGGCGACGCGGCCCATGTCATCCCGCCGACCGGTGGCTACGGCGCCAACACGGGTATCGCCGATGCGCACAACCTGGCCTGGAAGCTCGCGCTGGTGCTCCAGGGTTCGGCGGGTACGGCCCTCCTGGACACCTACGACGCGGAGCGCAGGCCGGTGGGGGAGTACACGGCACAGCAGGCGTCGCTCCAACTGGCCGTGCGCTCGGGAACCGCCGGCCCCGAGCAGCGCGCCGAACTGGTCGACGAGCTCACGGTGACGATGGGACAGTCCTACCGGTCCACCGCAATCGTCCCCGAGGCGGGGCACGAGCAGCGCCCGGACCCCTGCGATCCCCGTAGCCTGCGAGGCGCCCCGGGCACCCGTGCGCCGTACGCGCTACTCGAAGGCCGCAGCGGCCCGGTCTCCACGCTCGACCTGTTCGGGGAGGGCTTCGTCCTGCTGGCCGGTGAACGCGGCACGCCCTGGGCCGTGGCCGCGACGGCCGGTGCGCGGCGGTGGGACGCCGACGTCACCGCCTGGCGAGTGGCCGCGGAGAGAGCGGACGAGGCGGGCGTCCTCAGGGATCCCGAGGGGCGCTGGGCCGACCGGTACGGAGTGGGAGCCGAGGGCGCTGTGCTCGTCCGGCCCGACGGGTACGTGGCCTGGAGGTCGGCCGGCGCAGAGCCCGCCGGCGACGAGACCCGGGTGCTGACGGAGGTGCTGCGCGCCGTGCTGGCGCGCATCTGACGGCCCGCCCCCGTGCGCTGCTATCCGGGTTCCGTGCCGTGCGGCAGGTGGGCCAGGGCGTCCACGTACTTGATCAGCAGCCGGGCGAACTCCAGCCGCTCCTCTTCCGGCCAGGCCCGGGTGATGTGCTCGTACGCCGCTCTCTGGTGGCGGCGGAACCCCGAGAGCATCTCCTTGCCGACGTCGGTGAGTTGCAGGATCGTGCGACGGCCGTCGAGCTGGGAGGCGGCGCGGGCCAGGTAGCCCGCGGAGATGCAGTCGGACACCATGCGGCTGGCCACCGAAGGGTCGACGGCCAGTCGCTCACCGATCACACCCACGGTGACCTCCTGCCCGTCGGGGCTCGGCCCCTCCTCCACGAGCCCCAGTACCAGGGTCCTGCTGAGGTCCTTGCGGGACAGCGGCCGCTGCGCGTTGAGCGCGGCGGCGCGCCGCAGCCGGGAGAAGGCCGGGCCAACGGCATCGAGCAACTCGGCGGCAGCCGGCGGCGAGGGCGAGGGGTCCATGGAAGACATCCTAGGTGAGCTCTTTGAACCGCGTCTGCATATGCGTAACGCTAAGCAAGTGTGTGCGGATCTGCATATGATCCGGAAGTTCCGTCCCCCTCCCAGAAAGGCTGACCCATGACATCCGACCAGGACTTCGACGTGCTCGTCGTCGGCGGTGGTCCGGTGGGCATGCTCCTCGCCGCCGAACTGCGGCTCGCGGGAGTTCGCCCGGTTGTCCTCGAACGGCTGCCGGAGCGCTCGCCGCACTCCAAGGCGTTCGGGCTGCACGCCCGCTCGCTGGAGTCGCTCGACCGGCGGGGTCTGCTCGCCCGGTTCCGCGACGGGGCCCGTTCCTGGAACAACGGGCACTTCGCCGGGCTGGACGAGTGGGTGGACTTCTCCCTGCTCGACAGCAGGCACGGCTATGCGCTGCTGTCCGAGCAGACGCGGACCGAGCGGCTTCTCGAGGAACACGCCCGTGACCGAGGTGCCGAGATACGCCGCGGGCACGAGGTCACGGCGGTGCGCCAGGACGCGGACGGCGTCGTGGCCGACGTCGTCGCCCCCGGCGGTGCCTATTCGCTGCGCGCCGCCTACGCCGTGGGCTGCGACGGCGGACGCAGCCTGGTCCGGCGGGCCGCCGGCATCGGATTCCCGGGTACCGGAGGGCGGGTCACCGCCCGGCTCGGTGACGTCGTGCTGGCCGATCCGGAGCACGCCCCGATGGGGATGGAGCGCACCGGGCGGGGGCTGCTGTTCTGCGTGCGCCTGGACGACACGTACCACCGTGTCGCCACCTTCGACTTCGAGCGGGGAAAGAACCCCGACGACGACCTGGACCTGGAGGAGCTGAGCGCCAGCCTGCGGGAGATCTGGGGCGACGACCTGGGCGCGCACTCCCCGCGCTGGCTGTCCTGGTTCACCGACTCGGCCTGCCAGGCCGAGCGGTACCGGGAAGGGCGCATCCTCCTCGCGGGCGACGCCGCGCACACCCACTTCCCGGTCGGCGGGCAAGGGGTCAACCTCGGTCTCCAGGACGCCTTCAACCTCGGCTGGAAGCTCGCCGCCGAGATCCGGGGCTGGGCCCCGGACGGGCTCCTCGACAGTTACGACCGGGAACGCCAGGTGCCCGCGCGCAAGGTCCTGGAGAACACCCGCGCACAGATCGCGCTGATGAACCCCGATCCCTATGTCACCGACCTGCGCGTCCTCTTCACCGATCTCATGCGTGGGGAACAGGTCAACCGCCACCTCGCCGGGATGCTGAGCGGCGTCACGGTCCGGTATCCCGTCGAGGGGCCCGGGCACCGGCTTCTCGGCGACTTCGCCCGGGACCTCGACCTCCGGACGGGCGACGGCAAGTGCACCCTCCCGGAACTGCTGCACGAGGGCGCGGGTGTGCTGCTCGACCTCGACGGGAGCGGCCGGATCGGGGAGGCGTTCGAGGAGTGGGGCGGGCCGGACCCGGCGCCGGCCCGGGTGCGTCATGTGCGGGCCGAGTGCGACGAGGAGCCGGAGCTCGCGGGCCTGTTGGTGCGCCCCGACGGTTATGTGGCGTGGGCCGCGGACCGTGCCGCGTCCGACCGCGAGGTCGGCGACGGGCTGCGCGCCGCGCTCCGGGCGTGGTTCGGAACGGCCTGAGAGCCGCCGCGGGCAACGAGTGGTGACCACCTGCAAACATGTGTATGCTTGCAGGTACGTGCTTGAGAGCATGTAAATGCAACCCGCATGTCGGGCGGAGTCCCAGGCTGTGTCCTCGGACTCGAGAGACCTCCTGAGTTGGGAGAAATCATGCGTATCGTCCGCCACGACGAACACGGGGCGCCGGCAGTGCTGCGCGTCGAAGAGGTGGAGAGGCCGCAGCCCGGTCCGGGTGAGGTGCTGGTCCGCGCGGAGGCCATCGGCGTGACGTTCGCCGAGGTCCAGCGCCGCCGGGGAATTCCGATCGGCGGTCATGCGGACCTGCCGGGAGCTCCGGGTGGTGACGTGGCCGGCGTCGTCGAGGCGCTCGGCGAGGGCGTCACCAACGTCAGGGTGGGTGACCGTGTGGTCGCCGATGTGGACCGAGGCGCCTACGCCGACTATGTCGTCGCGGACAGCGCCTGGCTCATCGCCCTGCCCGAGGCCATCGACGCGGCCGAGGCCACGCTGCTGCCCAGCCCCGCCCAGACCGCCTACCACGCGATCAAGGAGTCCGGTCAGCTCAAGCCGGGCGAGACCATTCTGATCGACGCCGCGTCCGGCGGGGTCGGGCACCTCGCGGTGCAGATCGCCAAGGCCATGGGCGCGGGCAAGGTCATCGCGACGGCCAGCACCCAGGCCAAGCTGGACTTCGTGCGCGGCCTCGGGGCCGACGTCACCGTCAACTACACCGATGACGACTGGGACGAGCAGGTCAAGGCCGCGACCGACGGCCGGGGCGCCGATGTCGTCCTGGAGACCGTGGGCGGGGACATCCTGACCAAGAGCGTCCAGCTCACCGCCCAGTTCGGACGGCTGGTCTTCTACGGCTCGGCCAGCGGGACCATGCAGCCGATCCACCCGCTGGCCCTCAGCCGGATGAAGACCGTCGCCGGATTCGCGCTGTACGCGATGCTGTACAACCGTCCGGAGGCCATCGCGGCCGGACAGCGCGATCTGTTCGACATGATCCTCAGCGGCAAGGTCCGGCCGGTCGTGCACGAGCGCCTCGCCCTCACGGACGCCGTGAAGGCGCACGAACTGATGGAGGCCCGGGCGCACATCGGCAAGATCGTTCTGGTTCCCTGACCCTTACAAGCTGCGGCCGACCGTCGTCATCCCCCGAGGCGGTCGGCCGCTTCGTCATGCCCGAACCGGACAGCGGACAGGTCCGTGCCCTGCCCGGACCGGCCGGGCGCACGGCTTCAGAACTCTTCGAGCCCTCCTCGAACCCCGCCGACCATGGTGTTCACACGGCAACACCCCGGACGTCGACGGACTGCCAGGAGGCGCGTGTGACCACGACCGAGAATCCGACAACAGAGGAAGCGATCGATCCCGGCCCGTTGATCAAGCTCACCATCGCGGACTGCGCCGCCAAAGCCCTGCACAGCGCCCTCGCGCTCGGAGTGTTCGAGGCGTTGGCAGACGGGCCCGCCGACCTGGCCGGAACGGCCCGGCGCACCGGTCTGCACCCTCGCATGGCCGCCGACTTCCTCGATGTCCTGGCCGGCCTCGGTCTGCTGGAGCGTGCCGGTGACGGCTACCGCAACTCCGCTCTGGCGCAGGCCTACCTCGTACCCGGCCCGGCGTCGTACCTCGGTGGGTTCGTCGAGCTCACCAACGAGACCCTGTACGGGACATGGGGCCGCCTCACGGAGGCGCTGCGCACCGGCGAACCCCAGCATCTCGACCCGGACAAGGGCGGGTTCGTGGGGGACAGGCATCAGGACCCCGCCAAGATGAAGCGCTTCCTGGCCGGTCTCGACGCCTACAGCGATCGGATGGGCACGGAACTGGCCCGTCGCGTCGACTGGCCGGGCTACCGGTCCTTCCTGGATCTGGGCGGCGCACGCGGAAACCTCGCCGCCGTCCTGGTCCGGGCGCATCCCCACCTCGAGGCGATGTGCTTCGACCTGGAGCGCACCAGGCCCCTGTTCACCGAGCACATCCGCGGACTGGGCCTCGAAGGCCGGATCGGGTACACGGGGGGAGACTTCTTCACCGACCCGCTGCCCGAGGCCGACGTGGTCGTTCTCGGGCACATCCTGCACGGATTCGACACCGACCGGCGGCGCGCCCTGCTGCGCCGGGTCTTCGACGCCGTCCGGCCGGGCGGCGCGGTGCTCGTGTACGACCGGATGATCGACGACGACCGCAGCGACCCGGAACGGCTGCTCAGCAGCCTGCACATGAGGCTGGTCAGCCCCGAAGGATCCGAGTACCGCGCGGCGGACTGCCGGCAGTGGCTCCGCGAGGCGGGCTTCGCCGAGGGGCGCACCGAGGCGATGCTCGGCACGCACACCCTCGTGACGGCGTACCGGTGACCACGCCCTCAACCAGCCGCCCAGACTCCCCCAGGAGACAGGACATGAAGCAGGAGAACGCGCCCGTCGTCATCATCGGAGGCGGGCTCACCGGACTGTCGGCCGCCGTCTTCCTCGCCCGGTGCGGGGTGCGGGCGACGCTGGTCGAACGGCATCCGCACACGTCCACCCACCCCAAGGCCCGGGCCATCAACCCGCGCACCATGGAGCTCTACCGGTCGGTCGGCATGGAGGAACGAATCCGGGCGGGCCGTTCGCCGATCACGGGCAACACCGATCTGATCCACGTCGTGACGTTGGCCGGTGAGGAACGTGTGCGCATGCCCAACGCCTCGATCGAGGACATCGGGCGCATCAGTCCCGCGACGTGGACGCTCATCGACCAGAACCAGCTGGAGCCGATCCTGCGCGAGCGTGCCGTGGAAGTCGGTGCCGATCTGCGCTTCCACACCCGGGTCGACGCCCTGGAGGAGGACGCCGACGCTGTCGTCGTCCACACCACCGACATGGCGACGGGCGACACCGGACGCATACGCGCGGCGTACGTGATCGCCGCGGACGGCAGCCGCAGCCCGATGCGTGAGCACCTCGGCATCGGAGCGCACGGCCGGGGCACCATCACCCATCTCGTCAGCTTCTTCTTCGAGGCCGATCTGGAGTCCGCCCTGAAGGGCAGGAAGATCATCGCCGCCTACGTCAACAACCCCGAGGTGCGCGGCACGATCATCCCGATCGACAACGACCGGCGCTGGGTCATCAACGTCTCCTTCTTTCCCGAGAAGGGCCAGAGCGCGGCGGACTTCACCGAGGAACGCTGCGTCGACCTGGTCCGGGCCGCCGTCGGAATCCCCGACCTGCCCTTGAAGATCGAGTCCGTGGACATGCCCCCCTGGGACATCTCCGCCCGCGTCGCGGACCGCTTCGCCACCGGACGGATCTTCGTCGCCGGCGACGCGGCCCACGTCATGCCGCCCACCGGGGCCTTCGGGGCGAGCACGGGTATTCAGGACGCCTACAACCTGGCCTGGAAGATCGGCCTCGTACTGTCCGGTGCCGCCGGTCCCGGGCTGCTGGAGAGTTACGACGCCGAACGGCGGCCGGTCGCCGAGGCCACCGTCGAACAGGCGTTGCTGCGCTTCGCCGTGCGCGAGGGCAAGCAGTTCCGCGACGTCGCCGACCGGCTGCTGGACGAGACGACCATGACCTTCGGCTACCGCTACCCCGTCGGCGCCTTCGCGGCCGAGGCCGGCGCCCCCGAGACGGTGATCGAGGACCCCGACCGGCCGAGCGGCCGTCCGGGGAGCCGTGCGCCGCACGTCGCCCTGGACGGCGCGGACGGGCCGGTGTCCACGATCGACCTCTTCGGTGACGGGTTCACCTTGTTCGCCGGGGCCGACGCACGGCAGTGGACCGGCTCGGCCGTGGCCGCCGCACAGCGGCTCGGCGTCGAGCTGACGGCGCACACCGTGGGCAGCGGCGGCGAATTCACCGACCCGACAGGCGAGTTCGGCAAGCGGTACGGCCTTGTGGACGGCGGGGCCACGCTGGTACGGCCCGACGGGTTCGTCTGCTGGCGGGCGACCGCGGACCGGAACGGCGGCTGGGCGGACGCGGTCACCGACGCGCTGCGCGAGACACTCGACCGACGCTGACCACACCGCCCCGTACACCTCGGCGCGCCTCCACGGAGGCGCGCCGAGAGCATGTCCGGGAGGTGCGGTGGTTCACCCGGCGCGGGACAGGATCCGGTCGAGGACCGAGGAGAGCTCCGCGCCCGCGGAGAGCGGCCCTTCCGAGGTGCGCCAGGCGATGAAGCCGTCGGGCCGGATGAGGACCGCACCCGCCTCGCCCACGCCGTACGACTTGGCGAAGCGCTCCGAGACCTCGGCCGGCTCAGCGGTACCGATCCGGTGGAAGGAGACGGCGAGTCCGGTGGCGGTGCGCACCTCCGCGAGCGCTGCACCCCATGCGCCGCCGCCCGGGCCGGCCAGCAGCAGGAACCCTCCGTCGAGCAGGTCGTGCAGGGGAACGCCTTCTCCTCCCTCGGCCTTGCCCAGGGGCAGATGAGGGGCCCTCGTCCCCGGCCGGCCGGAGGGGAGCACCGGGTCCTCCACAGGGAAGGCGTCGTCCACGCGGGCTTCCCGCACCACCGCCCCGGAGCGGTAGACATGGCCGAACAACACGGTGCTCTCCGGCTGGTGCCGGGCCGCCGCCGCCTCGTCCAGCCCGCTGCGCTGCAGATACCGGATGACACCCTGGTCCACGGTGAACTCGGCGACGGGCGCCCGCTCCTGCTCGTAGCTGTCCAGCAGTTCGGGACCGGCCTGACCGCGGAGCACCAGCGAGAGCTTCCACGCCAGGTTGTGCGCGTCCTGCACCCCCATGTTGCCGCCGAACCCGCCGGTGGGCGGCATCACATGGGCGCTGTCGCCGGCCAGCAGCACCCGGCCCGAACGGAACCGGTCGGCCACCCACGCCCCGATCTCCCAACCGGTGCAGGACTCCACCGTCACCGCGAGGCCCGGCACCCCCGTGGCCGCCCGCACCAACTCCACGCATGCCTGGGTGTCGTACCCCTGGTGGCTGTCCTCGGGCGGCAGGCTGGGTGCCAGCACCCAGCGGTCGGATCGCTCCCCGCCCAGCTTCCCCAGCACGCCCTTGACCTGGTCATTGCTCACGAAGCACAGGAAAAAGGTGCGCCCGGCGACGTGCGCGTCGAGATCCGCGTGGAAGACGATGTTCATCTGGCGCCCGAAGACGCCAGGCCCGTGCACGCCGATGCCCAGCCGCTCCCGGATCGGAGAACGGAAACCGTCCGCGGCGACGAGATAGCGGGCGCGTACCGAACGCTCCGTACCGTCGGACAGGTTCCGCAGGACCGCGTCGACCCCCGCGTCGTCCTGGGTGAAGGAGACCATCTCGGTGGCGAACCTGAGGTCCGCACCGAGCGCCTCGGCGTGCGCCCGGAGGACGGGTTCGAACTTGTCCTGCCCGATCAGGGTCCAGCCGGTGGCGGCCACCTCACCGGGGTCGTGGCGGAACGGGCCCCGGAACCGACCGAGTTCCCGGCCGGTGAGGGATTCGGCCTGGAGAATGTCCCCGTACCGGGCGTGCGGGTTCTCGTTGGCGCGCACCTCGCCCTCCAGCCCGAGCGCCCTCATCAGTTCCATGGTGCGCGGGCTCACGGCCTGGGCGCGTGGGTGGGCCGAGAGATGCCGGTGACGTTCCACCAGCACCGGCCGTACGCCCTGCCGGGCGAGGAACAGGGCCGTGGACAGCCCCACCATGCTGCCGCCCACGATGAGCACCTCGACTGTCTCGTCCGCCATTGAAGGACTCCTTCGGATGAGTCGGGACCACACCGACCGAGGTAACGCGGCACGCATCGAGCCCGGCTGGGGCGACGCGCCAGCCGATGGAGGTGCCGGGACGCGGGACACCAGGGGGAATCGAGCGGACTCCCAGGTGCGACTGCGAACGTTCGTCCCGCTGATGCGGATGAGCTGCCGAGATGGCGGACGGGACGGACCGACGAGAGGGACTGACCGTGGTGGAGGCGCTGACTGTACTGGTGCTGCTGGGCACCGGGCTGGTGGCGGGGGTGCTGTTCGCAGTGGCGGTGAGCGTGATGCCCGCGCTGATCGCCCTGCCGCCCGACCGATATGTGATCACGCACAAACTGCTCGGCCGGCACTACGACCGGATCATGCCGTTCATCGTCACCGGGTCCGTCGTGATCGACACGGTCCTCGCCTTCCGGGGATCCGGCACCGGTCGGGTGCTGTTCGCCGCGGCGGCCGTGTGCATGGCCGGTGTCGCCGTGGTCTCCCAGACCAGGAACGTTCCGATCAACAAGCGGGTGAAGCGCACGCGCCCCGAGGACCTCGGACCCGACTGGGAGGATCCGCGGATCCGGTGGCGTGACTGGCACCTGGTACGCACCTGCTGTGCCGTCGCCGGGTGCGCGCTGACCGCCGCGGCGGTGGTGCTGCCGTGAGCCCGGTCGTCGAACGGGCGCTGCCCGACGAGAAGGACAGGGCGGGGACGGACGCCCGGATGCGTGAGCTGCTGTCGCGGCCCGCACCCGGTCCGGTCGCCGACCGCATCGCACTGCTGCACTTCCTCGGCAGGCGCACGGGCCGCCCCTACATCGTGCCGGCGGGCGTGCACGCCCTCGGGAACCGGCTGGTCGTGGCGACGGGAAGTGCCTGGCGGCACAACTTCGCGGGCGGCGCCGACGGTGAGCTGACCTGGCGGGGCGAGCGCCGGAAGGCCGGTTTCACTCTGCTGAGCGACACCATGCTGACCGCCCGGGGCTATCTGGAGCTCTACGAGAGGTACGGCGACCAGGCGGAGCGCCGCCTGGGGATCGTGGTGCGCGGCGCGACGCCGCCGGGCCTCGACGACTTCCGGGAAGCCGTCGAGCACCGCGGACTGTCGCTGGTGGAGGTCCGGCAGTCCGGCGACCCGAACATGCCTCCCCACACCCTTGTCGCGAACGAGAGGACACCACGATGAGCGGAATCGCGGGCTGGGCGGACTTCGAACGGGACCTGGTTCCCGAAGCGAGGACGGTACGGGCGATGGCAGGGGCACTCGCCCATCGCGGGCCGGACGGCGAAGGAGAGTGGGTCAAGGGGCATGTCGCTCTGGCCCATCGCCGGTTGAACCTGCTCGACGACGAGCACGCACGGCAGCCGGCCGTCGTGTCGTCCGGGAGCGGCCCCGCGGCCGTGCTGGTGATCGACGGTGCGCTGACGAACGGTCCCGAGCTGAGCCGTCAGCTGGCGGCCAAGGGGCACCGGCTCACCGGCCACGGCGACGCCGAGCTCGCCCTGCACGCCTACCTGGAGTGGGGCTCCGACTTCCCGAAACGTCTGGAGGGGCTGTTCGCGCTCGCCGTGTGGGACGAGCGGCGACAGGAGTTGCTGCTCGTCCGGGACCGGCTCGGAGTCAAGCCGCTGTGCTACTTCCGCACCCCGTCCGGTCTGTTGTTCGCCTCGGAGCCGAAGGCGCTGCTCGCCCACCCGGCCGTCGAACCGGTGGTGGACGCCGACGGGCTTCGTGAACTGTTCGCCCACAGCCGCAAACCCGGCACGGCCGTCTACCGGGGAGTGCGTGAGGTGCTGCCCGGTCATGTCGTCGTCGCCCACCGCTCCGGCGTGGAACAGCGCCGGTACTGGCAACTGGCGGCCCGGCCGCACACCGACGACCTGGAGAGGACGGTCGCCACGGTACGCACGCTGCTGTCGGAGGCTGTCGACTCCCACCTGCGTGCGGATGTTCCGGTGGGCGCGATGCTCTCCGGGGGCATCGACTCCAGCGCGCTGAGCGCGCTGGCCGCCGCGTCGCTACGGGACGCGAACTCCGGACCGCTGCGGACCTTCTCGGTCAACTTCGCCGGTTACGCGGAGAACTTCGAACCGCACCCGACGATGCGGGCAACGCCCGACGCCCCCTTCGCGGAGCTGGCTGCCCGGCACATCGGTACCGAGCACACCGAGATCCTTCTCGACACCGGAGCCCTCGTCGGACCCGAGGTGCACCTGGCCGCACTGCGCAGCCAGGACGCTCCGTCACCCCTGGGCGACATGGACGTCTCCCTGCTTCGCTTCTTCGAGGCCGTGCGACGCGCAGGGGTGACGGCGGTGCTGTCGGGAGAGACGGCGGACGAGGTCTTCAACGGGTACTTCTGGGCCTACGACCCGCAGCACAGCAACTCCCGCACGTTCCCGTGGATCTCCTTCGAGCGTGGACACGACGCCGCGGCCGGCGGGCTCGGGTGTTCCCTGGTGGACCGGACGCTGCGCAAGGAACTGGACTTCATGGAGTACGCGGACCAGCACTACCGGGACGCACTCACGGAGGTGCCGCACGTGGCCGGCGAGAGCCCCGAGGAGCGAAGGGCCCGTGAGATCACCTATCTCGCGCTCACCCGCTGGGCGCCGACGCACCTCGACCGGGCGGACCGCATGAGCATGGCGCACGGTGTGCAACTACGCCCGCCGTTCTGCGACCGGGCCCTCGTCGAGTACGTGTACAACGTGCCGGCGGCGATGAAGCGGGTGAACGGGCAGGAGAAGAGCCTGCTGCGTGCCGCAGTCGACGACCTGCTGCCCAGGCCCGTGCTGGATAGGCGCAAGAGCGCCTATCCCACCACGCAGGAGGCGGCCTACGGTGAGTCCGTCCGAAGTCGCTTCGTGCAGCTGACGCGAGACCGTGGTTCCCGTGTCGCCGCGCTGCTCGACGCCAGGGCCACCGATGCCGTGCTGACGTCGGAAGCCGCACCGAGCGGCGCCTTCGCGTGGGTGGAGCGCGCGAGTATGGAGATGATGCTGCAGCTCGATGCCTGGCTGGCGGACTACGATATCGAGCTGCGTCTGTAGTTCTTACCTTTCGGCAATCGGTAAGAAGCCGACCGCCCGGTCCATTCACATTAAACCGATTGGCGTGATATGTGTCACGTTTGGGTTGGTGGGTGGAGCGTTGGACGGAGTTGCCGACTCGCGTGTGTCTCCGGCACGGAAAGAACCTGGCCATCGGCTCTTTACTCGGGTGACATCGACGGGTGAGTGTGAGTAGGTTCGCGGATGGCCAAAGCCCCATCATGGCAGGATGGTTCAACTAGGCTGCGGGGGAGTGTGTTGATAGAGATCAATTTACTGGGCTCGTTCCGAATACGGCGAGACGAGTTGGACGTCACGCCGTCCGCCCCGAAACTCCGTCAGGTTCTTGCCCTCCTGGTACTCAATGTCAATACCCTGGTGACGGCCGACCAGTTATGTGAGGAGTTGTGGGGGGAATATCCCCCGGTCAGCGCGCTGACCACGCTGCAGACCTACATCTACCAACTCCGCCGTAAGCTCCGGTTGTCCACAGGGCAGTCCGGTGCGGCATTCGGTTCCCGGCCCTCGCGTGAATTGCCGGCCCTCCTGACCAGAGTGGGCGGCTACGAACTGCGGTTGCGGAACAAGGACGCCGTGGACGCATACCGCTTCGAGCGGGTTGCTGAGCAGGGCATGACCGAATACCGCGAGGGTGCGGCCGAAACGGCCGTCCGAACACTGCGGGAGGCGTTGGCGATCTGGCGGGGTGAGGCGCTCGTGGACGTATCGGGCGGCCACCGGCTCTCGGCCTGGTCGACGCAATTGGAGGAACGGCGCAAGAGCACGTTGGAGAAGCGATTCGCCATCGCGCTGGAGCTGGGCCATCACCAGGCAGTGGTCGACGAGTTGTCCGCCGTCGTGCGCGCCTACCCCACCCATGAGATTTTCGCGGGGCAGCTCATGCGGGTCCTGCAGCGCTGCGGCCGCCGTCCGGACGCGCTCGACGTCTTCCGCGTCCTGCGGTCCCGGCTCGTCCACGAGTTGGGGCTGGAGCCCTCCGCGCCGCTTCAGAAGCTGCACCAGGAGGTGCTGGCGGACCGGGGGCATCCGGTCAGGCAGGAGCGACTGAAGTCCGTCCCCGCTGCCGCGGTCCGGCCGGCCGCCCCCAGGCCCGCGCAGCTTCCCGCCGACCTGAGCGACTTCGTGGGCAGGGAAGCGGAACTGGACCAGGTGGAGGCGTACCTGTGCGGCGACGCCTCCCCCGAGGTGGGCTTGCGCCTGGTCGAGGTTCACGGCCCGCCCGGAGTGGGCAAGACCGCCTTTGCCACCAGGGCCGCACACCGGCTGCGCAGGCATTTCTCCGACGGGCAACTCTTCATCGACCTCACCCACGTGGACAACGGTGCCGCTCAACTGGCCGATGTGCTTGCCGCGAGTCTGAGCGCGTGCGGAATGGCCCGGGAGAAGCTGCCCACGGGGCTCGACGAGCTGGGCCAGCTGTTCCGCACCGTGACCGCCGACCGCCGGGTCCTGCTGGTGATCGACGACGTGCTCGCGGCGTCGCAGTTGCGTGCCCTCCTGCCGGGCGGGTCCAGTTGCTCGGTCATCACCACCAACCGCTATCGCACGCAGGGCCTCGCCACCGGCCGGAAGATCGCGCTTTCCGCGCTCTCCCCCGGAGATTCGCTCCAGCTGTTCGACGGGTTGGTCGGTGGCGGTAGGCAGGGCGACGAGGCCGTCGCCGTAGGTGAACTCATGCGCATGTGCGACGGCCTGCCGCTCGCCGTGCGGGGCGTGGGCACCCGCCTCGCCGCGCGGCCGACCTGGTCCGCCGCGCGGTTGATGGCCCGGCTGCGTCGGGACCGTGGTCTGCTGCTCGAACTTCAGGCAGGCACCCAGTCCCTGCTGAGCACCGTCGAGTCGAGCTACCGCCTGCTGTCGGAGCGGCACCGGCTGCTGCTGTACCTCATGGCCGAGAACGGCCGCATGCGGTGGCGCCTGGACGAGGTCGGCCGGCTGTTGCCCGGGGACGACGTCGAGACGCTGGTCGAGTCCCTGGTCGACGTGCACCTCGTCAACGAGTCCCTCGGCCTGGAACGCCGGTCCGGGCCACCGGGGGAGAACGAGCCGGTCTACACCCTGTCCAGCCTCAACCGGCAAGCCGTACTCAGGCTGTACCCGGAGCGGGGCAGGCCGGGCCTGGTGAGCCTCACCAAGGCACGCGGCGTCGTGCGTCCGCGTCGCTCCACCGTACGGAGCCAGCCGTCCTCCTGACCGCTGACCGCTGACCCCGGAACGGAACGGCCCCTCACGCCTTCAGGCGTGAGGGGCCGTTCCGTTCTGCTCGCACCGCACCACCGTCGCCGAGCGGCACCAGCGTCCTTCGAGACTCCTTCGAACCCCGCCGACCAGGGTGAACCAGGAACCAAGCAGCTGGAGGGCATCGTGCATCGAACGCTGATCGTGGCGAGGATGGACCTCACCGACGCACAACAGGTCGCGGAGATCTTCGCCGACTCGGACCGGACCGAACTGCCGCGCATGGTGGGGGTGTCCCGGCGAACCCTGTTCGCTTTCCACGACCTCTACTTCCACTTGGTGGAAGCCGACGAGGACATCGCACCCGACCTCTACAAGGCGCGCAGTCATCCCCTGTACGGGGAGATCAACAGGCGTCTCGGCCGGTTCATCTCCCCGTACGACCCCGACTGGCAGGAGCCCAAGGACGCCATGGCCGTCCCCTTCTACTCGTGGACGCCGGACGCGGGGCCGCTGATCACCGAGCCGACCGGTGCGAACCTGGGAGGAACCGCGTGACCGGCTCACCCGCAACCACCAAGGTCGCCGTGGACTCCGTGCCGGCCAACACAAAGCGCGGCGGTGACATACGCGTGACCCTGAGCCCGAAGACGGTGGGGTGCGGCTCCGGCTTCGGGGGAGTGCTGAGGCTGGCGCCCAGAGAGTTCGTGACCGAGCATCTCCACCCTTACTCCGAGGAGTTCCTGCACGTCGTCCGGGGCCACCTCGAAATGTGCCTGGACGGAGTGCCGGTGAGGTTGGAACCGGGCGACTCGTTGCTGGTGCCGATCGGCGTCCGGCACCGGCTCGTGAACACCGGTACCGTCTCCGCCGAAGCGGTCTTCCACCTGTCCCCGCTCGCGCCCCGCCCCGAACTCGGCCACGTGGACACCGAGCAGCCGGTGCACGCGGACGCCGGTGACCCGAGTGTCGGCGGCTCACGATGAACCGCCGCGCCGTCATCACCGGCGTAGGGGTGGTCGCGCCGGGCGGTGTCGGGCAGGACGCCTACTGGGACCTGCTCACCGCCGGGCGCACCGCGACCCGCGCCATCAGCCTCTTCGACGCCTCCGGCTTCAGGTCCCGGATTGCCGCGGAGTGCGACTTCGATCCGCTGGCGGCGGGACTGTCGCCGAAAGAGGTGCGGCGCATGGACCGTGCCGCGCAGTTCGCGGTCGTCGCGGCGCGTGAAGCGATCGGGGACAGCGGGCTGGAGCTGTCGTCGGCCGACCCCGGCCGGGTCGGCGTGAGCATCGGGAGCGCGGTGGGCTGCACCATGGGCCTTGAGGACGAGTACGCCGTGATCTCCGACGGCGGACGGAACTGGCTCGTCGACCACACGTACGGGGTTCCGCACCTCTACGGCTACATGGTCCCCAGCACGCTGGCCGTCGAGGTCGCGTGGCAGGCAGGGGCCGAAGGCCCGGTCGCGCTGATCTCCACAGGATGCACGTCGGGTCTCGACGCGATCGGCCACGGCGTCCAGCTGATCGAGGAGGGCGGCGCCGACATCGTCCTGGCAGGTGCCACCGATGCCCCGCTGTCCCCCATCACCTCCGCCTGCTTCGACGCGATCAAGGCGACCACCCCGGACAACGACGATCCCGCGCACGCGTCGCGCCCCTTCGACCGGCGGCGCAACGGGTTCGTACTCGGCGAGGGGTCGGCTGTGATGGTGCTGGAGGAGGCCGAAGCGGCGCGGCGCCGTGGCGCGTCCGTCTACGCGGAGGTCCTCGGATTCGCCGGCCGCAGCAACGCCTTCCACATGACGGGGCTCAAGCCGGACGGCAGGGAGATGGCCGAGGCCATCCGGGTCGCTCTGGACCGGGCTCGGCTCGGCCCGGACGACATCGACTACATCAACGCCCACGGCTCCGGTACCAAGCAGAACGACCGCCACGAGACGGCGGCGTTCAAACGCAGCCTCGGAGAGCGTGCGTACCGGGTTCCGGTCAGCTCGATCAAGTCGATGATCGGGCACTCGCTCGGCGCGATCGGCTCGCTGGAGGTCGCCGCCTGTGCCCTGGCCCTGCGGCACCAGGTCGTGCCGCCGACCGCCAACCTCTCGGTGCCCGACCCGGAGTGCGACCTGGACTATGTGCCCGGGGACGCGCGTGAGCACCGGATGGAACGGGTGCTGACCGTCGGCAGCGGATTCGGCGGGTTCCAGACCGCGATGGCCCTGGGCAGGCCCCGCACCGAGCGGGAGGCGGCATGAGCGCATCAGGACTGGGCTCCGGTCGCCGTCCTGCACCGGTGGTCACGGGGCTCGGCGTGGTCGCGCCGACCGGGATCGGTGCGCGCCGGCACTGGGAGTCGGTACTGGCCGGCAAGAGCGGCCTGGGCCGCATCACCCGCTTCGATCCCTCGCAGTACCCGGTACAAGTGGCGGGTGAGATCCCCGGATTCGACGCCGGACGCCTGGTGCCCGGACGTCTCGTCCCGCAGACCGACCGGTTCACCCATGCCGCCCTGATCGCCGCGGAGGCCGCGCTCGACGACGCGCGCGCCGACCCCCGGTCGCTTCCCGAGTACGAGATGGCCGTGGTCACCGCCAGTTCCTCCGGCGGCACCGAGTTCGGCCAGCACGAGATGGAGCGGCTCTACCAGCAGGGATCCTCCTGGGTCAGCGCCTACCAGTCGATCGCCTGGTTCTACGCGGCGACCACCGGGCAGGTCTCCATCCGGCACGGCATGCGAGGCCCCTGCGGCGTGCTGTGCTGCGAGCAGGCGGGCGGCCTGGAGGCGCTCGCCCAGTCCCGTCGGCTGCTGAACAGCGGCTCCAGACTGGTCCTCAGCGGCGGCACCGACGCCTCCTTGTGCCCGTACGGTCTGGTGGCCCAGATGGCCACCGGAAATCTGTCGACCGAGGACGACCCGGCGCGGGCCTACAAGCCCTTCGACGCGGCCGCCTCGGGCCAGGTACCGGGCGAGGGCGGCGCGTTCCTGGTGGTCGAGAGCGCCGCCTCCGCCCGGGAGCGGGGCGTCGGCCACTACGGGACGCTGCTCGGACACGCGGCCGGGTTCGACCCGCCCCCCGGATCCGGACGGCCGCCGGTGCTCGCCTCGGTGATCCGGCAGGCACTCGCCGACGCCGAGGTGGAACCCGGGGAAGTCGACGTCGTCTTCGCCGACGCCTCAGGTGTGCCGGCACACGACCTCGCCGAAGCCCGCGCCATCACCCAGGTGTTCGGGCCGGGCGGAGTCCCGGTCACCGCACCCAAGACCCTCACCGGACGCCTCTACGCGGGGGGTGCGGCTCTGGACACCGTCACCGCGCTGCTCGCCCTGACCAGCGGCGTCGTGCCGCACACCGCCGGGCTCGAACGCCAGGCCCCGGGCTGCGACCTCGCCCTGGTCCGCGACCGGCCGCGCCGGACCGACCCGCGTGTCGCGGTGGTGCTCGCGCGGGGCCACGGCGGCTTCACCTCCGCACTCGTGGTGGGGCGCGGCAACCGTACGGACACCGGGCAGTGAGCCGTCCGACATCCCACAACAGCGATCCACGAAAGGGGCCGGAGATGGCCGAGTTCACAGTGGACGACTTCACACGGATCCTGCGTACCGGCGCCGGAGTCGACCAGCAGACCAATCTGGAGGACGAGCGCGCCGCCGACACCTCGCTCGTCGACCTGGGCTACGACTCGCTGGCGGTCCTCGAACTCACCAGCCGCATCGAGCGTGAGTACGCCATCGCCATACCGGACGGCGACCTGGCGCACACCCTGACACCCCGCGAGGCCGCCGCCTACGTCGCCTCCCGGATCGCGGAGGTGCAGGTCTGATGGCCGGACACGTCGACAACGAGATCGTCATCAACGCGCCCATGGAGCTGGTGTGGTCGATGACCAACGACGTGGCCTCGTGGCCGCGGCTGTTCAACGAATACGCGTCCGCCGAGATCATCGAGCGTCGCGGGGAGACCGTCACCTTCCGGCTTGCGCTGCACCCCGACGAGACCGGCACGGTGTGGAGCTGGGTCTCCGAGCGCACGGCGGATCCGGTGACCCGTACCGTGCAGGCTCACCGTGTGGAGACCGGCCCCTTCGCGTACATGAACATCCACTGGGAGTACGAACAGCGGGCCGAAGGCGTCCGGATGCGCTGGATCCAGGATTTCGCGATGAAACCCGGTGCCCCACTCGATGACGCGGGCATGGCCGAGCGCCTCAACCGCAACACGCGCGTTCAGATGCGGATCATCAGGAACAAGGTGGAGACCGCCGCACGGGCGGACCGGCAGCTGGCCGGCCGTCGCATCCTGGTCACGGGCGGTACGCGGGGCATCGGGCGGGGGATCGTACTGGCCGCCGCACGGGCCGGCGCGCAGGTGGCCACCTGTTACCGGAAGCCCGGCGAGGCCGTCACCACGCTGGAGCAGGAGCTGGCGCGAACCTCCGGCAAACACACGGTACTGCGGGCCGACGTCTGCGACGAGAACGACGTCGACCGGCTGCTCGCCGAGTGCCGAGCGAGTCTCGGCGGACTCGACGCGGTGGTCAACAACGCGGGCGCCTTCGTCCCCACGCCCTACGAAGAGCTGGACAGCGCCGCGTGGGCGGACACCCTGCGCGGCAATCTGACAGCCGCACACCTGGTCAGCAAGGGCGCCGTCCCGCTGCTGGGGAAGGGGTCGGCCATCGTGAACATCGGCTCCACCGTGGCGTCCATCGGAATGACCGGCGGCGTCCACTACACGGCGGTCAAGTCCGCGCTGGTGGGCATGACCCGTTCACTCGCCCGTGAACTCGGCCCGCGGGGCATCCGCGTCAACACGGTCTCACCGGGCCGGATCGCCACGGAGGCACTGGACGCCCTGCCCGAGGACGTCGCCGACGAGCAGCGGCGGGTCTTCTCCTCGTTCGCGGCGCTGGGCCGGCTCGGCACGGTCGAGGAGACCGCCAACGCCGTGCTCTTCCTCGTCAGCGAGCGCGCGAGCTACGTCACCGGTCAGAACATCCACGTCGACGGCTGCGTGTGAGCAGCGCCCATTCTCCAGAAGGGAACGCCCCAGTGGAACTCCCCCTGCACGGCAAGAAGGTCCTCGTCACCGGCGGAACCCGCGGTATCGGCCGCGGGATCGTCCTCGCCGCCGCACAGGCCGGCGCAGATGTGCTCACCTGCCACCGGCAGGACGGCGAAGCCGTCGACAGCCTGGTCCGGGCGCTGAAGGACACCGAGGGCGATCACCACGTGATACGGGCCGACGTGGGCGATCTCGACCAGGTCGACCGGCTCGTCAACGAGGCCAAGGACCGCTTCGGACGGCTCGACGGCGTCGTCAACAACGCCGGGGTGATCAGTCACATCCCGTTCGGGGAACTCCCCGCGGCGGAGTGGTCGCGGATCCTCGACACCAACCTCACCGCCTCGTACCGCGTCATCCAGCAGGCCCTGCCGTTGCTCGGGGCGGGCTCCTCGGTGATCAACATCGGGTCACGCGGCGCGGCCGCCGGTATACCGCTTCGGGCTCACTACACGGCGGCCAAGGCAGCCCTGATCGGCCTCACCCGGTCACTCGCCAAGGAACTCGGACCACAGGGCATCCGCGTCAACGTCGTCGCTCCCGGTGTCATCGAGACGGAGGCGTTCGACGACATGCCCGCCGACCGTGCCGCGGGCCTGCGGGCCACCTACGCGCAGAAGACCGCCCTGGCGCGGCTCGGCACCGTGGACGAACTCGCGGGGCCTGTTCTGTTCCTGCTCAGCGATCTGTCGACGTACGTCACCGGTGAGACCGTCAACGTCGACGGAGGGATCTGAGATGGACGACGTCGTTTTCCGGGTGATGCTCCGGATGGAGATCACGGCCGGTATGGAAACCGACTTCGAACGGGTGTGGCGCGAAGTGGGGGACTCGGTCACGGGCCATCCCGCGAACCTCGGGCAATGGCTGTCCCGCAGCGCCGAGGAGGACGGCATCTACTACATCGTCAGCGACTGGGTGGACGAAACGCGGTTCCGGGAGTTCGAGACCAGCGACCGGCACCTGTCGCACCGCACGAAGCTGCACCCCTATCGACGCGGCGGCTCCATGACGACCATGCACGTGGTCGCGGCGCTGACCGGTGCCGCCGGCGACCGGTCGTGACGTCCGGTGCGGTGGAGGTGGTGCTCTACCACCTCAGCGAGGACCCGGACCAGGTGCTCACCGCCTACCACGAGTCGAGCCGCCGGATGGCGGGCACGCCCGGACTCCTGGGCAACCAGCTGCTGGCCCGGGCCGACGATCCCCGGGCGTTCGTGGTGATCAGCCACTGGACGGACTGGAACGCCTTCGCGGCCTGGGAGGGCGCGGCCGCGCACAAGGAGCAGACAGCACCGCTGCGACCGTTCCGTGACACCGCGCGGGACCGTCCGTTCGAAATCTACCGAGAACTTGCCCGCTACGGCCCTCGCCGGTTCGGGCCGGTCGGAAAAGGAGCATGAGATGACGGAAGCCAACACGTCGTCGGCCCCGCTCGAACTGTTCACGCCCACGTTCTTCCAGCAGCCGCACGACGTGCTCGCGGAGCTGCGGCAGACCGGGCCCGCGCTGCCGGTCACCACTCCGAACGGGCTGCGCACCTGGCTGGTCACACGCTACGAGGACGCTCGGACGCTGCTCGCCGATCCGCGGTTGAGCAAGGACATGCGCGTCGGCCGGGATCTCATCCCGCGCAACTTCGCGGACCCGGCGAAACAGGAGGAGTTCCTGAAGGAAGCCGGCGACCAGAGCCAGTTCCCCCAGGTGCTGAGCGTGCACATGCTCGACAGCGATCCGCCCGACCACACGCGGCTGCGGCGACTGGTGGGCAGGGCGTTCACGGCCCGCAGGATGGCCTCGCTACGGCCGAGGATCGCCGAACTCACCGACGAACTGCTGGAAGGAATCGCACGGCACCGGCGGACCGACCTCATGGAAGCACTGGCGTTCCCCGTGCCGTTCACCGTGATCTGCTGGCTGCTCGGTGTCCCTCCGGACGACCGGACCGAGTTCCGCCGATGGTCGAATCTGCTGGTGTCCGGTGCGGGCACCGACGAGGTGAGGCAAGCCAGCGCCGACATGATCGGCTATCTGCGGGCTCTGATCGACGCCAAGCGCGCCGCGGCGGACGACGACCTGCTCTCCGACCTCGTCCACGCCACGGACGAGGGGGACCGGTTGACGCCGGACGAACTGATCTCCATGGCCTTCCTGCTCCTGGTCGCCGGGCACGAGACCACCGTGAACCTCATCGGCAACGGTGCGCTCGCCCTGCTTCGCCATCCGCGGGTACGCGAGCAGCTCGCCGCGGACGACACGTTGTGGCCTGCGGCGATCGAGGAGTTCCTGCGTTACGACGGTCCGGTGACCAACGCGACGTGGCGCTTCACGACCGAGCCTGTCGAGGTGGGCGACGTCGTCATCCCCGAAGGGGAGTTCGTGACGATCTCGCTGGGTGCCGCAGCCCGTGATCCGAAACGCCACGAGGACCCGGACCGGTTGGACATCGGCCGCGACAACTCCGGAGGGCTTGCCTTCGGCCATGGTGTGCACCACTGCCTGGGAGCTCCGCTCGCCCGGCTGGAAGGGCACGTCGTACTCAGCCGGCTCTTCGCACGGTTCCCGGGACTGCGGCTCGCGGAGACCCCGGACACGCTGCGCTGGCGCAGCAGCCTGATGATGCGCGGACTGGAGAAACTGCCCGTGTCCACGGCCTGAGCCCACCCGGCCGGGCGGGAACCCTGCCTGCCACCGATCCGGTTCCGTCAAGCCAGCAGTTCCTTCGCGCGGTGCCGAGGAACTGTTGGCCGAGCTTGCGGACGACACAGCCCGCTGACATGCGCGTTCACCGCCGGAGAGCGAGGCCGGCCGGCGCGGGCCGGCCTGCGTCTGCGGAATCCCGCGCCCGCCCACACCGATACCGCGGCGCCCGCGCGGTATCGGCGTCGGCGTCGGCGGCGTCGGCGGAGGTCCCGCGGCTCGCCCCGGCTCGCTCGACGGAGCCGGGACCCCGAGCGCTATGAACCGACGGTCCGCAAAGCCGCAGTCGTCGGCAGACACCCTGTCGTCGTCACGGCCGGGCAGTTGACGGATCCCCACCGGGGACCGGCACGTCGAAGCAGTTCAGCACCATCGCGATGAGGCAGTAGCTGCCGATGAGGAACACGAGCTCGCCGACCCCGTCATGGCCCAGCAACTGCGTGGCCCGGTCGTATGTGGAGTCCGGCAGTATGCGCCCGGCGGTCAACGCCATCGCGACGTCGTGGGCGACGGCCTGTTCGTCAGTCAGCCCGGAGGGCCGCCCGCCCGCCGCCAGGGTCGCGATCTGTGCCGCCGGAAGGCCGACCTGATCCGCCGTCTGCTCGTGTGCGTACAGCAGGTACCGGGCGCCATGGGCGCCGCCGACGGTGAGGATCGCCACCTCGCGGACGACGGGATCGAGGCGAGCCTCGGCCGCGACCGCCCGCTGCAGAAACAGAGCCGGAACCCCGAACGTGGGGAAGTGCAGCATCGCCGCGAACGGCCCGACGAGCGCGCCTTCGTCGTCGAGGATGACGACGCGGTCCTGCTCCTCGGTGACGAGGCCGGCGATGCCGTCATGCACCTCGCGGAGTCGAGGGTCGAGCTCATCCGGTGGGATGGGTCGAATACGCATACGATGCTCCTCCTCAGAGTCCGTCGGTGTACTGGCCGTCGACGAGTACGAAGGCGACCCGGCAGTTCGCGGCCGACCGGTTTGCCCATGCGTGGTTGGTGCCGCGCTGGATCACGATGTCGCCGGTGCGGACGATGGTCTCGTCTTCGTCGAGGACCAGCGTGAGCTCGCCCTCGACGACGATCCCGTAGTCGATCGTCTGCGTGCGGTGCATCAACGGATGCGGGGCGTCGGCAGCGGCCCGCGCGGCGTCGGCACCGCCCATCTCCCCGAACTTCGCGACCGCCTCGGCCCCCGTCAGGTTCCGGATCCGGTCGTCCTCCGGAGGGAAGTCGATCACCCGGATGCGAGTGCCGCCCTCGGGAGGCCCGAGCACCAGACCGTCCTCCGCGGGCTCACCCGACTGCCGGTCGATGACGGCCGGCGTCTGGCGTGTGGTCCACACCTCGTAGAAGGTCGGGCCACCGGGTCCGCCGATCTCCACCACGCGGGTCGGCGGTGCGTCCTGCGTGATCACCGCACGGCCGGACGCGTCATGGCCGGTCACGATTCTCCGGAACGGTTGCACTGGGATCATGTGGAAAGTCCCGCCTCTTTCGGCTTGTTCGGGCATGCGAGGTCGTCGGGTCGGTGCGGCAAGCGGCCCGGCAGGCGTCGGCACCGCCGCACAGCGCAAGACTGGCGCCCGCCACTTGACGCGGAGTGAACCGTCTGCGGACGGTGCTGCACCGTCCGTAAAGTCCGTAGGCCGGCACTCGCCACGGAGGATCCGACGATGGCGCCGGTGCGCCGAGAGCGGCACGAGAATTCGGCCCATGCGTCAAGCTGGCAGGCCGACCAGCACGAGCGAGCTGATCGACCTGATCTGGGGCGAAAGCGCCCCCTCCAGCGCCTTGAACGTACTTCAGAAGTACATCGGCGCGTTGCGACGGCTGTTCGAGCCCTTGCTGCCCGTCCGCGAAGCCGGCTCGTTCCTCCACCGTCGCGGCAGTTCCTGCCTTTTCGCCGCCGGGCCCGCCGCATGCACGGGCTCGGTCAGGCTTCTCCCGATCCGGTCGTGCGACGCTACGGCCGGGGCCGGGTACGCGGAAACGGCACGGCGAGCCGCCGAGCGGTACGGCTTCCACGTGCGGTCTGCGAGGGGGTGGACGGGCTTCGTGTCCGCAGGCCGGTTCGACGTGCTGGACAACAACGGAACCGATGGTGAAGCGGCCCTTGGAGGCGCCCGGAATTCTGTTCAGTGCTCGTCAAGTAGCCGGTTCTACGCTGACCCGCGATCACCACTGAGAACACCGGCTGTCGAAGGGTGCACATCGATGACGACAACTCGCAGGGGGCTGTTGGCCGGATCCGCCGCCGTGGTGGTGGGCGCCGCGCTCGACGCGCCCGCCGCGCAGGCGCACACCGGCAGCGGCAGCGGCCGGAAGCCCACCGTGGTACTCGGGCACGGCGCGTTCGCCGACGCCTCCGGCTGGAACGGGGTCGCCTCCAGACTCGTCCGCGACGGCTATCCGGTCATCGCACCGCCCAACCCGCTGCGCGGCGTGGCCTCCGACTCCGCCTACCTGGCCGGCATCCTCGCGACCCTCGGCGGCCCGCTCGTCCTCGTCGCGCACTCCTACGGCGGGATCGTCGTCACGAACGCCGCGGCCGGCAACCCGAACGTGAAGGCGCTGGTCTACGTGGCCGCGTTCGTGCCCGATCAGGGGGAGACGCTGCTGGGCCTGCAGACGAAGTACCCGGGAAGCAGGCTCGGCGAGGAGGCGCTGGACTTCCGTCCCTACGGTGAGGGTCTCGTCGACGGCTACATCAAGAAGGAGCTCTTCCACGACGTGTTCGCCGGGGACCTGCCGAGGACGACCGCCGAGCTGATGTGGGCCGGCCAGCGGCCGGCGGACGTACGCACCCTCGGGGAGCCGTCCGGCGCCCCGGCCTGGAAGACCATTCCGTCCTGGTACCTCGTGGGCCGCGACGACCAGGTGCTGCCCCGCCGCCGGCTCGCCGAGTACGGTGAGGTGGAGCACGCCGAGCCCGGCCGGGATCTGTTCACGTCCGGCGACGACACGTACGACTTCTTCCTGCTCCGGTCGGCGACCGTGGACATCGTCCGGGACGCGACGGCGATCGAGCCGGAGCGCCTGATCTACCGGGGCGGCCCAGGAGACTTCCTCGGCGAGCTCAACCTGCTGACCGGTCAGCACGTCTACCTGACCGCACGCGTGGTGTCCGCCGGGGCGGTCGTCCGGATCCGGTCGGCGATGTTGCGCCGGGCCCTCGCCGAGCAGGTCGACATCGCCGACACGCTGATCGAGGCGTTCCGGGAACGGCGCGAGGTGATCCGCGGCGCCGCAGGCAACGCCCTGGAGCTCGTCGGCCGGCCGTACGCCGCGCAGACGCTGGAACTCCGCACCTACGTGGCGCAGATGCTCCTGCCGCACTCCTGGCTCGAGGCGGACTCGCACCCCGGACGCTCGCTGATGCGACGGGCGGGGTTCGGCGAGGACGACCTCCCGGCCGCGGTGGTCAACGGTTCGCTGCTGAGGCGCGCGACGCCCAGAGTCCTTGCCGAGGTGCTCGGTCTCACGTATCGAGCCGACGGGCGTCCGGTGGATCTCGTCGTGGTGGGTGCCGGCCCGGCGGGTCTGGCCGCCGCCGTGTACGGAGCGTCCGAGGGTCTCGTCACCGTGCTGCTGGACCGAACCGGGCTCGGCGGCCAGGCCGCCAAGAGCGCCCGCATCGAGAACTACCTGGGCTTCCCGCAGGGGGTCAGCGGCGAGAGCCTGACCCGTCTGGCGATGGTCCAGGCGCTCAAGTTCGGGGTACGGATCCACGCGCCCTGCACGGTGGCCGGCCTGGACCTCTCCGAGGAACGACGCCCGGCCGTCCTCCTGGAGGACGGCACACGCATCCGGTGCCGCGCGGTGATCGCCGCGACCGGGGCGCACTACCGCCACCTCGACCTGCCGCAGTGGACGACCTTCGAGAAGTCCGGTTGCGTCCGGTACGCCGCGACCGAGCTGGACGTCCGCGGCTATGAAGACCAGCCGGTGACGGTCGTCGGCGGCGCCAACTCGGCCGGGCAGGCGGCCCTGTCCCTCGCCGCCCGCGGTGCGACGGTGGATCTGATCGTCCGCGGCGCCGATCTGGGAGCCCGGATGTCGTCCTACCTGACCGACCGGATCCGGGCGCATGCGCGGATCCACGTCCATACCGGCAGCACGATCCGCGAACTGGGCGGCGGCGACACCCTCGCGTCGGTCGTCGCCGAGAGGTCCGACGGGCGGCTGCACCGGCTGGCCGTCCGTGCCTTGTTCTGCTTCATCGGCGCCGACCCGGTGTCGGGCTGGCTGGACGGCGTGGCCAAGGACCACAAGGGCTTCGTCCTCACGGACAGCCGCCTGCCTGCCCGACCGTCCGGCACACCCCTGCCGTTCCAGACCAGCGCACCCCGGGTCTTCGCGGTCGGCGACCTCCGGGCGGGCTCGACGAAAAGAGTGGCCACCGCCGTCGGCGACGGCGCCGGCGCGGTCTCCTCCGTCCACGAGGCACTCGCCGTCGACTGACACGTCCCCCGGCCTCGCCTCGTACGCGACGGGGGTCGGCAGGTCGAGTGCGTACGCGGCGAAGGCCGGTACTCCGGCCGTAGACCGTGACCTTGACGGTGAGGGGCGCCGAGGCGGCAGGTGGCCGACGTGGATCATCACGCCCGGGACCGCCCACGCCGCCGCGGGCGTGGGCCTCTCCTTCGGCTACCCGAGTTCACCGAGACGGAGGGCGTCCCTTGTCTCGCTGAGCTTCGCGGTCGTTGCCGCAGTCCGCTCCTGCGCGTGTTCAGCGAGTCGGAGGGCTTCGTCGATCTCGCTGAGCTTCGTGGAAGACAGGACGGTCTCCCGCTTTATCAGGTCGTCCCGGGACACAGTGGTCAGCCACGTGCACGGGGTGAAACCTGGACGCGGGAACGCGAGCCGCAGTACGCCTTCGAACGGCAGTCCTTCAGCGGCGCCCACCGTCACTTCGACGCCCAGACCGCTGAGATCGACGCCCGCCGGAGCGACGACCTGCATCACCCGGATCCCGGACGTGTCCTCTCCCGACAGAAGTACGACCAGCCTCCGCTCGTCGAACTGAACCCACCAGACTTCGCCACGTTGCACAGGTCCTCCAGACACAGGACGGCAGGCAGCCGCTGCGCGACCCTGATGCGCTGTGGAGACGGCCGCGGCCACCGTTGATCACCGGCGCCCGAAGACAAACGATCACGCGGTGGCCCCAGGTCACAGCGTAGACCCTGCCCGCCGGCCGGAAACCTTCGAGGGCCTGGTGATCCCGATAGCGGGACGGTTCGAGCGGCCGGAACCCCGGCGCCGGGCCCGGAAGTTGGCACTCGGCCCGCTGTCGGACCTGCTCGGGCGGGCCACGGGACCGGATCGACCGAGGCGACGCCGACCATTCGCACTCCCGGGACCAGCGGGTGAGGTTCTCGGCGCCCCGGCGCTCGGTCACAGCCCCCTATGGCTGAGTGGGTCCGGCTGACGGGACGCGTTGTCGGCGCAGGAGCAGCCCTGCCGCCGCCGCAGGGCGAAGGCCAGGCCGAGGCCGAGCGGGATCTGCAGGAACTGCTGGATCACCGGGGGCCCGGGCCTGTCCCCCCGCCTGAGCGGGGCACGGTCCTGCGGATCGACGGTCACCGTGTAAGTGCCGCCCACCACCCATTTCCAGCCGATGAGCCCGTTCTCCTCGATCGGAGCCAGCGGTGGGCCGTCGAGGACGGTGACCCTGTATGGATTGTTGAACGATCCTTCAATAGGATGGTTCAACGTCCCATCGTCTGCTTCCCGGACGCGGAACGGCGGCAACCAACCGGAGGGCTGTGGGAGATGAGCCGGTATCAGTTCGAACAGGTCGACGACCACGGGCGGATCCTGTTCAGCGACGACCCCGCGCTGCGGCTCGGGCGCGTGCTGATGGTTCTGGACACCGCGGAAGGCGCGGTCACCCTCGATCACATGCAGACACGTCACATGCCCACTGCCCTCTTCGAGTTCCGTCGCGCCGTGGGCGTGGGCTACTTCGGGTTCGTCATGCCGAGGGGAGCCTCGCCCGACGACATGCCCGAGGAACCGCAGATCGAAGGCGCCATCCTGTTCGGCATGAGGCGCCTGCCGCCCGAGTTCTCCGACCTGCGCCTGATCCCTGGATGGGAGCTGCACGAGATACCCGATGAACAGCCCAAACTGGAGCAGCGCCTCGGGTACACCTACTCCCGGCTGGAACTGCGGACGCCCGACGGTGAGATCTACTCCCGGACCTGGGTCGCGCACGACCCCGAGTGGGCGGCCGCCGCCCTGCGTCACGGCTACGCCGTGTGCCTGTGCGGCGTGGAAATGGGGATCCGCGCACCGTATGCGATGACCGACGCGCAGCACACCCCGCGCATGCGCTACGAGGCCTTCCGCCGCGGATGCGCGGTGGGTCTGACAGTGGGCGGATTCGTCGCCTACGTCGACCACCACTGACGCGCGGCGTCCGAGCGGGCCCTGCGGACGATGTGCGGGGTGATCTGGAACCGGCGGACCTTGTTGGCCGGCCGTGCTTGCCGCGGATCGGCGGGACGGCCTGGATCAGCGGAATGGGGCTTCTGGCGGCCGCTTCCGCCCCTGTGTGTCGCCGACCCGCCTTCTCGGGGGTCGGTTACTCAGAGCCAGTCCTTCCGCTTGAAGATGAAGTACAAGCTGGTACACACGACCGCCATCAGGACGATCGCGAAGGGGTATCCGAGTGCCCAGTGCAGCTCCGGCATCTCCTGGAAGTTCATCCCGTAGATCGTCCCGACCAGCGTCGGGGCGAAGAGAATCGCCGCCCAGCTTGAGATCTTCTTGAAGTTGTCTACCTGGTGGCGCTGACCTGCGGTGATGCTGTTGGGGACGTCCCTGGCCTGGGCTGATCCGTTTCTCTGGGCCTTTCACGCTCGTGCCCGGTTGCGCAGTCGGCTCTCCCCGCGGGCTCCCCAGCGCCGCCGATACTCCCCAGATTCTCCCCAAGGAATGGCCCCGAGCGGGGTCGGTGGGGCGTGCTGGCGAAGCTGCTCCGCTGGGTCCGTGGTCACAGGCGGTTGCTGAGAGTTGGGGAAGAGCTCGCTGTTCACGCAGTTACCTCGATTGCCGCGCCGGGCGGTCTCGTCCGCCCGCTACCGTGGGACCGCCCGGCGGGACGAACTCGGCAGGGCCGCCGATGAGGTCCGGATCACCCGCAAGACGCTGCTGGAGATGCCCGATCCGCAGCCGGCGCGCTTGTGGGTGATGGCGCTCAACGCCGCGCACACGAGTCGTCGATTCCTGTGGCGGCAGCGAGGTGGGGCGAGAGGTCACGGCTTCAGCGCCACGGCTCCCAGTTGGGGTACGACGGTGGGCTCTTCGCCGGGCTCCGGCCGCCACAGCGAGCAGGACACGAGGCCAGGCTCCAGGAACGTGAGCCCGTCGAAGTACTGGGCGACCTCGTCACTGCTGCGGGCGGTGACCGGCGGTTTGGCGTTGGCGTTCCAGAACTCCATCGCCTCAAGCTGGAGGTCGCCGCCGAGTTCGGGCTCCGTGGTGGGGTGGGTCAGTACGAGGAAGCTGCCGGGAGACAGTGCCTCCACGAGCCGACGTGCGATGGCCCGCGCCTCGTCACCGTCGAGGATGAAGTTGAGGATGCCGAGCAGCATGAGTGCGGTGGGCTTGGTGAAGTCGAGGGTGCGTCCGGCGATGCGCAGGATGGTGTCCGGGTCGTGCACATCGGCGTCGATGTAGTCGGTGGCGCCTTCCGGGGTACTGGTCAGCAGGGCGCGGGCGTGCGCGAGCACGATGGGGTCGTTGTCGACGTACACGATCTGCGACTCGGGGGCGATCCGCTGGGCGATCTCGTGGGTGTTCTCCAGGGCCGGCAGGCCGGTGCCGATGTCGAGGAACTGACGGATGCCGTGTTCCTGTGCCAGACAGTGCACGGCGCGGCCGAGGAACTCCCGGTCGGCGCGCGCGATGTCGCGGATGACGGGGATCATTCCGGCAACGTGATCGCCCACCTGCTGGTCCACCTGGTAGTTGTCCTTGCCGCCCTGCCAGTAGTTCCACACGCGAGCGTTGTGCGCGGTCCCAGTGTCGAGTCGCTCCACTGCTGTGTTGGCGCTCTGGTTCTCGCTCACGTCTTCCTCTCCTCGCACGCCCAAGGACCGTATGGAATCGTGCACTTGCGGTCACAGCTGCGGCTATGGCACATCGGTTGTCGTCATTCTGCCGCACACAGCCGTCGTCGCGGCCCGGAACAAATGGGCCGGAGAGGACCCGGGTCCACAGCGCTCTGCGGGTGCGGGACGGACACGTTCTCCTGGCTACGCTCGGCCCGTGATGAATCGCTGGAGGGGCCACGCGACGCGCCATCCGCTCTGGGTGGCCGTCGAATTGAGACTCGCCTGGCATGTCGTGCTTGGTTGATTCTGCGGCGGTGGGGGTGGCCGCGGGCTTCCGGCGCGGCGACGAAGAGGTGATCGTGGCGCTGCGTGCGCTGATCACCGATGCGCTCGGCGGCGTGGCCGAGGACGAACAGGGTTCGCCCCATCCTCTCGTCCGGGTCCGCAGGGACGTCCCCAGCGGGTTGCGAGCGGACCCTGGAGTTGCTGCGCCGCCTTGTCCGTCAGCTTCGACCACGTGGATGCCGAGCCTGACGAGGACGGCATCTTCTGGGTGGGGATGGAGCGGTCGGCGGTGGCCGGTCCGGGTGTGGCGCTGCCGGCGGCAGTCACCCCGCAGCGGGTGGGCCGACGCGCTGAGGACTGTGCTTTCCGTTCCTCGCGCCCTCGTCCTCGTCGCCCTCGGCCGAGACGGAAACGGCGCCGCCCATGGCCGCCTGAGGAGGCGTCACCTGCGGGGAGGGTGTCTGTAGGACTCGGCGGACATCCTCCCCCCGTTCGCTACAGCCCTCGCTGTCCGCTCGCACCGCGGAGGGCGGACAGCGGTGCGGCCGGGACCCGGTACACCTGGGATCCGGTCAGGTGTCCGTCGGCTCATCGAGCTGTTCGGCCAGTCGGAAGAGAGCGGGCAGGGCGTTCGTGATGGCCGCGCGGGAGTTCTGGTCGAGTGCGGTCAGTGCCGCGTCCATCCGGCGTTCGTGGGCGGTCGTCCAGGCGGCGAGCTGTTCGCGTCCGGCGGCGGTGAGGGTGACGACCGAGGCGCGGCGGTCGGCCGGGTCGACGTCGCGGGCCACCAGCCCTGCCGTGATCATCTGGCCGATCAGGCCGCTGACGGTGCTGGCCGCCAGGCGCTGGCGGGCAGCGAGGTCGCTGATGCGCGCGGGGGGGTGTTCGCCGATTACCTGGAGGAGTTCGACCTGGGCCATGGGCAGGGTTTCCCAGGGGTAGTCGGTCCGGATGGACGCCCTCAGTGCGCGGCGCAGCCGCGTGACGGCGTCGGTGAGCAGCCGGGCGTCCGGCGTCTCGCCGGTGGACCGGGAGACGGGGATGTCGGAGCGGGGCTGCGTGGGCACGGGCCAAGGGTAGTCGGCGGACCCGGGACACCCGTCCGACATGTCGGTAGATGGGTTGCCTTCGTGCCTGTGCCTGCTCTGGAGCTTTTCGCGCCCGGCCTCCTGCGTACCGGACGACCTGACGGTCCGGTAACGATCCGCCCGAAAAACGCTTGCATGATGCAAATAAATATTACGATCCGCCGATATGGAGAGAGCTGCGAAGATCGGGATAGCCGGAACATGTACGGTCCTGGTCGCCCTCGGGGGAATCGGCACCTATACCGTCGTTCAGGCGATGTCCTCAGGCACGGCCCAGAGCGGCGAGACCAAAGCGGCGCGCGGATTCGACCCGACGGCCGTATCGAGCGAGCCGCCATCGGATGCCAAGGCCGTCACGCTCACCCGGGTCTTCCTCGACAACTGGACCAAGCAGCAACTCGGCGAGGCGGCAAGCCGCACCGACGCATCGGCCACGGCCGCTTCGGCCCTGCGGGGATATGCGGACGGGCTGCACGTGAAGTCGCTGGCCTTCAGCCGGGTCACCTCGGCGGGGCCGTCGGCGGTCACGCCGGGCGCCACCAAGGTCACCTTCGACGTCACGGCCCAAGTGGCGGGCGGCACCTGGACCTACGCGAGCGCGGTGGCGGTGCGGCAGAGCACCAACGGCCAGTTGGCGGTGCACTGGAACAACTCGGTGCTCTGTCCGGGTCTGGGCGACGACCAGTCGCTGACCGCGGGCAAGCTCCCCGCCGACGCGACCCCCGCCAAGGTCGTGGCGAGCGACGGCAGGACGGACCTCGCCCGGTTCTCCTCCCTGCACGACATCGTGGCGACGGTCCGCAAGAACGCCACCCCCACCGGTGGCAGCCCCGGCACGGGGGTCGCCGTGGTGGACGCGAGCGGTGAGGGAGTCAAGGCCCTGAAGGTCTTCGGCAAGGGCCAGGCCCCTGTCATCAGGACGACCATCGACGCGTCCCTCCAGGCCGTGGCCGAGAACGCGGTGACCGACTCGCATCTCCAGGGCAAGCCCGCCGGGACGGTCGCGGACCACCGGCGATACCGGGAGGCGCCCGATCCGGAGGAGATTCGATGATCGAGGTCGGGCAGGGGGGCCGGGAAGTGGCGCGTTCCTGAGCGGTGGCCACGTTCTCCGGCGCGCCGGTTCATCAACTCCCCTACCAGGAAGCGCAGTTATATAGTCAGAGGGTGAGCGGCGGGGTCTACCGGTTCGAGCAGTACGCGTTGGACGCGGAACGCCGTCGGCTCAGCCGTGACGGGCAGCCGGTCGATGTCGATTCCCGGGCCCTGGAACTGCTGTGCCATCTTGTCGGGTGCCGCGACCGTGTCGTACCCGAGGCCGAGCTGCTCGACCGGATGGGGCATGGGAGTGAGGTCGGCCCGGCGGTGTTCGCCGACTGGCTGCGCACCGCCCGTCTCGCGATCGGTGACGACGACCGGCGGCAGCGGCTCATCCGCGCCGTGCCGCCGGACGGCTACCGGTTCGTCGCCCGTGCCACGGCCGCTTCCGGTGCGCCGCCCGCTGTTCCTGCCGGTGGGCCGGCGACGGAGGCGGACTACGAGGTCATCCGTTTCTGCCGGTCCGCCGACGGCATCCGTATCGCGTACGCGCTGACCGGCGAGGGGCCGCCGCTGGTGAAGGCGGCCAACTGGCTGACCCACCTCGACCTCGACCGGACCACACAGATGTGGGCGCACTGGTTCGACGGGCTCACCCGTGGCCGGCAGCTCATCCGCTACGACGAGCGGGGCTGCGGCCTGTCCGAGTGGGCGCTGCACAGTTTCACCCTCGACGACCTCGTCGCCGACCTCGAATCCGTGGCCGACGCCGCAGGCCTCGACCGCTTCCCGCTGCTCGGCGTGTCCCAGGGCGCCGCGGTGGCGGTCGCCTATGCCGCGCGTCACCCCGAGCGGGTCAGTCGGCTGGTCCTCGCCTCCGCGTACGCCCGCGGGCAGCTGGTCCGGGCCGCCGGTGACACCGAGCGGGACGCCGCCGAGGTCGATCTGAACATCGCCCGCGCCGGATGGCGCTCCCAGGACAGCAGCTTCCTGCGCTACTTCGCCTCCCAGTTCCTCGCCGACGCCAGCCCAGCGGACTGGGACGCGTTCGCCGCCTACCAGCGGCAGACGACCTCGCCGGCCAACGGCCTGCGCTTCCTGGAGGAGTTCAGCCGTATCGACGTCTCCGGTATCGCCCACCGGGTGACCTGCCCCACCCTGATCGTGCACGCCCGAGACGACGCGCGGGTCCCCGTCGCGCAGGCACTGGAGCTGGCGACACTCATCCCCGACAGCCGGCTGATGCTCCTTGAAAGCCGCAACCACCTCTTCACCGCCGACGACCCCGCCTGGCCGACGTTTCTCAACCACCTCGACGCATTCCTCGCCGAGGGGTGAGCAGGCAGCACGCGGCGGAGGCCCGGAGCCGGCCCGCGCACACCGGGCGGACCCCCGCGGCCGCGGGGTCGTCCGGCGGCGCGCCGACCGCCGGACTGCGATCCGGGCCCCGGTGGCGGACCCGGCCGCATTGCTCCGTGTGTCATTCCACGGTCTGACGGTGCGCCGAGCCGGTCCGGTGAAGTCCGGTGCCCGTCCGCCGACTCCCCGAAGCGGCACGCGGAACTCCGCTGCCGGCCACGACGGATCCGCGGATGACACACCGGACTTCGGGCGGAGACGCTCAGCCGATGACGATGTCGCAGTCGGCCCTGCCGTGGTCGGCGATGGCGGCGAAGTCGCCCTGGACGTCGGGGTCGTAGGCGGCCGAACTGATGGTCCGGGTCGTCTTGCCCGGCACGGCCTTCTCCGCGGTCGCGTGCGTGACCTCGGCGGCGTCCCACGTCAGGTCGCACGTCCAGTGGAACGTGCGGACGAGGAGGTTCGAGTTGTGGGCGGTCCCGGTGATGGACCAGTTGCCGTCCGCGTTCACCACGAACGTCACGCTCCCGCTGACGTTCCGGCTGCTGTCGCTGGTCGCGAACGTGATCGACTGACCGTCGGCCGAGACCTCCTTGGTGGTGTCGTTGGCCTGCGCGGGAACGGTGCCCAGCAGCAGGGAGCCCAGCGCGGCCCCCGAGGCGATCAGCAGCGCCAGCCCCCGTCGACTCCGGGCCCGGCCGGACGTCCTGGTGTTGTCGACTCGCATGTTCCGTCCTTTTCTCTCGCGCTCTCGCGCGGTCTCTCGCGTTGTCGCTCTTCCTGGATGCCGGGACGGAGCGCGTTCTCGGTCGAGTGCCCCTCGGCCCGGCGTGTTCCAAGAATCGGGCCGGTCGCGGTACCGGGACTTGGGGGAGGTCTGAGGCTTCCCTGAGGGCATGATGAGGGCGTCGTCAGCGCACACGCGCCGGTTCTGCAGTCCGGTTACCCGGACGGGAAAGGCGTCCTACTCGGCCAGGAAGGCGTCCATGTGGGCGAGGAACTCGTCCCAGGCCGGCTCGAACGCGGTGAGCAGGTGGTTGCGGCTCTTGAGCAGGACCAGTCGGCTGTCGGGAATGAGCGCGGCCAGCTCACCGGCCTGCGCCGCCGGTACCCGCTCGTCGTCACGGGAGTGGATGATCAGCGTCGGGCAGGCCACCTTGTGGGCGATCGCGGAGACGTCGATCCGGGCGAACTCCTCCAGAAAGCGGACCCCGTTCGCGGGTGAGGTCGTCTGCCGCTGGAAGGCGGTGAACTCCGTCCAGTCCTCCGGTGTGCCCTCGGGCAGGAACTGGGAGGCGAAGACCCTCATGAACCTGGGGTCCTGGTGGAGCCATCCCACGCGGGCCAGGTCCAGGTCGAGGGCCGCCTCCTCGCGCTCGGCCTCGGTCCGGGCCCGTACCTGCCGGCCCCGGGCGTAGGCCCCGGCGAGGACGAGCCGGCTGACCCGTTCCGGGTGGCGTACCGCGTAGGCCACGGCCACCGCCCCGCCCTGCGACACCCCGAGCAGAGGGAAGCGGTCGAGTCCTGTGGCCTCGACCACGGTGTGGAGATCGTCCACCCAGTCGTCGAACGTGAAGCCCGGCACCGTCCAGTCCGAGAGACCGCAGCCGCGTTCGTCGTAGCGGACCAGCCGGCGGTTGCGTGCCAGGCCGCCCAGCCAGTGGGACCACACCGGGGTCGTCCACTCCAGGTCGAGGTGCGACATCCAGTTGGCGGCCTTGAGCAGGGGAGGGCCCGAGCCCACGGTCGCGTAGGCGATGCGGGTGCCGTCGGCGGTCCGGCAGAACCGGATCGTCTGGCTGTCGGGGCCGCTCGGCCCGTCGGCCGGCGCGGAATCGGAGTCGGCCTGCCGTCCGGCGCCGACGGACGCTTCGCCCCCGACGACCGTCGCCGTGGCCACGAACCGGTAGCCCCGCCGGTGGACGGTGCGGATCAGGTCCTGCCGACTGCCGGTGTCCCCGACGGCCAGGCGCGCGGTCCGCAGCGCCGTGGTGAGCGCCGCCTCGCTGACGAAGCGGTCCCCCCATATCTCGTCGAGGAGCTCGTTCTTCGGCACCACCCGGTCCCGGTGCTCGACCAGATGGCACAGCAGGTCCAGGGCCCGGGGCTCGACATGGACCGGCTCTCCGGCCCGGCGGAGCAGATGCCCGGCCGCGTCGAGCTCGAAATCTCCGAAGCGATACTTATCCCCCTCCACCTTTGCAGCGTACAACTCTCAGGTGTCGGCGTACATGTGAACGAATCGTGGATGTGCGGCGGCGTGGCAGGTGGACTCCGGACCGGCTGTGCCCGCCGGATGCGCCGCCCTGTCGGGCAGGGCTGTCACAGGTGCCGCTCGGACCGTCCGGGCCGCCGGGGCGTCAGATGTCCCCGGGTGTGCGGCTGTCGCCGCAGGCGGTCCCGGGGTGGTCGACGGCGTGGCGGATCGCGATGTCCTCGTCCGGTTCGATCGGCATGGCTCGCCCTGTCGTCGGGGTTGCTGTGATGTCCCCGGCGAGGCCCGCGACGGCGCCGTTCGGACATTCCTCCACCGCTCGGACCGCGGCGCGGCGGCGTCACCGCGGGCCCCGACAGGACGATAGTGCAATGGTTCGGTACCCGATGTAATGGCGAGGTCATGGTCGTGCAAACGACGACCGGCCGTCGGGCGCCGTGCGTCACAGAGCCGTCGCGGGCCAGTCCAGCAGCCGCGCCCCGATGACCGCCGTCTGGAGCATGTACCGGTGGGTCGGGTCCGCGGGGTTCGCCCCGGTGAGCTTGTGGATGCGATCCAGGCGGTACGTCAGGGCGCGCACGCTCAGGGAGAGACGGCGGGCCGCCTCGGTGGCCACGCAGCCGGAGTCGAAGTAGGCGGTGAGCGTGTCGAGGAGGGGTTCGGCGCCGCCGCGGGCTGCGACGAGCGGGCCCAGGGTGCCCTGGACGAGGTCTGCCATGGCCTGCCGGTCGCGGGTGAGGACGGGGTAGACCAGCAGGTCGGCGGCGCGCAGGACGGGCTCGTCGAGGTCGAGGCGCTCGGCCAGTTCGAGCGCGTTGAGTGCCTCCTCGTACGACTGGACGACCCCGCCGGGGCCGGGCTGGGGGCGGCCGATGGCGACCCGGCCGCCGTCGGTGGCGGCGTGCGCATGTTTGGCGAAGTGGGTGAGGACGTCGGGCTGGTGGCCGGATGCGATGCACAGCAGCCGGCCGTCCTTGGTGGTGAGCAGGACGCTGCGGTCGCCGAACCGGGCGATGACGGCCTGTTCCACCTGTCTCGGGACCGGGTCGCCCTCGCCGTAGGCGGTGGTGCCCTGGGCGACGGCGACCGCATGGGCGTGGGACAGGCGGAGGCCGAAGCGTTCGGCTCGTTCGGAGAGCCGGCCCAGGTTGCTGCGGCCGTAGAGGAGGTCGTCGATGAACTCCCGGCGGGCGGCCTCTTCCTGGCGTACCGCGAGCAGTTGGGCGCGTTCGAAGCCCTCCGCGAACGCGTCGACGACCTGCTGGACGGCGGCGAGCGCCTCGTCGGCCGAGCCGGATGCGCTGGGCCAGGCCGTGCGGGCGGCCACGAGGTGTGCGCTGACCAGGGCGCGCAGGCCGTGGCCGGCCTCGGCGGCCTGTTCTCCCAGGGCGCGGCGGGAGGCGATCTCGTCCCGGGTGAGGCGTCGGCCGGTGACGGAGACCTCGGCGAGGATGCGGGCGTAGCCGTCGAGGTACCGCTCGGGTATGTGCCCGTCTGTCACGTCGTCCCCCGGAATCTTGACGCGCCGCTGACGGTTTCTTAGCGGTCACCGGCATGCAGACCCTAATGAACACTGCCGGACACCGGCAATGCGCGGGGTGGCTCCGGTCGTGGAGCATGGCTCGCGGGGAGCACCGCGGACGGTTCCGGTGCCGGACACCGGCAGGTGCCCGCACCGGAACCGGATCTGATCCGTGCCTCCACGGACACGAGCGGCGCGGGCCGAGAGGGGGGCGGGGCATGCGGACGTTTCTGGTGGCCGCCACCGGCCTGCCCACCATCCTCCCGACCACGGCCATGGTGGCGGTGGTGTGCTTCTGGCTCCTGACCCTGGCGCATCTGGCCGACGCCGACAGCTTCGACACGGACGTGGATCTGCGGGCGTGGCGCATGGACGGGGTCCCTGTGGCGGTCGCCCTCTCGCTGCTGACGGTGCTTGCCTGGACCCTTAGTGTCTCGGCCGTGGTGGTGCTCACCGCTGTCGGACCCCCGGGGTCGGTCGCCGGGCCGCTGCGTCTGGCCGCCCCCGCAGGAGCGCTGCTCCTGGCCTGGACCGCCACCCGTCTGCTCGTACGCCCGCTGCACCGGCTCTTTCCGGATGCACAGGACGACGACCCGGACGAACCCGTGGCGGCCTTGCGTGCGCAGTGGGACCGCGCGGCCTGACCCACGCCCCGCCCGGTTCCCTTCCCCCTCGCCTTCTCTTCCTCCTTCGCGCCGGAACGCACGAACTCCCCTACGCCTCAAGGACGTATGCCATGACTCCCATGACCATGGGCATCGGCGTGCTCATCGCCGTCTGCCTGCTCGCCGTCGCCGCCGTCTCCCTGCTGTTCCGCAAGGTGGAGCAGGGCAAGGCGCTGATCGTCTCCAAGCTGCGCAGGGTCGATGTGACGTTCACCGGACAGGTCGTGCTGCCGGTGCTGCACAAGGCCGAGATGATGGACATCTCGGTGAAGGCCATCGAGATCACCCGGGCCGGCCGGGACGGGCTGATCTGCCGGGACAACATCCGTGCCGACATCCGGATCTCGTTCTTCGTGAAGGTCAACAAGACCGCCCAGGACGTCGTCAAGGTGGCCCAGGCCGTCGGCACCGCGAGAGCCAGCGACCAGAAGACGCTCCAGGAGCTGTTCCACGCGAAGTTCTCCGAGGCGCTGAAGACCGTCGGCAAGCAGCTGGACTTCACCGACCTCTACACCAAGCGCGAGGAACTCCGTTACAAGATCATCGAGTTGATCGGCGTGGACCTCAGCGGCTACCACCTGGAGGACGCGGCGATCGACTACCTGGAGCAGACGCCGCTGTCCCAGCTCGACCCGGCGAACGTCCTCGACGCCCAGGGCATCCGGAAGATCACCGAGCTGACGGCCGTGGAGCACGTGCGCACCAACGAGGCCCAGCGCACCGAGGAGAAGGAGATCACCCGGCAGAACGTCGACGCCCGCGAGGCCATCCTGGAGCTGGAGCGCCGGCAGACGGACGCGGAGATCAAGCAGCGCCGCGAGATCGAGACGGTGCGGGCGCGCGAGGAGGCCGAGACCGCGCGGGTCGTGGAGGAGGAGCGGCTGCGGGCGCAGGGGGCGTTCCTGAAGACCGAGGAACTGCTCGGTGTGCAGCGCGAGAACCAGGCCCGGGAGATCGCCGTCGCCGCGAAGAACCGCGAGCGGGTCATCGCCGTCGAGGGCGAGCGGGTCGAGAAGGACCGCCTCCTTGAGGTCATCGCCCGGGAGCGGGAGACCCAGCTGACCCGGATCGCCGCGGACAAGGAGGTCGAGTCGGAGAAGCGGGAGATCGCCGAGGTCGTCCGGGAGCGGGTGGCCGTGGACCGTACGGTCGCCGAGCAGGAGGAGGCCATCAAGAAGCTGCGGGCCGTGGAGGAGGCCGAGCGGGAGCGGCAGGCGGTCGTCATCGCCGCCGAGGCCGAGGCCCAGGAGAAGCTGGTCAAGGACATCAAGGCCGCCGAGGCCGCCGAACAGGCCGCCGTGCACCGCGCCGCGCAGGAGATCACCCTCGCCGAGGCCCGGTTGAAGACCGCCGACCTGGACGCCCAGGCCAAGCTGCGGCTCGCCGAGGGGGTCCGGGCCGAGGCCGCCGCCGGGGGGCTGGCCGCCGTGCAGGTCCGCGACAAGGAGGCCGAGGTCGTCGAGAAGGCCGGGCGGGCGGAGGCCGCCGCGTCCGAGGCACGGCTGCGCGCCGAGGCGGAGGGCACCCGGGCCAGGGCGCTGGCCGAGGCCGAGGGCATCGGCGAGAAGCTGAAGGCGGAGGCCGCCGGCCTCACCGAGAAGGCGGCGGCGATGGCCGCCCTGGACGACGCCTCGCGCGGCCACGAGGAGTACCGGCTGCGGCTGGCGGCCGAGAAGGACATCCGGCTCGCCGGGCTGGACGCGCAGCGGCAGATCGCCGAGGCGCAGGCCGCGGTGCTCGCCACCGGCCTGGAGAACGCGGACATCGACATCGTCGGCGGCGAGTCCCTCTTCTTCGACCGGCTCGTCTCCGCGATCTCGCTCGGCAAGAGCGTCGACGGGTTCGTCCAGAACTCCGACACCGCGCAGGCGCTCGCCGGGCCCTGGCTGGACGGATCCGCGAGCTTTCCCGACGACCTCGGCCGTGTCCTCGGCTCCGTCTCGGCGGCCGGCATCCGGGACCTGACCGTGTCCGCGCTGCTGACGCAGCTCATGACGTCGGGCGCCGCGAACCCCGGGCAGCTCCAGCAACTGCTGGACAGGGCGGGCGAACTGGGGCTCGCCGACACCTCGCTCGCCGCCCTCAACGGCAGCGCCAGGGGCTGACCGGTTCGTGGTCCGGAGCCGCCGCACAGGGGACGGCGGCTCCGGACCGTGTATCTCCTTCGATCTGCTGAGAGGGATCCATGAGCACCGGTCAGGACACCGGGACGTACGAGGCACAGGGCACCGACAAGCCGGACGCCGGCGCCTACGGAACTCCGGGCGTCGACGCCCCGGACGCCGGCGCCTACGAGGTGCTGCGGGCCCGGCTCACCGCCCAGGCCGCCGAACTCGCCCGCCGCGCCGAGACCCTGAACGCCCGCCGCACCGAGGAGTTCGGCTCGACCCGCCTCGAACTCGCCGGCACCGGACAGCTGCGCACCGAGCACGCCAGTGTGCCCCGCGACCTCGTCGCCGTAGGCGACACGCTCCTCCTCGGCCACAACCCCGCGCCCGGGAACGGGAACGCGGTCGGTGACGTCTTCGCGCTCTACGACCGGCACCTGGACCGGTTGCCCGACGACGCCGTCCCCGGCCTGCTCGACGACCCGGCGTTCGTCCGCGAGACGGCCGACCTCCACCGCTACTACCGCCAGGCCCGGCTGCTCCGGCTCCACCGGGTGGACGGCAAGCTGCTCGCCGTCTTCCAGACCGGTGACCAGGCCGGCGACACCCGCGTCCTGCGCTGGGCACTCACCGACGACGGCCGGGCGTCGTTCGTGGACGCGCGCGGCGACCGTGACCACGTCCTGCCACCGTCCCACGACGTCGAGTGGACCGCGACGACCCGCGAGGACCACGTCCTGGGCCGCCATCCGCACGTCTCCGTCGGAGGCGAGGTCTTCGTCGACACGCTCGGCGGGACACTGACCGTCAAGGCCGAGAACGACACCGGGACGGACGAGGGCATCCACTCCGAGCCGGTCGACGAGCCGCTGCAGTCCCTCGCCGACGCGGACATCGCCTACGCCCGCGTGGGCTCGCTGGTCCTGCTGCGGATCCGCCCCTACAAGGAGGACTCCGACCGGCACCTGGTCTTCAACTCGCTGACCAGGAAGGTAGTCCGCCTGGACGGCATCGGCCCGGCCTGCCGCCGCCTGCCCGAGGACCAGGGTGTCGTCTTCCCCGGCGGCTACTGCCTGGCCACGGGCACCCACCGGACGTACGACCTCGACGTCACCGGCCTGGAGTTCGAGCGCGAGGTGCGCTCGCCGAACGGCGAGGACGTGCTGTACGCCTTCCACTCGCGGGTCACGAGCCGCAGTCTGCTGCTGCCGTACAACATGATCCGCAAGGAGGTCGCCGCCCCGCTGTCCGGCCACGGCTGGGCCCTGTTCGAGGACGGCACGCTGGCGGTCCTGCATGCCGACGGTGACGACGCCCGGCGGGTGCACCCGCTCCAGCTGTGGAACTCCCCGTACGTCTCCGACACCCACGCGGCCGCGCGGCCACCCGGCACCGGTCCGCTCGCCCGGGTCGGCAACGCCGACCTGGTGCGCGGCATCTCCGCCTGCCTGTCCATCACCCGCTCCGTCGCGGAGACGACCCCGACGAGCGAGGTGTACGAGGCACTGGCCGCCGCGTGCGTTCGCGCGGCCGACGTCCACCACTGGCTGGGCGACCCGGAACTCGGCGACCTGAACGAGCCGCTCGCACAGGTCCGTGCCACGGCGGAACAGGTGCTGACCGAGTTCGCGACCGTCCAGGCCCTCACCCGGCAGGCCGCCGACGCGCTCACCGAAGCCGACGCCCGGATCGCCGCGGTCGTACGACGTCTGCGCGGCGAGGCCCCGCGAGGCGCCGCCGCCTGGGTCACCGGCCTGACCGAACTCCGCCACGCCCAGGGGCACCTGCTCACCCTCAGGGACATGCGGTACGCGGACACCGCCCGCATCGACGAGCTGGCCGGCGCCACCGAGGCCGACCTCGCCGCCTTCGGCCGGCGGGCCGTCACCCACCTGGCCCGCGAGGACGCCTTCGCCGAGCACCGGGCGGACGTCGAGCGGCTCACCGCCGCCGCCGGGGCGATCGTCACGGTCGCCGAGGCAGCGCCGGTCTCCGCACGTCTCGACGAACTCGCCGACGGGCTGCGGACGGTGACCGGGGTCGTCGCCGGGCTCGACGGCGGCGACGCCACCGTGCGTACCGCCGTCCTGGAGCGGATCTCCGAAGTCCTCGGCGGTCTCAACCGTGCCCGCGCCACCCTCGACGGCCGCCGCCGCGACCTCCTCGACCGCGAGGGACGCGCCGCGTTCGCCGCCGAGTCCGCCCTGCTCGGCCAGACCGTCACGAGCGCGCTCGCCGCCGCCGGCAGCCCCGACACGTGCGACGAGCAGCTCGCCCGGGTTCTCGTGCACATCGAGGACCTGGAGTCGCGGTTCGCCGAGTTCGACGACTTCCTCGGCACGCTCGCCGACAGGCGCGACGAGGTCCACGAGGCGTTCGCCGCCCGCAAGCAGAGCCTCGCCGACGCCCGCGCCCGCCGCGCCGAACGCCTCGCCGACTCCGCCGCCCGTGTCCTCGGCACGGTGACCCGGCGCGCCGCGACGCTCGCGGACACGGACGCCGTCAGCACGTACTTCACCTCCGACCCGCTGCCCGTCAGGATCCGCCGCACCATCGGCGAACTGCGCGAACTCGGCGACCAGGTAAGGGCGGAGGAACTCGACGGCCGCCTCAAGGCAGCCCGCCAGGAAGCCCTGCGCGTCCTGCGCGACCGCGGCGACCTGTATGCCGACGACGGCCGCACGCTCCGCCTCGGCACCCACCGCTTCGCCGTGAACACCCAGCCCCTGGAACTCACCCTGGTCCCGCACGGCGACGGCCTCGCCTTCGCCGTCACCGGCACCGACTACCGCGCGCCGGTCACCGACCCGGACTTCGCGGCCACCCGCCCCTACTGGGACCGCCCGCTGCCCTCGGAGTCCCCGGAGGTCTACCGCGCCGAACACCTCGCCTCCCGGCTCCTGGACGAGCACGGCCCGGCCGCGCTCGCGGAGGCCGACCTGCCCGGCCTGGTCCGGCAGGCGGCGGAGGCGGCCTACGACGAGGGGTACGAGCGGGGCGTCCACGACCACGACGCCGTACTGATCCTCACGGCCCTGCTGCGCCTGCACGACGGCGCCGGCCCGCTCCGCCACCGGCCCGCCGCCCGCGCCGCCGCCCAGCTGTTCTGGGCACATGCCACCACCGCGGACGAGCGCACGGCCTGGACCCGCCGGGCCTGCTCCCTGGCCCGCGCACGCGACACCTTCGGCCTCGCCCCGGCCGTCGCCGACCTGGAAGGGGAACTGTCGGCGGCGATCGGCGGCCCGACCGCGACCGACGCCGCCCACTACCTCTTCGAGGAACTCACCACAGGCCCCGACGGGTTCGTCATCAGTACCGGCGCCCGCACGCTGCTCGACAAGTTCCGCCGCGCCGTGGGTACGTCGGCGTACGACGACGACCTCGCGGCCCTCGGTGCCCTGGCCGACCGCCGGCAACTCGTCGAGGCGTGGCTGACGTCGTACACCACGGCAACCGGGGCGGACGTCGACGCCGGAGACCTCGCGGAGGCGGTGGCGGCCGAGCTCTGCCCGGAGCTTCCCCGCCATGAATCCGACGCGCCGCTGACCGAGACCGTCGAAGGGCTGCTCGGCACCCACCCGCGCATCAGCCGCCGTACGCTCACCGTCCGGATCGACGAACTCCTCGCCCGCACAGAGGAGTTCCGCACCCACGAGATACCCGCGCACCGCGCCTACCAACGGCACCGCACGGCCCTGGTGGCCGCCGAGCGTACGCGGATCCGGCTGGACGAGCACCGGCCGCGGGTGATGCCGACGTTCGTGCGCAACCGGCTCATCGACGAGGTCTACCTGCCGCTGATCGGGGACAGCCTCGCCGGGCAACTCGGTACCACCGGCGAGACGAAGCGCACCGACACCGGCGGCCTTCTTCTGCTCGTCTCCCCGCCGGGCTACGGCAAGACGACCCTCGTCGAGTACGTCGCCGACCGCCTCGGCCTGCTCCTGGTCACGGTCGACGGCCCGGCGCTCGGGCCCGGGGTCACCTCGCTCGACCCCGCCGAGGCCCCGAACGTCACGGCCCGCAGGGAGGTCGAGAAGATCAACTTCGCGCTGGAGGCCGGGAACAACACCCTCCTCTACCTGGACGACATCCAGCACACCTCGCCCGAACTGCTGCAGAGGTTCATCCCGCTGTGCGACGCCACCCGCCGCATCGAGGGCGTACGGGACGGTGAGCCGCACACCTACGACCTCAGGGGCAAGCGCTTCGCCGTCTGCATGGCCGGAAACCCGTACACCGGGTCCGACGGCCGCTTCCAGGTCCCCGACATGCTCGCCAACCGCGCCGACGTGTGGAACCTCGGCGACATCCTGACGGGCAGGGAGGACGCCTTCGCACTCAGCTTCGTCGAGAACGCCCTGACCGCCAACCCGGTCCTCGCCCCGCTCGCCGGTCGTGACCGGGCCGATCTCGACCTGCTGGTCCGCAGGGCGGAGGGCGACCCCGCGGTCCGCGCGGACCGCCTCCTGCACCCGTACCCGCCTGCCGAGCTGGCACGGATCCTGGCGGTGTTGCGCCATCTGCTGACCGCCAGGGAAACGGTGCTCGCGGTCAACGCCGCCTACATCGCCTCGGCCGCCCAGCCCGACGCCACCCGCACCGAACCGCCCTTCCGGCTCCAGGGCTCCTACCGCACCATGAACAGGATCGCCCAGCGCATCCAGCCGGTCATGGACCACGCCGAACTCGCCGCCGTCCTCGACGACCACTACACCGCCGACGCCCGCACCCTCACCTCCGGTGCCGAGGCCAGCCTGCTGAAACTGGCCGAGCTGCGCGGCACGCTGACCGCCGAGCAGACCGTGCGGTGGACCGAGGTGAAAGCCGCGTACGTCCGTGGCCAGTCCCTCGGCGGCCCGGAGAGCGACCCACTCACCCGCGCGGTCTCCGCCCTCGCACTGCTCGCCGACCGGATCGGGGCCGTGGAGACGGCGATCGACCGGGCCGCCACCCCCGGCACCCGGCACCCGGCCGTGCGGAAGGAGAGGCCATGACGTCCTTCCTCATCCCCGTCGCCGCCGCCGTACTGGTCGTGGCGGCCTGCACGAGCGCACTGGTACGTCGGGACCGGCGTCGGATGGCGCGGGCCCATCGGAGCGGGTTCCCGCATGAGCAGGACTGATCCGACTCTCGTCCGGCGGCCGGCCCGGCCGGCCGAGAAGGGCGCCGGCGCTTCCGGCGCCACGGCGACGCTCCGCGCGGCACCGGAGTGAGGCTCGGCCTCGCGGTCGCCCGGGGCTTCGCCGAGGCCATGGGCCGCACTCTCGCGGCCGAGGACACCCCGGGCGGCGGGCTCACGATGATTCCCACCGTCCCGGTGGCAGCCGGTGCGACCGCCCACCGGTCGTCGACGGCCGCCACGTAGCCCCGCGCGCGAGACTCGTTGCCGGGCACCGGCAACCTGGCGTCCGCGACGGTGCGCGTAAGCGTTCTGTCAAAGACGCATCAAGAAAAGGTAGGGTTCCCACCGGTGTGCCGGGAAGCCTGGTCGGCGAACAGAGGTGTTCTCTCTTCCGATCGGGGTGTGACCAGTGGTACTCGTCGCTGTCTTCGGGGTGGCGCTGCTGATCGCGGTACTGCTCTCCGGGCTCGTCATCCTCTACGGCCTGTGCCACCGCACCCATGCCAACCCCTACCCGGCCGCGTTCCCCGCGGAGCCGGCGAAGTTCGCCACGCTGCTGATCTCACTGGCCGGCGCCGGGTTCGAGCGGCGGGAGAAGCTCACCGCCGCGTGGTTCGGGCCCATGGGCTTCGCCTCGGTGGTGTGACGACGCGCCCGACCACGCAGACCCCGCAGGCCGACATGGAGAGAAAGACCGCTGTATGAGCGATTGGCAGAGCTGGGCGGCCGTGGCCGTGTTCGTCGGCGCGTACGCGCTGATCATCAGCGAGCGCGTGCACCGGACGGCCGCGGCCCTCGGCGGCGCCGGACTCATGCTCGTCATCAGCGCCACCGACGACAAGGCGGCGTTCTACTCCGAGCACACCGGCATCGACTGGAACGTGATCTTCCTGCTGCTCGGGATGATGGCGATCGTCGGCGTGCTCCGGCAGACCGGCCTGTTCGAGTACCTGGCGATCTGGTCGGTCAAGCGGGCTCGGGGCAGACCCTTCCGGGTGATGGCGATGCTGATACTCATCACGGCGACGGCGTCCGCGCTCCTGGACAACGTCACCACCGTGCTGCTGGTCGCCCCGGTCACCCTGCTGGTGTGCGAGCGGCTCGCTCTCCCCTCCGCGCCGTTCCTGATCGCCGAGGTGTTCGCCTCGAACATCGGCGGCACCGCGACCCTGGTCGGCGACCCGCCCAACATCATCATCGCCAGCCGCGCCGGACTGACCTTCAATGACTTCCTGGTCCACCTCGCCCCGATCGCCGCCGTCCTGACGGTGGTGCTGCTGGCACTGTCCCGGGTGATGTTCCGCAAGGCGTTCGTCTACGACGAGGAGCGCGCCGCACAGGTCATGACACTGACGGAACGCGAGGCCATCCGCGACCCGCGCCTGCTCTGGCAGGGGCTGGCGGTCCTGGCGCTCGTCGTCGCCGGCTTCGTCCTGCACCCGGTGCTGCACTACGAGCCGAGCGTGGTCGCCCTGCTCGGCGCGGGTCTGCTGGTCGCCGTGTCGAAGGTGGACACCCGGGATGTCCTGGGCGAGGTGGAGTGGCCCACCCTCGCCTTCTTCGCCGGCCTGTTCGTGATGGTCGGCGCCCTGATCGAGACCGGTGTCATCGGCGACCTGTCCCGCGCCCTCGCTGACGCCACCGGCGGCCGGGAACTCGGCGCCACCCTCACTCTGCTGGGCGGCTCGGCGGTGCTGTCCGGAGTCGTCGACAACATCCCCTACGTGGCCACCATGGCGCCGATCACCGCCGACCTGGTCAAGGACATGGGCGGCGCGGCCGGCGGCCACCACGTGCTGTGGTGGGCGCTGGCCCTGGGCGCCGACCTGGGCGGCAATGCCACCGCGATCGGCGCCAGCGCCAACGTCGTCGTCCTCGGCATCGCCGAACGCAACCGGCAGCCCATCTCCTTCTGGCAGTTCACCAAGTACGGCCTCGTCGTCACGGCAGTGACCGTGCTGATCAGCGCTCTGTACCTGTGGCTGCGGTACTTCGCCCTGGTCTGATCCGGCTGCCGGCGAGGCCGCTCAGGTGGTCGGCGTACTCGCCGCGCCCGCCTTGCCCAGCAGCTCGTGCAGCAGGTGCGAGGCGGTGACGACCCCGAGCAGACGAGTGCCGGCCTTGTCCTTCGTGGCGACGGCGACCAGGGGGCTGCGCACCCGGGCCATCAGTGCGGCGACCTCCAGCGCGGTGTCGTCCGGGTCGGCGATCGGCGGCGCAGGCGCGGTACCCGACAGGCAGTCGCCGACCCGGCGGCCGGCCAGCGCCTGGCAGAGCCGGTCGGCGTGCTGCTCGTCGATCACGGCCGCGAGTGCGGGGTCCTCGACGACGTACGCCGGGACCAGCACCTTGACCATCTGGGAGGCCGGCAGGATCGCCTTCGGCTCCCCGCGCTCGTCCAGCACGAGCAGCGCCGGCAGCTTCTGCTCGGCCATCAGCCGCGCCGCCTCCAGCGCGTCGCTGTCGACGCTCACCGACTGGTACTCCACCGCCAGATCGCGTGCGCGCACGGCCGGCTCCCGTCTTCCCGAAACGTCCCTGTGCCGAGGTTCCTACCCGCGCCGCCCGGCGCGCCAGGTCATCGGGCAGAAACATACGCAACCCGAACACCGGCACGAGTGACCCCTGTCCCGTCCCTCCGCATCGCCCGGCAAGAAGCGCGTCAAGGAAGCATCAATTCGCTGGTCACAGGCCATACTTCATCGGTGGGGGCCGACTGGGTCCTCAGTGGTCCGGCGCGGGGAGGCGACAACCGGTGAGCAGTGTCGGCGAGGGGCTCGGCAAGGTCGAGGTACGGCTGAAATGGGACCCGAGTCCTTACGGGGAACCGGCCCGGCATCTCGACATCGTCGCCGCGACCTACTCCGCGGACGATCCCCACGGGCGGCCGGAGTACATCGTCCACTACGACAGCCGGTCACCCGACGGCACCATCAACATGACCCGGCACAGCCAGACCGGCCAGGGCTTCGGCTACGTCGAGGTCATGGTGCTGGAGTTCGACCGCCTCGCCGCCGCCTACGGGCGGGTCGTCGTGGGGGTGGTCATCCACCAGGACGGCGGACGCCGGACCTTCGGCGACATCCACAACGCCGGGGTGCTGGTCGTCCAGCGCTACACCCAACTGCTCGCGGACGACTTCACACAGGTCGCCGACTCCACCGCCACCACCGTGGCCGAGTTCGTCCGAGACGACTCCGGCGTGTGGGAGATGCGCGAGATGATCCGGGGGTCCGAAAGCGACCCGGTGCCCTTCACCCTGGAGATGGGCCGGACGCCCGGGCCCCGCCCCGGCCACACCCACGAGGAACGTCCGGCCGGGACGGCCTGAACGCACGATCAGGAGTCGCTGCCCGGCTGCGCCGCCGGCACACGGGCGATACCTGCCTGGTCCAGGACCGACCGGGCCCGCTCGTCGGCGTGCGTGACGACCACCCGGGTGTTGCGGGCCCGGGCGGCGCGCAGCGTCGCGAACAGTGCTCCGCAACCGTCCGGGCTGAGATACGTCACCTTGCCGAGGTCGATCTCCACGACCTGCGGTCCCCTGTCGGTCGACCGGATCGGGCGCAGGCCGGTCGCCCTGGCGCTGCGGGCGTCGAGTTCGCCGTGCAGCCGGACGACTTTCACGCGCGGACGGGCCGCGGGCGACGGACCTTCGGGGAAAAGCGAGCGGAGAGACGCATCGGTGGCTCCGGGGCAGCGGACGACGTCCGCCGACCAGGGGGTTGCCGCAGCAGGCATCCGGGCGGGCGGTGTGCCCGCGGGGGCGTGTGCCGCCGCGCCCGTTTCTCTCGGACGTCAGGTGGCCCCGGCGGTCGATCCGCACGCTGACCGGTGTCCCCGGCCCTCGCACCGGGGTACACCGTCGTGCGGCCGGTGTGGCTGGAGCCGTCCCGGGTCGTCCAGTGCACGGTGGCCCGGACGCGGCGGTCCTGCGCGGCGCCTTCGTGGTGCGGACGGCCGCGGCGGTTCGGCGTTCGGCCCGCTGCCGGTCCAGCCGGTGGTCCACCGCGGAGCCCGCTGCAAGACCCGTGACCAGGCTCGCTGCCGGCACGCCGACCCAGGCCGCGAGCAGGATCCCGGCGTCCACCACATCACTGCGCCGCCGCAGCGGAGTGCGCCGCAGGCGCCACATCCCCACCCTGCCGCCCTGCGACCGCACCATGACCGACACCCCCCCTTGGGCGAGTGCTGGCAGGTCCGTCGTTTCCTCAAGTCTGCTCCCGTCGCGCCTCTCGGGGCTTCGGGACGCTCGACGGGACCATTCGGAGGCGCTGTGGTGGCATCCGGCACGGACGGGCCGCAGGCTGGCGCCCGGACAGCGACGACTCGCCGCGCTTCACCACGATGGCAGGGCCTTTCAGGAGGAGACCAGCAACACCCAGGGGCTGATCGACCGCAGCACCGCCGTCATGGCAGCGCAGGGAGTGCACCTCGACGTCGTACGGGCGGTCGGCCATGACATCGCCACCGGGGTCTGGCCCGACATGCGGGAGCACGGCTGGGCGACGGACGCCTGGCCGGACCTGTACCGGCAGGTCATGGCGGCCGACATCCTCGTCCTGGCAGGACCCATCTGGCTGGGAGAGGACGGGCCCGTGGGGCCCGTCGGCGGCCGGTGCGCCACCCGAGCCCATTACCCGTGTCGGTCGCTCCTGCGCGAGCGCCGGGCGGTAACACCTGGTCAGACATGCCGACGGACCGCTCCACGACGACGCCGCGATGCTGCTCCTGCGGCGGTACCACGGTCATGGGGAAGGGAAATCTGTTCCCATCGCGTGAGGGGGCGCCGACTGCGGCACGGTAAAAAGGACCCATGCCGGATCACGAGATCCCCGCGGGGGCCATGGACGATGTCGACGCGGTCACCAGGGCGGTGCTGACCGCTTCCCGGCTGCTGGTGGCGGTCTCCGCCCGATCCCTGGCCGAGGTCGAGGAGGGGGTGACCCTGCCGCAGTTCCGGATGCTGGTGGTGCTGGCCACCCGGGGGGCCACCAAGCTGGTGGCGCTCGCCGACCTTCTCCAGGTGGCGCCGTCCACCGCGATGCGCATGGTCGACCGGCTCATCGCGGCCGGGCTCGCCGACCGCCAGACCAACCCCGGCAACCGCCGCGAGACCCTGCTGCAGCTCACCGACGAGGGCCGGCGCACCGTCGAGCACGTCACCGCCCGGCGCCGCTCCGAGATCGCGGCGATCGTCGCACGGCTCGGTCCCACGCAGCGGCTCGCGCTGATCGAGGCGCTGGGCGCCTTCAACCGGGCCGGCGGCGAGCCACCGGCGATCCCCGCCGCCGACCATCCGGATCCGCACCCGCTGGGCTGGGCCGTGGACGAGGCGATGGTCCACGACGTGTGACCCGCGCGAGCAGGAACCGCAGTGCGCAGCCGACCGGGCCCCGTTTTCGGACACATCGTTTCCGGACCACGCTTGCCTTGCGCAATGCAGCCGTCGCGCAGTACCGAGCCCTCGTCGCGGAACTGCAGAACCCCGCGGTCTCCGGACCCATCCTCGATGTCCACAACCCTGATCGCCGGCTCCCCGTGTCGCAGAGCAGGCAGACGTTGGGGTTCGCTTCCTTCGCGATCACTTTCACGCTGCCCGGCGAGCCTGGATCGCCGCTCAAGGGGAAGCTGTTGTCGTCGTTGAAGTGGTCGAGACCTGTTCGATCGGATCGGCCTCAAGTACAGAACCGACATCGCGCCTGTCTTCGGGAGCGAGCGAAGTTCGATCGCGAGGTCCAGCGGATCTTCGGACCGTAGAGGGCGCGGATGCGTCGAGCGAAGGTGAGAGGTCTGACCCTGCCGGTGCTCTCGGCCGAGACAGCGTGGCCTCACGCGAGGTACTCGGCCCGCGTGCGCAGGGTGCAACTGCGGATGGCCGGTTGCGTGACGTGACCTTAATGATCATTCTCTACGGTCTGTCGACAGATCACGACGTGGCCGCGCCCCGGCCGCGCAGCACCGTCTGCATGCTGAGCAACCCGAGGAGAGCCCCGTGATGACCCGTTCCGTTCGCCGGACCCGGCGGACGCTCCAGGTGGCCGGTGCCTCGGTCGCGGCCCTGCTGGCCCTGAGCGCCTGCTCGTCCTCCAGTGACGACTCGTCCGCCACGACGAAGTCGGACACCTCGTCGTCCGCGTCACCCAAGCTGTCGGGCTCGGTCACCGTGTTCGCCGCGGCCTCGCTCCAGGAGAGCTTCACCACGCTGAAGGCCGACTTCGAGAAGGCCCACCCGGGCACCAAGGTCAACTTCAGCTTCGGCGGCAGCGACACCCTCGCCGCGCAGATCACCAGCGGTGCGCCGGCCGACGTCTTCGCCTCCGCGAGCCCCAAGACCATGGCGATCGTGACGGACAAGAAGGACAACGCCACCGCCCCGGCCACCTTCGTCCGTAACCAGCTGGAGATCGCCACCCTGCCGGGCAACCCCGACAAGATCTCCTCCCTGAAGGACCTCACCAAGTCCTCGCTCAAGGTCGTCCTCTGCGACAAGACGGTGCCGTGCGGCGCCGCCGCCCAGAAGGCCCTGGACGCCAGCAAGCTCACGCTGACCCCGGTCTCCTACGGGGAGGACGTGAAGTCCGCCCTCAACAAGGTGGTCCTCAAGGAGGCCGACGCGGCGGTCGTTTACAAGACCGACGTGAAGGCCGCGGGCAGCAAGGTCGAGGGCGTGGCGTTCCCCGAGTCGGCGAACGCCATCAACGACTACCCGATCACCCTGCTGAAGGACGCCCCGAACCCGGCCGTGGCCAAGGCGTTCATCGCCCTCGTCCAGTCCGCCGAGGGCCAGCAGGTCCTGACCGACGCCGGCTTCCTCAAGCCGTGACCGCAGCGGGCTCAGCCGCGCAGCCCCAGGGCCTCGGTGCCTGAGTAGCGGGCTTGGGGGCCCAGTTCCTGTGGAGTGACCCCCGAAATTCCGACACCTGGACACCGATATGTGTCCGGTCGGCGGCGCTGAAGTCATGGCAGACCTGGACGGCCGAGCGGCCCAGTTGGAGGCGGGCTACGACATGGGGGCCGTCAGCAGTTCCTCAAGGGCGGTCGGAGTCATGGTCGGTCGCCGCCTTCCAGCAGGAACTGCCGTTGATGGGACCGTCGTGGCGGACGGTGGCGGCCAGTAGTTCCTTGCCGGTGCTGTGGCCCGACCCGTGGTGGACCCAGTGGCTGACGGCCTGGGCCGTGGTCGGTCGAAGTACAGCAGTTCGGCGGGTGCACGGGCCTCTTCTTGCGCTAGGCCCGGCGGGCGTCGCGCAGAGGGCAGGCGACCACTCCTGCGGTCAAGCTGGGCGTGCCCACGTGCGTTTCCCAGCGGGGCTACCCCCAGGGCAAGTACAACATCGGCGGCGACGGATCGCGCAGCGAGCCACTCACCCGCGCCGACCAGACGCGTACCGGCGAGGATTGTTCATGTCGCACAAGGACATCCCCGCGACTACGTGGCACGACGCACCCTCGAAGGACTCAAGACGAAGGAACATCTTCAGATGCCTCAAGCGCTTCGTCGCGCGCGAGGTCTACCACCACCTGACCAGCGCCTTCAGCGGCACACCGGCCCGTCTACTACAACTTGACGATCTATAGAAGCTTCAGGGTATGTACAGTGGCCGCTCCACAGTCTGTTCCTGTCACTCGTTCAGTGACTCTCCGTCACGTGCCGCAGGGGAGGTCGGCGCGGCGGAAACCAAAGAACGGCGAGACACGGCGGGTTCGTTGTGCCTGGAGGCGGGTAGCGGCATTCGATTCTCCCCGGATTCTCCCCAGCGTTGACAGGCGCTCAAAAGGCCAGGTCAGAGGCGTGACCTCGTGAGGGCAAGGAGATCATCCACATCACTTCTCCCCACGGACTCCCCAGAGCCCGTTCGTGCCCCAATTTTTCCAGGTGCGAGAGCAAACAGCGGAAGCTCCGCGTGGGTGGATGCTCATCCCTAAAGCCAGTCCCGTCGCTTGAAAATCACGTACAAACTGGCACATACAACCCCCATCAAGCCGATCGCGAAGGGGTATCCGAACCCCCAATGCAGCTCAGGCATGTGTGAGAAGTTCATGCCGTAGATAGTTCCAACGAGGGTTGGAGCAAACAGAATCGCCGCCCAGGAGGAGATCTTCTTGATCTCCTCGTTCTGTTCGAAGCCTGCCTCCGCCAACGCCCGCATCTCCGCGTTCTGTTCCTGGGTGACGAGGGTCGCGTTGACCGTGAGGATTTCCGTGAGGGCCTGGCGGAAGCCGTCCACGCGTTCGCTGATGTGGGTGACGTGGTCGGCGACGTCGCGGAGGTAGCGCTGGAGTTCCTCGTCGGTCTCGTACTTGGTGAAGCCGGCCATCAGGCCGTGCAGCATGCCGACGAGGGGGCGGGTCGCGCGCTGGAACTCGACCATCTCGCGGGAGAGTTCGTAGATGCGGCGGGACACGGACGGGTCGCCGCGGAAGACCTCGGTCTCGATCTCGTCGATGTCGTTCTGGACGCCCTCGACGACCGGGGCGTAGCCGTCGACCACCGCGTCGAGTATTGCGTAGAGGACGGCCTCCGGGCCGAGTTTGAGGAGGTCGGGGGAGTCCTCCATGCGGCGGCGGACCGCCGAGAGGTCCGGGGCCGCGCCGTGCCGGACCGTGATCACGAAGTCGGGGCCGACGAACACGTGCAGCTCGGCGAAGTCGACCTCCTCCGGCGCGTCCAGATAGCGGGCGGCGCGCAGCACCACGAAGAGCGTGTCGCCGTACCGCTCCAGCTTCGGCCGCTGGTGGGCCTCCATCGCGTCCTCGACCGCGAGCGGGTGCAGGTCGAACTCGCTGGCCAGGGAGAGGAGTTCGTCCGAGGTCGGGCGGGCCAGGCCGATCCACGCCATGCCCGAGGGCGTGTCGCGCAGTTCGCGGTACGTCTCCGCGAGGGTCGCCGGTGTCGACACCCGCACCCCGTCGCTGTACAGCGCCGCCTCCACGATGCTCGGCGGCTCGGCGGACTCCCCGCCCGGCACGGACCCGGACGCCGGCGGCGCCACCGTGTCGTCCTGCTCCTGCGGCAGGGCACGGCGCCAGACGGACCTTCTGGTGCCGCGGCCGTTCCTGCCGTTCGCGGCGTTCTTCGAAGCCGGGCTGGGGCGTCGCTCGGACATCGCGGCCGCCTCTCGGTGGAGCCTGCATCGGGCGTGAGCTGTGTGATCCGCGTGGTCCGGGTGATCACGCGTGATCGCTGAGTCTCGTCGCAGGATATACGGGGCATACGGGCCCGGCGGAGGGAATCGAGGGCGGGATTCGGTGAGAGATGCGGACAGGATCTGTCCTCGTTCGGCGTTAGCGTGCCGGTATGACGAAGCAGCCGTCCGGCCCGGTCCTCGGCACCCGCGCCCTCAACCGCGCCACCCTCGACCGCCAGCTCCTGCTGCGCCGCTCACCGCGGTCCGCGAAGGACGCCGTGGCGCACCTCGTCGGCCTCCAGGCGCAGAACGTCAAGCCGCCGTACTACGCCCTCGCCGCCCGCCTCGACGGCTTCGCCCCCGAGCAGCTGTCCGGGCTGATGGCCGACCGTGAGGTGGTCCGGATCGTCACCCTCCGCTCGACCATCCACACCCACACCGCCGCCGACGCGCTGACCCTGCGCCCGCTGGTCCAGCCCGCCCGGACCCGTGAACTGACCGCCTTCCGCAAGGGGCTGGCCGGTGTCGACCTGGACCGGCTCGCCGCGCTCGCCCGGGACCTGGTCGAGGCCGAGCCGCGCACCATGGCCGGGCTGCGGGAGGCGCTGCGCGCCGAGTGGCCGGACGCCGACCCGCACTCCCTCGCCGTCGCAGCCCGCTGCACCCTGCCCCTCGTCCAGGTCACCCCACGCGGGCTGTGGGGCCGGTCCGGACAGGTCGCCCTCACCACCGCCGAGCACTGGCTCGGCCGCCCCGTCGAGCCGGCGCCCACCCCTGACGCCGCGGCTGCCACGGATGCCGCGGCTGCCACGGATGCCGACGCGGCCACGGACACCGCCGTCCTGCGCTATCTCGCCGCCTTCGGGCCGGCCTCCGTCAGGGACATGCAGACCTGGGCCGGACTGACCCGGCTCCGCGCGGCCTTCGAACGGCTGCGGCCCCGCCTCCTCACCTTCCGGGACGAGACCGGCGCCGAGCTCTTCGACCTCCCCGACGCGCCCCGCCCCGACCCCGGGACCCCGGCGCCGCCCCGCTTCCTCCCCGAGTTCGACAACCTTCTCCTCTCGCACGCCGACCGCACCCGTGTCGTCCCGGCCGAGCACCGGGGCCGCGCCTGGCAGGGCAACCAGGCCCACCGCACCCTGCTCGTCGACGGGTTCCTGGCGGGGGTGTGGAAGCTGACGGAGGATGCCCTGGTCATCGAGATCTTCGGGGCGGCGGGGGCCGGCTCGGCGGCGGAGCGGGCGGCGATCGTGGAGGAGGGCGAGCGGATGCTGGCTGCTTTGCATCCCGGCGAGCGGTACGACATCCGGTTCGGGGACGTCGTGGCGCAGGCAGGGTGATGAGCAACGTCCGGTCCACCCGGCCGGCCCCGTTCGTGCCGGGCTCCAGGCGCTCCGCCGACGGTGCCGTGCCATGCCGTCGGGCGGCTGCCGCGCCGTCGTCGCTGGTCGCGCAGTTCCCCGCGCCCCTTCGGGGGCGCTGCCGCACCGCGGTGGAGTTCACCGGTCCCGCCTAGAGTCGGTGTCATGGAACTGCGGCAGCTCAGCTACTTCGTCGCCGTCGCCGAGGAGCTGCACTTCGGGCGGGCCGCCGAGCGGCTGCACATCGTGCAGTCGGCCGTCAGCCAGCAGATTCAGCGGCTCGAACGGGAACTGGGCGCCGAGCTGTTCGACCGTTCGCCGCGCCGGGTCCGGCTCACCGGTGCGGGGGAGCGGCTGCTGCCCGAGGCGCGGGCGGTGCTGGCGGCGGCCGAGCGGGCCCGGGCCGCGGTCGCCCGGCCGGCCGGGCTGCGGATCGGCACCAGTACCGGACTCGGTGCGCACCTGGACCGGGTGCTGGACGCGTTCGCGCGCCGCGCGCCCGACGTGCCCGTCGAGCTGTACTCGCTGCCGGCCGCGGAGCGTCTCGCACGGGTCGCCGCCGGCCGCCTGGACGCCGCGTTCGTGCGGGCCGTCGAGGCCGTGCCCGGGGTGCGGGTCCATCCGCTGTGGCCCGACCCCCTGGTCGCCGCGCTCCCCGCCTCCCATCCCCTCGCGAGCCGCGCCGAGATCGGCGTCGAGGAGCTGGCCGGCCTTCCGCTCGCGCTCACCGAGCGCCGTACCAACCCCGCCCTCGTCGACCTGGTCGTCGGCGCCTGCCGCGAGGCCGGCTTCGAGCCGCTGCCGGGACCGTCACCGGGCTCCCTCCAGGACGCCCTCGCCAGCATCGGCACCCGCCCCCTGTGGACGGTCGTGTACGCGTCCCACGCGCGCGTGCTGCACAGTTCCCGGGTCGCCTTCGTGCCGTTCCGGGCGCCGGGCCTGGCTCTTGTCACGGGGCTCGCCGTGCCCGCTGTCGCGCCCTCCCCGCACCTGAGCACTCTGCTCCTGGCCTGCGACGATCACGAAAGCTGATCGCTGCCGTCGGGATCTGCTCCTTGGTCGCGGACGTCCGGCGCGATGGACTGGACCCACCGAACAGAACACGCACTCGGAGGAGTTCAGCGATGCCGATCGTCACCGTCCAGCAGGGCCCCCGCGACCCCGAACTCAAGCGGGAGCTCGTCAGGCGCGTCACCGACGCGTTCGTCGACGCGTACAAGATCCCCGCCGAGACCGTGCAGGTCTGGATCCACGAGGTCCCGGCCGACAGCTGGGGCGCCGCGGGCACACTCGCCGCCGACAAGTAGCCGGGCCGGGACGTGGATAGGGGGCGCTGCGGGCTGCTCGTGGAAGCCCGCAACGCCCCCTGGTCACTCACCCGAGGGAACCTCGGGAGGTCTTCTGGTTACGAGTTGACCTGCGCGGTCACCAGGTCCGAGAAGGTGGTCAGCCGGGTGTAGACACCCGGGTAACCCGCCTCCGCGCACCCCTCTCCCCAGGAAGTGATCCCTGCCAGGACGCCCCCGATGAGCAGGGGACCGCCGCTGTCGCCCTGGCAGGTGTCTACGCCACCGGACGTGTATCCGGCGCAAACCATGTCGGTCTGGACGAAGTCCGAACCGTAGGAGCTCTTGCAGCTGGAGTCGGACACGATCGGGACGGTCGCGGTCCGCAGCTGGTTGGAGGAGCTGCCGTTCTCCGAGGTGGTGCCCCAGCCGAGGATGCGGGCCGTGGTGCCGGCCGCGTACACGCTCGTCTGGGAGGACGTCACGTACGACGCCGGGGTGTACGACATCGCCGTCGACAGCGTCAGGACGGAGACGTCGTCGCCGTTGGTGGCATCCGTGTAGTCCGGGTTGATCCAGATCTTGCTGACCTTGCTGACCGTGCCGTTGGTGCCGTTGAGGTACGTGCGGCCGCCGACCACGCGGACGCTGCTCGTCGACTCGCCCTCCATGCAGTGGGCGGCCGTCACCACCTTGGTGGCCGACACCAGGGTGCCGCCGCAGAACTGGCTGCCGGACGCGTCCGTGATCTGCATCATGAACGGGTACGAGGTCGTCGTGGTGGTCGTTCCGCCGACGATCGGCTGGGGGGCGGCTGACGCGGTGGGGGACGCGATCAGCGCGGTCGCCGCAGCGGCGGCGGTGGCCACCAGGACTGCGGCGGACTTTCTTGCGCGGTGGTGCCCGAACATGAGTCTCCTCAGTGGGGGTTGCCGGTGGGGGTCGCGCGGGTGTGGGGGGTGCAGCACGGGGGTCGCGGGACCGACCCCCGTATGCCCGGGCGAGCGGCACATCCATAAGCTAGGACCCGGAACCCCACCCTCCCAATGAGGGAACCCCCTAGGGGGATGGCGGAGGGAAAACCCTCGGTCCGCCTCAGTTAACCGGGAGCGCTCTCACTTCGCGCGTCGCCCTGCGGCCAAACGGACTATGTCCACGCGCGATCGGATGCCCAGCTTGCGGTAGACCCGGGTGAGCGTGGCCTCGACCGTCTTGACGCTGATGAACAGCCGGGCGGCGATCTCCCGGTTGGTGGCGCCCTCCATGACCAGCGCGGCGACCTGACGCTCCATCGCGGCAAGACCGTCCAGGGCGTCGAGCGCGGCCGGCGGCTCGACCGGCGGCTCCGGCGCGGAGACGGCCTCGTCCACCTGCCGCAGCCACGGTAGCGCCCGGCACCGCCGGAACAGCCGGGTGGCCTCGTCGAACGCCGTGGCGGAGCGCCTGTCGCGCAGTGCCGCCAGCGCGAACGCGGCCCGCGCCTCCTCCAGGCCGTGGCCCAGTTTGGCGAACCGGTCCTGAGCCGAGGTCAGCAGGGTGACGGCCGCGTCGCGTTCCCCGTGCGCGGCCCGGACCAGCGCCTCGGCCCGGTCGAGCGCGGCCAGGACACTCTCCCGGCCGAGTCTGAGCGCGTGCTCCCGGGTGACGTCGATGACGTCCTGCGCCTCGGCGGGTTCACCCACCCGGACGAGTGCCTCGGCGAGGTCGCCCTGCCAGCGGCCACGGGCCGGGTCGGTGATGCCGAGGCTCTGCTCCAGTTCCCGCACCCGGCGCAGCGAGCGGACGGTGCCCGCCGGGTCGCCGGCCACCAACTGGGCGTATCCGAGGGCGCCCAGGGCCCGGGACAGGTACATGGTGTCGCCGTCCTGCTCGGCGTGCTCCACCGCCTCCCTGGCCAGCGCCAGGCCCCGGTCCACGTCGCCGCCGGACGCCTCGGCCAGCGAGGTGAGCATCGCGGAGGCGGTCTCGCCGATCCCGGAGTCGTGGGCGAGGTGCAGGCCCTCGCGGGCCAGGTCCAGGGCCCGGCCGCAGTGCCCCGAGCGCAGCTCGGTCTCGGCGAGGCCGCGCAGGAAGTGCACCTCGCTCTCCACCTGCCCGCGCCGGCGCACCTCGCGCAGCAGCGCGGTGACGGTGGCCCGCGCCTCGGCCAGCTGGTCGCCCATCACCAGCCAGCGGAACCTGGCGCTGCCCGCCCCGTTGTGGTGGCAGGCCACGTACGGGTCCTGGGGCTCCTTCAGGGCGCGCTTGATGGTGGCGGGCGCCGCCGGATGCCCCATCAGGGTCTCGACCTGGGCCTGGAGGGAGAGCGCGAGGAGTTCGGTGCGCCGGTCGCCGCCCTCGGCCGCGAGGTCGGCGGAGTGCGCCGCCGCCTGCCGGGCCTCGGTGAAGTCGCCGCCCACGATCAGCGCCCGCCAGGCCAGCTGGTAGTGGACCTTGCCGAGCAGCCGCGGGTCGTCGCCGGCGTCGGCGAGGGCGTGCGGGAAGGCCGCGTCGACCTCGGTCATGGTGTGGCCGGCGGAGTCGATCACCAGGATCCAGGCCCGCACCCGGTCCGCCGGACGGGTGGCGTGGGTGAGCACCTCACGGGCGATGTCCTGGGCGAGGTCGATCTCGCCCGCGCTGGTCGCGTCCTCGGCGGCCTGGAGCCGGCGTTCGTCCGGGGTGGGCGTGTGGTCGCCGGGGGTGTGCCGGGCGGCGAGCAGGCCGATCTGCGCGGCCACCGAGGGCGCGCCGCGGTCCCGGGCCTCGGTCGCGGCCTCGGCGAGCCGGTCGGCGACCTCCGGGTCGGTGCCGGTGGTGGCCAGGGCCAGGTGCCGGGCCCGCTCGATCGGGTCGGAGGCGGCCGTGGACAGCGCCGCGTGCGCGGCCCGGCGCTCCTGCGCGGGCGCCTCGGCGTACAGCGCGGCGGAGATCAGGGGGTGCGCGAACCGTACGGCGGGACCCTCGGGCTCGGTGGCCAGCAGTCCCAGTTCGGCCGCCTGGGCGCACTCGGCCTCGGCGTTCTCCCGGCCGGCCGCGTGCAGCAGGGCCTGGGTGGGGCGGGCGCCTGCGCTGGCCACCAGCAGGGTGCGGCGGGCCTCGACGGAGAGCATGTCGAGGCGGCTGAGGACCAGGGCGCGCAGCGAGGTCGGCACCGGCAGCGGCTCGCCGGGGCGGGGCGGGGTCGGGTTCTCGGCGAGGGCGCGGCCGAGTTCCAGGGCGAAGAGGGGGTTGCCGCCGCTGGTGCGGTGGATCTCGCGGACCGTGGAGCGGGTCAGCCCGGTGTGGCCGCGGTGGTCGAGGAGCTCGGAGACCTGCCTCCGGTTCAGCGCGCCGAGGCGGACGGCGACGGTGTCCGGGGGCGACGCGCGTAGGTGACGGTCGTACTCCTGGCCCTCCGTGCGGACCGCGCTGAGCAGTTGGACCGGGGTGCCGCCGAGCCGGCGGGCGGCGAAGCCGAGGAGCTCGGCGCTGGCCGGATCCAGCCACTGGAGGTCGTCGGCGACGATCAGCACGGGCCCCTCGGCGGCCAGCACGCGCAGCGTGGACAGCACGGCGAGGCGCAGGGCGAGGCCGTCGCGCTGGAGGGTGGACTCGCCGCGACCGGTGAGCGCCGACTCCAGGGCGGTGCGCTGGGCGCCGGGCAGGTGGGCGGAGACGTCGTCGAGGACCAGGCCGAAGAGGTCGGCGAGGGCGAGGAACGGAAGATGGGATTCGGACTCGGTGGCCGAGCAGCGCAGCACGGTGCGGGCGGCACCGGCGTATTCCGCGTCCAGCGCCCGCAGGACCGTGGATTTTCCTATTCCGGCGGGCCCGTGCAGGAGGACGCTGCCCCCCGAGGAGAGCTGCTCCCGGGCGGCCGCGAACAGCTCCGCCCGGCCGATGACCAGGTCGGGGCGGCATCTGGCAGGCTCCTGGAAGTCCCGTCGCACGGTCACCGCTCCCCTCGTGTGTCGTGTCCGGGCCAAATTCTAGGCAATGAACCCTGAAATTCGGCCGAACGACGTCGTGAGGGAAATAACAGGGGCTTCGCATATGGCAATTCACAGCGCGTGCGCATGAATGGAATGGGTCCCCTCCGCTATGGCAACACCCCCGTCCGACGAGCCGCCGACACCGCCTCCCCCCGGGTGTGCGCGCCCAGCTTCCGCATCGCCGAGCGCAGGTAGCCCTTGACCGTCTCGGGCCGCAGCCCCAGCCGCTCGGCCACCGCCGCGTTGGTCGCCCCGGCCGCCACACACGCCAGCACGTCCAGTTCCCGGGGCGCCAGCACCGCCTCGGCCGCCGGAACCGGCGCCGGCGCGGTCAGCAGCCCGCAGGCGGCGAGCAGTTCGGCGCGCAGCGCCGGATCGGTGATCCGCGGCGCCAGGGCCCGCAGCGCGGCATGCGCCTCCCGCACCTGCTCCCAGGCGGTCCCCGGATCGCCCACGACGGCCGGTTCCGGCCGCGCCGCCGCCAGCAGCCCCCTGGCCTCGTCCTGCACGACCAGCGCCTGCTCCACGTCCCGGGCCGCCGCCACCGCCGCGCCCAGCGTGCGGTCGCCCAGCGGCTGGGCGGTGCGCAGCGCGCCGTACAGCACGCCCCGGACCCGGCGCCGCACCACCACCGGAACCGCGAGCACCGAGCGCAGGCCCTCGGCGGCCACCGGGATGTCGTACTCGTGGCTGATCTGCTGTGAGGCCGAGTAGTCGACGACCGCGCAGGGTCGGGCCAGGGCGACCGCCCTGCCGCCCAGGCCGTTCCCCGAGGTGACCGCGAGCGAGCGCAGCGACGCCGTGTTGGTGCCGGTCAGCTCGCTGATCCGGACCAGTGTCCGGCCCGCCTCGACCAGCCCGCCGAAGGCGATCGGAAGCCCGGTGGTGCGCCGGAGTCTGGACAGCGCACCACGTATCTCCACCGCCCCCGCGACCTCTGCTGCCACCTGTCCTGCCCCTTCGACCCCGGCCTCGTGCTGTCCACACCCCCGTTAGGGGGTAGTGAGACCTGCATCACGGATTACACGATGCCAGAGAGCCGCCCGGCAATGGTCCGGTACTGAAGGAGACGCGTATGACGAGTGCGACGGAGGACTTCCGCAGGGCACGGGACTTCCTGCTGGAACACCGTGCGGACTACGCCACCGCCTACGAGGGCTTCGCCTGGCCGCGCCCGGACCGCTTCAACTGGGCGCTGGACTGGTTCGACGTCATCGCCGAGGGCAACGACCGCACCGCCCTGCACATCGTCGAGGAGGACGGCGGCGAGACGAAGCTGTCCTTCGCCGAGCTGTCCGAGCGCTCCGACCGGGTCGCGAACCACCTGCGCGCGCGAGGCGTCGCGCCGGAGGACCGCATCCTGGTCATGCTCGGCAACCAGGCCGAGCTGTGGGAGACCGCGCTGGCCGCGATGAAGCTGCGGGCCGTCGTCATCCCGGCCACCCCGCTGCTCGGCCCGGCCGACCTGCGCGACCGCGTCGACCGGGGCCGGGTGAAGCACGTGCTCGTGCGCGCCGAGGACGCGGCCAAGTTCGACGAGGTGCCGGGCCGGTACACCCGGACCGCGGTGGGCGGGGAGCCGGTGGCGGGCTGGGAGGCGTACGAGGACGCGTACGCCGCCTCCGCCGACTTCGCGCCGGACGGGCCGACCCTGGCCGACGACCCGCTGATGCTCTACTTCACCTCGGGCACCACCGCCCGCCCCAAGCTGGTCGAGCACACCCACACCTCGTACCCCATCGGGCACCTGGCCACCATGTACTGGATCGGCCTCAAGCCCGGTGACGTGCACCTGAACATCTCCTCGCCGGGCTGGGCCAAGCACGCCTGGTCGAACCTGTTCGCGCCCTGGAACGCCGAGGCGACCGTCTTCATCCACAACTACTCGCGCTTCGACGCGGGCCGGCTGATGGCCGAGATGGACCGGCACGGGGTGACGTCCTTCTGCGCCCCGCCGACGGTCTGGCGCATGCTCATCCAGGCGGATCTCGGCCAGCTGGCGGTCCCGCCCCGCGAGGTCGTCGCGGCGGGCGAGCCGCTCAACCCCGAGGTGATCGAGCAGGTGCGGCGCGCCTGGCACGTCACCATCCGGGACGGGTTCGGGCAGACCGAGACGGCCGTGCAGGTCTCCAACAGCCCGGGGCAGCAGTTGAAGACCGGGTCCATGGGCCGTCCGAGCCCCGGATACCGGGTGGAGCTCCTGGACCCGGTCAGCGGCGCGCCCGGCGCGGTGGAGGGTGAGATCGCGCTCGACCTCGCGGCGCGGCCGGTGGGCCTGATGACCGGCTACCACGGGGACGCCGACCGCACGGCGGAGGCGATGGCCGGCGGCTACTACCGCACCGGGGACATCGGCTCCCGGGACGAGGACGGCTACATCACCTACGTCGGCCGCGCCGACGACGTGTTCAAGGCGTCCGACTACAAGATCAGCCCGTTCGAGCTGGAGAGCGCGCTCCTCGAACACGAGGCGGTGGCCGAGGCGGCCGTCGTGCCCGCGCCGGACGACCTGCGGCTCGCCGTGCCCAAGGCGTACATCGTCCTCGCGGCGGGCTGGGAGCCGGGCCCGGACACCGCGAAGGTGCTCTTCGAGCACTCGCGGCAGGTCCTGGCGCCGTACAAGCGGGTCCGGCGGCTGGAGTTCGCCCCGCTGCCGAAGACCGTGTCCGGGAAGATCCGCCGGATCGAGCTGCGCGAGGCCACGGCCGCCGGCTCGGCCGACGAGTACCGCGAGGAGGACTTCCGGTGACCTCGTCGTACACGCACGGCACGAGCGGCACCACACTGCTCGGCGACACCATCGGGGCCAACCTGGACCGGGCCGTCGCGGCCTGGCCGGACCGCGAGGCGCTGGTGGACGTACCGACCGGCCGGCGCTGGACCTACACCGAATTCGCCGCCGACGTCGACCGGTTGGCGTACGCGCTGCTGGCGAGCGGGGTCGCCAAGGGCGACCGGGTGGGCATCTGGGCGGTGAACTGCGCCGAGTGGGTGCTGGTGCAGTACGCCACCGCCCGGATCGGCGCGATCATGGTCAACATCAACCCGGCCTACCGAACCCACGAGGTCGAGTACGTCCTCAACCAGGCAGGGATCTCCCTGCTGTTCGCCTCCCTCACCCACAAGACCAGCGACTACCGGGCGATGGTGGAGGAAGTGCGGGGCAGGTGCCCCGAGTTGCGGGAGACCGTCTACATCGGGGACCCGGGCTGGGACGCGCTGACCGCCCGCAGAACGGCCGACAGGGCCCCCGAACTGGCGGCCCGCGCGGCCGAGTTGTCCTGCGACGACCCCATCAACATCCAGTACACCTCGGGCACCACCGGCTTCCCGAAGGGGGCCACGCTCTCCCACCACAACATCCTCAACAACAGTTACTTCGTCGGGGAGTCGATCGCCTACACCGAGCAGGACCGGATCTGCATCCCGGTGCCCTTCTACCACTGCTTCGGCATGGTGATGGGCAACCTGGCGGCCACCTCGCACGGCGCCTGCATCGTGATCCCGGCCCCGTCCTTCGAGCCGAAGGCCACCCTGGAGGCGGTCCAGCAGGAGCGCTGCACCTCGCTGTACGGCGTCCCGACCATGTTCATCGCCGAGCTGAACCTCCCCGACTTCGCGTCCTACGACCTCTCCACCCTGCGCACCGGCATCATGGCGGGCTCGCCCTGCCCGGTCGAGGTGATGAAACGGGTGGTCGCCGAGATGCACATGGCGGAGGTCTCCATCTGCTACGGCATGACGGAGACGTCCCCGGTCTCGCTCCAGACCCGGATCGAGGACGACCTGGAACACCGCACCGGCACCGTCGGCCGGGTGCTGCCGCACCTGGAGGTCAAGGTCGTCGACCCCGCCACCGGGGTCACCCGACCCCGGGGAACCGCAGGCGAGTTGTGCACCCGGGGCTACAGCGTGATGCTCGGCTACTGGAACGAGCCCGAGCGGACGGCGGAGGCCGTCGACCCAGGGCGCTGGATGCACACCGGCGACCTGGCGATGATGCGCGAGGACGGGTACGTCGAGATCGTCGGCCGCATCAAGGACATGATCATCCGGGGCGGCGAGAACATCTACCCGCGCGAGATCGAGGAGTTCCTCTACGCCCACCCCAAGATCCGGGACGTCCAGGTGGTCGGGATACCGCACGAGAGGTACGGCGAGGAGGTCCTCGCCTGCGTCATCCCGCACGACCCGGCCGCCCCGCCCACCCTCGACGAACTCCGCACCTTCTGCGAGGGCCGCCTGGCCCACTACAAGGTCCCGAGCCGCATCCAGATCCTGGAGACCTTCCCCATGACGGTCTCAGGCAAGGTCCGCAAGATCGAACTGAGGGAGCAATACAACGGCCGGTAACCGCAGCGCCCCTATGGGGGCGCGGGGAACTGCGCGACAAGCCCCCACCGGCCCGCAGGTACTCACCTACCCGAGCCACGCAACGCATCGGCATGCCCGTTCACCGGCTGAGGCGTCCCCGTGAAGTCCAGCACGAACAACGGCACCCCCAGAGCGTCGGCCCGCTCCCGTGCCTCCTCGGCGAACCCCGCAAGGGAGAAGTACACGCACCCCGAGTCCTCCGTCATCGCCGTCAGCCACAGGCACTCCACGTCCCGCCGCGAGGCCGGCTGCACGGTCGGGTCCACCTGGGCCACCAGCCCCCTGGCGGCCAGCCCGATGCCGGACGGGGGCCGCTGGTCGGCCCGCCGTATGTCCCGGTAGCCGAGCCAGCGCAGGTAGAGCACCGCCGCGGTGACCGCGTCCCGGGCGGTCCGGATCGTCACGGGGTGGAAGACGGGCCGGGGCCCGGGTCCGGGCTCGGGCTCCGCCGGCGGCGCGGACACGCCGCCGGCGACCGCGATGCGCAGCACCGCCCCGCACGGGCAGCCCAGCTCCGGCTGCGGCCACTGGTCCCGCCGGCCGCAGGAGCCGCAGCTCACCGTCACCCAGTCCGCGTCCCAGGCGCGGTGCGCCACCGGTGTCGGCCCGGCCGTGCCGTCGAGGCTCGGGGTGACCGGCGCGCCGCAGGCGCACGGGTACGACGGCGCGGTGTAGACGTGTTCGCGCCGACAGGCCGGACAGCGCACCGGCACGCTCTCGGACATGGCCCCACCTCAGGCATCGCGTCGGTTCAGCCGTCCCATGGTGCTCCCGCCGGGGCCCGGTTGTCCGTCCCTTGACGACGTTCGTCACCGCACCTACATTGATTTCAGATAGCAGAATTTAGTTTCCGTAATGCGGAAAAACTGAGGCAATGCTCACCGCGGGGCGCGACGGGAGCAGGCATCCGACAGCCGAAAGCAGGAGTTCTCGATGGCTCGTATGACCGCTGCCCGCGCGGCAGTTGAGATCCTCAGGCGCGAGGGCGTCACCGATGCGTTCGGTGTGCCCGGCGCGGCGATCAACCCCTTCTACGCGGCGCTCAAGGCCTCCGGCGGCATCCACCACACCCTCGCCCGCCATGTCGAGGGCGCCTCGCACATGGCCGAGGGCTACACCCGTGCGCACCCCGGGAACATCGGCGTCTGCATCGGCACCTCCGGACCGGCCGGCACCGACATGATCACCGGTCTGTACTCGGCCACCGGTGACTCCATCCCGATCCTCTGCATCACCGGCCAGGCCCCGACCGCGGTGATCCACAAGGAGGACTTCCAGGCCGTCGACATCGCCTCGATCGCCAAGCCGGTCACGAAGATGGCCATCACCGTGCTGGAGGCCGCCCAGGTTCCGGGCGTCTTCCAGCAGGCCTTCCACCTGATGCGCTCCGGCCGGCCGGGCCCGGTCCTGATCGACCTGCCGATCGACGTGCAGCTCACCGAGATCGAGTTCGACCCGGACACGTACGAGCCGCTGCCGGTCTACAGGCCGGCCGCCACCCGCGCCCAGATCGAGAAGGCGATCGGGATGCTGAACGCGTCCGAGCGTCCGCTGATCGTCGCGGGCGGCGGGGTCATCAACGCGGACGCCGCCGAACTCCTCGTCGAGTTCGCCGAGTTGACCGGCACCCCGGTCGTCCCGACCCTGATGGGCTGGGGTGTCCTCCCTGACGACCACGAGCTGAACGCCGGCATGGTGGGCCTGCAGACCTCGCACCGCTACGGCAACGCGACCTTCCTGGAGTCCGACTTCGTCCTCGGCATCGGCAACCGCTGGGCCAACCGCCACACCGGCCGGCTGGACGTCTACACGGCCGGCCGCACCTTCGTCCACGTGGACGTCGAGCCCACCCAGATCGGCAGGATCTTCGCCCCCGACTACGGCATCGCCTCCGACGCGAAGGCGGCCCTGCAGCTCTTCGTCGAGGTGGCACGGGAGTTGAAGGCCTCGGGCGGCCTTCCCGACCGCTCGCGGTGGGCGGCCTCGGCGCAGGAGAGGCGGGCGACCCTCCAGCGCCGTACCCACTTCGACGACATCCCGATCAAGCCGCAGCGCGTCTACGAGGAGATGAACAAGGCCTTCGGCCCGGAGACCCGGTACGTCTCCACGATCGGCCTCTCGCAGATCGCCGGCGCCCAGATGCTGCACGTCTTCCGGCCACGGCACTGGATCAACTGCGGTCAGGCGGGCCCGCTCGGCTGGACGGTGCCGGCCGCGTTGGGCGTGGCCAAGGCCGACCCGGAGGCGTCCGTCGTCGCCCTCTCCGGGGACTACGACTTCCAGTTCATGCTGGAGGAGCTCGCGGTCGGCGCGCAGCACAGGATCCCGTACGTCCACGTCCTGGTCAACAACTCCTACCTGGGCCTGATCCGGCAGGCGCAGCGGGCGTTCGACATCGACTTCCAGGTCAAGCTGGAGTTCGAGAACATCAACTCGCCCGAGCTGGGCGTCTACGGCGTCGACCACGTCAAGGTCGCCGAGGGCCTGGGCTGCAAGGCGATCCGGGTGACCGACCCGGCGGAGCTGGGCGCGGCCTTCGAGCAGGCCAAGAAGCTGGCCGCCGAGCACCGGGTGCCGGTCGTCGTGGAGGCGATCCTGGAGCGCGTCACCAACATCTCCATGTCGACGACCAACGACATCTCCAACGTGGTGGAGTTCGAGGAGATCGCGACCGAGCCCGGCCATGCGCCGACGTCGATCAGGACGCTGAAGGTCTGAGCCGGCCTGAGCGGGAGCGGGCGGTCCATCCGAGAGGATGGGCCGCCCGCTTCGCGCTGTCGGTGACCCGGTGCCCGCCGCCCCCGTGCCGGCGGGCACCGTGTGACGTGAATATGCCCCCTGACTGGGGCGGTTGAAGCATGTTGAACAGAGTTCAGAGCTTGATTTGAGGATCGGCCGGTCCGTTCGTCCCGGTACATTAGCTTTCGGGATGCTCGGTCAGACCCGGCCAGTCGTCCGGGCCGCCGCCCTGCCATTCGATGAGGTCGCTCTCCTCGACCTCGATCCGGTCCAGGTCGGCCAGCCGCAGGATCTCGATCACGTCGTCGAGGTGGGAGGCGATCCCCAGGGTCACGTCGCCCTCGGTGACCCGCCGGGAGCCGTCCAGGGCGGGGGAGTGCACGACGATGTGCGGGAACTCGGTCGGTGGATGTGCAGTCATGCCACCAGGCTCCTGCGGCCGGGGTGGAAACGCACGCCGAAGCGCCGGACGCGGGCGGTTCCGCGTCCGGCGCTTCGACGAGTCCGTGGGGCCCTCCGCCGTTGTGGCCGTCCGACGGCGCGAGGCTGGGCGCGACAGGACGTTCGCGCCGCCGGACGGGGTTCGGGGGGTGTGGCTGGGACCGCGGCGGGTGCGACGGAGCCGGGGCGTCCTTCCCTCTGGTCGAGAAGAACGCTCGGTTCCTTCACCACCGCACTGGCTCGCACGCCGCCGCGGTCCTCGCCCCGCCCGCGCGCCGACACCGACCGGCCACCCCTCATCCGGGCCGGTCGGCCGCCGCGGGCCGTTCGTGGGGTCAGTCCTCGCGCAGGTCGCGGACCGCCTCCGCCACGCGCCTGCCGTACTCCGGGTCGGCGGCGTGGAAGTGGGCCAGGTTCTTCTCGATCACGTCGTCGCGGGAGACCTGCGAGAGGCTGCCGGCGATGTTCGCCACCAGGCGCCGCCTCTCCTCCGCGGGCATCAGGCGGTACAGCTCGCCCGCCTGGGAGAAGTCGTCGTCCTTGGTGTGCGGCGGGGCCTCGTGGGCGCCCTTGTGGCCGGTCACGGCGAGCGGCGCCGAGAGCGGGCGGCCGGTCTCCGCCGGGCCGTCGTAGGAGTTCGGCTCGTAGTTCTTCGCGTACCGGCCCTGGCGGTTGACGGCCATGAGGCCGTCCCGGCCGTAGTTCCGTGCGGTCGCCGCCCTCGGGGCGTTGACGGCCGGCAGGGTGTGGTTGACGCCGAGGCGGTAGCGGTGCGCGTCCGGGTAGGCGAACAGCCGGCCCTGGAGCATCTTGTCGGGGGAGGGGCCGATGCCCGGCACGAAGTTGTTCGGCGAGAACGCGGCCTGCTCGACCTCGGCGAAGACGTTGTCCGGGTTGCGGTCCAGGACCAGGCGGCCGACCCGCCGGAGCGGGTGGTCCCGGTGCGGCCAGACCTTGGTCAGGTCGAAGGAGTTGAAGCGGTAGTCCGCCGCCTCGGCCGCGGGCATGATCTGCACGTACAGGGTCCAGGACGGGTGCACGCCCCGCTCGATGGCCTGGAACAGGTCCGTCTGGTGCGAGTTCGGGTCCTTGCCCGCGAGCTCCGCCGCCTGCTCGGCGCTCAGGCTGCGCACGCCCTGGTTGGTCTTGAAGTGGTACTTGACGAAGAAGGCCTCGCCCTCGGCGTTCGTCCACTGGTAGGTGTGCGACCCGTAGCCGTTCATGTGGCGGTACGACGCCGGGATGCCGCGGTCGCCCATCAGCCAGGTCACCTGGTGCGTGGCCTCGGGGGAGTGCGCCCAGAAGTCCCAGACGCTGTCCGGCTCCTGACGGCCCGATGGGGGCACCTCCCACGCCCTTTCGGGCAGCGGGGGAGGGTCGCGCTTCCGCGAGTGGATGAAGTCGGGGAACTTGATCGGGTCCTTGACGAAGAACACCGGGGTGTTGTTCCCGACGAGGTCGTAATTGCCCTCTTCGGTATAGAACTTGACGGCGAAGCCACGCGGGTCGCGGACGGCGTCGGCGCCGCCGAGGGAGTCGGCGACCGTCGAGAAGCGAAGGAAGACCTCGGTGCGCCGGCCGACCGTGCTCAGGAAGTCGGTGTGGGTGAAGCCGGTGACGTCGTCGGTCACCTCGAAGTAGCCGTACGCGCCGCTGCCGCGGGCGTGCACCACGCGCTCCGGGATCCGCTCGCGGTTGAAGCGCGCGAGCTTCTCGATCAGGTGCTGGTCCTGGAGCAGGAGCGGGCCGCCGATGCCGGCGGAGGCGGAGTTCTGGTTGTCGGCGACCGGGGCGCCGGACTCGGTGGTGAGCACGCGCTGCGACATCGTGGGCCTTCCATGCGGGTGGCAGCGGAAAATGGTTTCCGCTTCGTGGAGCCTTCTTGGAGCCTAGGAGTGGTTCGGTCAGGGCGTCAACAGTTTGTTGAAGTGGTTTCCGGGCGGCGCCGGCGCCTGGGCGCGACAGGACAGTTGTCGGCGCCGACGCCGCCCGGAAGTCAGGGGGGTGCGGCTCAGACCCGCGTGCCGGAGAGGCGCTCCACCGCGCGCAGCAGCGCCGAGTGGTCCAGGCCGCCGTCGCCCTGCGCACGCAGGGACGCGACCAGCTGCGCCACCACGGCGCCGACGGGCAGGGCGGCGCCCACGTTGCGGGCCGCGTCCGTGACGATGCCCATGTCCTTGTGGTGCAGGTCGATGCGGAAGCCCGGCTTGAAGTCGCGGTTCAGGAAGTTGTCCTTCTTCCGCGTCAGCACGGTCGAACCGGCCAGGCCGCCGTTCAGCACGTCCAGCGCGGCCGCCAGGTCCACGCCGGACTTCTCCAGGAAGACCACGGCCTCGGCGCACGCCTGGATGTTGACGGCGACGATCAGCTGGTTGGCGGCCTTCACGGTCTGGCCGGAGCCGTGCGGACCGCACAGCACGATGGTCCTGCCCAGCGCCTCGAAGAGGGGCTTCGCGATGTCGAAGTCGGCCCGCTCGCCGCCGACCATGATGGAGAGCACCGCCTCGACGGCACCGGCCTCACCGCCGGACACGGGCGCGTCGAGCACCCGGATGCCCCGGTCCCGCGCCGCCTTGGCCAGGTCGACCGAGGTCTGCGGGGTGATGGACGACATGTCGATCAGGAGCGCGCCGGACCGCGCGTTCTCCAGGATGCCGTCCGGACCGTACGCGATGGCCTCGACCTGCGGCGACGCGGGGACCATGGTGACGACCACGTCCGCGTCCCGCACCGCGGCGGCGATCGAGCCGGCCACGGTGCCGCCGGCGGCGGCCAGCCGGTCCAGCTTGTCCTGCTCCAGCGTGAAGCCGGTGACGTCGTAACCCGCCTTGATCAGGTTCTCGGACATCGGGGAGCCCATGATGCCGAGGCCTATCCAGGCGACCTTGGGGAGGGTGTTGCTCATAGGGGGTGCCTCTCTGACTGCTGTGTCACGTCTGCTGCTCGGCGGGCGTCGGTGAATTCAGCCCGTCCGGCGTTCGAGGACGAGGCCGAAGGCCGAAGCGGGGGTCCGGGGGCGGCAGCCCCCGGGGACGGTCACCTCAACGCGCGGCGCGCTGTTCCACCGGCAGCCAGCCGAAGGCGTCCCCGCTCGGGCGGTCGCCCGCCTTGTACTCCAGGCCCACCCAGCCGTCGTACCCGGCCTTCCGCAGCCGGTCGAGGAGGTCCGCCAGCGGCAGCGTCCCCGTGCCCGGGGCGCCGCGGCCGGGGTTGTCGGCGATCTGGACGTGGCCGGTCCTCGCGGCGTACCGCTCGATCACCGACGGGAGGTCCTCGCCGTTCATCGACAGGTGGTAGAGGTCCATCAGGAAGCGGGCGTTGCCCAGTCCCGTGGCCTCGTTCACCCTGTCGACGACCTCGACCGCGGCCGGGGCCGACACCAGCGGGTACCGCGGCGACTCGGGCTCGTTGAGCGCCTCGATCAGCAGGACCGCGCCGATCCGGTCCGCCGCGCGCGCCGCGAGCGTCAGGTTCTCCAGGGCCAGCGCGTCCTGCTCGGCCGGATCCACGCCGTCGACGCGGTTTCCGTACAGCGCGTTGAGGGCCGTACAGCCGAGCGACCGGGCGAAGCCCGCCGCCACGTCGATGTTGGCGCGGAACCTCTCCGACTCCGCGCCCGGGACCGACAGGGCGCCCCGGTCGGGTCCTGGCAGCTGCCCGGCGTAGAAGTTCAGGCCGGTCAGCCGGACGCCCGCGTCCTCGATCGCCCGCTTCAGCGCGTCCAGCTCGGAGCGCTCGGGGGTGGGGGAGTCGACCCAGGGCCACCACAGCTCGACCGCCGAGAAGCCGGCCGCGGCGGCGGCCGCGGGGCGCTCCAGGAGCGGGAGTTCCGTGAAGAGGATCGACAGGTTGACGTTGAAGCGCTGCTCTGCAAATCCCATGCGGGTCGCGCTCCCTTCCGCTGCCTAGTGGGTTCGTTGAAATTCCGTATTACGGAAGTTGCTTTCTGCTTAATGGAAGACTGCCTGTGCCTGAGGAGGGCTGTCAAGAGCGCCCGCGCAAAACCGGCGCCCTACCCTGAAGGCATGGCTCGGTCCAACGACGAGGTGGCGGCCCTGCTCCAGGAGTACGCCGACCTGATCTCGATCACCGGCGGCGACGCTTTCAAGGCGCGGGTCTACGAGAAGGCCGCCCGGTCGGTCGGCGGCCACCACGCCGACGTCGCCACGCTCGACCTCAAGGGGCTGCAGGAGATCCCGAACGTCGGGAAGTCGATCGCCCGGAAGGTCCGCGAGTACTTCGACAGCGGCACGGTGGCCGCCGTCGAGGAGCTGCGGGCGAGGATCCCGGACGGGGTACGGCGGCTGACGGCCGTCCCCACCCTCGGCCCGAAGAAGGCCATGGCGGTCTACGAGGAACTGGGCGTCTCGTCGGTGGACGAACTCGCCGCCGCCATCCGCGACGAACGGCTGCGCGACCTCAAGGGCTTCGGGCCGAAGACCGAGGAGAACATCCTGCACGGCATCGAACTGCTCCGGTCCTCCGGCGGACGGGTGCAGATCGACGTGGCCATGGAGCTGGCCGAGGACGTCGTCGGCGCCCTCTCCGCCGCGACCGGCTGCGAGCGGTGCGCCTACGCCGGCTCGCTGCGCCGGATGCGCGAGACCATCGGCGACATCGACATCCTCGCGGCGGCGGCGGACTCGGCGCCCCTCATGCGGGCGTTCACCGCACTGCCGTACGTCACCGAGGTCATCGGGCAGGGCGGGACCAAGACCTCCGTGCGCACCGGCAAGGGGCTCAACGTCGACCTGCGGGTCGTGCCGCCGGACTCGTGGGGCGCCGCGCTGCAGTACTTCACCGGCTCGAAGGCCCACAACATCCGCACCCGCGAGATCGCGGTGCACCAGAAGCTCAAGCTCTCCGAGTACGGCCTCTTCGACGCCGAGAGCGGCGAGAAGATCGTCTCCGCGACCGAGGAGGAGGTGTACGCGCGCCTCGGCCTGCCCTGGATCCCGCCGCCGCTGCGCGAGGACCGCGGCGAGATCGAGGCCGGGCTCCGCGACGAGCTGCCCGACCTGGTCAGCGAGGCCGACCTGCGCGGTGACCTGCACACCCACACCGACCTCACCGACGGCCTCGCCCCCCTTGAGGAGATGGCCGAGGCCGCCGCCGGGCGCGGCTACGCCTACTACGCGATCACCGACCACGCGCCCGACCTGGTCATGCAGCGGATGACCGACGAGCGGATGCTGGCCCAGCGGGAACGGGTGCGCGAACTCGACGGCACCTATCCCACCAGGGGCCGGCGCGGCGGGCTGCGGCTGCTGCACGGCACCGAGCTGAACATCGGCCCCGAGGGCAAGGTGGACTGGCCGGGCGACTTCCTCGCCGGGTTCGACCTGTGCGTGGCCTCGGTCCACTCGCACTTCAGACAGAGCCGCGAGGCCCTGACCCGGCGGCTCGTCCGCGCCTGCGAGAACCCGTACGTGAACATCATCGGCCACCCCACCACCCGCCTCATCGGCAAGCGGCCCGGCATCGACGCCGACCTCGACGCGGTCTTCGAGGCGTGCGCCCGCACCGGCACGGCCCTGGAGATCAACGCCCACCCGCACCGGCTCGACCTGCGCGACGAGGACATCCTGCGGGCCCGCCGGCACGGCGTGCGGTTCGCCGTGAACAGCGACGCCCACGCCGTCCCGCACCTCGCGAACATGCGCTACGGCATCGGCACCGCCCAGCGCGGCTGGCTCACCGCGGACGACGTGATCAACACCTGGCCGGAGCGGCGGCTGCGGAGCTTCCTGCGCAAGGGCCGGTGAGCCGGGAGGACGCCGGTCAGTGCTGGGTGTTGGTGGCCCAGACCGGGGTCGATCCGGCGTAGATCACCACGTTGCCGTCGCCCTGGACCCTGAGGATCGCGCCGTTGTGGCCGGGGGTCTGGCTGGCCCAGACAGGACGGCTGTCGGAGGTGTAGACGACGAGGTTTCCGTCCGCCTGGAAGACCGCCTGGTAGTTGGAACCGAAGGTCATGGTGGCCCAACGGGCCTTGTTGTGCTCGTCGTACACGACGAGGTTGCCGTCGGTCTGCATACGCAGCCGGGCCTTCTTCGCCTCGATGGACTGACCGGCCCTGAGCACCCGGGTGGCCGTGACGAGGACGTCCGAGGGAAGGGTGGACTCCGCGGTCGACTTCGTCCCGGACTTGCTCGTCGTGGCGGGCTTCTTCGTCTGCGTCTTCGCCGGTGCGGCGGGCTTCTTCGGCGCGGCCGTCGTCGGCTTCGCCGCCGGATGCGCCACGACCGTCTTCGCGGGGGAGGGGCGGTGCGTGGCCGGCTTCGGCTTGACGGAGGGGGTGGACGGGGCGGGAGTGGAGGGAGCGGAGGAGGCGTACCCGGCTCCGGGGTCCTGTGTCGCGTCGCCGCCGAGGACGGTGCCCGCCTGGTCGGCGACGACCCGGTCGTGGCCCTCCGGTGCCCGGTCCCGGCTCGTCAGCAGCACCGGTACCGTGATCAGCAGCGCGCCGAGCACCGCAGCCCCGGCCAGCAGCGGGCGGCCCGGACGGCCCACGGACACGGCCGCCGTACCGCCGCCGGGGGCGGACCCGTCCGCCTCGGGGACGCTCGCGGCGAGCACCTGGGCCGGGGCCTCGGCCTCGGCGCCCTCCGCGCGCGCCGGTCCGGCGGACGGGGGTTCCCCGCCGCCGGGCCCCGCGAGGGCGGGCGCTTCCGCCACGGTCCCCGCCGTCGGGGCCGCCACGGGGTCCGACTCCTCCTGCGCCACGGACTCCGCCGAGACGACCCCCCGCGTCCTCGGGGACCCCGACCGGGTTCCGGGCTCCCGGCCGACCGTGCTTCCCGGCGCGGGATCCGGCGCCCCCGGGCCCGCCCCCGCCGCCCCCGTGGTCACGGGTGCCGTTTCCGCCGGGCCCGCCGCCGTCGCCTCCCCGGCCGTGGCGCCGGCCGCCGCGGGCTCCGCCGCCGAGGTCTGCTCCGCCTTCGTTCTCGCGGCCGGTCCGGTCCCGTCTGTCATCAGCCCTGTCCGCCTCGTCCGCTCGGTGGTCCGTCGTACGCCAGAGTGAGTAATCCTATTCACGCACGGATGCCAACGGCGGTTCAGTTTCTCAGTGTTAACAATCATGACGGGTAACTCGCCGTGCTGGTAAGGGTGTTGTGCAACGGCCCATAATTCGCGGTACGGCTTCCCGCGCCGTACCGGCTGCCACCGGCCCCTCCGTGGCCGTTCCGCACGCCGGACCGGAGTGGGAACGCGCGTACGGAGACGGCATGATGGGGTGGCCGCCCGACGGGTGCCGACACGAGGAGGTCAGCTGAGTGCGCCAGGTACTGACGGTCTGTCCGGAGGGCACCGGGGACGCCCGGACGATCGGCGAGGCCCTGGCCAGGGCGCGCGGCGGGGCGGTGCTGAGTGTGCGCCCGGGGACGTACGAGGAGAACCTCGTCGTCACCACCCGGGTCACCATCGTCGCCGAACAGTCGCGCGGTACCGTCCGGTTGGCCCCCCGCAAGGGCACCGTCATCTCGCTGCGGGCGGACGCGGTGATGCTGACCGACCTGGTGGTACAGGGGCACGACGAGGAACTGCCGGCCGTGGACGCCTCGCACGGACAGGCCGCGATGCAGGGCTGTGACCTGTCCGGCGCCTCGTGGGCGACCGTGCTGGCGCGCAGCTCCGGCTCGCTGGCCATGCGGGAGTGCCGGATATCCAACCGTACCGGCGCGGGTGTCGTGGTGACCTCGCCGACGGAGAGCTCACTGGAGTCGTGCACCCTCGAACACTTCGGCACCAGCGGCGTGGTGATCGGCGAACGCGGCCGGGCGACGCTGCGCGGCTGCACGGTGCGGGACGCGCGCGGCAACGGCGTCCTCGCCAACGGCGACGCCCAGGGCTCCGTCGAGGACTGCGACCTGGCCTCCACCGACAAGCCGTCGCTGGCCCTGGAGGAGCGCAGCGCGGTACGGGTGCTGCGCACCGTCATCCGCGACACCTCGATCGGCGTGCACGTGACCAGCGCGGCCCGCTGCGAGCTGGAGGAGGTGCGGGTCACCGGCAGCAGCGGACCCGGCATCATCGTCTCGCACGGCGCCGACCCGGTGCTGCGCCGCTGCCGCACCGCCCGCACCGCGGGCAACGGCCTGCTGGTGACGGACCGTTCGCGCGGTACCTACGAGGACTGCTGGCTGACCGGCGCCCAGCTGCCGGCGCTGCGGGTGGCCGGGGCCTCCTCGCCCACCCTCACCTCGCTGACCGTCCGGGACGGCGAGGCCGACGGCGTGCTCCTGGAGGAGGACGCGGCGGCCGAGCTGGAGCGGGTGGAGATCGTCGACGTCAAGGGCGCCGGTGTGGTGATCCAGTCAGGCGCCAACCCGCTGGTGCGCCGCGCCCGGATCACCGGCGCCGGCGGGGTCGGCGTGTCGGTGCGCGACGGCGGTCGCGGCCGGGTGGAGGACTGCACGGTGGAGGCGCCGGGCGGCGCGGGCGCGGGTGTCGCGACCGGCGGCAACGTCTACCTCGCCGGATTCCGGGTGAACAACCCGGGCGGCGCGGGCCTGGAGATCGGTGGCGAGGGCACCGCGGCGATCCGCGACGGCGAGCTGGTCTCGGCCGGCGCCTGCGGCGTACTCGTCGACACCGGTGGCGAGCTGACCGCGAACCGGGTGCGGGTCGCAGCCGCCGCCGAGCACGGCTTCCTGGTCCGCGACGGCGGCCGGGCCTCCCTGAACGGCTGCGAGGCGGCCGGCAGCGAACGCGACGGCATCCGGGTCGAGTCCGAGGCACCGGTGTCCGTGGTGGGCTGCACGGTCCGGGACAACCGGGGCGGCGGCCTGGTGCAGGCCAAGGCGGGCGGCCGGCTGGCGGTGGAGAACCTCACCAGCACCGGCAACGAGTCCCGGGACGCCTGGGGCTTCGGCGAGGCCGAGGGCACCGATCCGGCGGGGACCGTGCCCGCCTCGGAGGGGCCCGGACGGCCGGACGGGCCGATGGCCGCGCTGGAGGGACTGATCGGCCTCGACAACGTCAAGGAACAGGTCCGCACCCTGGTCAACCTCACCCAGCTGGCCCGGCGCCGCGCCCAACTCGGCATGTCCGCCCCGCCGATGAGCCGGCACCTGGTCTTCGCCGGCCCGCCCGGCACCGGCAAGACCACCGTGGCCCGCCTCTACGGCACGATCCTCGCCGAGCTCGGGGCCCTGCGCTCCGGGCACCTGGTCGAGGTCTCCCGCGCCGACCTGGTCGCCCAGGTCATCGGCGGCACCGCCATCAAGACCACGGAGGCCTTCGAACGGGCCCTGGGCGGTGTCCTGTTCGTCGACGAGGCGTACACCCTCACCTCCGACTCCCGCGGCTCCGGCGCCGACTTCGGCCGGGAAGCGGTGGACACCCTGCTCAAGCTGATGGAGGACCACCGCGACGACGTGGTGGTCGTGGTGGCGGGCTACTCCGACGAGATGCGCAGCTTCCTCGGCTCCAACCCGGGTCTCGCGTCCCGTTTCTCACGGACCGTCGAGTTCGAGAACTACTCGGTGCCCGAGCTGGTGGAGATCATGGAGAGCATGTGCGTACGCCACCAGTACGTGCTCGACGAGGAGACCCGCCGGGCGCTCGCGGTGCACTTCGAACGGATGCCGAAGGACGCCGGGTTCGGCAACGGCCGTGCGGCGCGGCAGGTGTTCGAGGAGATGGTGGACCGGCAGGCGGTGCGGCTGGCCGCGCTGGCCGACGTGACCGAGCAGGACCTCTCCCTGCTGCTGCCCCAGGACATCAGCGAGGAGGCGGCCCGGCAGGCGGCCGAGGGGCCGAACGCCGCCGACGCCGGCGACGACGCGCTGAGCAGGCTGGACGCGCTGGTCGGGCTCTCCGCGGTGAAGCGGGACGTCACCGACCTGGTCAACCTGGTCTCGACGGCCCGGCAGCGCGAGGCCGCCGGACTTCCGGTGCCCCGGCTCAGCCACCACCTGGTCTTCACCGGCCCGCCCGGCACCGGCAAGACCACCGTGGCCCGCCTCTACGGCGAACTCCTCGTCTCGCTCGGCGTGCTGCCGCGCGGCCAGCTGGTCGAGGTGTCCCGCGCCGACCTGGTCGGCCGCTACGTCGGCCATACCGCCCAGCTGACCCGGGAGGTCTTCGAACGGGCCCTGGGCGGCGTGCTGTTCGTCGACGAGGCGTACACCCTCACCCCGCGCGAGGCGTCCGGCGCGGACTTCGGCCGGGAGGCCGTGGACACCCTGCTGAAGCTGATGGAGGACCACCGCGACCAGGTGGTCGTCATCGTCGCCGGCTACACCCAGGAGATGGAGACGTTCCTGGCCTCCAACCCCGGCCTGTCCTCCAGGTTCTCGCGCCGGGTGGAGTTCGCCGACTACTCCTCCGACGAGCTGGTCACCATCGTCCGCCAGCACGCGGTGCAGCTGGGGTACGAGTGCGCCGCCGGGCTCGGACCGGTGCTGCGGCAGCACTTCGACACGCTGCCCCGCGACCGGTCGTTCGGCAACGCGCGCACCGCCCGCCAGGTGCTGGAGCGGATGATGACCCGCCAGGCGGGCCGGCTCAGCCGACTGGCCGCCCCCAGCCTCGACGACCTGCGTCTGCTGCTCCCGGAGGACCTCACCGACCCCGCGGGCCCGGCCTCCGCCGCCTCCTCCACCTCCACCGGGGCGGCCCGGGCATGACGACGACACACGGGACCGGTCAGGACGCGGCACGCGAGATGGAGGCGGCGCCGACAGCCACGGCCGCCGGTGTGGTCCGGCGGGGCACCGTCCGTCATGTGCGTCCGCTCGCCGCCGCTCTGGTGCTGACGGCCGTTCTGAGCGCGGCCGGCGCCGGGGCCGCGACGGCGGCCGGGAGCACGGTCCGGCTGCCGGTGCTGCCCGCACGGGTGGACGCCGGAAAGCCGTGCACGGCGGGCTCGGACCAGCGGGCCGCCGACGTGCCCTGGGAGCAGGTCTCCCTCCAGCTCGACCGGACCTGGCAGGTCGCATCGGGCACCGGGGTGACCGTCGGCGTGGTCGACACCGGGGTCTCCGCCACCGCGCCCGCGCTGAAGGGGCGCGTGACAGCGGTCGGTGACGCCGGGACCGACTGTGTGGGACACGGCACCTTCGTGGCCGGTCTGGTGGCCGCCGCCGTACGGGACGGTGTGCGGTTCGCGGGTGTGGCGCAGCAGGCCCGCATCCTCGCCGTGCGCGGCAGCGACGCCCGGGGGGCGGTCACCGCCGAGCGGGTCGCGGCCGGTATCCGGGCCGCCGTCGAGGGCGGTGCGCAGGTGGTCGCGGTGTCGGCGGCGCTGGGCAGCGACACCGCGGGGCTGCGGGCGGCCGTGGCGCTGGCCCAGAAGAAGGACGTCCTGGTGGTCGCCGCCGCCGTGCCGGACGAGCCGGCGACGGCCACGTCGCAGAGTCCGCCCGCCCGCGACTACTACCCGGCCGCGGACGACGGTGTGCTCTCCGTCCTCGACGTGGACGTCGACGGCGCGCGGCCGGCCGGCGCGTACACCACCGACAGCGCGCAACTCGCCGCGCCGGGCGACGGCGTGGTCGGCATCGGCCCGGCGAAGGACGGCCACTACATCGGCTCCGGGGCGTCGCTGGCCGCCGGGTTCGTGGCGGGGGCGGCGGCGCTGGTGCGCTCCGTCCACCCGGAGCTGACGGCCGCGCAGACGGCGAGCCTGCTGCGGTCGTCCGCGTACCCGGCCGACGTGCCGCGCCTCGATCCGTACGCGGCGGTCACCTCGGTCCTCACCGCCACCGCAGCTGCCCCTGACCGGGACGCCGCCGCCCCCGGTGCTCCCGTGCGCATGCCGGCCGACCAGGCGGCCGGACCACTCCGCCGCGCCCTGTGGCCCGCGTCGGCCGGCCTCGCCGTGATCGTCGCGGTGGTCTGGGCGGGCCTGGTCATCCCCCGCGGCCGCCGGCTGGGCTGGCGCCCGTCCGCCCGGCGGAGCGCGGCCGCGGCGGGCCCGGCGGGCGCGGGCGGGGGCCCGGAAGCCTGACGGCCTTCGGGGGCGCCGAGGCTTTCGCAGGCGCCGAGCCGGTCGGTGGGCACCTGCGGGCCGGTGGGGGCTGGTCGCGCAGTTCCCCGCGCCCCTGGGTCGGCTGCCGATGGCCCGGCTGGCAGCGTCCGATCGGACACCGGGAGCTGTGCCTGGGTCGGTTGCCGACGGTCGTATTCGGGCACCGTCCGGTTCCTGCTCGATCGGGCACCGCCCAGCGCCTGCCAGGCACCGTCCGCCTCCTGCCCGGATTACCTCAGGCCGACCTCCGACCGCCGACCGCCGACCGCCGGTCCCCTGATCGGTGCGCGCACTCGGCGTTCTCGGCCGCGACCGACGGCACGGCCTCGGGCGGTCGTGTGGCGTTGCCCGTGGTCGTGCCGTTGCGGGGTGGTCAGTTGTCCTCCGTGCCTGCTGCCAGGGCCGTCTGGATGAGGACCGGCTTGCGGCGGACGATGTGGAGGGCGCGGCCCGGGGGGAGGACGCGGGGTTTGACGTTGCCGAAGACGTAGCCCTCGGAGGGTGGGCAGGACATGAGGACGCCGGGGGTGTTGACCTCGTCGAGGCGGCGCAGGAGCTGGTCGTTGAGGCCGCGTCCGGCGCCGGTGGCGGAGCGGGCGACGACGATGTGCAGGCCGAGTTCGTGGCCGAGGGCGAGGTGTTCGAAGAGTGGGGCGAAGGGGTGGTCCATGACCGTGCCGCCGCCGACCATGTCGTAGTCGTCGACCAGGACGAACAGGCGGGGCCCCGACCACCAGTCGGCGAGCCGCATCCGGGCCGGGGTGATCTCGGGGCCGGGCAGCCGGGTGCGCAGCGCCTTCGCCGAGCCGCCGACCAGCTGCTTGAGGGTGTCCAGGGCCACGGCGTGGCCGAGCCGGTACTCCTCGGGCACGGCGTCGACCAGGCCGCGGCGGTAGTCCACCACGAGGATGCGGGCCTCGTTCGGGGCATAGCGGGCGACGACCGCGTCCGCGACCAGCCGCAGCAGGTTGGTCTTGCCGCTCTCGGCGTCGGCGACGGCCACCAGGTGCGGGGTGCGGGAGAAGTCGTGCCAGACGGTGCCGAGGGTCTCCTCGTCCTGGCCGAGCGCCAGCCGCAGGCCGTCGGCGAGCTCCGGTGCGGGGAGTTCGGCGGCCGGCAGCCGGTGCGGCAGCATCCGCACCTGCGGGGCGTGCGGCCCGTGCCAGGCGGAGGCGATCCGGTCGACCAGCTCCGCGACGCCCTCGCTGAGCGTCTCCGGGTCCGACGACCCGTCGCCGCGGGGCAGCGCGGACAGGAAGTGCAGCTTGGCGTCGACGGTGAGACCACGCCCGGGGACCTGGGGCACGGAGCCGGCCTTCCGGATGTCCACCACGGAGTCCATGGTGTCGCCGAGCCGCAGTTCGAGCCTGGTCGCGGACTGGTCGCGGACCGGGGCGGTGAGCTCCAGCCAGCGGGCGGTGGCGACGATCAGGTGGATGCCGTAGTTGAGACCGCTGGTGGCGATCTGGTTGAACGTCGGGATGAACTGGTCGAAGTTCTGCCGGACCGCCGACCAGCCGTCGATCACCAGGAAGACGTCGCCGTGCGGTTCGTCGGGGAACTCCCCGGCGGCCCGGCGGCGCCGGTAGGTGGCCATCGAGTCGATGCCCTGGTCCAGGAAGAACTGCTCGCGGTGGGTGAGGACCGCGGTGACCTCGGCGACGGTACGGCTGATCCGCTCGGTGTCGAGACGGGCCGCGACCCCGCCGACATGCGGCAGCCCGGTGAGCTGGGAGAGCGTGCCGCCGCCGAAGTCGAGGCAGTAGAACTGCACTTCGCGCGGGGTGTGGGTGAGGGCGAGGGCCATGATGAGGCTGCGCAGCACGGTCGACTTGCCGCTCTGCGAGCCGCCCGCGACGGCGACATGGCCGCCGGCCCCGGCGAGGTCCACCACCAGCGGGTCGCGCCGCTGGTCGAAGGGCTTGTCGACGAGCCCGACGGGGACCCGCAGCCGCCCGGCGCCGGTCCAGCGGGAGGCGACCAGGCCGCGCTCCGGGTCGGCGGTGAGCCCGCCGAGCAGGGTGTCCAGCGAGGTGGGGGCGTCCAGCGGCGGCAGCCACACCGGGTGGGCGGGCGGCCCGGAGTCGCGCAGCCGGTCCAGGGCCACGGACAGCAGGCTGTCGGCGCTCGCCTCCTCCTCCGGTTCCGGCACGATCACGGCCGGTGCGGGGGCGCGGGGCACGATGTACCCGGTCGACCAGGGCACCACCTGGGTGGCGACCCGGGCCTGGGCGACGGCGCCGCCGCGCCTGCGGTAGGGACCGGAGACGTAGGCCGCGCGGAACCGGGTGAGGGCCTCGACGCCGCTCTTGAGGTAGCCGCTGCCGGGCTGGGAGGGCAGTTCGTAGGCGTCGGGGACGCCGAGGACGCCCCGGGACTCCATCGCGGAGAAGGTGCGCAGGCCGATCCGGTAGGACAGGTGCGACTCCAGCTGGTGCATCCGGCCCTCGTCGAGGCGCTGCGAGGCGAGCAGCAGGTGCACGCCGAGGGACCGGCCGAGGCGGCCGATCATCACGAACAGCTCCATGAACTCGCGGTGCGAGGCGAGGAGTTCGCTGAACTCGTCGACGACGACGAACAGGCTGGGCAGCGGGGCGAGGTCGGCGCCGCCGGCCCGGGCCTTCTCGTACTCCAGGGCCGAGGTGTAGTTGCCGGCCGCCCGCAACAGCTCCTGGCGGCGGATGAGTTCGCCGTGCAGGGCGTCCTGCATGCGCTCCACCAGGGCGGCTTCGTCGGCGAGGTTGGTGATGACGGCGGAGGTGTGCGGGAGTTCGTCGAGACCGAGGAAGGTGGCGCCGCCCTTGAAGTCGACGAGGACGAAGTTGAGGGTCTCGGAGGAGTTGGTGAGCGCGAGGCCGAGGACGAGGGTGCGCAGCAGCTCGGACTTTCCGGAGCCGGTGGCGCCGATCAGCATGCCGTGCGGGCCCATGCCGCCCTGCGCGGACTCCTTGATGTCCAGCTCCACGGGCCTGCCGTCCGCGCCGACCGCGACCGGGACGCGCAGCCGGCCGGAGCCGCCGTGCCGCCGCCACAGCGTGTCGGGGTCGAGGCGGTGCAGGTCGGCGATGCCGAGCAGGGTGGTCAGCTCCATGTCGGCGGAGAGCGGTTCGACCGCGTCGGAGGTGAGGCTCATCCGGTACGGGGCGATCAGCCGGGCCAGCGACTCGGCGGCGACCGGGCCGACCCGGTCGGGGCGGCCCAGGACGGTGGTCTGCTCCTTGCGGCTGCGGTCGGTGCGGACCAGCGCGACGGCGTCGGCGGCGACGTCGAGACGGAGGGTGGTGCGGCCGGGCCGCCAGGTGAGGCTGTCGGAGAGGTCGAGGACGACGGCGTTGCGGTAGCCGGGCCCGTCGAAGCGGTGACCGGCCGGGATGCCCGCGCCGTCCACCACCACGACCACCAGCGGCTCGTCGCGTCCGGGCACGGCCTCCGGGTCGAAGGCGGGCCGCTCGGCGAACTCACTGCCGAGCTGGTCCTCCAGATCGGCGAAGGCGGCGGCCACCATGCGCAGCGGGCCCGCGCCGTCGGTCTCCTGCGGGTGCTGGTTGTGGGGCAGCCACTTCACCCACTCCCATTCGCCGCGTACCTCGTCGGCGGCGCAGACGACGATCCACAGCTCCTCCGGCGGGTGGAACAGGGCGAGTTGGCACAGGGCGGCACGCAGCATCCCGCGGGCGGCGTCCCGGTCGCCGCGCAGCAGCACCCGTGACCAGGAGCGCAGGTAGAGGGCGATGGGCTGGCCGGGGACGGTGCTGTAGGCGCGGATGAAGCGGCGCAGGGCGTGCGCGCACAGCGGTTCGAGGTCCTCGACCGGCTTGGTGGAGACGGGGGTGAGCCGCATGGCGAGCTGCTGGTCGCCGACGGCGATCCGGACCTCGCCGAAGTCGTCGTCCTTGACCCGGCGTTCCCACAGCCGGGTGGTGCGGACGACGGAACGCAGCACCCGGGGTTCGGGGTGGCGCCAGGCGAGGGCGAGCTGCTGCTCGACCACGGCGCGCTGCACGGTGCGCCGGCTCTGCGCGAGGTAGCGCAGGTAGTCCCGGCGTTCGCCGCGCAGCCGCTGTTTGCGGTCGCCCGCCTTGCGCATGACCTGCCCGACCATCATGGCGCCCGCGGCCATCACCATCATGCCGAGCGCGATGTACATGAAGACACCGCTGGACTGCCCGCCGGTCCGCAGGAACAGCATCATCATCGAGACCGACATCATCGCCATCGGCAGATACGTCCACACCGCGGACGTGTCCGGGACGGTCTCCATGAGGGTCGGCGGCTCCTGGAGGACCAACTCGCCGGCCGGCATGTCGGGTCCGCGACGACGGGCCGGACGACGGAACAGGACCACGCTCAACGCTTGGCACTCCTAACGGACTTCGCGCACCGCGGCGGTACGTGGGGGGTGCGTGCCGGGAGGGACCTCGGCACTCGCACGCGGATCACGCTGTCAACACCGTTCGTGGGGGCTCCCGTTGACAACGGTCGCGGGGAGTGTCAGTAGTGTGCACCCCGTCAACTCCATACGTCCATGTCACCCCCTGCTTTCCCACGCTCCCCCCAGCCGTCCCCCACCGTTCCGCGACGCTCCCCCCACCCGGCACGCCGCGCCGCGTGCCCCCGCTTCCGATGTCCAGGAGACGTGAGCCCCGGTATGACCGACACTTCCGTGACCGGCCTGTGCCATCTGACCGTCCGTGCCCCGCGCCGCACGGTCGACCTCGCCGTGCCGTCCGACGTGCCGGTCGCCGATCTGCTGCCCACGGTGCTGCGGTACGCCGGTGAGGACATCGAGGAGCACGGTCTCGAACACGACGGCTGGATACTCCAGCGCCTGGGCGGACGGCCGCTGGACGAGGAGGCGACGCTGGCCTCGCTCGGGCTGACCGACGGCGAGGCGCTCCATCTGCGGCCGCGTACCGAGGCGTTGCCCGAGGTGCGGCTCGACGATCTGGTGGACGGGATCGCCGCGGTCACCCGGGACCGGCTGCACGGCTGGAGCCCGGAGGCGGCGCGGCGGCTGCTGCGCGGCCTGGTGGCGGTGGCGGTGCTGGCCGGCCTGGTCCTACTGGCCCTGCCGGGCGCCCCGGTGTCGCTGCGGGTGGCCACCGCCTGCGGCACCGGCCTGCTGCTGCTGGCCGGGGCGGCCTCGGCGAGCCGGGCGGTGGACGACCCGGCCACCGGCACCGTCCTGGGCCTGCTGGCGTCACCGGCGCTGGCGCTCGTGGGCTGGCTGCTGCCGGGCGGCGAGCTGACCGGGCCGCAGGCCCACCAGGTGCTGGGGGCACGGCTGCTGGGCGCGGCGGCGGCCTGGGCCGGTGCCGCGGTGCTGGCCCTGGCCGCCGCCGCGGCGCGCACCCCGCTGTTCCTGGCGTCGGCGCTGGTGGCGCTGGCGGCGGCCCTGGGCGGCGTGCTGATGACGGTGTTCGACGTGCGCCCGGCGGGCGCGGCGGGTGTGGTCGCGGCGCTGACGGTGCTGGTGGGCGGTCTGGTGCCCGCGCTGTCGTTCCGGTTCGCGGGGATGCGGATGCCGGCGTTGCCCACCAACGCCGAGCAGTTGCAGGAGGGCATCGAGCCGTACCGGGGCAACGATGTCGCCGCCCGCACCGAGCTGGCCGGCGAGTGGATGACGGCGCTGTACGGCGCGACGGGCGTGCTGGCGTCGGCCTGCCTGCTGGCGCTGGCCCACCGGCCCAACCTGCCGGCGCTGCTGAGCGCGCTGGTCCTGTCGCTGCTGCTGCTTCTGCACGGCCGGGGCCTGGTGAACACGGCCCAGCGGCTGGTACTGGTGCTGCCGGGCGCGTGGGGTCTGCTGCTGCTGGCGTTCGGCTGGGGACTCGAGCTGTCCGGCAGCGACCGGGCGCTCCTGGTGGCGGGGCTGCTCGCGGTGGCGGGAGCGCTGACGGTGGCGGTGTGGACGGTACCGGGACGGCGCATGGTGCCCTACTGGGGACGGGCCGCGGAGCTGCTGCACTCGCTGCTGGCGATCGCCCTGCTGCCGCTGACGCTGTGGCTGCTGGGCGTGTTCGGCACCCTCCGCGGCCTCTTCGGCTGACCCGCCGTCAGAACCCCACCGACAAGAAGTACGACGACCCAGCCGGGAGGAAAGCGTGCGGTCGAAGCGCGATCAGGTGCAGGCGCACACGTTCATGATGGGCCGCCTGACCTCGGGCATGCTGCTGGCCGACCCGGACGCACCGGAGAGCCCGCTGGGGCGTACCACCAGGGGTGCGCTGGTCGGTGTGGTCGTCGGCGCGCTGGTCTGCGGCGGAGCGCTGGTGTACGGGCTGGTCAGGCCGGGCGGCAACGACGCCTGGAAGAGCGGCGACACCCTGATCGTCAACAAGGAGACGGGCGCCCGCTATCTGTACAGCGGCGGCCGGCTGCGCCCGGTGCGCAACTACGCGTCCGCCGTCCTGATCGGCGGTTCGGACCTGAAGACCACGTCGGTCGGCACGGCGTCGCTCGCGGGTACCCCGGTCGGCAGGCCGGTCGGCATCACCGGCGCCCCGGACACCCTGCCGGGCTCCGGTGACCTGGAGTCGTCGCCGTGGCAGGTGTGCTCGACGGGCTCCGGTGCGCGGACGACGCTCGTGCCGGGTGCTCCGGTGGCGACGGATCCGCTGGGCACGGAGGCGGGGCTGGTGGTGCGCGGCCCGGACAAGCGGCTCTACCTGGTGTGGCAGGGCAGCCGCCTGGAACTGGACGCGAAGTCGGGCGCGGCGGAGTCCCTCGGCTACGGGCCGGTGACGCCCCGCCCGGTGTCGGCGGCCTTCCTGGACGCCCTGGTGACCGGCCCGAAGCTGGCCGCCCCGGCGGTCGAGGGCCGCGGGGCGGCGGGGCCCGCGCTGGGCGGCCGGGCGACCCGGGTCGGGCAGGTGTTCCGGGTGGTGGCGGGCTCCGGGAACCAGGAGTACGTGCTGCAGAAGGACGGCCTGCACCCGCTGACGGCCACCCGGTCGGCGCTGCTGCTCGGCGACCCGGACACCCGCAAGGAGGCGTACGACGGGACGGCGCCCACGGTCGTCACCATCGACGTCTCCGACCTGCGGGCGCATCAGGCGCCCGGGACGGCGGGGGACCCGTCGGTGCCGGGGCTGCCGGACAGTCCGCCGCGCGCGGTCCGGCCGGCTTCGGGGGAGTCGGTGTGCGCCCAGGTCGACCCGGACGACGGGCAGGTGCGGGTGACGTCGGTGCGGGTGCCGGAGTCCGCGCTGTCCCCGGCGGCCCAGGCGGACACGACGGCGCTGACCGCGGCGTGCGTGCGGGTGGACCGGGTGGTGATGCGGCCGGGGCACGGCACGCTGGTACGGGCGCTGGGCGCCGCCGGTGCGACGGTCGGCGACACCACGTTCCTGGTGGACGACGACGGGGTGAAGTACCGCATTCCGGACGCGAACGCGCTCTCCGCCCTCGGCTACGACGGAGCGACCCCGGTGCGGGTGCCGTCCACGCTGCTGTCGATGCTGCCGACCGGCCCGGAGCTGAACACGCGGGCGGCCGCGGCGGAGCCGGTCTCCGGGGCGGCCCGGGTGCCGGGCGCGACGGCGCAGTGCGGCGGCGGAACCGCGACGGGAACCGGCGGTGCCGCCCTTGCCGGGGGTGCTCCGGCGGGTGGCGCGCCCGCGGGGAGCGCACCTGCGGGCAGCGCACGGATCCAGGGGCCGGCCTCGGCGTCCGGTTCGGGTGCGGGCTCGAAATCTTGACGAGTTCACGCCTAGCCGGGCCGAATTCAGGCCAATTCGTGCGGGACCTCGAACTGCTCCGCACCGGAGGGCCGTGTTCCAGTCAAGTTGCCTGACAGTTAAAGCCTTTGATCGGAAACGGACACCAACCTCAGATCTTCCTCAGGTCGTTGTCAGTACAACTTCCGTCAACCTAGGCTCACTTGCACGCGTACTGTAGATCGACTTACGAGAGGTGGGACGATGGCGGGAGACGGCCAGCAGTCAAGCGAAGGTTCGACACGGAACGGAATCCAGGCCCTGGAGAGCGCCTTCAGCGGCATCGTGAAGATCCGTCAGGACGTCGACAGCACGCGTTCCACCCTGGGCAGCGGCTACCAGGGCAGCGACGGCGGCCAGTACGGCGAGCTGCTCTCGCAGTGGGACGGCCAGTGCAACGTCATCCTCAAGAACCTGGAAGACGTCATCGACCGGCTGAACCAGAGCCTCGTGGAACACAACAAGACCCAGGGTTCCTCGAACGACTCCATCAACCAGGCCTACAACGCGGCGCAGTCGGCCTTCGACCAGCTGGCAGGCTGAGCGACCCCCCGCATCGACACGTCCGACCCCCACATCGCGTGAAAGAGGCAAGCCGTGGCAGACAACCTGACGGACGGTTACATCTACGTCAGCTACAACCACATGTCGAACGCCGCCGACGACATGGTGATGCAGACCAAGGCGATCGCGCAGACCCTGTCCAACCTTGAGCAGGAGCTCAGCGAACTCTCCAAGACCTGGTACGGCAACGACGCCGACGTCTACCGCCAGAAGCAGGCGGCCTGGGACGGCGCGGTGACCAACATGGAGAACCTGCTCACCTCGCACTCGCAGCTCCTCAGCGACATCTCGGACAGCTACAAGTACAGCGAGAACTCGCTCAGCCAGATGTGGTCCGAGGTCACCATCGGCCGCTGAGCCGACCGGTCCCACCGCACCGCACCGGCCGGTCCTCCCCGTGGCCGGTGCGGTACAGGCATCTTCCCGTACCGTCGCCGCGCCGCCCCCCGGACCGGCGCGTCCCGCCAGCGGAGGCACTCATGGCAGACCTGACCCATCTGGACTCGACGGCGCTGAAGAACTTCAAGAACAACGACGTCGCCGACTTCATCAGCGACCTGCTGGAGATCCGCAAGGACAAGGCGGGGATCAGGTCCCTGAAGAACCTTCTCGCGGAGACCGGCGACGACTCCGCCTCGGGCGCCGCCAAGATCCTGCGGATCGGCCTGATGAACGGCGGTGACAGCAAGGACCCGGTCGGCGGGTCCACGCTCGTGGAGGCGCTCAAGACGCAGGCGGGCGCCCTCGACAAGATCCTCAAGGGGCAGAAGACCCTCTTCGACGACATCGACGACGCGCTGGACGAGACGATCACCACCCTGCTCAAGACGCAGGGCGACAGTCTCACCTCGATCGACGGCGAGAAGCTGCTGGACATCTTCGACACCGTCGACGGCGACATGAGCGGCACCGACTCCAACGACTCCTGAGGCCGGTACGCGGTCCGCGGGCTCCCGCTGAGCCCCGGTCCGCGCGCCCCGGACCCCCCACCCCGTCCCCGCCCCCTCATCCCCAGCAGCGGAGTTCCGCCCCATGGCCGACAGCACCAGCACCTCCGGAACCCCCAGCTACGACCCGGACGACTACTTCGCCCAGGCTGTCACCGACTTCACCGGCTACACGATCCCGCCCCGGTCCACTCTGTTCGACAAACTCAGCAGCTCGAACAACGACGACTTCTCCGACCTCAAGCTGTTCCGGATGGACATCCAGGGCATCGACATGCGGGCGGTGACCGCGGCCGACTACTCGGCGCTCTCCGGCTGGCAGGTCAACAAGGGCGAGGACTACGACCTGGCCTTCTACGACGCGGGCGGGGACGGCGCGCACAGCAGTGTGGACATGAAGAAGGCCCGGATCGTGATGATCGGCGTCACGGTCGACGAGAACGGCCGTGCCACGCTCTGGAGCGGCGGGGAGATCACCGGCGGCGGCGCGTTCGAGGGGTCGTACTCGCACGTCCAGTGGGACTCCGGGCCGATGGCGCAGTACATCTCCGGCAGCAAGCTGGTCCTCGACCAGTTGCTGACGAGTCCGTCGTACTCGACCAAGGGCTTCTCTTACAGCGGGCTGACGGTCACCGACGACAACGCCGTCGACATGCTCTCCTTCGAGTCCACCGGACAGTCCTTCGACCGGGTGGTGCAGTTCTTCAAGGACCACTCGGACATCGTGAACCAGTGGATGACCTCGCTCGGCGAGGACCAGGCGGCCTGGAAGGGGAAGGCGGCCAGCCTCTTCTGGCACCTGCTGGACGAGCTGAAGACCAACTACGACGGCTACGTCTCCCAGTTGGGCGGCCGCGACTACACGGCGACCAACAGCACACTCGGCGGCTATGTCCCGAAGTCGAAGCTGAGCGACGCGCTGGCCGCGGCACAGCAGGCGCTGAAGGACGCGGTCACCTCCCTGCAGACCGCGTGGACCAACTGGGCCTCGGACGGCCAGCACGACCCGCACTACCACGTCAAGAAGATCCTCGACGCGATCAGTCAGTGGATCATCAACAACAACATCAACCACGTGCTGGAGGAGACCTCCAGCGCCGGTGAGAGCACCGTCACGACCTACTCCACCGACGCCGGGTTCAAGCAGTCCGTCCCCGACTACGGCGACCTCACCCAGCACACCACCTGGCAGAAGATCGCCGACGCCGCCGTCAAGAGCTGGTCCGACAACGCGGACTCCAAGCTCAAGGAGCCGGCCATCGACGCGCTCAGCGCCGTGAAGAACGCCTGGGCCGACGTGCAGGACGCCTTCGACGACGAGATCACCAACAAGAACAAGGAGACGCTCGCCGAGGTCCTCCAGAAGGAGGAGAACGAGATCGCCGAGGAGGAGGCGAAGGAGAACAACGACAAGCTCAACGAGAACCTGAACAACCTCAACAACAATCTCAACGACAACCTCGACAACCTGAACGACAACCTCAACAACCTCGGCGACAACTTCAACAACCTGAACGACGACCTCAACGACAACCTGAACAACCTGAACGACGGGCTGAACGACAATCTCAACAACCTCGGGAACAACTTCAGCAGCCTCAACGACGGCCTGAACAACAGCCTCAACAACATCGGCGACGGCCTTGACTCGAGTCTCAACAACCTCAACGACGGGCTCAGCAACAGCCTCAACAACGTCGGCGACGGGCTCAACGACCTCAACGCCAACGACCTGGCGAACGCCGCGCTGACGAGCCTCAACCCGTCGCTCCTCAACAACGACTCGACGAAGAACGGCTCGACGTCGCTGAACTCCCCGACCGGGGGCACCACCCAGCTCAACGGCGACGGCACCCTCACCACCACGTTCCCGGACGGCTCCACCCAGACCATCGACCCGTCGACCGGCCTGGTCACCACCACGTCACCCGACGGCACCACCTCGGTCTCCCAGCTCAACCCCGGCACCACCATCACCAACCCGGACGGCTCCACCACCACCCTGAACCCGGACGGCACGCTGACCACGAAGTTCCCGGACGGCACGAGCCAGACCATCGACCCCGCCACCGGCCAGGTCAGCACCCTCAACCCGGACGGCAGCCTGAGCACGTCCACGCTCAACCCGACCGCGGGTTCCTTCACCACACCGGACGGGTCCACCGCCCAGCTCAACGCGGACGGTTCGGTGACCACCCACTTCCCGGACGGCTCCACCGAGACCCTCAACCCGGACACCGGTCAGGTCTCCGTCACCGACCCCTCGGGCCACGTCACCACCACCCATCTCAACGCGGGCGACTCCTTCACCAACCCGGACGGCTCGACCACCACCCTGAACCCGGACGGGACCCTCACCACGAAGTTCCCCGACGGCTCCACCCAGACCCTCAACCCGGACACCGGGCAGCTCACCACCACCGACCCGTCCGGGCACACGACCACCACGGACATCGACGGCAGCGGCCTGCCGTCGTCCTCGACCGACACCAGCGGCCTCAACAGCAGCGGCCTGGACACGAGCGGCCTCGACACGAGCGGCCTGAACAACAGCGGTCTCAACTCCGGCGGCCTGGACACGAGCGGTCTCAACAGCAGTGGGCTCAACAGCGGTGGGCTGAGCGGCGGCGGCCTGAACACCTCGGGCAGCCTGGACTCGGGTCTCGACAGCGGCTACGACGACTACGACAGCACCCCCTACACCGGCGGGGCGCTGCGCTCCGACGCCCTCACCGACGGGACCGCACTCGCCGCCTCCACAGGCACGCAGAGCGCGTCCGGCGGGACCCCGCTCAACCCGATGGGGATGGGCGGCATGGGCGGTATGGGCGGGGGCATGGGCGGCGCCGGCGGGCAGGGCGGCAACAGCGAGCGCACCCGCGCCGTACTCACCGACCCGGCGGGCGGCGCCACCAGGCGCGGCCGGGGCAACCGGGCGACCACGTCCGTCGACGAGGACGAGGACGTCGTGTACACCCGGCCCACCACGTCCAGCGCCCCGTACCCGGTGGGCGGGCCCGGTGCCACGGGCCAGAACGGCCGCTCCACGGAGAGCGGCGACCGCACCCGGGAGGCGTGGCTCACCGAGGACGAGGACGTCTGGGGCACGGACGAGGGCGGATCGCCCGCGGTGATCGGCCGCTGAGGCCGCACCGGCGCAGGAGGGCCGGGAGCGGACGGGAGCGGACGGGATCGTACGGGATCGGGAAAGTCTGGGAGGTGCGCAGTGGACAGCGAGTCGATAGAGCAGCGGTTGGCCAGGGCCATGGCCGAACTGGAGGCCACCGAGGCCGCGGTGGCCCGCGCGGAGGGCGAACTCGCGCGCGCGGAGAGCACGGTGCGCTCGGCGGACCGCGCGGTCGAGGTGACCGTGACCGCGCAGGGCGACCTCACCGCGCTCACCTTCCTGGACGACAAGTACCGGACGATGCCCGCCGGTCAGCTCGCCGCGAGCGTGCTGGAGGCGGTGCAGGAGGCACGGGCCCGCATGGCCCGGCACGTCATGGCGACCTTCGCGCCCTTCACCGAGGCACGCCCCGAGGCCCCCGAACTCACCGGCTTCGACGTGGACTGGAACAAGATCTTCGGGCCCGGTGTGCTGGAGGGCCCGAAGAGCGGCCGGCGTCGCGGAGCCGGCCGGCTCCGCGACGAGATCAGCGAGGACCCGGAGGACTGAGGAGAAGATGTCGGAGAACGCCTACTACGCCAGCCCCGAGGGGCTCGCCTCCGGTACCCGCCAGATCGAGCAGATCAGCCGGCTGGTCACGGACATGGTCAACGAGTTCATCACCGACGTGTCCGCCACCTCGCACTGGCCCGGACACGACGACAGCTACGCCCAGCAGATGCTGCCGCAGGAGAAGCAGCAGCGGCTGAGTGCCATCAAGACGGGCACCTCCCTGTCCGAGGCGGTCGTCGGAGTGGGGGACGGCACGCTCGCCAACCTGAAGAGCGTGCTGGGCACCCAGGGCGGTGTGCTCGACGCCATCCACGACTCCAGCATCAACACGGGCGACACCAATGGTGGTTCGCACGGCGGAAAGCACTGACGCAGCGGATCGAGCCCGATGTCCATCCAGGTGTCTCCCCAGCTGAACAACCTGTTGTTCGTGCTGATCGGCGAGAAGATGCTGCAGGCCGACGAGGACATGGCCTACGCCAACGGCAAGCCGTACGAGCGGCTTGGCCGGCGTGTCCGCGACCTCTCGGACCTGATCGAGCAGACCGCCGGGGGAGTAGGGCGCTCACTGCCGCCGAAGGTCGGGAACAACTACGTGCGCGCGATGCACCTGTTCCTCGACAGCGGCGGTGTCAACTACCTGAAGGACTTCGCCGACCAGCTCGACGGACTGGCCAAGTCCCGCACCAAGTCCTCCATGGACATCATGGAGGCCAAGTGGCAGATCATCGCCGAGCTGATCCGGCTGCTCATCGAACTGGCCATCATCGCGGCGCTGTCCATCTTCACCGGCGGTTCCGCCTCCAGCCAGGCCGCCGTGGCGAAGGCCCGCAGCCGGGTCGCCATTCTCACGCTGCTGGAATGGCTGATGAAGCGCACCCATCTGCTGCCGAGCCTCACCGAGGCGATCGAGGAGGCCTTCACGACCTTCGCGGTACGCCTGGCCATGATGCTGGGTGCGCCCAAGGGCCGCCGCCCGGGCGGGTTCGACTGGTCGCAGATCGTGCAGGACGGCGTCTTCGGTGCCTTCACCGGCCTGTTCCACGGCGCCCTCTCGGACCTCGCGAAGAACCTGAAGAAGAACTTCAAGAACATCCTGAACGGCCCCAACCCGTTCAAGAACATCAAGACCGACGGCAACAAGTTCAACCACAAGTTCGACAACACGTACACCAACGGCAAGCCGAACCCGAAGCCGAACCCGAAGACCACGCCGACTCCGACGCCGAACCCCAAGATCACACCCACGCCGACGCCGAAGCCGACCCCGACTCCGACGCCCACCCCGAAGACCAGCCTGGGGGACAGGGCGAAGCACGAGATCGGCGAGGACATCGAGCACTTTCTCACCGAGGGCGGCGCGGAGGCGCTCGGCGAACTGGCCACGGCGTCCGTCTTCGGCTTCCCGGTCGACCCGCTGACGACCTTTCTGGGCGGCGGCCTCAGCTCGGTGAGCGAACGTCACCTGGGCCAGGGGGCGAGCGCCTTCGGAACCAAGTTCAACATCAACCAGCCGCCGGCCGTGAACTCCGTGGACACCGTCGGCACCACGGACACCCGCACCGACACCGACTCCTCGTCGAACGGCCCGACCCGCTCGTCCGGCACCGGCACCGGCGGCGGCTCGGCCGGATCCGGACCTGGTTCCGTCAACACGGTGTCGAACAGCCGGGGTTCCGGTGACGTCGACGACGTACAGAGCAACGTGCGGAGCAACGGGCAGAGCGACGGGCAGGGGGATGGGCAGAGCGACGGAGGGATCGACGCGCAGGTCGACGGGGGCGAGGACCTCGGGACCGACATCCCGCGGGTAACCGCTCCGCACACCGCACCGGGCGGGACGGCTACGACCGGCGGAGGCAACTCGCGGTCCACCGCGTCCACGGAGACGCCGGCACACGGTGACGCCGACGGTGACGCACAGACCCGGCCCCCGGAACAGACCTCGCACGAGGACTCCGGGAGCACCACGGCGACCCCGCCCCCGTCCACCACCACGGCCACCCCGCCCGCGACGGCCACCGGCACGCCGGCCCCCGTACGCACCGTGCAGCAGGAGCCGCACGGTACCGGTGAGGTCGAGAACACGGCCGACACCGACGGCGCGCAGACCGGCACCCCGTCGGACACGGCTGCGCCCGCGCCCACACCTTCCACGGCCGTCCCGACTCCGGGCGCCGACACCACCGTCGTACCGCCGGGCACCACGGGCGGCGGCACTCCGACCACGGGCGGAACGGCCACGGGCAGCCCGGCCCCCGCCTCCGGCACCAACCCGACCGCCGGCGGGAGCCCGCGCACCACGGGACCGGGGCGCCCCGAGGGCACCGACACCGCCCGCACCGACGCCACGAACCCCACCGGCACCGAGGGTACGGACACCACCGACACGCCGGGCGACGACACCGCGCCCCTCCCCGCGGCCGACACGTCCGGCGCATCCAACACCTCCGGTACCTCCGGCACGTTCGGCGACACGGACCCCGGTGCCGGTCTGCCGACGCCGGTGCCCACCAGCAGCAGCGCTCCGGCACCGACCGTTTCGGCGCCGGACCCGGCGCCCGCCGCGGCCCCGCTCTCCGACACCGGCTCCGCCACGCCGGCCCCGGCGCCCGTCCGTACCTCGTCGGACCCGTCGGCCGGACCGGCTCCGGACACCCGGCCCACACCGGCCACCGGCGCGACTCCCGACACGGCCGCGACTCTCGACACGGGCGTGACTCTCGACACGGGCGTGACTCTCGACACGGGCGTGACTCTCGACACGGGCGTGACTCTCGACACGGCCGAGACTCTCGACACGGGCGTGACTCCCGACACGGAAGCGACCCCCGCGCCCGTCGTGTTCACCCCGTCCGCCGCACCCCCGGCCGTGCCGGAGCCCGGCACGATCGCGGACGCGCGGAGCGCGGTGACGCCCTCGGAGCGCAGCCACACCTGGGTCGACCCGGTCTCCCGGCCCGTCGGGCCGGACGGCAACCACACCCAGTACGTGGTGCGGTCCGCGTTCGCCGTACGGCGCTTCACCCACGGCGGCGAACCGGTCACCGACCTCACCGTCACCTACCGGCTCACCGGCAGCCCCCACCTCGGGCCGCACGCCGACGGGGTCCACCAGCGGCTGGCCGACGGAGTGGCACGGGTCTTCAACACCGGCGGCCACCGTCTGCCCGACGGGAGCCTGCTGCACGTCACGGTCGTACCGGCCGCCCCCGGCGAACAGGCCCACCTCGACGTCACCCTCACCGACCCGGCGGACGGGGTGCCGACCACCCACCACTCGTGGCCGGCCGACATCTCCGACTCCGACCTGGCCCATGAGATCGGCCACCAGCTCGGGTTGCGCGACGAGAGCGGCCTGGACCCGGCCGCCCCGCAGCGCGGCGGCACGAACAGCCTGATGGGGGACCACACTCCGGTCACGACGTCGTCCGCGGCCACGGCGACGGAGTCCGACCCCGGCCCCGATCCTGCGTACGAGCCGGGCGGGCTGCGGCCCCGTCATCTCGCGCTGATGGGCACCCTGATCGGCGCCCCGGAGGACGGCAACCGCGCCACCGGCGGCGGCAGGCGCGGCACGGTGCCGCCGGCCGCGGCCACGGGCGACCCGGGCGCGGACCCGCCCGCCCCCGCGGTCCCCACCCCGCCGGTCCCGGTGGTCACCACGTCATCGTCCACGCCCGCCCCCGGCACCAGCGACGGACATCCGCAGGTCACAAGTCCGCCGGTCACGGATCCGCACGAGACCGCCGTCCCCGTCGCGGTGCCCGCCCTCACGGTGACCTCGCCGGACGGCGACACCGTGTCCCTGCCCGACCCGGCGGGCGGCGGCGGTCACCGTACCTCCTACCTCGGCGGCTACGGGCGGCGGCACGACGGCCAGGTGGGTCTGGTGCACGTGGAGCCGTTCGCGCCCGACGTGGTCGACGGGGCCCACCGGCAGGTGCTCGCGGCGCTGGGCAGGCCCGCGCCGCGCCCGGACGACCCCGTACTGGCACAGCTGCGGGACGTGCTGTCGGCGGAGCAGATGGCCATGAACCTGCCGTATCTGCGCAGCCTGGGCGGCCATCGGATCACCCTGCGGGTCAACGGCGCCGACCGGACCGTGGACGTACGGCTGACCCTCGACGACGTACGGCCGTCCGCACGGCAGGGCACGCTCGACACGAGCGACCCCGACAAGCACGTGGAGCGGCGCGGGCAGGGCACCCGGGAGACCGTCTCCGCGCAGCCGTCCGGCACGTACTCCACCATCCCGGTGCCGTGGACCGGTTCGATACCGATCGGGGCGGCGGGCCCGGTCCGCGGGGTGGACCTGGCGCTGTCCGCGACGCTCACGCACAACCAGGCGGACGACTCGGCCACGGTCACCCAGGTCGTGCAGACCACCAGCGCGCAGCGCAGCAACGAGCCGTCCCGCGCCTACGACTTCACCGGCACCTGGCAGGTCCGCACGGACACGCCCGCTCCCACGCCCGCCCCCGCTCCCGAAGGCACTCCGGACGACACCCCTGACGGCACTCCGGCACCCGACTGGCGTCCGCCCGCGCAGCACGGGCCGGTCACCGTCTGGTTCCCGCAGCACCTGGTGGACGCCGACGCCGACCCCGCCCAACAGCTGCCCGGCCCCGCCGATCTCGACGATCTGCCCATCTACGGGGTGGACTCGGTACTGAACCCGCGCAGGCTGTACGAGGGCGCCGCGGACCACTTCCGGGCCGACCTGGACGCCACCGCGGCGGCCCAGCTCGCCGACTTCCTCGCCGAGCCGGTACTGCGCGGCACCCTGCCGATGCAGCGTGACGGCGGGCTGTACTCCCCGGTGCTCACCGACGCGAACGGCCGTGCGGTGGGCATCGTGCGGCTGGACGCGGATGTCACCCCGGTCACCCCGGTGGCCAAGAGCATCGACAAGAAGATCAACCTGGAGAGCCATCTCGTCAACACGGTCAAGAACGACCAGAACACGACGTTCAACAGCGGGGTGACCCTCGCGGGCAGCGCCGGTCCGGCCTTCACCGGCGACCACCGACCGGGGCACCCGGACGCCTCCGGCACCGTCGGCGGAACGTTCACCGTCAAGGGCACCGCCAGCCTCGCGGCGCAGAACGCGTTCGGCACCAGCTCCGTCGCGGGCACCATGCACGCGGTGCGCACCAACCGCAGCCACCTGCTGACCGAGGCGGACGTCGCCTACACCCTCACCCTGATCCGCCCCGACGGCAGCACCTCCAGCTACGCGCCCGGGACCTGGGAGCACGCCCTCGACCTGCGGGTCCTCAGCGCCGAGGACGCGCGCGGCCACGCACCGACCGAGGACGAGGTCCGCGCGCTGCCGCACGAGCTGGCGACGCTGGAGACGATCGGACAGTCCGCCGCACCGCTGGGAGTGGACGGCGCCGATCAGCTGTTCGACGAAGCGGAGACCTGGCTGCGGGACCAGGGGTTCCTGCCACCGCCGGCGACGGCCCCGCACCGGGGCCGGCTGCCGGACGAGACACTGGTGCAGGCCCAGTTGAACAACCTGCGGCGGCTGCGCGAGCTGCGCTCCCAGCTCGGGCTGCGGGCCGCGACCGACTCCATGGTGGACGGCGGGCACTCGCTGTACCTGGAGACCCCCTCGGTGACGGGACGGCGCCGGGTACGGCTGGAACTGGGCGCCCACCGGGACGCGGACCGCCCGGTGGCGCACAGCAGGGTGCTGCCCGGCATCCAGGTGATGGCGCTGGCGCAGGCGACGTCCGGCGGCAGCGGCCGGCTCGGCAACACCTACGGCCTGGGGGCCGGGTTCGGCGGCGGGCCGAGCATCCCCGTGGGGGACGGCTCATGGACCCTGAGCGGTACCGGCGACTACCAGTTCGTCGGGCAGGCCACGCTCGGCAACACCACGGCCACCGCCGTGGGCCACGACCAGTTCTTCATCGGCACCGGGCAGGACACCGAGGAGTTCGCGGTGCCCGCCCGGCTCACCCTCGACCTGTACGAGGGCCCCGGCCAGGACCCGCAGGTGAGGTTCGGCGAGCCGCGGCCCGAGCCCCGCGCCCAGGACGATCTGGAGGCCGGTCCGCCGACCCCCCGGCCGCGCGGGGTCCCGGGCACGGTCCGGCTGGGCGTACCGCACGAGCGCACCCTGGCCGCCGAGGAGCCCGCGCCGGCCGGCGAGCCGCACACCGTACGGCAGGTCACACCCCTGGACACGGAGCGGCTGGCCCTGACGGATCCGGCCACCGGCGGGCCGCACCCGGACGTGGTCCGCGTCCCTGACGACGCCCTGATCGACGTGGTGCGCGGTACGGCTGCCCTCCAGGACGCCTTCCGCCGCATCGTCACCGGCCTCGGCACCGGCCCGGCGCCGGGCACCGGTACCACGCCGGGTACCGGTACCACGCCGGGTACCGGTACCACGCCGGGTACCGGTACCACGCCGGGTACCGGCACCACGCCAGGTACCGGGGACACGCGGCCGACCACCGAGCCGCGCCCCACGGACGCCGACGGGACGCCGCCGGACACTGCCGCGACCCCGCCGGACACTGCCGCGACCCCGCCGGACACTGCCGCGACCCCGCCGGATCCCGCCGCCACTCTGCCGGACCCCGCCGCGATCCCGGCGGACCCGGAGTCCGTCCCGGAGCCCGTTCCGGAGACCGCCCCCGCCCGGCCGCCGGGCGGCCTCGTCGGGTTCCTGAGCAGCTCACTGCTGGGCAACCCGCCCGCCGACACCACCACGGTGAGCGCCGAGTCCCGCACCGCGGCGCTCTCCCCGGGCTCGCTGGTCGGCCGGGGGCACCAGATCTTCGGCGGCACCTATGTGGTGGAGGGCCTGACGCTCCCCGGGCTCGGTGCCGACGGCCAGATCGCGATCGAGATCCAGGCCGTCGCCCACACGCCCCGGCTGACGCAGAGCGTGAACCAGTACCTGGAGACCGGCATCTCCGTCGCCGACTCCGCGCAGCAGCTCAAGGGGTTCGGCAAGACGCACCAGTTCGGCCTGGCCGGCTCGGCCACCCAGAACAACCCGTCGAGCTCCACGACCACGAGCCAGCAGTCCGCTCCCGACCAGAACCAGAACCAGAACCAGAACCAGAACCAGACCCCGGGCCAGGCGCAGGGCCAGGACGGCTCCCCGACTCCCCCTCACCCGTCCCGCTTCAACCCGTCCGGGCGCTATCAGTACGACCGTAAGGCCGACAAGTCGGACACCCTCACCAGCAGCACCGCCACCAACCGGGTGCCCACCCAGTCCGGCCTCCAGCACCGGGTCACGGCCGACGTCACCTACCTGATCACCGTCCGGTCCGGACACCGCAACGTGCTCGCCAACTCCCTCGGCTTCGGACCGGCGCAGACCGTCACGCTCGCGGTGGACGTGCCGCGCGGGCTCCAGTTCCTGATGACCGAGAGCCAACTGCGCCGCGACTGGCGGTGGATGGGCGCCGTGGACGGCCGGCCGGCCGCCCCACCCGCGACCGGCCTGGAGAGCCCGCCGCTGCCCAGCCGGTACGTCCGGGACGGCACCCTGGGCCTGGCCACGGTCACCTCGGTCACCGAACTCTCCGGCCCGGGCACGCCGGGGACCGAGCAGCGGGGCCGACTCCACGACGAGGTACGGCAGTTGGTGGACCGGTTCGCGCCCGGCGTGACCACGCCCGGCCACGCCTCCTACCTGCCCGGTGTCGCCGCCCTGATCGCCGACCACACCGGTGTCTCCGGAAAGCGGGCGCTGATCGGGCGCGGCGGCGGGCAGACCAGGTTCGGTTTCCGGCACCACCGGTTCGGCGGCGCGGCCCTGGTCGAGGTGACTCTCTCGGCACGCCCCACGACCACCACCGCCGACCGGGGCGGGCGGCGCGGCATCGCGGTGCCCGACGACAAGTCCGGTATCGAGCAGTGGGGTTCGCACACGGCGGCGGGCCGTTCGACGTCCGACTCGGTGGGCCGGCAGCACCGCCTCACCGTCAATCCGACGGCCCGCTTCAGCCGCCCCCACACCGACGACCGCACCGACCGGCTCGGTCCGTCCATGCACCTGGTGTCCTCCTCCAGCAAGGCCGGCAGGCGGGGCCGCACCGCCGAGGACCGCTTCTGGCTGCGCACCGACAGCGCTGCCGACTTCGACGACCTGGACTACGAGTTCGTCGCCACCGTCCGCTCCACCCTGGTGCTGGACTGGCCGCCCAACGTGCTGGGCGCGCTGGTGCAGCGCGGGTTCATCGCCTGGGACGACGCCACCCCGTCCACCCGCTCCTGGCTGAGCCGCACCCTCTCCGGTGAACTCGGCGACCAGATCCGGGTACCCGCCCGGGCGAGCCTGCGGTTCACCGGCAGCGAGACGGACACGCCCGCCGCCGACCGGCCACCGGTGCCGGTGTCCGTGTCCCGGGTCGACCCCCGGCTGCTGTACGAAGGCCGGTCCCCGCTGCCGGACGCCGACCTGTTCCACCCGACGAGTTATGTGCCGGTGTACGGCTTCAACGCCTGGGACCAGCTGTACCAGGCCCTCGACCAGGTGGCCCCGGCCACCGGACGGGGCTGGCGGGCCCAGCCGGCCGCCACCTCCGACGAGCACGCGTCGGTACGGCTGGGCGAACTCATCCAGGCCGGCACGCTCTCCCTGGACACTCCCCGTCAGGCCGGCGGCATGCTCCCGACGATGCCGGGTGCGTTCCCCCTGGAGGGCGCCCCGGACCAGCGGCCCACCCTCACGGTGTCGCTGTACCGGCCCCGGGCGGTCACCGACGGCGGCGACGTGGCCATGGACCGGCTGCGGATCACCTCGGACAGCAACAGCACGGTGTCCGGCGGGGACACCACCACCGGGCTGTCGCTGCCGTTCGTACTGAGCGCCGACGACCCCGACCGCAATCTGCTCGGCGCGAGCCCGCCGCTGCTGCAACGGCCGGTGGACGCGAGCAACTTCGGCAGCGCGGTGTCCGGCGGTCGTCGGGACTGGCTGAAGACCGGCAGCACCAGCCTGCCCGCCGAGGGCCGCGGCACCCGCAGCTACGAGGTCCGGGCCGACGTGCACATCGAGGTCTCGGGCCCCGAAGGCGTACGGCACGTCACGGGCACCGCCACCGTCCGCATCGAGGAACGCGACGCGCTCGGCCACGGCATCACCGTGCCCCGGCCGGTCCCCCGGGTGTACGACCTGCCGGCCCTGCTGGCCGCGCAGACGGGCGCGGCCCCGGGGGACTGGGCGTCGACGCCGGTACGGCAGGTACCGGACGCGCTCGTCCAGGGCCTCGACCCCGGCGACGACGGATACCAGTTCTGGGTGGCGACCGGCACCGACCCGGACGGCTCCCGGCTGGCCCTCGCCCTGTACGGCGTCTCCCGGGCGGCCCGCGCGCAGGGGCGCCCGGCGGAGCTGGTCACCAGGGGGCCGGAGGGGCTGCGGGTCTGGTCGTTCGACCCGGACGGCACCCTCACCGGGCCGCCCGCCACGACGCCGGACACCACCACCGGAGACCCGGCGCTCGATCAGGCCTGGGCGGACTTCGAGACCACCGCCGCCGACCTCGATCGGGCCGTGGCCGACCACGAGCAGGCGGTGGCCGACGAACACGGACTGCGGGAGCTGCGGCCGGACGCGGTGGACTCCCTGGCAGAGGCGGTCACCACGCTGGCGGGCGCGGAGGACACCGCCGGGCGGACCGGCACCGCCGCCACCACGGCCGAGCAGGCCGCCGACCACGCCGAGGCGGACCTCCGCGGCCTCACCGACCGGGTCTCCACGCTGACCGGTGACATCTCCGAGGCGCGTCGCACGATCGGCCCGCTCACCGACGCCGTCGCGGAGGGCGAACGCCAGGAGGTGCGGCTCAGCGCCGAGGCCAAGACCGCCCGGCGCCGGCTCACCGAACTCAACGACCGCGCCACGGCCGCCGCCCGGCAGACCACCGGACCCGGCGGCGCCACACCGACCGCCCCCCTCCCGGCTCCGGCCGGCACGAGCAGCGGTACGACGACGACCGGGACCCCGGCGGCGGACACGGCCACGGGGGAGACGCCCGGGCCGGACACCGCCACCGTGGACACCGCCGCGTCCGACACCGCCATCGTGGACACCGCCACGTCGGACGCGACCACGTCGGATCCGACCACGGCGGAGACGACCGCGCAGGACACCGCCGTAGGACCGCCGACCGGCGACGGCGCCGCCCCCGCGGTCGACCCCCGGCTCACCCGGCAGATCGAGGAGGCCACCGCCCAGGTCGATCGGCTGGACGCCCAACTCGCCGGGGTGCGGGCGGGTTTGGCGCAGGACCGCACGGCCCTGCGGAACGCCGAGGCCGCCCTCGCCCGCGACCAGGCGGCCCTGAACGACGCACGGGCACAGCTGCCCGGCGCCCGCGACACCGCGGACCGCCTGCGCGCGGACGCCGACACGGCGCGCGGGCACGCCGAGGATGCGGCACTGGCCCTGGACGACGCACGCGAGTCCCGCGACCGTGCCCAGCAGCGGCTCGACGACATCGACACCGGACTCGACAACGCCCTCGGCCGGCGCGACGACGCCGCGGCCCGGCGAGCGGCGGCGGAGACCGCGCTGCCCGGCGCGGCGGGCCCTGTGCTGGCCGCCGCTCCCTCGGCGCTGCCCACCTCACGCACGACCCTGGCCGACACGGCCCCGCGCTGGCCGGGCTCGGGCCTCCCCCGTACCGCGGGCCCCTCCACCGGCAACACCCCGCCTGCCGGTGGCGACGACACCTCCGACAGCGACGACGAAACCGGCAGCCGGGACGGGGATTCCGACGGCGACGACCGGTCGGACGCCGACACCGAGCTGACCGTGCCCGATCCGGCGGCCACAGACCCGGCGGCCACAGACCCGGCGAAGGGCAGCCCGCCGGCCGACGACGACCCTGCCGGCCAGAACGGTGGTGACACGTCCGGTGATCCGACCGGCGACACCTCGGACCAGGACACCGGCGACCAAGAAGAGACGAAGGGCAAGGACAAGGGCAAGGGCCCAGCCCTGGACGAGCCGGGCACAGACCCCGCGGACCCCGCGCGGGACGACGCCGAGAGCGCCCCGACCCGGCCCGCGCCCTTCCAGGTACGGCCGGCCCGGGGCCGGATCGTCCAGACCCGCGGCGACGGCCGGTGCCTGCTCTACACCTTCATCGGCACCGACCCGGAGCGGGTACGCGACCGCCTGCCCGGCCTGCGCACCGAGGCACCGGAGACCTACGCCTGGCTGAGCCGCCCGGATCAGGTGCGCGCCGGCCTGGCCCGGTTCGCCCGCTGGGACGGGATCTCCCCGATGCCCGCGGCCGGCACCCATCTGCTGATCGCCGCGGACCGGCTCCGCACCCTCGCGGAGGACCGGCTGCTCACCGCGCGCAGCGGGCGCCCGCTGCCGCACGAGGTCGTGGGCCAGGTACGCCAGACGCTCGCGCCGTGGTTCGACCGGCGGACGGCCGCCATGGACCGGGCCACGCTCCTGGCGACCCTCCAGGAGTACGGCATCGGCGGCGTCACGGAGCCCGAGGACCTGAGCGACCTGGCCACCCGCTACCGCGCCGCGCTGGCCGCCGACGGTGTGCCCCACCCCGGGGACCCCGGCGTGCGGCGGATGTTCGCGTATCTGCGGGACACCGACCGGCTGCCCGCGCTGACCGACCTGACCGACGCGCAGCTGCGTCAGCTGCTCGCTCACGGATACAGCGACAGCGACGCGCCGTTCACCGACGAGGAGCTGGCCCACGCGCTCGACGCGGTCGCGAACTGGTCGCGGTCGTGGGAGACCAACCAGGGCGAGCTGTTCCTGCCGCTGCTGGCGGACACGCTCGACGTGGCGGTGGAGGTGCTGCGCCCGAATCCGTCGACCGGACTCGGGACCGTGACCCGGGTCGGCTCGCCCGCCGCCGACCGGACGCTGGAAGTCCACTACACCGGCCTGAACCACTACAACGCCACCGACGCGGGCCCCCTCACCGACCCACCGGTCGTCACGTCGTCGAGTGCGCCGCGTCGTGCGGGGGATGTGCCGAGTGTGCGGCCGTCGGGCCGTGTGCGTCCGGTGCCGGTGCGGGACGAGCGGCCTGCGGTGCGGCTTTCCGATCCGGTGCGGCGGGGGGAGTGGTACGGGTTGCGGGGTCGGGCTCGTGCGGCGGTGCAGGCCACGGAGCGGTTCGATCCGCACACGGATCAGAGCACTGTCCCGCCTCGTCCGGGCAGGTTGGGTGGTGCGACGACGTTGATCCGGTCGCATGTGCGCCGGATCCAGGCGCCGGATCTGCGGTGGGTGCGTGACCACACCCTGAATCTCCCGGTCAAGGCCGCTGATCCGGGGCACGTGGGTGCTTTGAGTGAGCGGATCAACCGGTTGCTGGACGCGCATCTGAACGGCCGTTACGCGCTTCCCCGTTCGGGTGACCAGCTGCATGTGACCGTCCGTCTGGTGGAGGACGCAGGCCATCCGGAGGCCATCACCCTCACCGACACGGCGAAGCCTGCCCGTGCCGACCAGTTGCACCTGGACCTCAACCACTCGGACGAGGACCTGCTGCACGAGGTGCTGCATTATCTGGGGTTGCCGGACGAGCAGCGGGACAACGACTTCGTCTTCCGTGACCATGCCAACAGCACGGCCGTGCACACCGCGGGCGTGATGGCGACGACCGAGTACGGAGTGGAGATTCCCCAGCGCTATCTCGACATCATCGAGAGCGTCACGGCGGCGGGCCCCCGGCTCCACGACCACCCCTTCGACAGCGGCGTCCACGACGGTTCCGTCGAGGAGCCCGCCGACCCGCCGATCCCCGCCGACGCCCCGCCCGCCTGGCCCACCTCACACGCACCGACCGCGACCCCGCCCGCGCCGGCCCCGCTCCCGTCGGGCTATGTGAACTCCTACGGCACGCTCCCGGACGGCACCGTCGGACTGGTGTACGCGGAGCCGTTCTCCGACGAGGTGATCGAGGGGCTGCACGGCCAGGTGTACGAGGCGCTCGGTGTGGACCCCGACAACCCGCCCGAGTCGGTGCGCGACCAGGTACGGGACGCTCTGAGCCGGGAGAACCTCGCGCTCCAGCTGCCGTATCTGCGCTCCAACGGCGGCCACCGCATCACGGTGCGCGTCGACGGGCGCGACCACACCGTCGACGTACAGCTGACCCTCTCCGGGGCCCGGCCCTCGCTGCGGCAGGGCCGCTTCGACCCGCGGGACCCGGACAAGCACGTCGAGCGGCGCGGGTTCGGTACCCGGGAGAACTTCTCCAGCCAGCCGTCCGGCACCTACCGCACGTTCCAGGTGCCCTGGACCGGTTCCTGGCCGATCACGGCCCCGACCGCGGTGCGGGCGGTGGACGGATCGCTGTCCGCGGCCATCACCCACAACCAGGCGAGCGACGCCACCACCGTCACCCAGGCCGTCCAGACGACCTCGGCCCAGCGCTCCAACGAGCCTTCGGACCCGGTGGAGTTCACCACCCACTGGCGGGTCCGCGTCGATGCCCCCGCCGTCACCGCGCCGCCCGCCGTCCCCCCGGCGAGCACCGCGCCCGCCGCCCCCGCGACCGGCACCGCACCCGCGCCGGACGGGTGGAGCGCGCCGGAGTCGCACGGTTCCACCACCATCTGGTTCCCCCGTCACCTCACCACCGCCGATCCGGCACCGGGTTCGCTGCCCGCGCCGGCCGCCCCGGCGGATCTGCCGCTGTACGGCGTCGACTCCGTGATCGACCCCAGGGCCCTGTACGAGCACGTCCATCAGACGTTCCACGCCGATCTCGACGACACCGCCGCCGGGCAGGTCTCGGACTTCCTCTCCGAACAGGTGCTGCGCGGCACGCTGCCCATGCAGATCGACGGCGGCATCTACTCTCCCGTCCTCACCGACGCCTCCGGCAACGCGGTCGGCATGCTGCACCTGGTCACCGTGCCCACCGTCGGCACCCCACAGCGGCAGAGCACCCCGGGCCAGATCAACCTCGAAAGCCATGTGGTCAACACCGCGAAGGTCGACCTCTCGTCGAAGTACACCAGCGGCATCGCGGTCAGCGGCAGCGCCGCCGCCGCGCTCACCGGCGACCACCGACAGGGCCACCCGGACGCCTCGGACACCATCGGCGGCAGCCTCGGTCTGCGCGGACAGACCCAGGCGACCGTCACCAACACCTACGGGGCGAGCAGTTCCTCCGGCACGATGCACGCTATCCGTACCAACCGGGGCCATCTGCTCACCCCCTCCGGCGTCACCTACCGGGTCACCCTGATCCGGCCGGACGGCACCGAGACCCCGGCGCCGCCGCTGGTCCATGCGCACGGCATGGACCTGCGGGTGCTGAGCAGGACGGACGCCACCGGCCACCCGCCGGCCGCCGCCGAGGTGCGGGAGCTCCCGGACTCGCTGGAGCGGCTGGACGGCATCGGGCTGAGCACGGCCCCGCTCGACGTCACCGGTACGGACCCGCTGTTCGACCGCGCCGAGGCGTGGCTGCGCCGGGAGGGCTTCCTGCCGCCGGATCCCACGGCGCCGGGCCCCGCCGGGATCGGCGCGCGGCTCAAGCAGGCGGTGCGGGACCACGAGCCCGAGCACCAGATCCGGCTGCACGCCCAGCTCAACAACCTGCGCCGGCTGCGCGAGGCCCGCTCCCGCACCGGGCTGCGGGCCGCCACCGACGCCATGGTGGACGGCGGGCACGCCCTGCACTTCGAGGTGCCGAACAGCAGCGACACCGGCGTCCGCCGGGTCCGGCTGCTGCTCACCGCCGTCCGTGACACCCCGACCCCCAGCACCCACCGCCGGGTCCTGCCGGGCATCCAGATCATGGGCCTGGCCCAGATGTCGGGCGGCGACACCGAGCAGCGCGGCGAGTCCTACGGCGCCGCGGCCGGGCCGATGGGCAGTGTCAGCGGGCCGCTGGGCAGTTGGGGCTCCATCGGGTTCGGCGCCGACTACCAGTACGGCCACCAGGTCACCCACGGCGACACCGTGGGCGGCGCCACCGCGCACGACCAGTTCTTCATCGCCTCCGGCCAGGACAGCCACGAGTTCGAGGTGCCGGTGCGGCTGGCCCTCGACCTCTACGCGGACGACGGTGACCGGCCCAGCGAGCGGTTCGGGGAGGACGTCAACCAGGCCGCCCTCGCCGCGGCGCCGCCCCCTGTCGTGCCGCCCCCCGTCGTCCCGCCCGTCGTGCCCGGTGCGCCGCCTGTCGTCCCCGCGCCGCCCGCCCCCGTCCCGCCGCCCGCCCCCGTATTGCCGACGGTCGCTGGCTCGCTGCGGCTGGCGGTGCCGGACGGCCGTACCCACGCGCCCTCGGCGACCGCGGCGCCGCCCGCCGCCCGCGCGGACGGGGCGCCCCGCCGTACCGACGCGACCGACCTGGCCCGGCTCGACGCGACCGACGCCACCGGCACCCCGCGCCCGGAACTGGTGCGGGTGCCGGACGACGCCCTGATCGACACCGTGCGCGGCTCCGCGGCCATCGAGTCGGTCTTCCGGCGGGCTGCCGCGGAGATCCGCCGCCAGGCCCAGCCGCCGCCCCCCGCCACCGGCACCGGCACCGGCACCGGCCCGATCCTCCCGGTCACCGCCCCCGGCGTGCCCGCGGCCCCGGTGACCACGGGCACGGCGCCCGCCCCGGCGACCACCGGTACGGTCACGGCCCCCGGCACCACCGCCGCCCCGGCTCCCGCGACGCCTGCCGCGGCGCGACCGCAGCGCGACGGCATCTCGCCGCTCGCCGGGCAGGGGCTGACGGACAGCAGGACCCGCGCCGCCGAGACCCGGCACGCCGCGCTCACCCCGGGCAGTCTCGTCGCCCACGGCCACCAGCTGTTCAAGAACTCCTACGTCGTGGAGGGCCTGAGCCTGCCGGGGACCGTCGCGGACGGCCAGTACTCCCTGGAGATCCAGGCCATCGCACACCGCCCCCGGCTGCTGGACACCACCAGGCAGTACCTGGAGACGGGCGTCACCGCCACCGACAGCGCCCAGCAGCTCAAGTCCCTCGGCAAATCCCACCAGTTCGGCGGCACCGGGGTGCTCACCCAGAACCCGCCCACGGCGCCGGAGGGCCCGGAGGACGCGGCCGGACAGGGCAACACCGGCCCCGAGTCGGACGGTTCGGTCTCGCACGGCGCCCCGAGCCGCAGCGGCAAGCCGTACAAGGGCCTGTTCAACCCGTCGGGACGGCTCGGCCACGTGGCCCGTACCGACACCTCCGACACCCTCTCCGCCGCCACCGGCGCCAACCGCACCCCCACCGAGAGCGGCACCCTGCACCGGGTGGTCGCCGACGTCACCTATGTGGTCACGGTCCGGGCCGGCTCCCGCACCCTGTTCAACGGGATCGGCGAGCCCGGCACGATCGGCCCCGTCACCTTCGCCGTGGACGTTCCCGACGGCCTCCAGTTCCTCCTGACCCAGGGGCAACTCGCCCGCGACGCACGGTGGCTGGGCTCGGTGCAGGGACTCGCACCGGCGCCCGCACCGGTTCCGACGGCGCCACTGCCGGCGCCGTACACCCGCAGCCGGGAACTCGGCGTCGGCGGTGTCCTCTCGGTCATCGAGTACCAGCGGCCCGTCGCCGCTCCCCTCCCGTCGACGGGGAACCCCGCGGGCGCCGTCCCGCTGGTACCGGTGAACCCGAGGGAGCGCCGCGGCCAGGTCCGGCGGGAGCTGCTGACGCTGGTGGAGGCCGAGGCACCCGGCGCGGTCACCCCGGGGCACTCCGGCTACCAGCCCGGCGTGCACAGCCGGATCGCCCAGCTCACCTCGACCGCCGGACTGCGTTCGCTGCCCGGACGCGGCCCGGACGGCACCCCGCGCCGCGCCACCACCCGCTTCCACTTCCGCCACCACGGATACGGCGGCGAGCGGCTGGTCGAGGTCACCCTGACGGCGGTGCCCCGGCGGACCCAGAACCTGGCCGCCGTCCGGGGTTCCTCGGCGCCCGGCTCGGGCCTCGAACAGTGGCAGTCGCACACCTCCTCGGGCCGTACCACCACCCGGGCCTCGGTACGGCAGACACAGCTCCCGGTTACCCTGACCACCCGCTACCTGCGCCCGAACCAGGGCCCCGACCCGACCAAGGTGGACCGTGCGGCGCCGGTGTTCACCCCGCAGTCGGCCAGCAGCAGGTCGGCCCGGCGGGCCACCACCGCAGACAACCGGTTCTGGCTGCGCACCGACAACGGCGCCGACTTCGACGGCCTGGAGTACGACTACGTCCTCTCCGTCCGCTCCGCCCTCGTCGCCGACTGGCCGCCCAACGTCATCGGCGGCCTCGTCCAGAACGGCGTCATCGCCTGGGCCGACGCGAACGGCGACGTACGCCGGTGGATGGACGAGCTGCTGGCCCGCGGCAACCCCCGCACCCGCACCGTCCCGGTCCGGCTGACGCTGCGGTTCACCGGCACCGAGACCGGCGCGCCCGCCCGGCCGGCCACGGTGACCGCCCCGTCCGTCGTCTCCGGCGCCGACCCGCGCAACACGGTCCTCCCGGGTCCCGCCCGCACCCCCTACCTCGCCGACGCGCAGATGTTCCACCCGGTGGGCCCGACCCCGGCGTTCGCCTTCGACGGCTGGGCGCATCTGGAGACGGCACTGAACGAGGTGGCCCCGCGCGGTGGCCGCGGCTGGCACGCGCAGATCACCTCCGTGTCGGTGGAGGGGCAGGCGGTCCGGCTCGGCCAGTTGATCCAGGCCGGGCGGGTCTCGCTCGACCGGCCCCGGCTGGCCGCCGACCTCACCCGCCGGATGCCCGGCAGCACGCCGTTCGAGGGGGCGCCGGACCGGTCCCCGTCGATCTCGGTGACGCTCTACAACCCGCGCCGCGCCACCCACGCCGACGACATCACCCTCGACCAGCTCCACAACACCACCGACACGGTGAGCACCGCTGCCGGCGCCGACCACTCCTTCGCCACCGCGTTCACCGAACTCCTCAGCGGCGACGACGACAACCACCAGCTCGCCGGTCTCTCCGTGCCGCTCGCCCAGCGGCAGACCCAGCCCTCCACCTTCGGCGGCACGACGACCGGCAGCCGCCGCGACTGGCTCAAGTCAGGCAGCACCAACGCCCCGGCGAACGGAGCCCGCGGCACCCGCAGTTACGCCGTCGACGCCGATGTCCACCTGCTCGTCGAGGGCCCGGAGGGGACCCGCCACGTCACCGGTACCGTCACCCTCCGCGTGGAGGAACGCGACCTGCTCGGCCACGGCCTCATCACCCCGGCCGAGTCCCCGGCGAACGTCCACGACCTGCCCGCGCTCGTCCCCGACTGGGACACCGCCGCGCCGCACACCCTGCCCGAGCGCCTGCACTCCGCGATCCCCGCGGGCAGCCACGGTGTGCAGTTCTGGGCGGCCCTCGGCGCCGACCCGCACGGCACTCGGCTCGGACAGGCCCTCTACACGGCCTCCCGTGCCGCCGTGCTCGGCAACCGGCCCGTCGAACTGATGACCCGCGACCCGCAGGGCATCCGCCGCTGGGAGTTCACCCCGGAGGGCGCCCTCGTCACCGCCGACCCGGGCCTCACCACCGCGTGGACCGCCTTCCACGCCCAGGCCGAACTCCTGCACTCCGCCACCGACATCCTCACCGACACCCCCCAGCGGCTGAACCGCCTCACCCTCTCCCTCCAGCACGCCAACCGCGCGCACACGGACGCCACGGACGCGCTCGAATCGGCGCGGCAGGCGGTCACCGACGCGGTCGCCGCCCGGCAGCGGGCGCGGACCGCCGCCGCCACCTCCGCACAGGCCGTACTGGATGCCGAGGCCCTGGTCGGGCGGCTGAAGAACGGGCTGGCGGACGCACGGCGCACCGCCACCACACTGCCCGCGGTGATCGCGCGGAACGAACGGAACGAGACCCAGGGCCGCCGTGACCTCCAGACGGCGCTGGCCGGACTGACCCGGACCGAGAACGCCGTACGCGCCGAACGCGCGGCCGCAGCGGCAGCGGCAGCCGCAGCCGCAGCCGCGCAGGGCGGACAGGGCGGGCAGTCGAGTGCCACACCGGCGGCTCCGGCCGCCCCGCCGGCCCCCGCCGTGGTCGGCGCCCCGCGCTCCAGCCGTCCCGCGGCCGATGTCGCCGACGACCCCCGGGTACAGGCCGTGGTCCCGGCGATCACCGCCGCCGAGAACGCGATCCAGCAGGCCGCCGCCAGGCTCACGACCGACCGGGCGGCGCTTGCACAGGCACAGCGGATCGTCTCCGTCGGACCGGCCCGCGTCCGCCAGGCGGAACAGGACCACGCGGACGCCGTCGCTCGGGCGGGGGAGGACACGCAGGCCGTGGACCGCCGCAACGAGAACCTGCGGGTGGCCAGGCTCCGCGAGACCCGCCCCCAGGGCCATGTGACCCGGGCCCAGGCCAAGGTCACCCGCCGCAACAAGGAGCTCGGCGACGCGGTCACCGCACAGCAGCAGGCCGCAGCCGACCAGATGGCGGCCACCGCCGCGCTGCCGGGCCTGTCCGCCGCCGTCCAGGACAGCGCCCCGACGCCCGAACAGGCACTGCGGACCACCTTCGCCACCGCCCCGCCCCGCTGGCCCGACCCCGACGGCCGGGCCACCCCCCTCCCGGCCGGCGGCCAGACCCACGACCCGACCGCCGCCCCCGCCACCACCGTCACCGGGACGACGGGGACCACCGTCACCACGCCGCCGTCCAAACCGGCGAACCCGCAGCCGAAGAAGACCGGCACCACCCAGGACAAGGGCAAGAGCAAGGCGGCTGACAAGAGCAAGGGCAAGGCCCCGCTCGTGCCACCGCCCCCACCGCCCGGCACGAGTACGACGACGCCCGGCACCAGCGCGACGACGCCCGGCACTTCCACCACGACGCCCGGCGCCACCACAACGCCCGCTGTCCCGCCGTCCCCGTACGTCACCCCCCGCGGCAACGGCGTCCCGACCCCCGGTGACGGCAACTGCCTGCTGTACGCCGTCATCGGCAGCGCGCCGCAGCTGGTCGCCGCCCGGTTGCAGCAGGCCAACCCGGCCCTCGACGCGGGCCTCGCCGCCTGGCTCGGGCAGCCCAACCTCGTACGGCAGACGCTCATGGCGCTGGCGCAGAACCCGCAGACCGCCGTCCAGGGCTCCGGGCATCTGCGCGCCGCCCGCCAGGGGTTGCAGAACCTGGTCCTGACCCGGCTGGCGGCGGCACGCAACGGCACCCAGCCGCTCCCGCCGCAGGTCCTCGGCCAGCTCAGGGGGGTGCTCGTCCGGCGGTTCGCGACGGTGGCACAGGGCAGGCCCGCTGCCTGGGTCGACAACCAGCTGGCCCAGTACGGCATCACCGGTGTGACCCGTGCCGAGGACATGGACCCGGTCGACCTCCAGACCCGTTACGCGCAGGCCGTCTCGACGCCGGGCGCGCCGCCCGCACCGGCCGGCAGCCCGCCGAGCAACCGGCGGATGTTCGCCTATCTGCGTGCGGTGAACGCGCTGCCGACGCTCGCCACCATGACGGTGGACGAGCGCAGGGCACTGCTGATCGCCCGCTACCACCAGAGCACCACCCCGCTCACCGCCCCCGAGGCGGCCGAACTCGACCGTGCCGTGCGCAACTGGTCGGACGAGTGGGCGAACTCGGTCGGCGACACGTTCCTGCCGTTGCTCGCCGACACGCTCGGCGTTCCGATCCAGGTCTTCCAGCCGGTGCCCGCCGCGCTCGCCGGCACCACCGCGACCGGCGGCCCCCGGGGCATCATGCTGAGGTACGGGCCGGCCACCAACGCGCCCGCGATGGAGCTCTACTACACGGGCCTGAACCACTACAGCGCCAGCGACGCGGGCCCCGCCACCACGGCCGGACCTTCGGTCATCACGTCGTCGAGTGCGCCGCGTCGTGCGGGGGATGTTCCGGGCGGTCGGCCGTCGGGCCGTTTCCGTCCGGTGCCGGAGCGGGACGGGCGGTCTGCGGTGCCGCTTTCCGATCCGGTCCGTCGGGGGGACTGGTTCGGGCTGCGGGGTCGGGCCCGCCCCTCGGTCCAGGCCACGGAGCGGTTCGACCCGCACACCGACCAGAGCACCGTTCCGCCTCGTCCGGGCAGGTTGGGTGGTGCGACCACGCTGATCCGGTCGCATGTGCGCCGGATCCAGGCGCCGGACCTGCGGTGGGTGCGTGACCACACCCTGAATCTCCCGGTCAAGGCCGCTGATCCGGGGCACGTGGGTGCTTTGAGCGAGCGGATCAACCGGTTGCTGGACGCGCATCTGAACGGCCGTTACGCGCTTCCCCGTTCGGGGGATCAGCTGCATGTGACGGTCCGGCTGGTGGAGGACGCGGGTCATCCGGAGGCGATCACCCTCACCGACACGGTGAATCCTGCGCGTGCCGACCAGTTGCACCTGGACCTGAACCATTCGGACGAGGACCTGCTGCACGAGGTGCTGCATTATCTGGGGTTGCCGGACGAGCAGCGGGACAACGACTTCGTCTTCCGTGACCATGCCAACAGCACGGCCGTGCACACCGCGGGTGTGATGGCGACGACCGAGGCCGGGGTGGAGATTCCCCGCCGGTATCTCGACATCATCGAGAGCGTCACGGCGGCGGGCCCCCGGCTCCACGACCACCCCTTCGACAGCGGCGTCCACGACGGTTCCGTCGAGGAGCCCGCCGACCCGCCGATCCCGGCCGACACCCCGCCCGCCTGGCCCACCTCACACGCACCGGTCCCGGCGCCGTCGTCCTCGTACGTCCTCGCGTACGGCCGGCAGCTGGACGGCAATGTGGGGCTGGTGTTCCTCGAACCGCTGTCGGCCGCGGTCGTGGACGGGCTGCACGAGCAGGTCATGGCGGCGCTCGGGCTGGCGCACGCGCCCGACACGCACCCGGTGCGGGAGCAGTTGCGGACCGTGGCGAGCGCGGAGGAACTGGTGCTCAACCTGCCGTATCTGCGCGGCAGTCTGGGCCATCGGATCACGCTGCGGGTGAACGGCCGGGACCGGGTGGTGGATCTGCGGATGCGCCTCGCGGACCCGGTGGCGGCGGCCCGGTACGGGCAGGCCGAGGGTGCCGAGCGGGACGTGCGGGTGGAGCGGCGCGGTGTGGGCACCCAGGAGTCGGTGTCGGCGGAGGCGTCCGGCACGGTCCGTACCCTGCTGCTGCCGTGGACCGGGCTGTTCCCGGTGACCAGGGCGATCCCGGTCCGCGGTGTCGACGTCGCGCTGACCCTCGCGCTGACGTTGAACCAGCTCGCGTCGACGTCGTCGGTGACCACGGTGGTGCAGACGACGTCGGCGCAGCGCAGCAACGAGCCGTCGGAGCCGTACGACTTCACCGCCCTGTGGGAGGTGCGGCTGGACACCCCGGCACTGGCCGCACCGGTCACCTGGGGGGCCGCCGTGTCGCACGGGCCGGTGACCTTCTGGTTCCCGCAGCATCTGGCGCGGGACGAGGAGGGGGAGCTGCCGGAGGCGGCGGATCTGGACGACCTTCCGGTGTGGGGCGTGGACACGGTGGCCGAGCCGGGGCGGCTGTTCGCGGAGGCGCTGGAGCACTTCGGGGCGCGGCTGCGGTCCCTGGACGAGGACTCCCTGGCCGAACTGGAGACGTTCCTGTCGGAGCCGTTGCTGCGGGGCACCCTGCCGATGCAGCGGGACCGGGGGGTCTTCTCGCCGGTGCTTCTCGACTCGTCGGGGCGCGCGGTCGGCATGTTCCAGCTGCTGACCGAGGTGGTCGTCGGGGATCCGCTGCGGCGCAGCGTCCCCGGGAAGATCAATCTGGAGAGCCATCTGACCCAGGTGGTGCGGATCGACTCCCAGTCGAGGTTCAGCAGCGGCCTGTCGTTGTCCGGGAGCGTCGGTCCGGCGCTCACCGGCGACCACTCCGAGGGCCACCCGAACGCGGTGCGCCGGGTCGGGGGCGGGGTGCTGGGGCGGGCCTCGGCCCAGGCGGGGACGAACGAGTCGCTGGCGCAGAGCGGCAGCGCGGCCCTGATGCACGCGGTGCGCAGCAACCGGAGTCATCTGCTGGCGCCGGCCGAGGTACGGCACACGCTGGTGCTGCACCTGCCGGGCGGCGGGCACCTGGACTTCGCGCCGGGCGACTGGCCGCGCGGGATGCACCTGCGGCTGCTGACCGCCGAGGACGCCCGGGGCCATGCCCCGTCGCCGGAGGAACTGCGGCGGCTCCCGGCGGAGTTGGAGCATCTGCAGGCGATCGGCACCACCACGACCCCGCTGGGCGTCGCGGGCGCCGAGCCCCTCTTCGTGCATGCCGAGAACTGGCTGCGCCGGGAGGGCTTCCTGCCCGCCGACGCCACCTCGCGCAACCGGGTGCTGCCCGACGAGGCCCTGGTGCAGGCCCAGTTGAACAATCTGCGCAGATTCGAACAGGCCAGGTCCCAGGTGGGGCAGCGGGCCGCCACGGACGCCATGGTGGACGGCGGGCATCCGCTCTTCCTGGAGATCCCGACGCTGTCCGGGAGCCGCCGGGTGCGGCTGGTGCTCAGCGCGGTGCGCGGGGAGGGCGACAGCGTGCACACCCGGGTGCTGCCGGATGTGCAGGGCATGGGCGTGGCGTCCCTGTCGACGGCCGGCAACGACCAGCGGGGATCGTCGTACGGGATGTCGTACGGCGGCGGTGGTTCGTTCGGGCTGCCGGTCCGCAGCGGTGCGTGGACGCTCGGCGGCACCGGCGACCATGTGCGCGGCCATCAGGTGCAGCACGACAACAGCGTCCAACTCTCCGTCGGACACGACCAGTTCTTCATCGGCAGCGGGGCGGGACAGCGCAGCGAGGTGTTCGAGGTGCCGGCCGAGCTGGCGCTCGACCTGTACGAGGGGCCGGGGGAGCAGCCCCTGGTGCGGTTCGCGCACGAGACGGTGACCGAACCGTACGCACCGCACGGCGCCCCGCCGGCGGACCCGCCGCCTCCGCCGCCGGACCGGGTGCCGGGGACGCTGCGGCTGTCGGTGCCGACGCACCGTACGCTGCCCGCCACCGCGCCCGCCCCGGCGGCGCCCGCGGCCCACACCGTGCGGGCCGCCACCCCGGCCGACCGCACCCTGCTCGACCTGACCGACGACCACGGCACCCCGCTGCCGGACTCGGTGCCGCTACCGGACGACTCGATGGTGGAGGTGTTCCGGGCGTCGGCCGCGCTCGACGAGGCGTTCCGGTCGGTGCTCGGCAACACCTACCCGGGGCATCCCGCCCGGGGCCTGCTGGACGACGTACGGGACGCGGTGGCCGCGCGCACCCCGGCGCCGGTGGCGCGCGTGGGCCGGGCCGTCGGCGGGTCGCTGGCCGGTGCCGCGGCCACCGACCCGACCACGGTGGCCGCGGAGATGCTGACCGCCGCCCGCAGCCCCGCGGCCCTGCTGGCCCGCGGCCACCAGGTGTTCAAGGGCGCCTACGTGATCGAGGGGCTCACCCTGCCGGGGCTCGCCGCGGACGAGGTGCTGTCGGTGGAGATCCGGGGCGCCCTGCGACGGCCCCGGGCGGCGGGCGACGTCTCGCAGTACTTCGAGACCGGGCTGAGCGCAGCCGACGGGGCCGGACAGCAGCGGGGGGTGTCCAGCAGCGTGCAGTGGGCGGGCGGCTTCACCGCGGTCCGCAACACCTCGTCGGCGCAGACCCCGGCCGCCGACCAGGCAGCGGGCAACGACGACGACGGCGGCATGCACCACCGCCGTGCCGACGACCCCGCGCAGCAGCAGGGCGACGGCACGACGGCGTCCGCACACCGGCCGTCGACCCTCAACCCGTCGCTCCGGCACAGCCGTACCACCCGAGGCGACCGGTCCCGGGCGCTCGCCTCCTCGACGGTGGTGAACCGCACGGCCACCGAGAGCGGCGCCCAGCACCGCATCGCGGCCGACGGACTCCTGCTGGTGACGTTCCGGCGGGGCCGCCGCAACGCCGTCGGCAACGCGTTCGGGCAGGGCGAGGGCCGTACGGTGACGGTGGCGGTGGAACTGCCGGACGCGGTGCGGTTCCTGGCCACACCGGCGCAGATCCGGCGCCACGCCGCCTGGTTCGCGGGGGTGGCCGGTCTCACGGTGCCCGCGCAGGTGCCGGGCTCGGTGCCGCTGCCGCGCCGGTTCGTCGCCTCCCGCGAGGTGGGCCTCGGCAGCGTCCAGGCGATGGACCAGTTCACCGACGCCACCCGGACCGTGCGGCGCCCCGACGAACTGCGGCGGCTGCTGCTCGGACTGGTGGAGGACGAGGCGCCCGGCACGACCCGGCCGGGGCACTCGTCGTACCTGCCGGGCGTGGCCACCAGGATCGCCGACCTCACCTCCACGGCCGGGCTGCGCACCCTGGCCGGGCGGGGACCGGGCCGGGTGCAGCGGTTCCGGTACCGGCACGTCGGCTACGGCGGTGCCCGCCTGGTCGAGGTGACGCTGCGGACCGAACCGGACGCCGACGACCACGCGCTGCGCCTGCTGCGCGGGTTCCCGGCGGCACCGGGCGCCGGCATCGAGCACTTCCTCGGCCACACCCCGTCCGCGGTGACCGACCGGACCGCGCGTACCGTCCGGCACTCGGGGTTCGTCCAGCTCCAGTCGCGGATCCCGAGGCTCACCGGCGGTCCCCGCACCGACCGGGCGAACGTCCTGCTCGGCGCCGACACGGTCCGCGGCAACTCGGCGCGGGCGACCCGGGCAGCCGAGGACCGCTACTGGCTGCGCACCGACAACGCCGCCGACTTCGAGGGCGTCCCGTACCGGATCGTCGCCGAGGTCCGCTCGACCCCGACCGCCGACTGGCTGCTGGACCTGCCGGGCAGCGTCCTCCAGCACGGGGTGCTGAGCCTGACCGACGCGGACACCCCGCTCGCCGACCGGATCACGCACCTGTTCCGGGGCCGGCCCGCCCGGACCGTCACCGTGCACGCCTCCGCCGCGCTGCGCTTCACCGGCAGCGAGACCGCCGAACCCGCGCCCGCCGAGGCACCCCTGGCGGTGGGACGGCACCGCGGGCGCCCCGCGGTGACCGGGCGGCGGTTCACGCCGGGCGGCCCGGCGCCGGTGTTCGGCTTCGACGGGGGCGCCGAACTCGCCGCCGCGCTCACCGAGGTGGCCCCGGACCTCACCCACTCCTGGCGGTCGCTGGCCGCCTCGGACTCCGCGGACGCCACCGCCGTGCGGGTCGGCGAACTCGTCCAGGCGGGCACGGTCTCGCTGGACCACCCGCGCGGCCCGGCCGGTGTGACCACCGTGATGCCGGGCGCCTACCCGTTCCAGGGCCGTCCGGGCACCCCGCCCCGGCTCACCGTGGAGCTGTACCGGCCGCGCCCGGTGACCGACACCGGCGACGTGACGGTGGACCGGCTGCGGATCAGCACGGTGAGCGCGGGCTCCGCCTCGCAGGCGGGCCTCACCGGAAGCCTCTCGGCGCAGGGCGGCTTCAGCGTCGACGACGCGAACCGGCACCTCCTCGGCTTCACCCTGCCGGTGCTGGCCCGCCAGCCGCAGCAGCCCGGCACGGGCGCCGCCGTCAGCGGTGCCCGCCGGGACTGGCTCAAGCACGGCAACACCACCACCCCGGCCGGTTCGCGCGGCACCCGCAGCCACGAGGCACTCGCGGACGCACTGATCACCGTGCACGGCTCGAACGGCGTCCGGTACGTGACCGGCACCGTGCGGATCCGGCCCCTGGAGCGCGATCTGCTCGGGTTCGGGGTCGCCGGTGCCCGTACCGACCCGGGGGTGTTCGACGGCGCCTCCCTCGCCCGGGAGGCCGCGGACGCGCGGGCGGCGGACGGCAGGGCCGACGACGTGCTGCGGGACTGGCGGACCGTGCCGCTGCGGGACCTGCCCACCCTGCTGGCGGACGGCATCGGGGCGGGCCCGGACGGCGACGACGGCATGGTCCAGCTGTGGCTGGCCGTCGACGGCGGCGCGGCACAGACCGCCCGCGCCCTGTACGCCGCCTCGGGCACCGCCGCCCTCCTGCGGCGACCGGTCGAACTGGCCCTGCGCGACGGCGACGGCGTGCGGTTCCGTCGGTTCGACGCCGACGGCGACCCGGACGTCACACCGGCCGAGGACCAGGCCGAGGACCGGGACGAGGATCAGGCGGAGGACCGGGCCGCCGGCCGGGACGGGGGCGTGGGGGACGGCCGGGGCGACGGCTGGACGGCCGTACGCGCTCAGATACGCACGCTGGAGGAGGCCGGGCAGGCCGAGGACGCGGCCCGCGCGCACGAGGCCCGGCTCCAGGCACGGATGCCGGACGCCCTGCGCGCGCGGGACGACGCCCTGCCGCCGGTGACCGAGGCGGAACGGGAGCTGGCCGACGCCCGGGCCGCGGCCGGCACCGCGGCCGACGCCCGCACCGCCGCCGACACCGCCGTCACCGAGGCCGCCCGCACCGACCGGGAACGGCGTGCCCGGGTGACGGAGTTGACGGCCGATCTCGCTGAGCGGACCGGGCGGGCCACGGCCGCGGCCGACGCCGCCGACGAAGCCCACGAGGCGGTCAGGACCGCGGAGACCGAGTTGGAGGAGGCGGAGGAGGCCGTACGGCGGGCCGCCACCCCGGCCACCCCGGCCACGCGGGGCGGCGGTCGCGGCAGCACGGGCAGCGGCGCCTCGGGTGAGTCCCTGGCCCGGCGCGAGTCGCGCCGGAACGGGGCGCGCACGGCGCTGGCCCGGGCCCGGACGGCGGCCGAGGCGGCCGGCCGCGCCGCCGAGACCGCCCGGCACGCCGCCGACGACACTGCGCGCCGGCTCGGCCTGGCCCGGGACGCGGCCCGCACCGCCGCCGAGGCCCTGACCCACGCCCAGGACACGGCCGCGACGGCGGCCACGGCCGACCGCACGGCCCGGGCGGCACTCGCCGCGGCCGTCGCACGGCACGACCAGGCGGTCGCCGCGCGCGACGCCGCCCAGGAGGCGCTGGACGCCCTCGGACGCGAGGTCGACGCCTCCCTCGCCGAGCAGGGCCGGCAGGCGGCCCGGCAGCGGAACGCCCAGAACGACCTCGCCGACGTGGTAGCCCTCCTGGAGACGGAGCGGGCGGCGGCAGACGACGGCACCGTGCCGCTGCCCACCGGCTCCCTGGCCGCCACCCCGGCCGCCTGGCCCCGCCGCACGCCTCGCCCGACCCGGGCCCGCAGCGGCGCCGGACCGGCGGCCGAGCTCGCGCAGGAGCCCGAGGACGAGCCAGAGGCAGCCCCCGAGGAGGCGCCGCGGGAGCCGGGGACCGTGCCGGCCGGAGCCGGGGGCGGGACCGGCGAGGAATTCGAGAGCGACGACAGCGACGACAGCGACGACAGCGACGACAGCGAGGACGAAGACGACGAGGACGGCGACGGCGGCGGGAGCGGTCCGGGCGGCGGAGGGCCGTCGGTCCGTCGGCCCGTCGTGTCGCGGGCGGAGCGCCCCGAGACGTTCGCCCGTTCCCTGGCCGGGCTGCTCGCTTCCTCCGGCACCGCCCCGGCCTGGACCCGTCGCCGTGACCCGCACGGCGCGCTCCTCGCCTGGGCCCGGGCCGACGTGGCCGCGCACGGGGCCCCCGACGACGCCGCGCTCCCGGGCCCCGACACGGAGCTGACGACCGCCGCGCTGGCGCACGTCGGTGCCCTCACCGAGGAGGTGCGCGCCCAGGCGATCCTCCAGAACGGCACGGTGACCGTCGCCGAGGCCGGACTGGACGACTCCGCGCGCCTCGCACTGGTGCTGGCCCGCCCCGACACCCCCTTCTACGTGTCCACCCTGGCGGCGCTGGTCGCACGTGACACCGGGCGACCGGTCCTGGTGCTCGGCCCCGGCGACCGCAGCCACCGGTTCGGCCCGGCCGACGGCGCCCCGCTGACCCTCTACTTCGACGGCAACCGGTTCTCGGTCGCTGCGCCCGCCGCGGACGACGACTGACCGGTCGCCACCCGATCACATCGGAAGGAACACCATGTCCGGCAAGAACAGCCCGCGGCACCAGCCGACGACGGGCGAGACGGAGTCGGGTGCGGCCCCGGACCCCACCTCGGGCGGTGCGCCCGCGACCGGAGCGGCGCGGGAGGCCCAGGCCTCGGCAGCGGCAGCGGTCCCGGCCGCCGGCGGGGAACCGGCGACCGGTCCCGGCGAGACGGAGACCGCCGCGCGGGCGGAAGAGGCTCTCACGGCCCGGTCGCGGCCTGCCGCTGCGGCCCCGGCCCCGGTCGCGGCCTCGGCCTCCGCCCCGGGCCCCGGTCAGGCCGCGGGAACGCCTCCGGCACCGGGCGCCGACGCGGGCGCGAACCCGGAGCGCGGGGCCGGCGCAGGCCCCGGCCCGGAAGCGGCACCCGACGGCCACGCCGACACCGAGGCGGAAGCCGCCCCGGGCGCCGGAGCCGGAACCGGCGCCGAAGCCGGTGCGGACGTCCTGGGCACCCCCGCCTTCGGCCGTCCCTCCCGGGGGCTGCTGGCCGGAGCCGCGATCGCGGGGGCGCTGCTGATCGGCGTGCCGTTCCTGGTGTCGGGCATGCTCGGCCGGTCGGGTGCGGACGGGAAGACGTCGGACCGGGCCGCCGAGGCCGGCACGGTGCTGAACGGGGCGACGACGGACGACGGGCCGGGTGCCTACGGTTCGGCCACCCCGGACCCGGCGTCCTCCTCGCCGACCGCGTCGCCCTCCCGGTCGGCGGGCGGCGGCAGGAAGAACACGGTGAAGAAGGGCGCGGGGGCCGCGGCGGCGGGTGCCGGGGTGGTGGCGGGCAGCTCCGCGCAGGCACCCAAGAAGGCGTCCTCCGGCGGGAGTTCCAAGAAGAAGACCACCGGCACCAAGGCCACGGTCACCGCCACGGTGACCAGCGCGCCCGGCACCACCATCTACAGTCACGCCTCCAACCGGTGCATCGAGATGGTGGGGCACAAGGGCGCGGACGGCTCGCCGCTGGAGATCTGGACCTGCAACGGCAAGAACTGGCAGAAGTGGGACTTCCGTTCCGACGGCACGATCCGCTCGATGGGTCTCTGCATGGACGTCGCCTGGGGCTCCTCGCAGAACGGCGCGGTGATCCAGCTCGCGGTGTGCAGCGGCAACCCGGCTCAGCAGTTCCGCCTGAACTCCAGCAACGACCTGGTCAATCCGCAGGCGAACAAGTGCGTGGACGTCAAGGACGAGCAGACCGGCAACGGCACCCGGCTCCAGCTCTGGGACTGCAACGGTCAGGACAACCAGAAGTGGAGCACCCGCTGACCGGGCGGAGGGGTGCCCTGGTCGGTTAGGGTCGGCTCGTGGCGGACGCAGCGGCTCCGTCACGGTGGAACTGACTGGCCCGGGGTGTGTCGCGGCTGTGCGGCGGTCGGCCGAAGCCCAGGCCGGAAGTGCGTTTTCTGGGGGCGCAATGCGATTGAGAGTGGAGTTCACGACCGAACCCTTCGACCTCGACGAGGCCCCCGCGCACGCGCTGGTCGCCCGTGAGGTCATCGAGGGTGCTCAGCTGGACGCGGTGGACGTCGGGCCGTTCGGGAACACGGCGGAGGGCGGCTCCGACGCCGTGCTCAGCGCCGTGGACGCGCTGCTGCGCAGGGCCCTGGAGGCCGGCGCCACCCGGATCTCGCTCCAGGTCAACGTGGTGGGGGAGGGCGGCGACAAGTGACCGGAAACGGGGACGAGCCCTTCATCACCGCCGTGAAGCCGCTGGTCGACGCCATGGGCGGGGAGATGCTCCCGCCCGACGAGGCCGGCCCCGACGACGTCGTGCTCGCCTGGGAGGGCGTCGACGTGGTCGCCGTACGGCTGCCGCAGCTCGCGGACTCCCTCGACCACATCCTGGCCGCCATGGAGCGCAAGCAGGGCAAGCCGCTGGCCGACCTGGACCGCAAGGCGAAGCAGGAGGTCGTGCGCATCCTGGAGGCGCGGGGAGCCTTCTCCGTACGGCACGGCGTGGAGACCGTGGCGAGCGCGCTCGGGGTCAGCCGCTTCACCGTCTACAACTACCTCAACCGCGACAAGGAGAGCTGAGCCGGCCGGCCGGCGGCGGGGGTTGTTACGCGGAATTTTCAACAAAGTGTTGACGCTGGGTTCCGGAGGGCGTTAGCTGACGGCAGTCCGTTCAGCACGAAGGCCGCACACGGCCACGGAGGCTCCCGTGACGTCGACTTCCACGCCCCCGGGCCTGGCCCGGTTCAACGAACTGGAGGAGCGCGCGGCACTCGCCGCCCTCCACGAGGCGTGCGCCTCCACCGCCTGGGCCCGGCACCTGCTCGCCGCCCGCCCCTACGCCACCCCGGAGGCCCTCTACACCGCCAGCGACACCGCCATGGCCGGGCTGAGCGCGGCGGACCTCGCCGAGGCCATGGCCGGGCATCCGCCGATCGGCCGCCCCAGGCCGGGCGACCCCACCTCGGCCCGCGAGCAGTCCGGCATGGCCGGCGCCGCGGACGCCCTCAAGGCGGAGATGCTCGAACTCAACCTCGCCTACCAGGAGCGGTTCGGCCATGTCTTCCTGATCTGCGCCACCGGCCGCACCGGCGAGGAGATGCGGGACGCGGCCAAGGAGCGGATCGGCAACGCGCCCGAGCAGGAGCGGGAGATCGTCCGCACCGAACTGGGCAGGATCAACCGCATCCGGCTCGGCCGGCTGGTCGAAGCGGACTGAAGTCGAAGCAGACCGAAGAGCTGAAGAGGACGCCTGACACCATGAGCACCAGCACCACCGCCTCCGTGTCCACCCACATCCTGGACACCAGCGTCGGCCGTCCCGCCGAAGGCGTCGCCGTCCGGCTCTCCGCCCGCCCCGGCCGGGAGGCGGACTGGCAGGCGCTCGGCGGTTCCGTGACCGACGCGGACGGCCGGTGCAAGGACCTGCCGGCGCTGCCGGAGGGGACCGCACACGTACGGCTCGACTTCGCGGTGGAGCCGTATTTCGAGAAGAAGCAAGCCGATGCGCAGCAGGACGCCCCCGCGAATCGGGACAGCGGACCGGCCGTGTTCTTCCCGGAGGTGGCGATCACGTTCGCCGTCGTACCGGGCGAGCACTACCACGTACCGCTGCTGCTCAACCCGTTCGGCTACTCCGTTTACCGAGGGAGCTAGCTACACATGCCCACGATTCTTGGACAGAACCAGTACGGCAAGGCCGAGAACCGGGTCGTCAAGATCACGCGGGACGGCGCCACCCACCACATCAAGGACCTCAACGTCTCGGTGTCGCTCTCCGGCGACATGGACGAGGTCCACTACTCCGGCTCCAACGCCAACGTCCTGCCGACCGACACCACCAAGAACACGGTGTTCGCGTTCGCCAAGGAGCACGGCATCGAGTCCGCCGAGCAGTTCGGCATCCACCTCGCCCGGCACTTCGTGACCAGCCAGGAGCCGATCCACCGGGCCCGGATCCGGATCGAGGAGTACGCCTGGGAGCGCATCGAGGCCTCCGACGCCAACTCCAGGTCCATCGGCGCCGACGAGGTCAAGCACTCGTTCGTGCGCAAGGGCCAGGAGACCCGGCTCACGCAGATCACCTACGACGGCTCCGCGTGGGAGGTCGTCTCCGGCCTCAAGGACCTCGTCGTGATGAACTCGACGAACTCGGAGTTCTGGGGCTACGTCAAGGACAGGTACACGACCCTCCCGGAGGCGTACGACCGCATCCTGGCCACCGAGGTCTCCGCCCGCTGGCGGTTCAACTGGACCGACGACGAGCAGAAGACGCCCCACTGGGAGAAGTCCTACGAGCAGACGAAGAAGCACATGCTCCAGGCCTTCGCCGAGACGTACTCCCTCTCGCTGCAGCAGACGCTGTACCAGATGGGTTCGCGGATCATCGAGAACCGCGGCGAGATCGACGAGGTCCGCTTCTCGCTGCCGAACAAGCACCACTTCCTCGTCGACCTGGAGCCCTTCGGGCTGAAGAACGACAATGAGGTGTACTACGCCGCCGACCGGCCCTACGGCCTGATCGAGGCGACCGTCCTGCGGGAAGGCTGCGAGGCGAGGATCCCGGTGGACCTCACCAACCTCTGACCTCCTCACTCTTTTCGGCACCCTCGGCCGGGGAGCGGGCTCTTCGGGCTCCCCGGCCGCGGCACTCAAATCCCCGGGGTCCTGCCGTGCCCTCACCACGAGTCCACTGAGCGAAAAGGACGCATCATGGCAGCAGACCAGCGCATCGTCATCGAGAACTGTTCGATCGCGACCGTCGACGCCCACGACACCGAGTACGCGAACGGGTACGTCGTCATCGCCGGCAACCGCATCGAGTCGCTCGGCGCGGGCAGGGCACCCGAGGGCCTGGAGAACGTCGTACGCCGTATCGACGCCGCCGGCCACCTGGTGACCCCCGGCCTGGTCAACACCCACCACCACTACTACCAGTGGATCACCCGGGGCCTGGCCACCGACCACAACCTCTTCAACTGGCTCGTCGCCCTCTACCCGACCTGGGCGCGCATCGACGAGCCCATGGTGTACGCCGCCGCGCAGGGCTCGCTCGCCATGATGGCCCGCGGCGGTGTCACCACCGCGATGGACCACCACTACGTCTACCCGAAGGACTCCGGCGACCTGTCCGGCGCGATCATCCGCGCCGCCCGCGAGACGGGCGTCCGCTTCACCCTCGCCCGCGGCTCCATGGACCGCAGCGAGAAGGACGGCGGACTGCCCCCGGACTTCGCCGTCGAGACCCTCGAAGGCGCCCTCGCCGCCACCGAGGCGACCGTCGGGGAGCACCACGACGCCTCCTTCGACGCCATGACCCAGGTGGCCGTCGCGCCCTGCTCGCCGTTCTCCGTCTCCACCGAACTCCTCAGGCAGGGAGCCGAGTTGGCCCGACGGCTGGGAGTGCGGCTGCACACCCACGGCTCGGAGACCGTCGAGGAGGAGCAGTTCTGCAAGGAACTGTTCGGGACGGGCCCGACCGACTACTTCGAGTCCACCGGCTGGCTCGGCGAGGACGTGTGGATGGCGCACTGCGTCCACATGAACGACTCCGACATCGCCGCGTTCGCCCGCACGAGGACCGGCGTCGCCCACTGCCCGTCCTCCAACGCCCGCCTCGCGGCCGGGATCGCGCGCGTCCCCGACATGCTCGCCGCCGGCGTCCCGGTCGGCCTCGGCGTCGACGGCACCGCGTCCAACGAGTCCGGCGAACTCCACACCGAACTGCGCAACGCGCTGCTGATCAACCGCCTCGGCGCGCACCGGGAGGCGGCCCTGAACGCCCGCCAGGCGCTGCGCCTCGGCACCTACGGCGGCGCCCAGGTCCTCGGCCGGGCGGGCCAGATCGGCTCCCTCGAACCCGGCAAGCTCGCCGACCTCGTTCTCTGGAAGCTGGACACCCTCGCCCACGCCTCCATCGCCGACCCGGTGACCGCCCTGGTCTTCGGCGCCGCCGCCCCGGTCACCGCCTCTTTCGTGAACGGCCGTCAGATCGTCGAGGACAACCGGCTGCTGCACGTCGACGAGGACGCCATCGCCCGCGCGACACGGGCCGAGGCCCGGCGGCTGGCGGAGATCGCCGGGCGGTAACCCCGTTCCCTTGCAAGGCACTTGAGCTCCGGTCGGGAGGGACGGCTCCCGGCCGGTGGCCGTGGACCCCGAAAGGGCCCACGGCGGCCGTCTCCCGGGCGCGCGCTGCCCTGCGCGCGCCCGGGCACGGTCACCGTCCTCCTCTCGGGTCCCGCACGACCTCGACCACCCGCACCACCTCCCTGAAACCCGCGTCAGAGCCGATGCGTAACCGACCGGAGGAGAGCCGCAGTGTCCGCGCAACCAGTGCACCCCGTCGACGAGAAACTCCCCGTCCTGAAAATGGCCACCACGGGCCTGCAGCACGTGGCCGCCATGTACGCCGGAGTGGTCGCCCCGCCCCTGATCGTCGGAGCGGCCATCGGCCTCACCGGCACCGAACTGACCTTCCTGACCGCCGCCTGCCTCTTCACCGCGGGCCTCGCCACCTTCCTCCAGACCCTCGGCGTCTGGAAGATCGGCGCCCGGCTGCCCTTCGTCAACGGCGTCACCTTCGCCGGGGTCGCCCTGATGACCGCGATAGCCGCGTCCACCCACGACAGGTCCGACGCCCTGCCCGTCATCTTCGGCGCGGTGATCGTCGCCGGCCTGCTCGGCTTCCTCGCCGCCCCCTTCTTCAGCAAGGCCGTCCGCTTCTTCCCGCCCGTCGTCACCGGCACGGTCATCACGCTCATCGGTGTCTCGCTGCTCCCGGTCGCCTTCGGCTGGGCGCAGGGCCCCGACCCGGCGGCGCAGGACTACGGCTCGGCCGGGTACCTGGGGCTGGCCGCCGCAACTCTCGTCATCGTCCTGCTCCTTCGCCGCTTCACCCACGGCTTCGTCAAGCAGATCGCCGTGCTGCTCGGCCTGGTCGCCGGCACCGTCGTCGCGATCCCGTTCGGCGTCACCGACTTCGCGCCCGTCGCGGACGCGGACCTGATCGGCTTCCCGACGCCCTTCCACTTCGGCGCCCCGCAGTTCCAGCTCGCCGCGATCCTCTCCATGTGCGTGGTGATGGTGGTCTCGATGACCGAGTCGACCGCGGACATGCTGGCGCTGGGCGAGATCGTCGAACGGCCCGCCGACGAGCGGACGATCGCGGCGGGGCTGCGCGCCGACACCCTCGGCTCGGCGCTCAGCCCGCTCTTCAACGGGTTCATGTGCAGCGCGTTCGCGCAGAACATCGGCCTGGTCGCGATGACCCGGATCCGCAGCCGGTTCGTGGTCGCGGCCGGCGGCGGCTTCCTGGTGCTGATGGGCCTGTGCCCGACGGCCGCCTCGCTGATCGCCGTCGTACCCCGTCCGGTCCTGGGCGGCGCGGGCGTGGTCCTGTTCGGGTCGGTGGCGGCCAGCGGCATCCAGAACCTGGTCGGGGCCGGCCTGGACAAGGGCGAGAACGTCCTGGTCGTCGCCGTCTCCCTCGCCGTCGGCATCATCCCGATCACCGAGCCGGACTTCTACCACGCCTTCCCGGAGACCGCCCGGATCGTCCTCGACTCGGGGATCTCGACCGGCTGCGTGACCGCGGTGGTGCTGAACCTGGTCTTCAACCACCTGGGCCGGGGGCGCGCGGAGGCGAGGGCGACGACGGAGACCGCCGTACCCCTCGCCGCGCCTCAGTCGATCACGTGACGCAGGCGCCTGGGCGGCAGCCTCCGGCAGGCGCATGCGGGTCGACCACCACCGGCTGTTCAGCCACGACCCGCCGCTCGGTCCGGGTGCGCGCGTCGGCCTCGAGCGACCGGAGTCAGCGCCGCCGGAGCCGCAGCGCCTGGCAGGGGGTGGTCGCGGGCAGCCGGCCGGTGAAGTACGAGCGGGGCGGTACGCCCATCAGGGCGCGGAAGTCGGTCGTCATGTGCGACTGGTCGAAGTAGCCGGTGGCGGCGGCCAGTTCGGACCAGCCGACGCTGCCCGCGCGGGCCGCGACCGTGCGGACCCGGTCGATGCGGGCGTAGTGCTTCGGGGAGACCCCGACCCCGTCGCTGAACAGGTTCCGCAACTGGCGTTCGCTGACGGCCAGTTCCCGGGCCACGTCCCGCACCTGCGCGGGCGCCCGGTCCAGCCGCACGGACAGCGCGTCCACGCCCGCCCGCAGCAACGCCGTCCGGTCCGCGTCCGTCTGCTCGGACAACAGGCCGGGCAGCACCTCGGCGATCCGCGGCAGCGCCGTCGCCGGATCCAGCCACCGCACCTCATGTGCGAACCGGCGGGCCACCCCGCCGGGCAGGGCGTCCAGCGGCACCACCCGGCCGACCAGCCCGGCGGCCGGTACGCCCAGCAGGGCCCGGGCGGTGCCCGGAGCGAGGACCAGCTCCACGCACGAGATGTGCGGTTTCCCCTCGTGGTAGGCGGCCCGCACCCGCGGCCCGACCGCGAGGACGTCACGCTGCCCGTCCGCCGTCACCCGCAGCACCACCTTGGTCAGCGCGTCCGGCAGCTGGACGAACGTCCCCTCGGGAGGCTCCGCGAAGGAGATGGTCCGCACCCCGGCGACCCAGGGGCGCAGCGCGTCGGGCACGGTCGCGAGCGGCTCGGCGATGGTCATCGGCACCCTTCCACCGTAAGCGACCCGCGCCGCGGTCCGGGCGGGCCGGCCGTGCCGGAATTTCCAAGAGAAGGGCGCCCCGGCGGGCCCACCGTGGACCGCATGATTCTGGTGACGGGTGCCACGGGCACCATCGGACGTGACGTCGTACGACAACTGGCCGGGCGCGGAGCCAAGGTGCGCGCGCTCACCCGCGACCCGGCCAAGGCCAAGGTGCCCGCCGGGGTGGACGTGGTGCGCGGGGACTACGCCGAACCGGCGTCCCTTGAGGCCGCGCTGGCCGGCGTGACCGCCGTGTTCCTGCTCAGGCAGGCCGGCCCCGACGAGGGACAGGACGCGGTCCTGGTCGCCGCGGCCAGGGCCGCCGGCGCGGAGCGGCTGGTGAAGCTGTCCGCCATCGCCACCGGCGATCCGGGGTCGGGTCCCTCCGGCTCCTGGCACGTGGCCGGGGAGCGGGCCGTGCGGGACAGCGGGCTCGCCTGGACGGTGCTGCGGCCCTCGTCGTTCGCCTCCAACACGCTGACCTGGCTGCAGGCGCTGCGCACGGGCGAACCGGTCCCCAACATGACCGGGGACGGCGCTTCGGGCGTGATCGACCCCCGCGACATCGCCGAGGTGGCGGTACGGGCCCTGCTCGACGCCGGGCACACGGAGCGGACGTACACCCTGACCGGTCCCGAGGCGATCACCGTCCCCGGCCAGGCCGCCGTGCTCGCCGAGGTCCTGGGCCGCCCGGTCCCGACCCGTGACCTGTCCCCGGACGAGACCCGCGACTTCCTCCGCACGGCCTGGGGCATGCAGGGGGCCCAGGTGGACGGCGTCCTGACCGGCCTGGCGTTCGTCCGCGCCGGAGGCAACGCGGTGCTCACCGAGGACGCCCGCGAGGTGCTCGGCCGCCCGGCCCGGACCTATCGGGAGTGGGCGGAGGACCACAGGGGCGCGTTCGGGGCGGTCTGAGAGCAGGGCCTGCCCGGCGCCGGTGCGGGTGTACCGGCTCCGCTCGGGGTGTGCCGGTTCCGTCCGGTGCCGGCGCGCCGGTCCGCCCGGCTCAGGCGTGCCGGACCGCCCGGATCAGGCGCGCCGCGGTCGCAGCGTGGCCGCCGCCAGACCCAGGGCCGCCACCGCGATCACCGTGGCCACCCGGAAGGCCAGCTGGTAGCCGGCCGCCGTGGCCGGCACCGATTCGGCGCCCGCGTGCAGCAGGCCGTCGGTACGGCTCGCCGCGAGGGTGGACAGGGCGGCGAGGCCCAGTGAACCGCCCACCACCTGCGTGGTGTTGAAGAGCCCGGAGGCCAGCCCCGCGTCCTCCTCGCGGGCACCGGCCATGGCGAGGCCGGTGAGCGGGGGCATCGCCGCGGCGAAACCGGCCGCCATGAGCAGCATCGGCGGCAGCACGTCGGAGTACGACCCGCCGGCGGGCGCCCGGCTCAGCAGGGCCATCCCGACGGTGATGAGGACCAGCCCGGCGAGGAGCACGCGGTACGCGCCGAAGCGGCCGGTCATGCGCGCCGACAGCCCCAGCATCAGGACGCCGATCGCCAGCGGTGCCGGCAGGAAGGCGAGGCCGGTGTGCAACTCGCCGTAGCCGAGGACGCGTTGCAGGTAGAGCGCGCCGATGAACTGGAAGCCGTACATCGTCGCGATCATCAGGATCTGCACGCCGTTCGCGCCGCTCAGCGTCCGGGAGCGCAGCATCCGCAGCCGCAGCAGCGGGTGTTCGGCCCGGGCCTGGCGGACGGTGAACGCCACGAGGAGCGCGAGGGCGAGCGCGGCCAGCAGCAGGGTGGCGGACGTACTCCGGTCGCCGGAGCCGACGATGACGTAGACGGTGAGCATCAGCGCGCCGGTGACCAGGGCCGCGCCCGGACCGTCGGCGCCCCTGCGGAGCCCGGCGCCGGGCTCGCGGGCCAGGATCCGTACCGCGGCCAGCCAGGCCGCCACCCCGATCGGCAGGTTGATCAGGAAGATCCAGTGCCAGCTCAGCGCCTGCGTCAGCGCCCCGCCGAGGAAGGTGCCCAGGGTGGCGCCCACCGACCCGACCGCGCTGAACACGGCGATGGAGCGGGCCTGTTCGCGCGGCTCGGGGAAGAGCGAGACCAGCATGCCGAGCACGACGGCCGAGGTCATCGCGCCGCCCGCGCCCTGCACCGCCCGCGCCGCGACCAGCGCGCCCTGACTCGTCGCCAGCCCGCACGCCACGGAGGCCGCGGTGAACACGGCGAGCCCGGCCGTGAACATCCGCTTCCGGCCCACCAGATCACCCAGACGGCCGAACAGCAGAAGCAGTCCGCCGAACGGGATCAGATAGGCGTTCACCACCCACGCCAGCCCCGGACCGCTGAAGCCCAGGTCGCGTTGGACGGCCGGCATCGCCACGGTGACGATCGTGCCGTCCAGGATCGTCATCAGCGCCCCCGCGCACAGGACGGCGAGGGACGCCCAGCGCGGGTATGTTCGAGAGGTGGTCACCGGTGCGGCCGGTGTGCCGGTCGTGGTCGACATGGCCTTCTGGCCTCCGCAATCGCCGTAGCTCGCCAGGGACATCAACAGGAACCGATCGTGCGCAAGGTGCACGACTTGTAACGGGGTTCATGGTGAGTGACCATAAGAGGACGGCGTAAGGAGGCAGTTCGATGTCCCAGAGGAACACCGGTGTTACCAGCCAGGTCGTGAACGCGCAGGCCTGTCCCGTCCGCGAGGTTCTTGACAGGGTGGCCGGGAAATGGAGCGTGCAGATCCTGGTGGCGGCCTCGCACGGGCCCATCCGGTTCACGGAACTGGAGCGCGGCATCGAGGGCATCAGCCGCCGGATGCTGACCCTCACCCTGCGCAACCTGGAGCGCGACGGCCTGGTGACCCGCACCGTGTATCCGACGGTGCCGCCGCGCGTGGAGTACGAACTCACCCCGGTGGCCCTGGAACTGCACGAGACCCTGCAGCGGCTGACCGACTGGGCCGAGCAGAACCGCCACTACATCGCGCAGGCCCGGGCGGTCTACGACGCCGAGCACCAGCCGGAACTGCTCGACGCGTAGACGGCCGCGCGGGCGGCGCGCGCGGACCGGGTCAGAACCCGAACAGCTCCGGGTCCGCGGCGAGTTCCTTGAAGACCTCGCGCGGATCGGCGACCAGCTTCCGGGCCTTCAGGTCCAGCAGCCCGCCGACCGCGTCGACCTCGGCGGCCAGCGTGCCGTCCGCCTTGGTGATCTTCTGGAGTATCCGGAACGTCTTGCCGCCGCCCCACTCGAACGCGCAGCTCACGTCGACCTCGTCACCGGCGAGCAGCTCCCGTTTGTACCGGATGGTCGTCTCCAGCCCCACCGGGCCCACGCCCCGCCCGATCAGCTCGGCCTGCGTGACCCCGGCCGCCTGGAGCAGCGACCAGCGGGCGTGCTCGGCGTAGTTGATGTACACCGCCTGGTTCAGATGCCCCTGCACATCGGTCTCGTAGCCACGGACGGTCACCCGGACGGAATACGGTTCGCTCACGACTTCCCCTTCTCGCGTACGACGTCACGTGCACGACGCCTCGTGTACGACGTCTCGCGTGCGGCGTCTTGTGGACGACGTCACGTGTACGACGCACTGATCCTTTGACGGCATCCTGGCACGCCCGTCACACCCGGCGCGGCGATGCCAGCAGATAGCGCGTCCTGGTCCGCGCCTCCGTGTACTCGCCCGTCTGCCAGCCCGCCCGCTCCAGGGCGGCCGTGCACGCCCGCAACCGCTCGCCCTCCGGCGCGTACACGGCGACCGCCTCCGGCTGCGGGGTCGCCCGCACCCGGTACCCGGGGGTGTCCGGCCCCTCGGGCGGCTGCCCATCCGCCTCCAGGGCGAGCGCGGCGGCCCGCACCAGATGCGCGCGCTCCCAGCCGCACGGCCGGTCGGTGGCGCCGTCGGGATTGGTCATCCGGCGCAGTTCGAGCAGCCCCTGCCAGGCGCTGTGCACCTCACGGGCACGGGCTGGCCCGCCCGCGGCCGACTCCTCCCCGCCGACCCGCGCGGCGAACCTACCGGTCGGCTCGGTCTCCCTCGCGGCCCGGGGTTCCGTCGCGGTCCGGGGCTCCGTAGCCGTCGGCGGCTCCGGAGCCTCCCGTATCCGGTGCCCGGCAGGCGTCAGGAAGTGGTCGTGCGGCGGGCGCGGGTGCCGGAAGGCGAGCCCGCGCCCGACCAGGGCCGTCAACTGCGCCTCGGTCCCCCGCAGCCGTCCGGTGACCGGGTCGGCGGCGTCGATGACCCGCCGCTGCGCGGCGGTGGGCGGTCGGGTCACGGTGTGCACCTCCCCGGCGTCGAACGCGGTACCGATCCCTGCTCCGAAGGTTACGACCGGGCACTGACAACGCGGTCCCGCTACCCGCCCGGCCGGATGTTCCACCCCGCGATCACCGGTCGCCCGTGCTCCGTACCCAGTCGGCACAGCGTCCCGGTGGCCAGCTGGAAGAGGGCCCCGCCGGACGGCGGCAGGCCGAGCCGGCGAGCGGTCAGGACGCGCAGGAAATGCCCGTGGGCGACCAGCAGCACGACCCCCTCGGTCTCGGCGAGGGCCGCCTCCACCTTGGCCAGCATCCGGTCGGCCCGCTCGCCGACCTGCTCCGGACTCTCCCCGGGGTGCTCCGGCGGGCCGGGCGCCACCCCGTCCGTGAACAGGAACCAGCCGGGCCGGGTGCGCTGGATCTCCACGGTGGTCACGCCCTCGTAGCCGCCGTAGTCCCACTCCCGCAGGTCGTCGTCGACCCGGGCGTCGGGCACCCCGATGAGCTCGGCGGTGTCGCGGGCCCGCCGGAGCGGGCTGACGAAGGCGGCACCGATGCGAAGCGAACGGATCAACGGCCGCAGCCGGTGCGCCTCGTCCCTGCCGTGCTCGGTGAGCGGCACGTCCGTCCACCCGGTGTGCCGTCCGGACCGCGACCACTCGGTCTCACCGTGCCGGACGAGAAAGACATCAGCCATACGTCAGAGGCTAAGAGCCCAGCGCTCCAGTTCCGCGAAGTCACGCGCCCGCAGGCCGTGCCGCGGATCCACCGGAAGGAGCAGTGCGGGCCCGTCGTGGTGCTCGGCGACGTGGCGGACGTCGAGCTCGGTGACCATGTCGTCCACCCACACGAACGGCCGCCCGGCCGCCCACGCCACCACGGTCCGGGTCTTCCAGTACAGGCCGTCCGGATCCTTCGCGAACAGCTCAGGCCACTCGATGACGGGCAGCTCGGGCAGCCCGACGACCGGCCCGATCATCTCGTTGGCCTGGTGCATCCAGGTGGTGGCCCAGGCCAGCTCGTACGGCAGCGCGAGCAGCCGCGCCCCGTGCCCCGGATGCAGCCGCACCCGCAGCCCCCGGCGCAGCGCGCGGAGCCGGGCCGCTGCCGGGCGGACCAGTTGGCGGGGTGCAGCCTGCGGGTCACATACCCGCGGTGCCGCAGGAACCGGGCCCGGAAGGGGTTCAGGGGGCCGTCGACGTCGAGGAGGAGCAGAGGCCGCTGGGTCATGAGGACGGCATACCCGGACGGCCCCCGATGACTACCGCGCCTACCGCGACCACCGCACGGCTACTGCCGATAGCCGCTCAGGAACCGCCCGATCCGGCCGATCGCCGTCTCCAGGGTCTCCGCGTGCGGGAGGGTGAGGATGCGGAAGTGGTCGGTGGCGGGCCAGTTGAAGCCGGTGCCCTGGACGACCTGGATCTTCTCCTGGAGGAGGAGGTCCAGGACGAACCGCTCGTCGTCGTGGATCGGGTGCGCCTTGGGGTCGATGCGCGCGAAGGCGTAGAGGGCGCCCTTCGGCTTGACGCACGAGACGCCGGGGATCTCGTTGAGCTTCTCCCAGGCCACGTTGCGCTGCTCGTACAGCCTGCCGCCGGGGGTGGTGAGCTCGCGGATGGACTGGCGGCCGCCGAGCGCGGCCTGGATGGCGTACTGGGCCGGGGCGTTGGCGCACAGCCGCATGGAGGCCAGCATGGTGAGGCCCTCCAGGTAGTCCCTGGCGTGCTGCTTCGGGCCGGTGATCACCAGCCAGCCCGAGCGGAAGCCGGCCACCCGGTACGTCTTGGAGAGGCCGCAGAAGGTGAGGACCACCAGGTCGGGGGCGAGCGCCGCGGTGGAGTGGTGGACGGCGTCGTCGTACAGGATCTGGTCGTAGATCTCGTCCGCGAAGACCATCAGGCCGTGCCGGCGGGCCAGGTCGAGGATGCCCTCCAGGATCTCCTTCGGGTAGACGGCGCCGGTCGGGTTGTTGGGGTTGATGATGACCACGGCCTTCGTCCGGTCCGTGATCTTCGACTCCATGTCGGCCAGGTCCGGGTACCAGTCGGCCTGTTCGTCGCAGAGGTAGTGCACCGCCTTGCCGCCGGCGAGGGTGGTCACGGCGGTCCAGAGGGGGAAGTCCGGGGCGGGGATGAGGATCTCGTCGCCGTCCTCGACGAGGGCCTGGACGGCCATCGACACCAGTTCCGAGACGCCGTTGCCGAGGAAGACGTCGTCGACGCCCACCTCCAGGCCGAGCGTCTGGTAGCGCTGGGCGACGGCGCGGCGGGCGGAGAGGATGCCGCGGGAGTCGGTGTAGCCGTGTGCCTGCGGGAGCATCCGGATCATGTCCTGGAGGATCTCCTCCGGCGCCTCGAAGCCGAACAGCGCGGGGTTGCCGGTGTTCAGGCGCAGCACGCTGTGGCCCGCCTCCTCCAGCGCGTTGGCGTGCTCGATCACCGGTCCGCGGATCTCGTAACAGACCTCGCTGAGCTTGTTGGACTGCCGGAACTCCATGCGCCCCTCCGGAAACTCGTGTTGCTTGGTTTTACCAAGTAGGAGCTTGGAAAGTCCAACATCTTGTCTAGACTGCGTCGCATGTCACCTCGCCGAAGCTACGACCAGTACTGTTCCGCGGCCCGCGCCCTCGACGCGGTCGGCGACCGCTGGACCCTGCTGATCGTCCGGGAGCTGTTCGGCGGTCCCCGGCGCTACACGGACCTGCACGCGGATCTGCCGGGGGTCAGCACGGACGTCCTCGCCTCCCGGCTGAAGGACATGGAGCGCGACGGTCTCGCGACCAGGCGGCGGCTGCCTCCGCCGGGTGCGGCGTACGTCTACGAACTCACCGCGCGGGGGCGGGAGTTGCTCCCGGTGCTCCAGGCGCTGGGCAAGTGGGGCGAGTCCGAGCTGGGTGAGCGCCGGCCCACCGACGCGGTACGCGCCCACTGGTTCGCGCCGCCGCTGCTGCGGGCCCTGACGGGCGAGGGGCTCGTCGAAGTCCGGCTGGGGGAGGGGGACTTCCACCTGTACGTCGGGGCGGAGGACGGCCCGGTGTACGGCGACGGGCCGGCACCGGCCGAGCCCGACGCCCGCCTCGTACTCGACGCCGGGACGGGTACCGCCCTGGCCCGGGGCGAGTTGGGGCTGGCGGAGGCGGTACGGGACGGGCGGGTCACGGTGACGGGGGACGGGGCGCTGGCCAAGGAGCTGCGGGAGGTACGAGACCGGGTCTCCGTCCCGGGCGCCGGAGGCTCGGCTGATCGCTGATCGCTGATCGCTGATCGCTGATCGCGGTGGAGGGTGGCATCGCGATTGGTCGCCGCTCGGGGTTGCTTCGTCGGCCCGACCGGGTCCGGGGTGGCGTGGCGACCGGCCGCCACCCCGGACTCCGACTTCTCAGGTGACCGAGTCGGGTGGGTGGATGGGCAACGGGGTCAGGCGCCCGGCGGCATCCGCGACGGCCGTCCCGCCCCGCGGGTCAGCGCGTACCCGCCGATCCCCGCCAGCGCGGCCAGCACGCCGCCGATCCCGGTCCACACCCAGCGGTCGCTCCACCAGCCGGAGGACCAGCCGCCGTCGGGCTCGATGCTGGACAGCACCGCCGACTTCGTGGACGAGGAACCGTCGTCGGACGAGGAACCGTCGTCGGACGAGGAGCTGTCGGACGATGAACTGCTGTCGTCCGAAGCGGACTTGACCGCGATTCCCGGCACCAGCGGCTCGGCCAGCGAGCCGTCCACCGCCGCCGAGCCGCCGATGTCCTTGGAGTCCACCTTCACCTCGGCGCTCACCGGCTGGCCGAGGTCGGCCGAGGTCAGGTCCACCACCGTCAGCCGGATGTAGTACGTGCCGGGCAGCGGGTCGTCGGCCCACGGCTCCGACCAGGCGCGCACCGTCCGCATCACGCAGGCCAGCTCCACCGACGTGGCGCCCTGCGCGGCCGTGCGGGTCTGCGCGCCGTACTGGCAGGCCTGCCGGCGCCGCAGACCGTCGTACACGTCGAGCTGCCAGGTCTGCCCGGCGTGCGAGTCGGGCAGCTTCACCGTCGCCTTGACGTCGGGGCGCTGGCCGGCGTCGGCCGGGAAGGACCAGTACAGGTAGTCGCCGGTGGAACCGCTGGCCGTCGCCTGTTGCCCCTGCTCGATCTCGGCCGCCGTACGGAAGGACGTGCCCGCCTGGGTGGGCGCGCCGCCGTCCGCCGAGGCGCTCGGCGAGGGGGAGGCGTCGTCGGCGGCCGCCGGGGCCGCCGCCAGGCCCACCGCCAGCAGGGCGGTGCTCAACACTCGTGTGATCGACATCAGTTGGTCCTCCAGACCGCGACCCGCCAGCGCGACACCCAGCCCCACACCAGACCCGCGAGGAAGCCGGTCAGCACCAGGGCGCCGAGCAGCCACCAGCCGCGGCCCAGACCGAAGGAGGCGACGTCGCTCGCCTTCGACGGCCCGTCCACCACGTCGACCGTCAGCTCGACCGGCAGACCGGGGCTGGTCTTCACCCCGGACGCGGCCGAGAAGGAGTTGGTCACCTGGAGGCAGACGGTCTCGGCGGCGGCGTTCTCGTCGTCGCTCTCGGCCTTCGGGTACCGCAGCCCGGTCGAGATGACGTCCGTACGCCCGAGGCCCGACGCCTCGCCGCGCACTATCTCCCGCCCGTGCACGGTCACCGCGCGCAGCAGCACGCCGTAGTCGGCGTTGACGGCCCGGTCGGCCGCGACGCTCACCGAGGCGCGCAGTTCCTGGCCCGGGTCGACGTCGACCTTGTACCAGCGCTGCTGCCCGAACTCCTCACGGTCGGTGTACAGCCCCGACTTCAGCGCGGGCGCGGACGAGCACTGGTCCGTCCCCTCGGTCGCCACCGGCGTGACCACCGGGTCCGCCGCCCGGTCCACCAACTGGCCGACGCGGTCGGTCAGCTCCTCCTTGTGCTGGACGGAGGTGTACGTGCCGCCGGTCGCGTCCGCGATGCAGCTGAGCTGGTCGCGGGTCTTGGCGTCCGGCACCAGGCCGAGGGTGTCGATGGTCAGCCCGACGCCCTTGGCGGCGATCTCGCGGGCCACCTCGCAGGGGTCCAGCGGCGGACAGGTGTCCTCGCCGTCGCTGATCAGGACGATACGGCGGGTCCCGTCACCGCCCTGGAGGTCGTCGGCCGCCTTGAGCAGCGCGGGGCCGATCGGGGTCCACCCGGTCGGGGAGAGCGTGGCGACGGCGGTCTTCGCCTCCGTGCGGTCCAGGGTGCTGACCGGGTAGAGCTGCGCGGTGTCCTTGCAGCCGGTCTTCTTGTCGTTCCCGGCGTAGTTGGCGCCCAGCGTGCGGATGCCGAGCTGGACCCCCTCGGGCGTCGCGTCCAGCACCTCGTTGAACGCCTGCTTGGCCGCGGCCATGCGCGTCCCGCCGTCGATGTCAGCCGTCCGCATGGAACCGCTGACGTCCAGCACGAGCTCCACCTTGGGAGCGGCCTGTTCGGTCTCGTCGGCGACCGCATGGCCGGGGAACGCGATCCCGGCCGCCAGGGCGGCGAGCAGAGCACAGACTCCTGCCGCCGGCCGATGTGTTCTGATCATCGGCGGATCCTATTGATCAAAGGCGCCGGGCTCCAAAACGAGGTCCGGAGCCCGAAACCGGAGTGACCCTCACGTCAACGCAGGGCGGCGAGCGGGTTCGGCAGGGCCGTCCACTGGTCGCCGGGCACCTCGGGGGAGAGCCGCATCAGGGTCAACGCCTTGGCCGGCAGCGGGCCTTCGAGGAGTGCTGCCAGGTCAGGGGTGGCGTTCAGGTGCGGTACGGCCGCCTCCAGGGCCGTCGCCAGGGCCGGTCCCGAACCCGCGGTGCCCGCGAGGGCGCCCCCGACCAGGGAGCCGAACAGCTTGCGGCGCAGGGTCGCCTCGTCGTCCGTGACCAGGCGGCCCGTCAGGTCGGGCGGGGTGATGCCGTGGCGGCGGAGGCGGGCGGGGCCGAGCCGGATGTCGGCCAGGTCGCGGTAGACCAGGCGGAGCGGGGCGCCGGTCCCGGAGAGCACGACCAGGAGGTTCTGGCCGTGTGCCTCCAGGGCCACGCCCAGGTCCAGCAGCCGCAGCCCCACCGTCAGCGCGAGCCGGGTGAACTCCGCCAGCCAGGACGGCGATTCGGGCAGGCCGGTGCCGGTCAGGGCGGCCACCGGGAGGACCCGCTCGCCGGCCGCCGCGTACACCTGCGGCGACTCGCGCAGGAGCGCCGCCAGATCGGGGGAGTCGGCGGTCACGGCGCCCAGCGTGCGGGTGATGTGCAGGAGCCCGTCCGTGCGGTCCGCCAGGTCCGCGGCGAACGCCGACAGCGTCATCGCCGCGCCGACCGAGTACGCCGAGATGTCCCGCACGGACGAGGTCAGCCGGGCGCTGAGCGCCGTCTTCACGTGCGGTCCGCCGGGGAGCGCGAGCGTGCGCAGGGACATCAGCGGGTGCGCGTCCCGCCAGGGTCCGGCGGAGCCGCTCTTGAGGACATGCGCCCGCTGCCAGGGGTGTACGGGAATCAACAGCCGTTCCCCGTCGTGGAGTTCGTCCGGCCAGTCGCCGGTCAGCAGGCAGTCCCCGGCCGCGACCGGAACCGTCTCCAGCCGTACGACCGCCCGGTGCTCCGGCCCGTACGCGAGCTGCTCCGCCGCCGAGAAACCGGGCCGGGAACGGCAGTTGGGGTGGAAGGGATGCCCGTCGACGACCCGCTGCTCCCACTCCCAGTCGCGGTCCGGCCACTCCTGCGACGGAGATTCCCGGTCGGCCCGCGAGAGCGCCAACGACGCGGCGCTGTTCGCCAGTTCGGCCGCGAATGCGGCGGAGTGCGGCCACCCCAGATCCGTCATCAGCCGCGCCGGATCGTCGTACGCCTCTCCGTCCAGACGTACCGCGGTCACATACGCGTCCGTGGCGTACGGATCCGCCCGCGGCCCGTGCAGCGCCCGCCCGTCGGCCAGCCGCAGGGCGAGGCTGTGCGCCCCGCGCACCCGGTGCGCCACCCACGGCAGCGGCTCGTGCGCCAGCGCCCGCCACAGCCGGGTCAGCACCGCCGCCCGCGCACCGGGCAGCTCGGCCCGGTACCGGTCGACGAGGTCCGGCCGCGCCTCGGCCAGCTCCGCGGCGAGCCGGGTCTCGATGGGGGAGGGACGGTGCACGGGAGGGCTCCTCGGGGACGGGTACGACGGTCATGATGACCGGTGACGAGCGACATACTGATCAGGATCGGACTGTGTGGACGTAGCGAACGAATGGAACGCGTGGATCTCATGCCCCTCAGCGACGACGTCGGCGAACGCGCCGACGCCTACGCTGCCGCCCCCCTGCTCAACTGCCTGCTGCGGGAGGTGGCCCAGCCGCTCCCGGACACCGGGGAAGGGCCGTCGCGGGTCTACCGGCTGCGCGGCGGCGGACGGCTGCTGCGGGTGCGCGGCGAACGCCGGCCGACCGCGCCCGAGGTGTACGCGGACGGCACCTGGCACCGCGTCGGCCACCCCGAACTGGTGAAACTCGTCGCCGAGGAACTGCGCAGACACACCGGGCTGTCCAACGGCGACCTGCCTGCCGAGATGATCGACAGCCGGGACGCGGTCGCCGCGCTGCTCACGGCACGCGCCCGGGCGACGGCGCCCGACGACCCGTATCTGCGTTCGGAACAGTCCCTCATCACCGGCCATCCCTACCATCCCGCCCCCAAGGCACGTGGCGGCGGCCCGGTCACCGCCTGGCTGCCGTACGCCCCCGAGGCGCACGCCCGCTTCCCGCTGGTGCTGCTCGCGGTCCGCGAGGACGAGATGGCGGAGGAGGGCGACACGGCCGCGCTGGACGCACTGGCCGCCGTACCGCCGGGCTACCGGCTGCTGCCCGCCCACCCCTGGCAGCTCGACCTGGTCGCCCGCGACCTCGCCCCCGCCTTCGCGGACGGGCGGCTGCTGCGCCTCGCCGAGACCGCCTTCACGGCCTGGCCGACCGCCGCGATCCGCACGGTGTACGAGCCGGAGCGGGACCTCTTCCTGAAGTTCAGCCTGGATGTCAGGATCACCAACGACATCCGCCGCCTCTGGGCCCACGACCTGCGCAGACTGCGCCGCACGGACGCCGCCGCGACCGCCGCGTTCACGGCGATGGGCGGGCCCGCCGGCTGGCTCGGCGACCGCGGCTACCGCACCGCCCGCTTCGCCTTCGAGGAGCTGGCCGTGCTGGTCCGGGACGGGCTGCGCGACAAGCTGCTGCCGGGCGCCACCCCGCTGCTCGCCGCCGGCCTGGTGGAGGGCTTCGACGGCGACCCGCTGGCCGCCGCGGCGGACCCCGGCGCCTGGTGGGAGGCGTATCTGCGGGCCGTCGTACCGCCCGCCCTGACCGCCTTCGCCGAGCACGGCGTCGTCCTCGAAGCGCACCTCCAGAACACCCTGGTCGCCGTCGACGCCGTCGGCGTGCCGGTGCAGGCGCTGTACCGGGACGCAGAAGGGGTCAAGCTGCTGGCCGACGTGGACCGGGCCGCCGGGTGGGAGCGCCTGGTGTACTGCCTGGTCGTCAACCACCTGACCGAGGTCGCCGCCGTGCTCGCCGAACGCCACCCCGGCTTCGACCCGTGGCCGGCCGCACGCAGGGAGCTGGCCCGCCACCCGCTCCCGGAGGTGACCGACCTGCTGGCCTCCCCGACCCTGCCCGGCAAGACCAACCTCCTGCTGCGCTGGACCGGCGCGGACGGGGCCGACGCCCGCTACCTGCCGTTGCCGAATCCGCTGGCCCGAAACCGGCGGGGGTCCGCACCGGGACGGCCGACGGACGCATGGCCCGGCACGCCCGGTTAGGCTGGTCACTTCAGGTCCGAGGCCGGAGAACGAGGGGCGAGCATGCTGAGGGAGGTCACCGCCACCCGCTACGTCGCCCCGCTGCACTCCGGCGGATCCGTGCCCGGCATCGTCGAGGCCGATGATCTCGGGACCTACGTGGTGAAGTTCACCGGGTCCGCGCAGGGCCGCAAGGCGCTGGTCGCCGAGGTGATCGTGGGGGAGCTGGCGCGGGCGCTCGGGCTGCGGTTCCCCGAGCTGGTCCTGGTCCACTTCGACCCCGCGATCGCCGGGGACGAGCCGCACCAGGAGGTACGCGACCTGCACGCGGCCAGCGGCGGGGTGAACCTCGGGATGGACTTCCTGCCCGGTGCGGAGGACCTCACCCCCGAGATCGCCGAGGTCTTCCCGGTGGACCCGCTGGAGGCGGGCCGGATCGTCTGGCTGGACGCGCTCACCGTCAACGTCGACCGTACGGTGCACAGCTCCAACCTCATGGTCTGGCCGACCCTCGGCATCGCACCCCCGCGCCTGTGGCTCATCGACCACGGCGCCGCCCTCGTCTTCCACCACCGCTGGGACACCTCGGCCCCCGGGAAGGCGTACGACTTCCGCCATCACGCCCTCGGCCGGTACGGCCCCGACACCAGGGCCGCCGACGCCGAACTCGCGCCCAGGGTGACCGAGAAGCTGCTCCGGGACGTCCTCGCCGAGGTCCCGGACGCCTGGCTCACCGGCTTCGGCACGCCCGCCGAGACGCGCGAGGCCTACGTCGGCTATCTGCTGGCCCGTGTGCGGGCCTCCGCCGAGTGGCTCCCCACCGACTTCCCGGGCCGCGACCAGCTCGCGGCCGAGGAGGCCGCCCGCGCGGCCAGGACCCGGCGGGGACGCCCGGCCTGGCTGCAGCGGGTACCCGACCTGCACGGCAAGCCCGCGGCCCAACAGGATTGGTCGGTGCACCTCGGATGACTGACAGCCGACGCGTGGAGATCGAGTACTGCACCCAGTGCCGCTGGCTGCCGCGGGCGGCCTGGCTGGCGCAGGAGCTGCTGACCACCTTCGAGGCCGAGCTGACGGAGCTGGCCCTGAAGCCGGGCAAGGGCGGGATCTTCGTCGTGCGGGTCGGTGACGAGGTGGTCTGGGACCGGCGCGAACAGGGGTTCCCGGAGCCGACGGCCGTGAAGCAGGCCGTACGCGACCGAGTGGCCCCGGGGAAGTCCCTGGGCCACTCGGACAAGGCCGCGTCGGACGCGCCTGCGTCGGACAAGGCTGCGTCGGACAAGGACGCGCTGGACTAGGTCAGCCGCGCAGCTGCTGGTACGCGGGCAGCGTCAGGAAGTCCGCGTAGTTCTCGTCGAGGGAGACGGTGAGCAGCAGGTCGTGGGCCTGCTGCCAGTGGCCGGCCGCGAAGGCCTCGTCGCCGAACTCCGCGCGGATGGCGTCGAGTTCCTCGGCGGCGATCCGGCGGGCCAGCTCCGGCGTGGCCTTCTCGCCGTTCTCGAACTCGACACCGGCGTTGATCCACTGCCAGATCTGCGACCGCGAGATCTCCGCGGTGGCCGCGTCCTCCATGAGGTTGAAGATGGCCACCGCACCGAGCCCGCGCAGCCACGCCTCGATGTAACGGATGCCCACCTGGACGGCGTTGACCAGACCCGCGTAGGTCGGCTTGGCCGCCAGCGAGTCGACCGCGATCAGGTCGGCCGCCTCGACGTGGACGTCCTCGCGCAGCCGGTCCTTCTGGTTCGGCTTCTCGCCGAGGACCCGGTCGAAGGACTCCAGGGCGATCGGGACCAGGTCGGGGTGGGCGACCCAGGAGCCGTCGAAACCGTCGTTCGCCTCGCGGTCCTTGTCGGCGCGCACCTTCTCGAAGGCGACCTTGTTGACCTCGGCGTCCCGGCGGGACGGGATGAAGGCCGCCATGCCGCCGATCGCGTGCGCGCCGCGCTTGTGGCAGGTGCGGACGAGGAGTTCGGTGTACGCCCGCATGAACGGGGCCGTCATGGTGACCGCGTTGCGGTCCGGGAGGACGAACCGGGGCCCGCCGTCACGGAAGTTCTTGATGATGGAGAAGAGGTAGTCCCAGCGGCCCGCGTTCAACCCCGAGGCGTGGTCGCGGAGTTCGTAGAGGATCTCCTCCATCTCGTACGCGGCCGTGATCGTCTCGATCAGCACGGTGGCGCGGACGGTGCCTTGCGGGATGCCGACGTAGTCCTGCGCGAAGACGAACACGTCGTTCCAGAGCCGGGCTTCGAGGTGCGACTCGGTCTTCGGGAGGTAGAAGTACGGTCCCTTGCCGAGGTCGAGCAGCCGCTGCGCGTTGTGGAAGAAGTAGAGCCCGAAGTCGACGAAGGCGCCGGGCACCTGCTCGCCGTCGACCTCGACGTGCCGCTCGTTCAGGTGCCAGCCGCGCGGCCGCATGACGACGGTCGCCAGCTCCTCGTCCGGGCGCAGGGCGTACGACTTGCCGCTCGCCGGGTCCGTGAAGTCGATGTTCCGGCGGTAGGCGTCCATCAGGTTCAGCTGGCCCAGGACGACGTTCTCCCAGGTCGGCGCGGAGGCGTCCTCGAAGTCGGCGAGCCAGATCCGGGCGCCCGAGTTGAGGGCGTTGACGGTCATCTTGCGGTCGGTGGGGCCGGTGATCTCGACCCGGCGGTCGTTCAGCGCCGCGGGGGAGGGGGCCACCCGCCAGGAGTCGTCCGCGCGGATCGCGGCGGTCTCCGGGAGGAAGTCGAGCGTGGAGGTGCGGGCGATCTCGGCGCGGCGCTCGGCACGGCGGGCGAGGAGTTCGGCACGGCGCGGCGAGAACCGCCGGTGCAGCTCGGCCACGAAGGCGAGCGCCGTGTCGGTGAGGACCTCCTCCTGCCGGGGCAGGGGCTCGGCGTCGACGACGGCCGGCGCAGACGGCGCTGGTGCGGACATGAGCTGTCACTTCCTTCAGCGGTGGCACCGGGTGCCAGTCGTTCCGGGTAGAGCGAAGCGGACCCGATCGGGGGTCGAGCGCTTCTGGACAGTGGATACTAGTTTCCTCATCGTGGAAGTTCAATGGTTTGTTGACGTCGAGATTCTCCGGGTCGAGCGAAGGTGGCGCTCAGTGCCACCGCGTTCACTCAAGGTGGCCCAGATCCGCTTTCGTGTCGATGTCGTACGGCTCGGCCACGTCCCCGCACTCGACGAGCGTGATCGCCTCCTCGTGGGCCTTGAGGTACGCGCGGGCGCCCCGGTCCCCGGTCGCGCTCGCCGCGATGCCCGCCCAGTGGGCCGAGCCGAACAGGACGGGGTGCCCGCGCACCCCGTCGTAGGCCGCCGACACCAGGGAGTTCTCGTCCCGGCAGCCGCCGAGCACCCGGGCCACGGCCGCGCCCCCGATCCCCGGCTGGTCCACCAGCGACACCAGGGCGGCCCGCACCCCCGCCCCGGCGAGCGACTCCAGCCCCACCCGCAGCGAGGACCCCATGCCCTCGGCCCAGTCCGGGTTCTCCACGACCACGCAGCCGTCGAGCTCGGCCCGCTCCCGCACGTCGTCCGCGCCGGCTCCCAGGACCACGTGCACCGGCCCGCAGCCGCCCGCGCGCAATACTCCGACCGCGTACTCCACCAGCGGCCGTCCTCGGTGCGTCAGCAGCGCCTTGGGTCGCCCGCCGAGCCGTCGGCCGGCGCCGGCGGCGAGCAGCAGCCCGGCGATCCGGTCATGCGTGTCCGTCATACGTCCTGCATACCCGACACCGGGGCGGGCGGCCGGTTCCGAAGGGCTGAAATTCGGTCCGCGCTGTAGCGCTTCCCGTGGGGGAGGGCGTTTACTGACCCGCGTCCCCGGGCGCCCGACCATCGTTCAGGGGCGCCTGGCGAGGGGGGAGAGCTGTGTTGCGGAGCTTGGGACAGAGGCCAGTGACCGGCAGTGACGAGGATCCGAGAGTGACGGAACTACGCACGGCGGTCTCCCGGCTGCGCCGCGAACTGGCCGCGCACCCGGCCGAGTTCCCGGACCGCGCGATAGCCGAGGACGAGCTGGCGGCCCTGGCGGCGATGGCCACGGGCGGCATCCCGGAGATCCCCCGCCTGCGCCGCTCCCTGTTACTGATCGCGGGCGCCATCGGCTCGATGAGCGCCCTGTCGCGGGGCCTGTCGGACGTACGCGAGGCGGTCGACCTGTTCGGCGAAACCCCGCGAACTTGAGCGCCCCCCCTTGGGGGCGCGGGGAACTGCGCGGCCGGCCACACACAACCCGCACCCGCCGACGGCGAACCGGCCCCTACCCCTTAGGCTCCCGAACTCGCCAACGCCTGGGACAACTCCACAGCCACCTGCTGCAGCACCGGCACGATCTTCTCCGTCGCCGTCTCCGTGACCCGCCCCGCGGGCCCGGAGATCGAAATGGCCGCAGCGGTAGGAGAATCGGGCACGGACACGGCAAGACACCGCACCCCGATCTCCTGCTCGTTGTCGTCCACGGCATACCCCAGCCGGCGCACCTCCTCCAGCGCGCCGAGGAAGCCGTCCGGTGTCGTAATGGTCTTCTCCGTGGCCGCAGGCATCCCCGTCCGCCCCAGCAGCGCCCGCACCTCGGCGTCCGGCACGTTCGCCAGCAGCGCCTTGCCCACGCCCGTGGAGTGCGGCAGCACCCGCCGCCCCACCTCGGTGAACATCCTCATCGAATGCTTCGACGGCACCTGCGCCACGTACACGATCTCGTCCCCGTCGAGCAGTGCCATGTTCGCCGTCTCCCCGGTCTCCTCGACCAGCCGCGCCAGGTACGGCCGCGCCCAGGTGCCGAGCAGCCGGGACGCCGACTCGCCCAGCCGGATCAGCCGGGGGCCGAGCGCGTACCGGCGGTTGGGCTGCTGGCGCACATAGCCGCAGGCGACCAGCGTCCGCATCAGGCGGTGGATCGTCGGCAGCGGCAGCCCGCTGCTCGCGGACAGCTCGCTGAGGCCCACCTCGCCGCCCGCGTCCGCCATCCGCTCCAGCAGATCGAAGGCGCGCTCTAGGGACTGGACGCCGCCGCCGGACTTGGCGGAGTCGGTGGTGCTGGCGCTGGACGTCGGCACGGCGCGTTCCTTTCGCACGGGCGGGAAGGGCAGAAGCCTACCCGGCGGTCGGTTGACGCCCCGGTCGTAGGTAGCTACGTTCTGCTTGCCGGAATTGTAATTCCGCTCTGTGGAAACGTCCAGAGTGCGGCGTCCATGGGGCCCCGACAAGCAGTGTGCCCTTGACGGCGCGGGGGCGGGAGTGAAGACTCCTTCAACAGAACGTTGAATTCCGTTGCGTGGGTGTAAATCCCGTTTCGCGGAAGTAAAACGGCGGCAGAGAGAGGGGTCCGGGTGTCCGACGCTGAACTGGTGCTGCGCTCGACGCGCGTCATCACCCCGGAGGGGACACGGGCCGCCTCGGTCGCCGTCTCCGCCGGGACGATCACGGCCGTGCTGCCCTACGACGCCCCCGTCCCGGAGGGCGCCCGCCTGGAGGACCTCGGCGACGACGTCCTGCTGCCCGGCCTGGTCGACACCCACGTGCATGTGAACGACCCGGGCCGCACCGAGTGGGAGGGCTTCTGGACCGCCACCCGCGCGGCGGCGGCCGGCGGCATCACCACCCTGGTCGACATGCCGCTCAACTCCCTCCCGCCGACCACGACGGTCGAGAACCTCCGCGTCAAGCGGCAGGTCGCCGCCGACAAGGCACACATCGACGTCGGCTTCTGGGGCGGCGCGCTGCCCGACAACGTCAAGGACCTGCGCCCGCTGCACGAGGCCGGTGTCTTCGGCTTCAAGGCGTTCCTGTCGCCGTCCGGCGTGGACGAGTTCCCGCATCTCGACCAGGAGGGGCTGGCCCGGTCGCTGGCGGAGATCGCCTCCTTCGACGGCCTGCTGATCGTGCACGCCGAGGACCCGCACCACCTGGCGGCCGCCCCGCAGCACGGGGGCCCGAAGTACGCCGACTTCCTCGCCTCCCGTCCGCGCGACGCCGAGGACACGGCGATCGCCCAGCTGATCGCCCAGGCGAAACGCCTGCACGCGCGCGTGCACGTCCTGCACCTGTCCTCGTCCGACGCGCTGCCGCTGATCGCGGCGGCCAAGGCGGACGGCGTCCGTCTCACCGTCGAGACCTGCCCGCACTACCTCACCCTCACCGCCGAGGAGGTCCCGGACGGCGCCAGCGAGTTCAAGTGCTGCCCGCCCATCCGGGAGGCGGCCAACCAGGACCTGCTCTGGCAGGCGCTGGCCGACGGCACCGTCGACTGCGTCGTCACCGACCACTCGCCCTCCACGGCCGACCTGAAGACCAGCGACTTCGCGACCGCCTGGGGCGGCATCTCCGGCCTCCAGCTCAGCCTCGCCGCGGTATGGACGGAGGCCCGCAGGCGCGGCCACGGTCTGGAGGACGTGGTCCGCTGGATGTCGGCCCGCACGGCGGCGCTGGTCGGCCTCGACGACCGCAAGGGCGCCATCGCGGCGGGCCGGGACGCCGACTTCGCCGTCCTCGCGCCCGACGAGACCTTCACCGTGGACCCGGCGGGCCTGCAACACCGCAACCGGGTCACCGCGTACGCGGGCAAGACCCTGCACGGGGTCGTGCGCTCCACCTGGCTGCGCGGCGAACGCATCGTCGCGGACGGCGAGTTCACGCCCCCGCGGGGCCGCCTCCTCACCCGCACCCCCTGACCCCCGGCTCCTCCCGCACCCGCAGCGGCCGACACCGAAAGGAACACCTTTGACGGCGATCCCGAGCTTCACCGGCGACGCGCACCCCTACTCCGGCGGCGACCCGTACGCGGACTACCGCACCGCCGACTTCCCCTTCACCCAGTACGCCGACCTCGCCGACCGGCAGCTCGGCGCCGGTGTCATCGCCGCCAACGACGAGTTCTTCGCCCAGCGGGAGAACCTGCTGGTGCCCGGGCGGGCCGAGTTCGACCCCGAGCACTTCGGGCACAAGGGCAAGATCATGGACGGCTGGGAGACGCGCCGGCGCCGCGGGGCCTCGGCCGGCCACCCCTGGCCCACCGCCGAGGACCACGACTGGGCGCTGGTCCGGCTCGGCGCGGCCGGCGTGGTCCGCGGGATCGTCGTCGACACGGCCCACTTCCGCGGCAACTACCCGCAGGCGGTGTCGGTCGAGGGCACGTCGGCCGCCGGCTCGCCGTCCCCCGAGGAACTCCTCGGCGACGACGTGAAGTGGACGACCCTCGTCCCCCGCACCCCCGTCGGCGGCCACGCGGCCAACGGCTTCGCCGTCTCCGTCGAGCAGCGCTTCACCCACCTCCGCGTCAACCAGCACCCCGACGGCGGCATCGCGCGCCTGCGCGTGTACGGCGAGGTCGTGCCCGACCCCGAGTGGCTCGCCGTGCTCGGCACCTTCGACGTGGTCGCCCTGGAGAACGGCGGCCGGGCCGAGGACGCCTCGAATCTCTTCTACTCGCCGGCCACCAACACCATCCAGCCGGGCCGCTCCCGCAAGATGGACGACGGCTGGGAGACGCGCCGGCGCCGCGACCAGGGCAACGACTGGATCCGCTACCGGCTGGCCGCCCAGTCCCAGATCCGGTCCGTCGAGATCGACACGGCGTACCTCAAGGGCAACAGCGCGGGCTGGGCGTCGGTGTCGGTCAAGGACGGCGAGGACGGCACCTGGACGGAGATCCTCCCGCGCACCCGCCTCCAGCCGGACACGAACCACCGCTTCGTCCTGCCGACCCCCGCGGTCGGCACGCACGCACGCGTGGACATCTTCCCGGACGGCGGAATCTCCCGCCTGCGGTTGTTCGGCACACCGACGGAGGCAGGAGCAACGACCCTGACCACAAGGCACCGCGAACTGTCCTGACGCCTTCCTCGCCCGCCCGCCCACCCGACTCGCCTCCTCGGAAAGCGAACTCGAAGAGCAACGACAGCGCGACACGGCTGCCGAGGTACTCAGGGTGGAGTGGGGCGGCCCGGGCATCGGGTTCGCGGCCTCGCTTCCCGGCTGACCGAGTCGGCTGGTGGGTGGGCGAGGGGAACCGCAGGACCGTCGGCTACGTTGTTCTGCCGTGACTCTTCAGCAAGAAATCGTCGGCAACGCCATGCAGATGGCGATCGTCAACCTGCACCCCGGCCAGACCGTGTACTGCGAGGCCGGCAAGTTCCTGTTCAAGACGACGAACGTGACCATGGAGACCCGGCTCGGCGGCCCGAACGGCGGCGGCCGGCAGCAGGGCGGCGGCGGTGGCGGCGGCATGGGCGGCATGCTCCGCCAGGCCATGGGCACCGCCATGCAGGTCGGCCAGCGCATGCTCGCCGGCGAGTCGCTGGCGTTCCAGTACTTCACCTCCCAGGGCGGCGAGGGCACCGTCGGCTTCGCGGGTGTCCTGCCCGGCGAGATGCGCGCGCTGGAGCTGAACGGCACGCGTGCGTGGTTCGCCGAGAAGGACGCCTTCGTCGCGGCCGAGTCCACCGTCGAGTTCGGCATCGCCTTCGCCGGCGGCCGTACCGGAATGAGCGGCGGCGAGGGCTTCATCCTGGAGAAGTTCACCGGCCACGGCACGGTGATCATCGCCGGCGCGGGCAACTTCATCGACCTGAACCCCGCCGACTTCGGCGGCCGTATCGAGGTCGACACGGGCTGCGTCGTCGCCTTCGAGGAGGGCATCCAGTACGGCGTCCAGCGCGTCGGCGGCCTCAACCGCCAGGGCCTCATGAACGCGGTCTTCGGCGGCGAGGGCCTCTCCCTGGCCACCCTGGAGGGCAACGGCCGGGTGATCCTGCAGTCCCTCACCATCGAGAGCCTCGCCAACGCCCTGAAGAAGGCCCAGGGCGGCGACAAGCAGGGCCCGACCGGCGGACTGTTCTCGACGCACGCGGGGTGAGGGCGAACCGGAGACCGGCCGACCGATGAGTTGCCGGTGCCGCGGGGGTCTGAGCTGACGACAAAGGACCGCACCCCCGGGAAGCAGGCACCGCCATGGGCAAGCTCGTCTCCACCATGTTCGTCACCCTCGACGGCGTCTACCAGGCGCCCGGCGGCCCCGAGGAGGACCCCGGCGGGGGCTTCACCCACGGCGGCTGGAGCTTCACCTACGGCGACGAGGACTTCGGCCGGTTCGTCGCCGAGGTCTTCGAGCGGGCCGGCGCCTTCCTGCTCGGCCGCCGTACGTACGACATCTTCGCCGCCTACTGGCCGAAGATCACCGACCCCGCCAACCCGATCGCGGCCAGGCTCAACGCCCTCCCGAAGTACGTACCGTCCGCGACCCTGACCGACCCGGCCTGGTCCGGCACCACGGTCCTCGCCGGCGACCTCGCCAAGGAGGTCACGGCCCTCAGGGACCGCACCGACGGCGAGCTCCAGGTGCACGGCAGCGGCGCCCTGGTCCGCTCCCTGCTCGACCTCGGCCTCGTCGACACCCTCCACCTCGTGACCTTCCCGGTCGTACTCGGCTCCGGCCGCCGGTTCTTCCAGGAAGGCGCCCTGCCGACGAAGTTCCGGCACACCGGCGGGCGGATCACCACGGCGGGCGTCTCCATCCAGTCGTACGACACCGCGGGCCGCCCCGACTACGGCTCCTACATCGCGGAGCAGAACGCCTAGCCGCGCAGCCGCCCAAGTTAACTCCCTGAAAACTCGCGGGACTTGGCGGCAAATTCTTCGAACTTGTCATTGACATGCCACACTCTACGCGCGTCATCATGGAGCCATGAGATTCCCCCCACGAATCACCCGCATCGGCGCCGCCGGCGCCCTGCTGTCCGCCCTCCTCGTGGGCGGCACCGTCTCCGCCGTCACGGCGGACGCCGCTGCCACCTCGGTCGGCAGTATCTGCTACAGCGACCTGCCGTCGCAGGCGTACGACACGCTCGACCTGATCGCGTCGGGCGGTCCGTTCCCGTACTCGCAGGACGGGACGGTCTTCCGCAACCAGGAGGGCGTGCTGCCGAGCGAGCCCAGCGGCTACTACCACGAGTACACCGTGAAGACGCCCGGTTCCTCCACGCGCGGTGCACGGCGCATCGTGACCGGCGAGGAGTACCAGGAGGACTACTACACGGCGGACCACTACGTCACGTTCGACCTGATCGACTTCGACTGCTGAGCGGCTTCCCCACCTGAGCCGGCAGGTTGTAGAGATCACGGTCCGCTGAGGAACGGCGCGACCCGCCGGAGGCCGGTCCACGTCCGCCCGGACCTCCGGCCCCTGCCAGGGGCCTCGCCCCGCGGTCCCCTCCCCCCACGTTGTAGACCGCGGGACGAGGCCCCGCCCGCTCGTTGCCGGCGTCGCCGCCGATGTCAGCGGGCAGGTCCGTGCAGTGCCCGGCCCGCTGCGCCGCACCGGGAGGACACGAGGTTCGCCTCGTGTCAGGTGCTCGTCCTTGCAGGCCCCGACGACGACGGACGTGACGGCGGGCTTCGTCAGCAGACAGGCCGCGCCTGGTCGGCGGATCGGCCGGACCGGACACGCGTCGGCCGAAAGCCGCGCGTCACGCGAGGAGCGCACGGGGTCCACTCTCGTCCCGCCCGGTGACGCTCGCATCCGCGCCCCGGCTACATCGCCGTCGCCGCCGGACGTCCCGCCCGGTGTTCCTCCTCCGCCGCGTCCCGGTCGACGCACTTCGCCAGGCAGCGGGTGCGGGAGAGCGTGAAAACGCCGTACGAGAGCAGGACGACCCCGAAGAGGGCCGGCGCGAGCCACCTGCCGTGGCGCGGTGACTCCGCGAACAGGGTGACTCCGAGGCAGAAGCTGACCACGGCATCGCCCAGGGTGAGCGCCGGCTGGGAGGCGATGAGGGGGCCTCCCTGCATGGCGTAGCCGAGCAGGATGATGGAGAACGAGCCGACGAGCGCGAAGCCGTAGGTCTGCCACGCGAGGAAGAACGCGGTGGCTCCGTGCCGGGACAGGATGTGCATCGCGGACTTGACCAGGGCCGCCGTGAGCGCGTTCCCGACGGCGGCGGCCGCGGCCAGGCAGGCCGCGCGTGCCGGTCCGTGCGGGCGCCGCAGGCCGACGAGGACGAGCGTGGCCACGGTCGCGCCCAGCGCGGCGATCGTGGGCACCCACCACATGCCGGGGACCTGGTCGCGGCCGCCGGAGGGCGCGGCCGAGAAGAGGCTGATCGCCAGCCCCGCGAAGATGGCGGCGACGCACCCCCACGCCTTGCGGGAGACCCGGACCCGGAACACGAGGCTGCCGAAGACGAGTGCGAGCGGCAGTTCGAGGATGAAGACCGGCTGGACGGCGGCCAGACTCCCGAAGTCGAGCGCGAGCGCCTGGAACAGCGCCGCACCGACGACTCCGAGAATGCCGCCGAGCCAGACGGGACTGCGCAGCAGGCTCCCGACGAGGCCGAGGGGGGAGTGCGCTTCGGGCGTGCTCGTGGCGGCCCGGCGCTGCAGCACCGTGCCCCACGCGTTGCTGGCGGCGGCGAGCACGGCACAGGTCATCGCGACGATCATGTCGATCGCATCGCTTCCGGACGGTCGGCGGCGTTTCGCGGGCGGGCCGGCCCGGCCCCGGAGCTGCCCCGGGGCCGGGCGGTCCGGCTGCGGTTCACGACGTTGCGGTTCACGACGCTGTGGTTCACGACGCTGTCGTGCACGGCCGGGAACGGCGAAGCGGGGAGCGGCGCACTCACCTGTCCAGTGTCCGGCCGGAGTCCGGGGCGGGCGAACGGTGACGTCTTTGTCACCGGGGCCACTGCCGCGGCCGGCGGGCCACCGGTGTCAGGCCCGGTGGTACTGGACGGGCGTGCCGACGCTGCCCCCGAGCCGGTCGGCGGCGTGCCGGGCCCAGAAGGGGTTGCGCAGGAGCTCCCGGGCCAGCAGGACCGCGTCGGCGCTGCCGGAGGCGATGATGTCGTCGGCCTGCGCGGGCTCGGTGATCATGCCGACGGCGGCGACGGGCATGCCGGTCTCGTTGCGGACGCGGTCGGCGAACGGGACCTGGTAACCGGGGCCACTCGTGATCTTCGCGTCGGGGACGATGCCGCCGGAGGAGATGTCCATCAGGTCGACGCCGTGCGCCAGCAGCTCCCCGGCGAAGCGGACGGTGTCGTCGGCGGTCCAGCCCGTCCGGCCGTCCTCGGGGTTCTCCGACAGCCAGTCGGTCGCGGAGATGCGGAAGAACACCGGCAGGTCCTCGGGCCACACGGCGCGTACGGCGTCGACGACCTCCAGGGCGAAGCGGGTCCGGCCCTCGAAGGAGCCGCCGTACTCGTCGGTGCGACGGTTGCTCTGCGGGGAGAGGAACTGGTGGATCAGGTAGCCGTGGGCACCGTGGATCTCGGCGATCTGGAAACCGGCCGCGAGAGCGCGGACGGCGGCGTCGGCGAACTGCCGGACGATCTCGCGGATGCCGTCCGTGGTCAGTTCCTCGGGCACCGTCGACGTCTGGTCGAAGGCCACCGCGCTGGGGCCCACCGGCGTCCAGCCGTGGGGCTCGTCCGGGGCGATCGGGCGCCCGCGGTCGACCCAGGTGCGCTCGGTCGACGCCTTGCGCCCCGCGTGGGCCAGCTGGATCCCGGGGACCGTGCCCTGCGACTTCAGGAAGGCGGTGATGCGCCGGAAGGCGGCGACCTGCTCGTCGTTCCAGATGCCGAGGTCGTAGGGGGAGATCCGGCCCTCGGGGCTGACGGCCGCGGCCTCGGTGATGATCAGGCCGGTGCCGCCGGCGGCGCGCGCGGCCAGGTGGGAGAAGTGCCAGTCCGTCGGGACGCCGGCGGCCGCACCGTCGGGCTCGGCGCTGTACTGGCACATCGCCGCCATCCAGATGCGGTTGGGGATCGACAGCGACTTGAGGTCGAAGGGGGTGAAGAGCGGGTTCAACGCGCGACTCCTTGGCAGGTCTGTGGGTCGGTGCCATACGCCGGGGCCGTCGGGTGCGGCCTGTGCGCACGGCACGGGAGTCATAATTGCATGCGCGGGTATTTTATTTCCGCTGACTATCGGCACTTGCATATATCGTGGTCCCGCTCACCCCCGACCGGACCTCCGGCTCCCCGCGGCGGCGAACAGCGCGCACGCCAGCACGATCAGCGCGACGCTCGCGTAGACGCCGTAGCCGTCGAGGAAGCCGAGCCGCTGCAGGAGGCCCACGCGCCAGTGGGTGAACTCGTGCAGCAGCCCCAGCACACCCTGCGCGAGGGCGATGAATCCGAGCAGTCCCAGCACCTGTTTCACGGCACGACCCTCGCCCCGCGGACGCCCGCCGTGCCATCGGCCGTGGGGCGAGCCGTGGCCGCTGGAAGACTCTCCGCACGCGCGCGCGGCACACCGAAAGTCCACACGGGCACAACTTTGGTCGACGATCCCGTGCACGAGTAGGTGTCCCGGGCCGGTCCTGCGTAGATTTGTCGACCGTGAGCGGTGACATCTCCATACGGACGTTCGAGGGGCGGCGGTGGCTGTTCCCCTCCGCCGTAATCCATGAACTCGACCCCGACGCCGGTCGGGCCGGCCGCCGGCCCCGGCGCACCGCGCGTGACTGGCTCGTCGACTTCAGCTGCTTCGTGCTGGCCGTCCTCCTCGGCGTGGCCGCCGCCAACACCATGCGCCAGGACCCGACCGTCTCGCACGGTCTCGCCGTCGCCGACCAGCTGGTCGGCGGTCTGGCCTGCGCCGCGGTCTGGCTGCGCCGCCGCTGGCCGACGGGCCTGGCCGTCGCCATGGTCCCGGTCGGCTTCGTCTCCGACACCGCGGGCGGCGCCGCCATGGTCGCGCTGTTCACGCTCGCCGTGCACCGCCCGTTCCGGCACGTCGCCTGGATCGCCGGCGTCAACCTCGCGCTGGTCCCGCTCTTCTACTGGCTGCGCCCCGACCCCGACCTGCCCTACCTGGCCGTCGTCATCCTGGTCGTGCTCTTCACCCTCCTGGTCATCAGCCTCGGCATGTTCGTGCGCTCCAAGCGGCAGCTCATGGTCAGCCTGCGCGACCGGGCCCGGCGGGCCGAGACCGAGGCCGGGCTGCGCGCCGAGCGGGCCCAGCGGCTGGCCCGGGAGGCCATCGCCCGCGAGATGCACGACGTACTCGCCCACCGGCTGACCCTGCTCAGCGTGCACGCCGGGGCGCTGGAGTTCCGGCCCGACGCGCCCCAGGAGGAGATCGTCCGGGCGGCCGGGGTCATCCGGGAGAGCGCCCACGAGGCCCTCCAGGACCTGCGCGAGATCATCGGCGTACTGCGCGCCGCCGACGGCGACGAGGCGGGCGGCCGGCCGCAGCCGACGCTCGCCGCCCTGGACTCCCTGGTCGCCGAATCCCGCGGAGCCGGCATGACCGTGGTGCTGGACAACCACGTCGGCGACCCGGCCGCCGTCCCCGCCTCCGTCGGCCGCACCGCCTACCGGATCGCGCAGGAAGGCCTCACCAACGCCCGCAAGCACGCCCCCGGCGCCGAGGTCACCGTCCGCGTCACCGGCGCCCCGGGCGACGGCCTGGACATCACCGTGCACAACCCCGCCCCGGCGACCGAGGCCCCGCACGTCCCCGGCTCCGGCCAGGGCCTGATCGGCCTGGCCGAACGCGCCACGCTGGCCGGGGGACGGCTGGACCACCGGGCCGTCGGCGACGGCGGCTTCGAGGTGCGGGCCTGGTTGCCCTGGGGCGCCGCCGCTCCCGCCGCTTCTCCCGCCGAGTGACGACCGGGCGACCGGCCACGTGATGCCGTACCCGCGTGATTACGTAGGAGCCATGACCGCGATCAGACTGCTGCTCGTCGACGACGATCCGCTGGTGCGGGCGGGGCTCGCGCTCATGATGGGCGGAGCGGGGGACATCGAGATCGTCGGGGAGGGCGCCGACGGCGACGAGGTCGAGACGCTCGTGGACCGCACGCACCCGGACGTCGTCCTGATGGACATCCGGATGCCGTCCGTGGACGGACTCACCGCCACCGAGCGGCTGCGCGCGCGTGCCGACGCCCCGCAGGTCGTCGTCCTGACCACCTTCCACGCCGACGAACAGGTGCTGCACGCCCTGCGCGCGGGAGCCGCCGGGTTCGTCCTCAAGGACACCCCGCCCGCCGAGATCGTGGCCGCGGTGCGCCGGGTCGCGGCCGGCGAGCCCGTGCTGTCGCCCGCCGTCACCCGGCAGCTGATGGCGCACGCGGCCGGCGCGCGGGCCGACACCCGGCAGGCACGCGCGCGTGACCGGCTCGCCGCCCTCAACGACCGCGAGCGCGAGGTCGCCGTCGAGGTCGGCCGGGGCCTCGCCAACGCCGAGATCGCCACCGGCCTCTTCATGAGCGTCGCCACCGTCAAGACCCACGTCTCCCGCATCCTGGCCAAGCTCGGCCTCAACAACCGCGTCCAGATCGCCCTGCTGGCGTACGACGCGGGACTGCTGGAGGAATAGGGCGCCCGCGGGGCACCTGTGGGGCGGCCCGTGCGTTCACCGGGTACGGGACGGCCTCGGGGACCTCTCGAAGGGGGAGCAGAGCATGCAGGTGACCGACCTCGGCGAGTTCGGCGACGGACTGCGCACGGACCCGCACACGGTGTACGCGCGGCTGCGCGAGCGCGGCCCGGTGCACCGGGTGCGGTGGCCGCTTCCCGACCAGTACCACGAGACCTGGCTGGTCGTCGGGTACGAGGAGGCGCGCGCGGCGCTCGCCGACCCCAGGCTGGCCAAGGACACCGAGAAGATCGGCTTCAAGTTCCTCGACGAGGAGCTGATCGGCAAGTACCTGCTGCTCGCCGACCCGCCCCAGCACACCAGGCTGCGCGGCCTGATCACCCGCGCGTTCACCGCCCGCCGGGTGGCCGGGCTCGAGCCGAGGATCCAGGAGATCACCGACCGCCTGCTCGACGAGATGCTCCAGCGCGGTCGCGCCGATCTCATCGACGCCCTCGCCTACCCGCTGCCGATCACGGTGATCAGCGAACTGCTCGGCGTCCCCGAGCTGGACCGGGCGCGGTTCCGGAAGCTGTCCAACGAGGTGGTCGCGTCCAGCCACCCGGGCAGCGAGTACGACGCCTTCGCCGCGCTCGCCGACTACCTCGCCGAGCTCATCGAGGACAAGCGGTGCGCGGGCCCGAGCGGCGACCTGCTCAGCGACCTGATCCGCACCACAGCCGAGGACGGCGACCGGCTCTCCGCCGCGGAGCTGCGCGGCATGGCCTTCGTACTGCTGATCGCCGGCCACGAGACCACCGTCAACCTCATCGGCAACGGCGTCCTCGCCCTGCTCACCCACCCCGACCAACTGGCCGCCCTGCGCGCCGACATGAGCCTCCTGGACGGCGCGGTCGAGGAGACCCTGCGCTGGGAGGGCCCGGTAGAGAACGCCACGTACCGGTACGCCGCCGAGCCGCTTGAGATCGCCGGCACCGCCATCGGCCGCGGCGACCCCGTGATGATCAGCCTCGCCGGTGCCGACCGCGACGCGGACCGCTACCCCGAGCCCGGCCGGTTCGACATCCGCCGCGACCACCGCGGCCACCTCGCCTTCGGCCACGGCATCCACTACTGCCTGGGCGCACCGCTGGCCCGCCTGGAGGGCCGGATCGCCCTGCGCACCCTCCTGGAGCGCGCCCCGGACCTCGCCCTGGACGGCCCGCACGGCGAGTGGCTGCCGGGCACCCTGATGAGAGGGGTGCGCAGCCTCCCGGTGCGCTGGTAGCCACCGTCGGGCTGTGGTCGCCGTCGGGCAGCAGCCGCCGTCGGGCTGTGGTCGCCGCCGGTCAGGCCAGGCGGTCCGGGACCTCCGCGAGCGCCACCGGTCTGCGCTCGTGCCGGGAGATCTCGCAGGCCTCCGCGATCCGCAGCGCCTGCAGCGCCTCGCGCCCGTCGCAGGGGTTGGCCAGCTGACCCCGCACCACGTCGACGAAGGCGCACAGCTCGGCCTCGTAGGCGGGCCCGAACCGCTCCAGGAAACCGGGCCACGGCTTGTCCGCGGGCGGCGGCCCGGTCGGTTCGGTCGAGGCCACCGGCGTACGGTCGTCCAGGCCGACCACCACGGTGTCCCGCTCCCCGGACAGCTCCATCCGCACGTCGTACCCGGCGCCGTTCAGCCGGGTCGCCGTCGCCGTGGCCAGCGTGCCGTCGTCCAGGGTGAGCACCGCCGCGCCCGTGTCGACGTCACCGGCCTCGCGGAACATCGAGGGCCCCGCGTCCGAGCCGGTCGCGTACACGTCCACGACCTCGCGGCCGGTCACCCAGCGCAGCACGTCGAAGTCGTGGATCAGGGTGTCCCGGAACAGCCCGCCGGACAGCGGCAGCCACTCCGGTGGGGGCGGGGACTGGTCGGAGGTCAGCGCCCGTACGGTGTGCAGCCGCCCGAGCCGGCCCGAGCGCACCGCCTCCCGCGCGCCGACGTACCCCTTGTCGAAGCGCCGCTGGAAGCCCATCTGCAGGACCGTGCCGGCCTTCTCCACCTCCGCCAGGGCCTGCAGCGTGCCGGGCAGGTCGAGGGCGATCGGCTTCTCGCAGAAGACCGGCAGCCCGGAGCGGGCCGCCCGGCCGATCAGGTCGGCGTGGGCCGAGGTGGCGGCGGTGATCACCACGGCGTCCACGCCCCACTTGAAGATCTCGTCCGTCCCGGGCGCCGCCGTCTCCCCGAGCCGGTGCGCCAGATCCTGGGCCCGCTGGGGATCCACGTCCGTGAGGATCAGCGATCCGACCTCGCGATTACGGCTGAGCGTGTTCGCGTGAATGGTGCCGATGCGGCCCGTCCCGATGACCCCGATGCGCATGGGAACAAGGTGCTGGTGCACCCCGCGCGCTGTCAATCCGTATGTCCGGACAATCGAACTACACAACTTCCCGTCAACCCGTCACGGGGATACGCTCGGCCCCGTGCCGAAACCAGATGTGGACCCGACCGTGACGCTCGACCTCCGCGTGGACCGGAGCTCCCCGGTGCCGTTGTACTTCCAGCTCGCCCAGCAGCTGGAGGCGGCCATCGAGCACGGCTCGCTCACACCCGGCAGCCTGCTGGGCAACGAGATCGAGCTCGCCGCACGGCTCGGCCTGTCCCGCCCGACCGTCCGCCAGGCCATCCAGTCCCTGGTGGACAAGGGTCTGCTCGTCCGCCGCCGGGGTGTCGGCACCCAGGTCGTGCACAGCCAGGTCAAGCGCCCGCTGGAGCTGAGCAGCCTCTACGACGACCTGGAGTCGGCCGGCCAGCGCCCCGCGACGAACGTGCTGGTCAACACCGTCGTCCCGGCGTCCGCCGAGGTCGCCGCCGCGCTCGGGGTCGCCGAGGGCGCCGAGGTGCACCGCGTCGAACGGCTGCGGCTGGCACACGGCGAGCCCATGGCTTACCTGACCAACTACCTGCCCCCCGGCCTGCTCGACCTGGACACCGCCCAGCTGGAGGCCACCGGCCTGTACCGCCTCATGCGGACCGCCGGGATCACCCTGCACAGCGCCCGCCAGTCCATCGGCGCGCGCGCCGCCACGACCGCCGAGGCGGACCGGCTCACCGAGCCGGAGGGTGCCCCGCTGCTCACCATGCAGCGCACCACGTACGACGACACCGGCCGTGCCGTCGAGTTCGGCGACCACATCTACCGCCCGACCCGCTACTCCTTCGAGTTCCAGCTCCTCGTACGGTCCTGAACACCCCGACGCTCTGGTTCTAATGTCCGGACAAGGTGACCATGTCGAAGGAGAGGCACTGCAACGCCCCTGAAAGGGACGCGGGGCTGTGACATGTGCGGCTCCGCCGCGTGGGCGCGACCAGCCACGACGCAGCGGCACCCGGCAACGGCGCGCACCCTCCTTATCTCCCCCGAACGGCACCCTTTCTCATGGTGAGGCACAATCAAGCCCGATGAGCACCTACCGCGACCTCACCGCCCCCATCGGCTCCCGCCGAGCCCCGGTCCTGCGCACCGTCGGCACCCGGGAGCGCCGGTCCCACCTGACGGCCCCCCGCGTGCCCACGGTCGGCATCGACATCGGCGGCACCAAGGTCATGGCGGGCGTCGTGGACGCCGACGGCAACATCCTGGAGAAGCTCCGCACGGAGACCCCGGACAAGTCCAAGAGCCCGAAGGTCGTCGAGGACACCATCGTCGAACTGGTCCTGGACCTGTCCGACCGGCACGACGTGCACGCCGTGGGCATCGGCGCCGCAGGCTGGGTCGACGCCGACCGCAACCGCGTCCTGTTCGCCCCGCACCTGTCCTGGCGGAACGAGCCGCTGCGCGACCGCCTCGCCGGCCGCCTGGCGGTCCCCGTCCTGGTCGACAACGACGCCAACGCCGCCGCCTGGGCGGAGTGGCGGTTCGGCGCCGGCCGCGGCGAGGACCACCTGGTCATGATCACGCTCGGCACCGGCATCGGCGGCGCGATCCTGGAGGACGGCCAGGTCAAGCGCGGCAAGTACGGCGTCGCCGGCGAGTTCGGCCACATGCAGGTGGTGCCCGGCGGCCACCGCTGCCCGTGCGGCAACCGCGGCTGCTGGGAGCAGTACAGCTCCGGCAACGCGCTGGTCCGCGAGGCCAAGGAGCTGGCCGCCGCCGACTCCCCGGTGGCCTACGGGATCATCGAGCACGTCAAGGGCAACATCGACGAGATCTCCGGCCCGATGATCACCGAGCTGGCCCGCGAGGGCGACGCGATGTGCATCGAGCTGCTCCAGGACATCGGCCAGTGGCTCGGCGTCGGCATCGCCAACCTCGCCGCCGCCCTCGACCCCTCCTGCTTCGTGATCGGCGGTGGCGTCAGCGCCGCCGACGACCTGCTCATCGGCCCCGCGCGGGACGCGTTCAAGCGCCAGCTCACCGGCCGCGGCTACCGCCCCGAGGCCCGGATCGCGCGCGCCCAGCTCGGCCCCGAGGCCGGCATGGTCGGCGCCGCCGACCTCGCCCGGCTCGTCGCCCGCCGGTTCCGGCGCGCGAACCGGCGCAGGGTGGAACGGTACGAGCGCTACGAGCGGTACGCGGAGGCCCGCCGCACCCGGGACACCGCATGACCGCTTCGCTGCCCCGCCAGGCCGCGTCCCCGGAGGAACCGCAGCGCCCGCCGGAGACCCCGGGTCACAAGGCCAAGCGGAGGGCGCTGACGCTGCTGATCATCGTGCTGCTCATCGGCGTACCGGCCGGCTATCTGGTGATCTCCGCCAACCAGAGCCGCAACAGCGGCAAGGACAAGGAGTCCAAGTACTCGGCGACCGGCCTCGCCGAGGGCTGGCCCTCGAAGGTGCAGCGGCGCCTCTACCAGGTGCCGGTCCCGCACCCGGCCGACCGGATCGCGTACTACGAGACGAACAACTGGAAGACCAGCCGTCTCTACGTCCAGTTCCGCACCAACAGCGCCGGACTGGACAGCTTCCTGGAGGGCATGGGCCTCAACCGGGAAGCGCTCAAGAAGGACGACATCAGCATCGGCGCCCGCGACCGGAAGATCACCGGCTGGGAGTTCACCGGCCCCGGACCCTGGTCGGGCCTGACGCACAAGCAGAAGAACCCGGCCCCCACCCAGGACGTGGTCGTGAACACGGCCGACCCGAACTACCCGATGATCTACGTCGTCTCCCGCACCGTGCCGTAGCGGCACCCGCGCCCCACCGGCAGGCCGCCGGGACCGATTGTCAGACCCCGCCCGTACAGTCGGAGACGTCTGATCCGACAGACGGGCGGGAGGTGGCAGAACGTATGAGCGGCACGACGGCCGAGGCCGACGCGGACGTACCGGTGCGCCTGGCGGCGGTCTACCTGCCGGCCGCCCTGCCCCGCCAGGGCCGCGTCGCCTTCTGGGACCCCGAGGGAGCCCCGCTGCCCGCCGCCGCGACCGAGGAGCTGACGGTCGTACGACGGCACGGCGCCGCCGGGGCCCGCCGCCGGCAGGTGCCCGCGCTCACCCTGCCGCTCGCCGCCGCCCTCCCGCTGCTCGTCCGGGCCCGCCGCGACCCGGCCGCCCACCCCGCCACCGCCTGCTGGGGAGCCGCCGCCCTGCACGCGCTGCGGCTCGCCGCCCGGGGCCGCCTGCTGCCCGGCCTCACCCCGGGAGGACACGACGCCTGGCGGGCGGGCCCCCTGGAGCCCGCCGACATCGCCCACCTGCGCGCGGTGGCCGCCGCCCTGCCCGCCGAGGGACACGCCGTCCCGCTGCCCGGCCCCGGCCCGCTCCTGCTGCCCCAGCCGGAGGCGCTGGTCCGCTCCTTCCTGGACGCGGTCGCCGACACCCTGCCCCGCACCCCGGCCGCCCCGCACACCACGGGCAGGCCCTTCGCCGCCCGCGAGGCCCAGCGGCTGCCCGACGCCCAGGAGTGGGCCGCGGAGGTCGCGGCCGGCATGGACGCGGGGGTGCGGATCTCGCTCCGCCTGGACCTGTCGGCGTACGACCTGTTCGACGACGGCGAGGGCGCGCAGCGCGCGGGCGCGGCGATCGTCCAGGTGCACAGCCTCGCCGACCCCACCCTGGTGACCGACGCGGCGGCGCTGTGGTCGGGGGCCTCCGACGCCGCCTTCGGTCCCCGCGCGCGCGTGGACGCGGCGCTGGCCGTGCGCCGGGCCGCCCGGGTGTGGCCACCGCTGGACCGCCTCGCGGAGCAGGACGTGCCGGACGTGCTCGCGCTCTCCGAGGAGGAGCTGGGGCAGCTGCTCGGGGTGGCGGCGACCCGGCTCGCGGCGGCCGGGGTCGCCGTGCACTGGCCCCGGGACCTGGCCCAGGACCTGACCGCGGCGGCCGTGGTCCGGCCCGCGCCCGGCTCGGCCACCGACGGCACCGGCTTCTTCGAGAGCGAGGAACTGCTCCAGTTCCGCTGGCAGCTGGCCCTCGGCGGCGATCCGCTCAGCGACGCCGAGATGGACGCCCTCGCCGAGGCGCACCGCCCGGTCGTACGGCTGCGGGACCGCTGGGTGCTCGTCGACCCCGCCCTGGTCCGCAAGGCGCGCAGGCGCGAACTGGGCCTGCTCGACCCGGTCGACGCGCTCTCCGTCGCGCTCACCGGCGAGGCCGAGGTGGACGGCGAGCGGGTCGAGGCCGTCCCCGTCGGCCTCCTCGCGGCCCTGCGCGACCGCCTCACCGCCGGCATCCAGCCGGCCGAGCCGCCCACCGGTCTGCACGCCACCCTGCGCGACTACCAGCTCCGGGGCCTGGCCTGGCTCGACCTGATGACCTCCCTCGGCCTCGGCGGCTGCCTCGCCGACGACATGGGCCTCGGCAAGACGATCACCGTCATCGCCCTGCACCTGAAGCGGGCCCGCACCGAGCCGACCCTGGTGGTCTGCCCGGCCTCGCTGCTCGGCAACTGGCAGCGGGAGATCGCCCGCTTCGCACCCGGCGTCCCGGTCCGCCGCTTCCACGGCCCCGACCGCACCCTGGACGGCCTCGCCGGCGGCTTCGTCCTCACCACGTACGGCACCATGCGCGCCACCGCCACCAGCCTTGCCGAACAGCCCTGGGGCATGGTCGTCGCCGACGAGGCACAGCACGTCAAGAACCCCTACTCGGCCACCGCGAAAGCCCTGCGCACCATTCCGACGCCGGCGCGCGTGGCCCTCACCGGCACCCCCGTGGAGAACAACCTCTCCGAGCTCTGGGCCCTCCTCGACTGGACCACCCCCGGGCTCCTCGGCCCCCTCAAGTCCTTCCGCGCCCGGCACGCGCGCGCCGTCGAGAACGGCGGGGCCGACGAGAACGGGGCGGCTGTGGCCCGGCTGGCCCGCCTCGTCCGCCCCTTCCTCCTGCGCCGCAAGAAGTCCGACCCCGGGATCGTCCCGGAGCTCCCGCCCAAGACGGAGACCGACCACCCCGTCCCGCTCACCCGCGAGCAGGCCGCGCTGTACGAGGCGGTGGTGCGTGAGTCGCTGCTCGCCATCGAGACGGCGGACGGCATCGCCCGCCGCGGCCTGGTGCTCAAGCTCCTCGGCGCCCTGAAGCAGATCTGCGACCACCCCGGGCTGTACCTGAAGGAGGAGTCCCGCACCGAGGGCCTGGCCGCGCGCTCCGGCAAACTCACCCTGCTCGACGAGCTGTTGGACACCGTGCTCGCCGAGGACGGGTCGGTGCTCGTCTTCACGCAGTACGTCGGCATGGCCCGCATGATCACCGCGCACCTCCAGGCCCGCGCGGTCCCGGTCGACCTGCTGCACGGCGGCACCCCGGTGCCGGAGCGGGAGCGCATGGTGGACCGCTTCCAGGCCGGCGCGACCCCGGTCCTCGTGCTCTCCCTGAAGGCCGCGGGCACCGGCCTCAACCTCACCCGGGCCGGCCACGTCGTCCACTTCGACCGCTGGTGGAACCCGGCGGTCGAGGAACAGGCCACCGACCGCGCGTACCGCATCGGCCAGACCCAGCCGGTCCAGGTGCACCGCCTGGTCACCGAGGGCACCGTCGAGGACCGCATCGCCGAGATGCTGGAGGCGAAGCGGGCCCTCGCCGACGCCATCCTAGGCTCAGGCGAGGCCGCCCTGACCGAGCTGACGGACCGCGAGCTGTCCGACCTGGTGTCGTTGCGGAGGACGTCATGACCGGCGCGGGCGAGCAGCGGCCCGGGGACGCGGCACGGCGCGCGTTGCGGGCGGCGCGCGGACCCGGGCCGGAGACCGGGGACGACGGGATCGCGCCCGGCGAGCACGAGGGTCCGACGGCTTCGGGCGAGGCATCGGGCGAAGGCCCGGGCGAGGTTTCCGGGGAGGTTTCCGGAGAGCGTGAGGAGCGGGCCCCGAGGCCGGGGGACGCCGCCCGCCTGGCGCTGCGGGCTGCCGCCGCCGTGAAGGAGGCGGAGCTGCGGCAGGCCGAGCCCGAGGACGAGCCGGACACCGTTCGGGACCGGCCCGAGGAGGCCGAGGAGACTGAGGAGACTGAGGAGGCCGGCACCGATACCAGCACCGGCGCCGTTGCCGCCGCACCACCCGGCAGCCGTCCCGGTGACGTCGCGCGGGCGGCGCTGCGGGCGGCGCGTGCGGAGGCGAGGCGGGCCGAGCAGGCCGCGGCGGCGGAGGCCGCGGAACGGTCCCCGGCCCCCGCGGTACGACGGCTGCCCTCGCCCTCGACCACGCGCGCCCAGGCTCCGGCCCCGGCGTCCGCGGCTCGCGGTCGCACCGCCCGTGACCTGACGCAGTTCCTGACGACCGCGTTCCGGATGCCGAGCGACGCGGCAGAGCCGGAAACCTCCGAGCCCCAGCCCGCGCCCGCGCCCACCCCCGACTCGGCCCCGGCCCCCGCCCCCGAGGCCGGCACCGACCGCCAGGAGCCGGATCCTCCCGCACCCGCCACCCCCCACCTCCCGCGCACCATGGCCACCCCCCACCGCGACACCGAACTCCGCCGCACTTTCCCCTCCCTCTCCTCCCGTGCGTCCGCCGCTGCTTCCGGCTTCGCCGAGACCTGGTGGGGCAACGCCTGGGTGCGGGCGCTGGAAGAGGGCGCGCTGGACGTGAAGCGGCTGGCGCGGGGGCGGGGTTACGCCGAGCACGGGCACGTGGACGCCATCACCGTGACCCCCGGACTGGTCCTGGCGTACGTGCAGGGGAGCCGACCCCGCCCGTACCGCGTGCAGGTGCGGCTGCGGACCTTCGGCGAGGACGAGTGGGAGCGGCTGCTGACGGCCGCCGCCGACCGGCCCGCCGACATCGCGGCGCTGCTCGACAAGGAGCTGCCGCAGACCCTCGCCGACAGCGGGGTCGCGCTGCTGCCGGGGCCCGGTGAGCTCGAACCCCGGTGCAGCTGCCCCGACTTCGGGCACCCCTGCAAGCACGCGGCAGCCCTCTGCTACCAGACCGCGCGGCTGCTGGACGCCGATCCGTTCGTGCTGCTCCTGCTCCGCGGCCGTGGCGAGCGTGAGGTGCTGGACGCGCTGTCCCGGCGCAACGCCGCCCGCGCGGCCCGGGAGCGGCGGCCGACGGCGCTGCCCGGCGTCCGTGCGGGCGAGGCTCTCCTGCCGCGTCAACTCCCGCCGCTGCCGCCTCCGTTGCCGGTTCCGGCCCACCCCGGGCAGCCGCCGGTGTATCCGGGGGTGCCCGGCGGCCCGGACCCGTTCGCGCTGGACCAGCTGGCCACCGACGCGGCGGCCCGCGCCCACGCCCTGCTCGCCACCGGACACGACCCGGTCGGCGACCTGACCCTCTGGCAGGACGCGGTGCGGCTCGCCGCGGCCCGGCCCGGTTCCGGCCTGACCGCGTCCACCCGCGCCCTCTACGCCACGCTCGCGGACGCCGTCGGCCGTACCCCCGGCGACCTGGCACGCGCGGTCGCCGCCTGGCGCCAGGGCGGCATGGAGGGACTGGCCGTGCTGGAAGAGCCCTGGGACCCGCCGGCCGGCCGCTTCGACCGGGCCCGGCCGCTGCTGCTCGCCGCCGACCTCCCGGCGTTCCGGCCGTCGCGCAACCACCTCACGCACCCCGGCGGCCACCTCCAGCTCCGCTTCGGCCGCGACGGCCTCTGGTACGCCTACGAGTCGGAGCCGGGCCACGACGACTGGTGGCCCAGAGGCACCCCCGACCTGGACCCGGTGGGCGCACTGACGGGGCTCGGCGCATCGGACGACCTCTAGCCCCGCCGTCCCAAGGGAGGGCCTACGACGCCTTCTTCTTCGCGAGCTTCCCGATGTCGTCGTGCCGGGCCACGAACCGGGCCCTGCCGTTCTCGACGCGGTAGAGGAACCAGCCGCCGTCCTGGTCGGTCTGCAGGTACTGGGTCTGGCTCTCGTAGCTGTACCTGCGGGTGATGCCCTGCCAGGGTTTGCGCATCAACTCCGCGCGCAGCGACTCGCGTTCGTCGCTGCTGGGTGCCGCGAGGCCGTGCGCGGCGTAGCCGACGGCGTCGTACGCCTCGGCCGCCCACGGTGGCGGAGCCGCGCGGTAGCGGGTGCGGTAGGCGGCGGCGAACGCCCGGGTCTTCGGGTCGGCCGACGGGTCGCAGTACCCCGTGCTGATCCACCAGCCCGTGCCGGCCTTCAGGAAGGGCGTGCCGAGGAGGTGTTCGTCGCCGCCGCGGAACCCGCGGTGCCCGGAGTCGGTCAGGGCCTGCGCGCAGGCGGCGGCGCGGGCCGGGAGACCGCCCGCGAAGAGGACGGCCGTGTCCGGGTGGGCGGCGAGGCCGTGGGCCACGTCGGTGAAGCCGGTGCCCGCGGCGACCTCGGCCACCTCGACTCTGCCCACCGTCAGCATCCCGTAGACGGTGACGCCGCGGACGGTGGCCTCGCCCTCGTCGGCGTCGGTGAGGTCGTACACGACGACGGCCCGGGCCGGTCGAGCCACCTTGTTGAGGTATTTCACGACGGCACCGGGCCCCGCGGTGCGGGTGCTGCGCAGGTTCAGGGAGCTGGTCGTGTTGGTGGTGTCGAGGGCGTCGGTGTCGGCACGGGTGACCAGCAGGCACACCCCGGCCGCGGTGCAGACCGGTACCGCGGCGGGCACGGCCGTGTTGGTGCCGGCGCCGATCACCGCGTACACCTCGCGGGCGGCCACGAGCCGGGCGGCCGCGGCGGCCGAACCGGCCGCGGTGCCCTGGTCGTCGGCCGTGCGCAGGGCGAGGTCGAACGTCCGGTCGGAGCGGGCGTTGTGCTGGTCGACCGCCAGCTGTGCGCCGCGCACCTGGGCCTGGACCACGGCGGTGGACAGGTCGCCGAGCAGGGCGATCGTACGGCTCGGCAGCGGGCCCTTGCCGGACCCCGGCGTCCCGGACCGGCCCCACCGCCACCAGGCGCCGCCACCGCCGACCGCGCTGACGCCGGCCGCCGCCGACGCGATCAGCAGCCGGCGCCGCGACGGGGCGGGCGGGGTGTCGGTGAACGGTGCCTCGGAGAGGGCGGTGGGTTCCGGCACGGGCAGGTCGAGGACGCGCGCGGCGCGGTCCGCGACCAGTGCGGGCAGGCCGGGCGGCAGCCACGACTCCGCCGTGAACCCACCGAAAGAGGAACGCAGTCGGGAGATCGTGGGGCGGTCGCCCGGTTCCTTCGCCAGACAGGCGCGCAGCGTCGGGGCGAGCTCCTCGGGGACGCCGGCCAGGTCCGGGTCCTCGCGCACCGTCCGGTACAGGACGGCCGCCGCGCCCCCGGTGCCGAACGGCGGTCGTCCGGTCGCCGTACGGGCGAGCACGCAGCCCAGCGAGAAGACGTCGCTGGGCGGTCCCACGGTCCTGCCGCGGGCCTGTTCCGGTGACAGGTAGCCGGGGGAGCCGATGACCGAGCCGTCCGTGGTGAGCGCCGTCGCGCCCACCGCGCGGGCGATGCCGAAGTCGATCAGGCGCGGCCCGTCGGCGGCGAGCAGCACGTTCGCCGGTTTCACGTCCCGGTGGACGAGACCGGCCCGGTGCACGTCGTCCAGGGCCGCGGCGAGGGCGGCGCCCAGCGTCCGGACCGGTTCTGGAGGCCAGGGCCCGTGCAGCGCGAGGGCCTCGGACAGCGGCAGGCCGGGCACGTAGGCGGTGGCCAGCCAGGGCGCGCGGGCGTCCGCGTCGGCCGTGAGCACGGGTACCGTCCAGCGGCTGGTGAGCCGGGCCGCCAGCTCGGTCTCGCGGCGGAACCGGGCCCGGAAACCGGGGTCTCCCGCGTACTCCTCGCGGATCACCTTGAGCGCGACCCAGGCGCCGTGCGGCGAACGCGCCAGGTACACCACGCCCATGCCGCCGGCCCCGAGCCGCCCCACCAGCCGGTGGCCGCCGACGGAGGACGGGTCGGCGGGCCGGAGCCGCTCCAACTCCGCTACCCCTTCGTCTGCGCGGCCAGGATCGGCCCGATCTGCTCGAACCGCCCGTCGTGGACCTGGTGGACGTAGGTCACACCCGCCATGGCCTTCACGTCGGCGTCGAACTGGTTGTACTGGTTGAAGGCGTAGGTGCGTGCGATGCCCTGGTACGTGGCCTTGTGGAGCCGCAGGGCGAGCGCGAGCCGTTCGGGGCGGCCACCGCCGGGCGGCAGGGTTCTGGTGAACTCGCGCAGCACCATCCGGACGCTGTCGTACGCCTCGGCGCCGTACGGGTCCGGGACGCCGCCGTACCGCTTCCGCCAGGCCGCCGTGAACCGCTCGGCCGCCTTGGTCTTCAGCACGCTCGCGTCGACGGTGGGCGTCACCGCGAACCAGCCCTCGCCCGCCGCGCCCGCGAGCTTCGGGAAGTCGGAGCCGTAGAGGAGATGGGACATCCAGCGCGGTCCGGTGAAGCCGGCCGCGGACAGCTGTCGAGCCGCCCGGACGGTCGCGTCCAGCGGGCCCAGGTAGACGAAGTCGCGGACCCGGGCGGCGAGGATGGCGGCGACGGCGGCCGGGGCGTCGTCGGTGTCCTCGGCGACGACCTTCGGGACCACCTCGGCGTGCAGCGACTCCCGCCACTGGTTGACCAGGAGACTGCCCTGGTCGTGCTCGACGGAGCCCCCGGAGCGGTCGATGACGATGCCCAACGGGGCGGCCAGGCCCTTCAGCAGCGCCTGCAGGGCGATCGCGGTGCCCGCCGCCTGGTGGCCGACCCCGGTCTGGAAGCTGACGGTCGGCGACCAGACGTAGTAGTCGTTCTGCCCGGTGGTGCTGCTGACATGGGTGAGCTTGGCCGACGCGTAGACGCGCGAGGCCGCCCGCATCGTCAGTTCGGTGACCGGGCCGAGCACGGCCACGACGGCGCGGTCCGCGGCCAGTTCGTGGGCGACCGAGGTCGCCCCGTCGACGGTCCCGTGGTCGTCCAGGACCCGTACACCCAGGTCGAAGGCGCGGCCGGCGGTCGCGTTGTGCTCGGCGACGGCCAGCCGCGCGGCCCGTTCACAGGCCCGCGCCAGGGGCGCCGCCGCCCCGCTCTTCGTCACCTGCACGCCGAGCACGTACGACGGCCGGGCCGCCGTCTTCTCTCCCGGGCCGTCGTCGCGGCCGGCTGCCCAGAGCGCCGCCCCGGTACCGCCGCCCGCCAGCAGCAGCGCGCCCCCGGCCAGCAGCAGGCGCCGCCGGGTGGTGCGGGCGGGCCGGCCGGTGCCGGGGTCGTCGACCACCGTGGGTTCGATGTCCGGCAGGGCGAGGCTCTCCGCCGCCCGGGCCGCCACCATGCGGGCGACGGGGTCCGGCAGCCAGGCCGACGGCGACTGCGCCGCGTCGGCGGTCGGCGGCCGGAGCCGGAAGTCCTCGGCGAGCCGCAGCCGCAGCTCCGCCGCGCCGCGCCGCTCACCGGGGTCCTTGGCCAGACAGGCGTCCAGCGTCCCGCGGAGTCCGCCGGTGACACCGTCGAGGTCGGGCTCGTCGTGCACCGTGCGGTAGAGCAGCGCGTCCGGGGTGCCGGTGCCGAACGGCGGGCGGCCCGTGCCCGCGTACGCCAGCACACAGCCCAGCGCGAAGACGTCGCTCGCCGCCCCGGCCGCCTCGCCGCGCGCCTGCTCGGGGGCGAGGAAGCCCGGGGTGCCGACCACCATGCCGGAGGCGGTCAGGGCGGTGTCGTCGGCGGCCCGTGCGATGCCGAAGTCGATGAGGCGCGGTCCGTCGACCGCGAGCAGCACGTTGCCCGGCTTCACGTCCCGGTGCACCAGTCCCGCCTCGTGCACGGCGGCCAGTGCCTCGCCGAGCAGCGAGCCCAGCACGCGTACGGCCGACGGCGGCAGCGGTCCGTGCGCGGTGACCGCCTCCGCGAGCGAGGGACCCGCCACGAACCCGGTCGCCAGCCACGGATCCTGGGCGGTGGCGTCCGCGCCGAGCACCGGCACCACCCAGGGGCTGTCGACCCGGGCGGCCAGCTCCGCCTCCCGCGCGAACCGGGCCCGGAAGCCGTCGTCGGCGGCGCCCTGCGCCCGGATCACCTTCACGGCGGCCAGCGCACCCGTCTCGGAACGGCCCAGATAGACCACTCCCATTCCGCCGGCGCCGAGCCGCCGCAGCAGCCGGAAACCCCCGACCGACGACGGGTCGGACGGCCGCAGCGCCTCACTCATCGCCGGCTCCCTTCACCTCGGCGGACGAAGCGGCTGACGGGGTGGCGGACGGGGTGGCCGAGGCCCGGTCCCGGCCGTAGCGGTCCACGTTCGCCGTCACATAGCCGACGCCCGTCAGCGCGGCCTCGGTGAGGGCCGTCTGCTCCTTCTCGCTCTCACCCGCGGCGTGCCGCACGGTCGCGGCCACGGTCACCGGGCCGAGGCGGTGCTTGTACCAGTCGAAGTCACGGGCCTTCGGGTCACCGTCCACGACGTACTCGCCGTACTCGGTGAGGTCGTCGTCCGTGGTGGCGGTGCGCTGTTCGCCGAACGGATCGCCGCGCGAGGCCATCTTCTGCACGGTGTCGGTCGCGTTGAGCCGTTCCTGCGGGCAGCGCAGCGGCTCCTCCAGCGAGGACGCCATGTCCCGGCGGGCCTCGCGGACCGAGGCGTGCACGGTGACCGTGAGGGACACGTACGCCGCTCCCGCACCGCCCGTGCCCTGCCGGACGAACGACCTGGTCAGGCTGGCCAGCACGGTCGACGGCAGCGCCTCCCGGCGCCACAGGCAGTCCGTGCCGAGCACGGCCCAGCTGGTCGGCCCCTGTTCGTACGGGTCCCGTCTGCGGTACCCGGTGCCGAAGTAGTCGGGCTGCACGGTGAGTCCGCGGACGAACGCCACCGCCTCGGCCCGCGTCTTCGGCGCGACGGCCTCGGCCAGCGTGTACGGCTGGTCGGACGTGGACGTGGACGTGGACGTGGACGCGGATGCGGACGGCGAGGCACCCGTGCCCCCCGAAGCGGCCGAACCGCCCGCCGTGCCCGAACTCCCCCCGGGCGTTGCCCCGGCGCCGCCGTGCCCGCCGTTCGTGCAGCCCGCGAGCAGCAGTGCCACCGCCGCCGCGGACAGGACCGTTCCCCGTCCCATCACGCTCACCCCCAGCAGACCGCCGTACGGCCCTCCCCTGGGGGCCGCAGGTCGAACGCTAGCGCCAACCTGTGTCAACTGGCCCCACTGGAAAGTGAGTTGAGTCGAACGGTAACCCCTTGGCCATCAGCCGGTGACAGTTCGCATCGCGCGGTGTCATCCCTCGACCGACACGGCGACCGGCGTGCCCGCCTCGACCGTGCGGCTGACCGTGCACAGCCGGTCGTGGGAGACGGCGACCGCCCGGGGCAGGATCGCGCGGGCGCGGTCGCCGGCCGCGCCCTCCGGGAAGGTGACCGAGAAGGCGACGGCGAGGTCCGTCATCCGGTTGCCGTCCTCGTCGCCCACCTTGTGGCCGCTGACGGTGACGGTGAACGCGGTCGGTTCCACGTGCCGGCTCGTCGACACGTCGACGTCCGCCGCCGTACAGCCCCCGATCGCGGCGAGCAGCAGCTCGACCGGGGTGAATTCGGTGCCGTCGCCGGTGCCGAAGGCGATCGTGCCGCCGCGGGCGTTCGTGGCGGTGAAACGGCCGGTGCCGGTGCGCTCGACCGTGACCAGGCGCAGGGAGTCTTCGCTCATGGGGACGAACCTAAGGCAGCCCGGCCGCCGGCGCTGTCACCGTCGTCAGTGCCGTCAGTGCCTTCAGTGCAGGATGTTGACGGCGCGCGCCACCACCAGGACCACCGTCACCAGGGAGACCGAGGACTGGAGCATCATCAGCATCTTGGCCCAGTGCGACAACGGCATCACGTCGGTCGGGCTGAACGCGGTGGAGTTGGTGAAGGACAGGTACAGGTAGTCGAGGAAGCCCGGCTCCCAGTCCTGCGGCGCGGTCTCCGGACTCTGCATCTGCACGAAGAGGAAGTCCGCGTACTGGTGCCGGCCGAGCACCCGGGCCATCGGCCCGCCGCGGTCCCACTCCCAGTACCAGAGGGCGAACACGATGACGTTCGTCAGCCAGATGCCCCCGCCGGTCAGCAGCAGCGGCCCGGCGTCACGGCCCTCGGTGCCGTTCACGAGACCCGCCACCAGCCGGACCGCCGACCAGCCGTTGGCCAGGCTGATCACCCCCATCAGCACCAGCCCCAGCAGCCGCAGCCACCGGGTGCGGGGCTCGACCCGACGGGGGTTGCCGACGATGACGCCGCCCAGCAGCACCACCTCCAGGACCGGCAGCAGCCAGTACGGCTGGAAGGCGAGCCGGTGCGGCAGCATCAGCTGGAGGGTGATCGCCACCAGTATCACGGCGGTCACCGCCCACCGCGGCTCGCCCTGGGTGGCCCTGCGCCACGCGGGCACGACATCGTGCTCGCCGCTCTCCAGCAGCCCTTCGATCCTGGACAGCCGGTTCTCGGCATCGGACATGCGGTCGCTCATGCCCCTGATTGTCCCGAGACCCCCCGGCCGATCCACGACCGGCTCGGCCACGGGTCTTCGCGGCTGCCCGGGACACGCCCGGGACACGGTCGTCAGGCGGGCTGTCGTCAGGCGGGCTGCGGAGCCGCCCGCCCGGCTCCCCACCGTCGGGTGCGGTAGCCGCCCACCAGCCGGCAGCCGAGATAGACGGCGAAGGAGACCGTCGTGACGTAGGGGCTGATCGGGATGCTGCTGCCGAGGGCGAGCAGGATGCCGCCCTCGATCGAGACCACCGCGAACAGCACGCTCAGGGCGGGCAGCAGGACCGGCGAGGCCGTGACCCGCGCGGCAGCCGCGGCCGGGGTGACGAGGAGGGAGAGCACCAGCAGCGCGCCGACGACCTGTACGGAGAGGGCGACGGCGAGTCCGAGGACGAGCATGAAGGCGATCGACAGACCGCGCACCGGCACCCCGCGCGCCTCGGCCACGTCCGGGTCGGCGCCGGCGAACGTCAACGGCCGCCACACCACCGCCAGCGCGACCAGGACGACGCCCGAGGTGGCGAGCAGCCAGGTCAGCTGCGGGGTGTCGACGGCGACGATCTGACCGGTCAGCAGACCGAACTTGTTGGCCGCCCGCCCTTTGTAGAGGGCGAGGAAGAGCACGCCGAGGCCCAGGCCGAAGGGCATCAGGATGCCGATCACCGAGTTGCGGTCGCGGGCGCGCGTGCCGAGGACGCCTATCACGCCGGCCGCGAGCAGCGAACCGGCGATCGAGCCCGCCACCACGTTCGCCCCCAGCAGCAGGGCCGCGGAGGCGCCCGCGAAGGACAGTTCGCTGATGCCGTGCACCGCGAAGGGCAGGTCGCGCATGATGACGAACACACCGGCCAGGCCCCCGACCAGGCCGAGCACGGCCCCGGCGACGAGCGAGTTGCGGACCAGCACGAGGAGTTCGCCGTAGTCGGTGTAGTCGAAGATCTGATGCCAGATGCCGCCGGTGGACGTCATGGGCGCGCTCCCTTCGGCCGGTGCGGGTGGTGGGCCGGAGTCGCCGCTTCGTCGGGCGCGCCGACGACCACGATCCGGCCGTGCACGCGTACGACGTCGACCCGGCTGCCGTACAGCCGCGACAGGGAGTCGGAGGTGAGGACCTCGTCCGGGGCGCCGACGCGGTGGCCGCCCGGCGCGAGGTAGAGCACCCGGTCCGCGAGGCCGAGCACCGGGTTGATCTCGTGGGTGACGAAGACCACCGCGGTGTCGTGCGAGCGGCGGCGCGCGTCGATCAGTCCGGTCACGGCCCGTTGGTGGTGCAGGTCGAGGGAGAGCAGCGGTTCGTCGCAGAGCAGGATCCGCGGGTCGGTGGCCAGGGCCTGCGCTATCCGCACCCGCTGCCGCTCGCCCCCGGACAGAAGGCCGACGGGTACGTCGGCGTAGGCCGCGGCTCCGACCGACCCGAGGATCTCGTCCACCCGGCGGCGGGCGCCGGCCGCGCGCGGCAGCGGGCCGAAGCGGTGGCCGTCGATGCCGAAGCGCACCAGGTCGCGGGCGCGGACCAGGGCCTGCGCGGCGAGGGCCGCCTGCTGGGGGACGTAGCCGACGTGCCGGGCGGCCTCGCGCGGCGGGCGGCCCAGGACGCTCAACTCGCCCGCGGCGAGCGGCTGCCGGCCGAGCAGGGCCCGTACGAGGCTGGACTTGCCCGACCCGTTCGGCCCGAGCACGGCGAGGAACTCCCCGGCCCGTACGTCGAGTTCGAGGTCGCGCCACACCGTGCGTCCGCCGTACGCCAGGGCGGCGCCGCGCAGCCGGATCACCGGAGCGGAGCCGGCGCCCCGGGGCGCGGGAGTGCCCTCGCGGGCCCGGGGCGCGGAGGCCATGCCGGGCCTCCTCACTTGTTCAGCGCGTCGGCGAGCGCGTCGACGTTGGCGGTCATCCAGCCGAGGTAGTCCTTGCCGTCGGGCAGGGTCTCGGTGACGGGAACGGTGGGGATGCCGGCCGCCTTGGCCGCGTCCTCGACCTGCTGCGTCTGGGGCCCGGACGTCTGGGCGTTGTAGACCAGGGCCTTGACCTGCCTGGCGCTGTACAGCGCCAGGGTCTCCTTCAGGACCCTCGGGGAGACGTCGCTGCCCTCCTCTACGGCCTCGCTGAACGCCTCGGGGGTCCTGTTCACCAGACCGGCGGCCTCGGTCATGTACAGCGGCACGGGCTCGGTGATGCCGATGGCCTCGCCGCCGTGCGCCTTCCTGATGTCCGCCTCTTTGGTCTCCAGGGGCTTCAGCTTCGCCTTGAAGGCCTGGGCGTTCCTGGTGAAGGCGGCGGCGTCGCCGGGGTCCGCCCTGCCGAGGGCGGCGGCGATCCGGTCGGCGATCCTGGCGACGGTGGGGAAGTCGTACCAGACGTGCTCGTTGAGCTCGCCGCCCTCGGGGGCGGACTTGCCCGAGACCCTGACGGCGTTGATCACCTCGGCGGTGGAGTTGCCGCCGCTCTTGAGCATCCGGTCGACGAAGTCGTCGTACCCGCCGCCGTTCTCGATGACGATCTCGGCCCTGGACAGGGCGAGCTGGTTCTGGGTGTCGGCCTCGTAGGAGTGCGGGTCCTGGTCGGGATCGCTGATGACCGAGGTGACGTCGGCCTTGTCGCCGCCTATCTGCTCGGCGATGTCGCCGTACACGTCCGTGGAGGCGACCACGTCGACCTTCGAGGAGGCGGCGGCGGCGCCCTGCGCGGTGCTCGCGCCGCTTGCGGAGCCCGACGAGCCCGACGAGTCCGTCGAACTGCCGCAGCCGGCCAGCAGGGCCAGCGAGGCGCCGGTGACCAGCGCGAGCTGCCGGGACCGGGAGCGGGACGGGGACGGGTACGGGGACGAGGGCATGGGTCCTCCAGGACGGGGTGGTTCGTGGGTGGTTGCGCCCTCACGCTAGATGGAAATGAATGTCAACACCATGTCTTGATCTGATCGATATGAAAATCATTACCGAGAGTTGACGGTCGGCGCGGCAGCAGCGTCGCCGCCAGGGCCGGTACGGCGGCGAGGACCAGCCAGGGCACGGCGGGTGGGAGACCGAGGTCGAGAAGGGTGCCGGTGGCCGAGCTGCCGGCCAGGACGATCAGACCGGAGGCGGAAGAGAGGGCGCCGGTGTAGAGGCCGAGCCTGCCGGTCTCGGCGAGGTCGGGCACCCAGGCGCGGGCGGCCGGGGTGACGAGCATCTGGCCGAAGGTGAGCAGGACGACGTACCCGGTGGCGGGCAGCAGCCCCACGAGTCCGGTCCACCCCGCGGGCCGTGCCGCGGCCACGACCGCGAACCCGGCGGCGACCAGGACCAGCCCGGCCGCCATGGAGCGGCGCAGGTCGAGCCGTTCGCCGGCCCAGCGGGCGACCGGCAGCTGGGCGGAGACGACCAGCAGGGACGACAGGGCGAACAGCCAGGACAGGGCCGCCTGGGAGCCGGTCGCCCGCTCCACCTCGGCGGGCAGGGCGAGGTAGAGCTGGTTGTAGGCGAGCAGGTGGCTGCCGTAGGCGCAGCACAGGGCGAGGAAGCGGCGGTTGCGCAGCAACGCGCGCAGCCCGCCCGGGTCCCGGACCGGTTCCCGGCCGGGGATGTGCCGGGGCAGCAGGCGGGCGTGCCCAGCGAGGACGAGCACGAACACCGCGGCTCCGGCGAGGCAGGCGGCGCGGAAGTCCACCGCGAGCAGCAGGGCGCCGAGCAACGGGCCGACGAAGGCGCCCGCCTGGCCCGCGGCGGAGAACAGGGCCAGGACTCCGGTACGGGGGCCCTTGCCCCGCTGCTCCCACAGCACCGCCTGCCGGGCCACCTCGGACTCCACGGCGGGGGAGAACAGCGCGGCGGCGAAGCCGATGAGCAGCACCGAGCCGATCACCGCCCAGGGGGCCCGCGCGTACCCGAGCCAGCCGAACCCGGCGATCCGCAGCGCGCACCCGGTCAGGACGACCGGCCGTACGCCGTACCGGTCGGCGAGCCGGCCGCCGACCACGAACAGCCCCTGCTGGCTGAAGGTGCGCAGGCCGAGCACGAGTCCGACCAGCCAGCCCGCCATGCCGACGGCGGTGCCGAGGTGCGCCGCGAGGAACGGCAGTACGGCGAAGAAGCCGACGTTGAACGCGAGTTGGGTCAGTATCAGCAGCCGCAGCAGCGGCGGGAGATGCCTCCAGACGCGCTCGCGCGGACGCTTTCCGGCGGGGGCGGCCGGGTGGGTCGGGTGGGTCGGGTTGCGGGAGGAGGGTTCCGTCATGCGGTGTCCGTGGGTGCGGTGGGTGCGGTGGGTGCGGTGCTTGTCGTGCGTGCGGTGCGTGCTGTGTGTGCGGCGCCGTCGTGGCCGTTCGCGCGGTTCCCCGCGCCCCTGACGGGGCGCTGGGTCGGCCTGGGTGGGCTTGTTCGGGGTGGTGCCGGGGTCCGCTTCCGGCGGGGCAGGCGTATTCCGCCCGCCGCCGTCACCGCCAGCGCGCCGAGGAGGGAGAGGACGGCGGCGGGGGCCAGGACGGCCCAGGGAGCGCGTTCGACGTAGGGCTGGTTCTCCGCGAGCAGCAGGCCCCACTCGGGGGAGGGCGGCTGGGCGCCCAGGCCCAGGAAGCCGAGCGCGGCCAGGCCCAGCGCGATGCCGGGCAGCCGGAGCAGGGCGTGCCGGACGACCGGTGGCAGGACCGCGGGGAGCAGTTCGTGCCGGAGGAGGTAGCCGCGGCCGGCACCCAGGGCCCGGGTCGCGGTCAGATGGAGGGTCGCGCGTTCCTGGCGCAGCAGGGCCGAGGTGTGGACGGCCAGCGGGGACCAGGCCACGACGGCCACCGCCACGGCCGGTGTCCAGGGACCGCCGCCCGCGACACCGGTGACGAGGAGGGCGGCCAGTACGGGCGGTACGGCGTTGACGGTGTCGACCAGCGGCCCGGACAGCCGGGGCAGCAGGCCCAGCAGGACGCCGGTCAGCAGGGCGGCGGCGCTGACCGCGAGGGCCGTGCCGAGGGTGGTGAGCGCGCCGTGCGCGACGCGGGCCAGCACGTCCCGGCCGAGGGCGTCGGTGCCGAACGGGTGCGCCCGGGAAGGGGCTTGCAGACGGGCGGTGGTGTCGAGGGCGAGCGGGTCGCGGGGCAGACCGAGGGCGACGACCGCGGCGAGCAGCAGGCCGTGGCCGAGCGGTACGACCCGTGGCGCGGGCGGGGTCGGCCGGTGCAGGGAGTGCAGGGCGCCGTCGCGCAGCGCGGGCCCGGTCAGCCGGCGTACGCCGAGCCGGGCCGCCAGTGCGGCGACGGCCGCGAGGGCGACGAGGGCGAGGGTGCCGGTCTGCAGGACGGGCAGGTCCTGGGCGAGGGCGGCGCGCAGGGTGAGCCGGCCGAGACCGGGGATGTCGAAGATCTGCTCGACGGCGACCGAACCGCCGGTCAGGCCGACCGCGAACAGGCCCAGGCTGGGCAGGAGTCCGGGCGCGCAGCGGCGCAGCGCCTGCCGGGCGATCGACGCCGGCGCCACACCGCGGGCGGCCGCGGCCAGCGCCCAGGGTTCGGCGAACGCGGCGGGCAGCAGGTCGTCCAGCAGCCGCCCGAGGACCGCCCCGGCGGGCAGGCCGAGGGCGAGGGCGGGCAGGACCGTCCACCGCGGGCCGTACCAGCCGAGCGCGGGCAGCCAGCCGAGCTGTACGCCGACGACGGAGGCCAGGACGGAGGCGACGAGGAACTCGGGCAGCGCGGCCAGCACCGCCGACCCGGTGCCGCCGGGGCCGCGGCTCCCGAGGCGGCGCCGCGAGCCCAGCCACAGGGTGCGGGCGCACACCGCCGCGGCCGTGGCCAGGGCGACGACGAGGGCACCGGCCATCAGCAGTAGGGAGACCCCGAGCGCCTGTACGACGGCGGGCAGTACCTCGGTGTCCGACACCCAGGACCGGCCCGCGTCGCCCCGCAGCAGCCCACCGAGCCAGCGGCCCAGGAGCGCCGACGGGCCGTCTTCCAGGCCGAGTTGGTCGCGGACGGCGCGCAGCGTCCCGGGGGTCGGGGTCCGTTCGGCCGAGCGGGCCCTGAGCACGGTCAGTGCCGGGTCGGTGCGGGACAGCCAGGGCAGCAGGCCGACGGCGCCCACGAGGGCCGCCGTGAGCAGGGCCCGCCACAGCAGCGCGGGGCCGCCGCCCTGCGCGAGGGTGCGCAGGGCGGCGGTGCACGAGGTCCTCCCGGGTGCGGCGGCGGGCTTCAGCGCCGGGTCCCGGTGCCGACGAACTCCCGCTCGTACGGGTCGAGTACGGCGTCCCTGACGGACGTGCCGACGCCGGTGACGACCTTGAGGTGGACGAGGGGGATCACCGCGTCGGTGCCGAGGACGGCGGCCTCCGCCTTCATCGCCGCGTCCTGGCGCCTGGCCGGATCGGACTCCGCCTGGGCGTCGGCGACCAGCTTGTCGACCTCCTTGTCGCACAGGAAGGACAGGTTGTAGGAACCGTCGCAGGAGTAGTCGCCGGCCAGGACGGTGACCGGGTCGCCGGTGTCGAGCATCATGTTCCGGGAGACGACGGCGGCGTCGAACTTCCCCGCCAGCAGGTCGCTTTCGAGGCGCGCGTAGGTGCGCACCTCCAGCTTCACGGTGAAGCCCGCCTGCTCCAGCTGCTGTTGGAGCACCTGGGCGGTCTCCGCCAGCTCGGGCCGGTCGTCGTAGGTGGCGACCGTGATGTGCCGGCCCTCCGCGTCGGCGGCCTCCGCGCGGCCGGTCGGCTCGGTCCGCCTGCCGGACGCCCAGGTCAGGGCCGGACCGAACAGCCCCTGGGCGGGCTCGGCGTAGTCCTCGTACACACCCTTGGCGACGGCGGAGGTGTCGATCGCCTCGCGGGCGGCGGCGCGCAGGCCCGGGTCCCTGAACACGCCCTTGCGGGTGTTGAGGTACAGGCTGGTGTTCCGGGCGGTGCCGATCTCGTGGACGGTGTCCTGGTCCAGGGAGGCGACCTGGGCGACGGGGATCGCCTCGGCCATGTCCACGTCGCCGGTGCGCAGGGCGTTGGCACGGGCGGTGCCGTCGGAGACGTACTTCGCGTCGATCCCGGACGCCTGGGCACGGCCGCCCCAGTAGTCGTCGAAGCAGTCGAGGGCGGCCGCCGTGTCACCGGTGATCCGGGTGAGCTCGAAGGGGCCGGTGGCGGTGCCGACCGGGTTCACCTTGCCGTTGCGCGCGTACGCCTCGGCGGAGAACACCGCGAGACCGGGGTTGGTCAGCCGCAGCGGCAGCACCGGGTCGGCGGTGCCGGTGCCGACCCTGACCCGGTCGTCGCCGACGGCGACCGCGGTGAGCCGGACGCCGGAGAGGGCGGCGGGCGCGGGCTCGGCGTCGGCGGCGTGGGTGAGCGCGGCGGCGACGGCCTCGGGGGTGACCTCGGTGCCGTCCTGGAACCTGGCCTCATATGCAGCAAGTCCTGTGTGTCGAGCTTCGCCAGGTGTTTGTGAGGATGCTGTAGGTGACACGTAATGGGGCTTCCGGCCGCCGGAGCCCCTCCCTACTCTCCGGTTCTCATGACAACGGAACACGCGCAGCAGTCTCAGGGGCACGGCGGGCACAGCCGCAGGCGATTCCTGGCGGCGGGCGGGGGAGTGGTCGCCGGAGCCGTGGGCGGGGGAGCGGTCGGGGTCTTAGGGGCGGCCGGCAGCGCGGCCGCGGCCGACTCCGGCAGGCGCGTCGCCGTCCTCGGCGGCGGGGTCTCCGGCCTCAGCGCCGCCCACGAACTCGCCGAACGCGGCTACCAGGTCACGGTCTACGAGTACTACGACGCCCTCGGCGGCAAGGCCCGCTCGATGGACGTCCCCGGGACCGGAACGGACGGCCGCAGGCCGCTTCCCGGCGAGCACGGCTTCCGCTTCTTCCCCGGCTTCTACCGGAACCTGCCGGACACCATGCGCCGCATCCCCTTCCCCGGCAGCACCAACGGCGTCCGCGGCAACCTCCGCAACGGCACGGAGGAGTTGTTCGCCCGCGACTCCGGCCGCCCGGACCTGCACTTCCCGCTCCGCCGCGCCACCACCCCGCCGGCCCCCGGCGACCTCACCCCGTCCTGGATCCGCGACCAGGTCCTGTCGGTGCTGGACCTCGGCACCCACCTGCCCGCCCACGAGGCCGCCTACTTCGCCGACCGCCTCCTGGTCCACCTCACCAGCTGCGACGCCCGCCGCGAGGACCAGTGGGAGAAGGTCGCGTGGTGGGACTTCATCCGGGCCGGCGAGATGAGCCGCGAGTACCAGGTGCTCCTCGGCATCGGCCAGACCCGCAACCTCGTCGCCACCCGAGCCGAGGTCGCCTCCACCCGCACCGTCGGCCGCGTCATCATCGAGGCCCTCATCCTGTGGGGCCTGCTCGGCCGCGGCATGGACGGCGACGCGGACGTCGACCGGGTGCTGAACGCCCCCACCAGCGAGGCGTGGATCGACCCCTGGGAGACACATCTGCGCTCCCTGGGCGTCGAGTTCGTGCTCGGCACCGAGGTCCGGGAGGTGGTGTACGACGGCGGCCGGGTCACCGGCGTACAGGTCGCGGCGCGCGACGGCAGCCGGCAGCGCACCGTCACCGCCGACCACTACGTCTCCGCCCTCCCGGTCGAGCACGCGCGTGTGACCTGGGGCCCGGCCCTGCGTGCCGCCGACCCGCAGCTCGGGCGGTGCGACGCGCTCAAGACGGACTGGATGACCGGCGTGATGTTCTACCTGCGCACGCCCACCCCCGTCGTGCACGGCCACATCAACTGCCTCGACTCGCCCTGGGCGGTCACCGGAATCGGCCAGTCCCAGTTCTGGGACGTACGGGACTTCGCGCGCGACTACGGGGACGGGCAGGCCCACGAGTGCCTGTCCACGATCATCTCCGAGTGGGACAAGCCCGGCATCCTGTACGGCAAGACCGCCCGTGAGTGCACCAGGGACGAGATCGTCGCCGAACTGTGGGCCCAGCTGAAGGACGGCCTGAACGACTCCGGCAAGACGACGCTCAGGGACGAGGACCGGCTCGGCTGGTTCATGGACCCGGCGGTGACGGGCCTCGGCGGCCCCGACCCGCAGAACCGCGAACAGCTCCTCGTCCACCCCACCGGCACGCTCTACCACCGCCCCTCGGCGAGCACGGCGGTGCCGAACTTCTTCCTCGCGGGCGACTACATCCGTACCGACGTGGATCTGGCGACCATGGAGGGCGCCAACGAATCGGCCCGACGCGCCGTCAACGCACTCCTGGACGCGGACGGTTCGGACGCGGAGCGCTGCCACGTCTGGGAGCTGTTCCGGCCACCGGAGCTGGAGCCCCTGAAACGGGTCGACGAGCTGCGCTACCGGCTGGGGCTGCCCAACACCTTCGACCTGGGCTAGGAGTTGCCCGCAGGAGTTGTCCGGCGGCGGAGCGGAAAACCCCTGTGCACCGGCTCGGGCACCTCTGCGATCATCCCCGAATGGCGCACAGTCCCGAATCGCTGGTCATCCGGCACACCCACCGCCTTCCCTCCCCCAAGGGCTCCGCCGGGGAAGGCGCCGTCGCGGCACGGCAGTTCGACGCGGCGCTGGCCTCCGCGGGCTTCAAGCTCTCCGCGGAGCTGCTGGAGCGGCTGTCGGGGCTGTCCGAGGCCGCGGTCGTGCACACCGCCCGGCGGACCCTGCGCACCGTGGGCGAGATGGTGGGCGACCACGTCCGGCACAACGCGTACTTCATCGACTTCCCGGCGAACGTGCCGGACACCGAAGAGTTCTGGATGCGGTGCGTGGCGCAGGCGCTCGCCGACGGGAAGGCGCGCGAGAACGTGCTGGCCCAGCTCGGCCGCGGCGTGCTGGACCTGCTCGGCCTCCCCACGTACGGCCGGTACCAGCACACCTACGAGGACATGCTCGCGGCGCAGGACGAACTGATCGCCTCCGCGGGCGACCGGGTCACCGTCCTGTACCTCGGCCGGGACCTGGACGACGAACTCACCGATCTGTACCTGGCGTTGGCCAGCAGCACGACCCCGCTGGGCGAGGACGACCTGCGCGACCTCGGAACCCTCGCCGAGCGGTGCGCGCCCGGCCCGCAGCCGGCGGCGATCCCGGTCCGGGAGAACCGGGCGGTCGTCAACGCGGCCCGGCTCGGCGTCGGGGCGGACCTCCTCCTGGACACCGTCACCGACGTGCTGCGGCTGGCCTGTGCGCTGTCGGAAGGCGACGTGACCCTCCAGGAGCCGACCCGGTTCCGGGCGCTGTCCCGGCCGGTGCGCCGCGCCCTGCTCGCGGGCCTCGACGCCGTGGTCGCCGCCAACCCCGCCAAGCTCGCCGACGTGCACGCGCACCGGGAGCCGTTCAAGCGGCTCGGCGAGCGCCTCCACCCGCACGAGTACCCGCGCTGGCCGCACGCGGCCGACGTGTTCGCGGTCGCGCGGGGCGAGAAGGAGGCACGGTCCTTCGACAGCCGGGTCGGACAGCTGCTCGACGCGTCCGACGTCCCCGGTGCGGCGCAGCTGCTGACGTCCGCGCCCGGCAAGCTGTTCCGCGCCCTGGACCTCCTGCTGCGCAGCGCCGCCGACCAGGAGGAACGGGACGCGGTGGTGGCCGCCGCGGTGCAAGTCGCTCCCGACGTCTCCGGCCGGGTCGTGCTCGCGGTGCGCGAGCACCTCCACAACCGGGCACGGGAGACCGACCGGCCCCGGGTCTTCGTCAACCGCCGGGGCCGCGCCTGGGTGACCCCCGACGCCCGAGCGCCGCTGCCGGCCGCCGACCGCGACCGTCTGATCGCCGCCCTCGACGCCGAGACGCGCCGCCGGCTCCCGGCACCGGCCCGGCTGCTGCTCGACCCCGACGTCGTCGACGTGGCGCTTCCGCTCAGCGGCCGGGCGACCGCGGCCGGGCTCGGCGTGCTGCCGCGAGGGTCGGTCTCCGCGGTCGACGGCGGACAACTGCGCTTCTTCGTGTACTGGAAAGAGGCCGAGCGCCGGACCGACTACGACCTGTCGGCGCTGCTTCTCGACGCCGACTACAGCACCGACTCCTGGCTCTCCTACACCTCTCTCACCGCCGTCGGCGGCGAGCACTCGGGCGACGTCACCGAGGCGCCCGACGGTGCCTCGGAGTTCATCAACCTGTCCCTGGACCGGGTGCGCGGCACGTTCATCGTCCCGCAGGTCAACATCTACGCCGGCGAAGGCTTCGAGGAGGTCGAGGAGTCGTTCTTCGGCTTCATGCTGCGCGACGCCGAGCAGAAGGGCCGGCCGTTCGAACCGCGCACCGTGCGGATGAAGTCGGAGCTGCGCGGGGTGGGCCGGGTGGCCCTGCCGCTGGTGTTCCGGCGCGGGGACGACGGCCGGTGGCACGCCAAGTGGCTGCACCTGTACCTGAAGGGCATCTCGTCGGCCAACCGCGTCGAGGAGAACCAGGTGTCCGTTTCGAAGCTGGTGCGCGCCGTCGTGGAGCGCGAGCAGCTGACGGTGGGGTACCTGGCCGGCCTGATGGCCGACGGCACCACGACCGTCGACCTGTGGACCGGCGACCCGGTCCCGCACGACCCCGTCACGTACATCGGCCTCGAACGACCCGAGGGACTCCACCCGGACTCCCGGATCATCACCCTCGAAAACCTGCGCGACCTGATCCCGGACTGAGTGCTAGCGTTGTCCCCGGCGAGGCCATGAAGGGGCTTCCTTCTCAATTCCTGTACTGAACAAGCCCTTTCGCTTTCCTCGCCACCGACTTCGACCGGGGGACGCCCGTTTCCGGGGGCGCCGGGAGGTTTCGCGGCTACGTACTTGACGAAGTGGTTCCCTGCATCGTCGAGTTCCTCGCCTCCGAATGACGTTCCTTCATCTCCCCGTCGCCTGGAAGGCGTTGTCGCTTCGTGGTCACGCCTTTGGGTTCGGCCGGGTCGTCCCGCTGACCTGGAGAGCAATGAGCCGTCTCTTCCCGAGCCGTCGTATGTCCGTGCTCGGTGCTGTCGTGATCGGCCTCGCCGTGCTCGTGGTCACCGTCCGGCCCTGGGCGGACCGGGCCGACAGCGCGGATGCCGACCCGGGCCGGAGATGCGTCTCCTCCGTTCCGTATGAGGCGGGTGCGGGCGGTTACGGCAGTTACCGCATCCCCGCCGTCGTCCGCACGAGCGGCGGGACCCTGCTGGCCTTCGCCGAAGGCCGGGTCGGGGGCAGGGCGGACCACGGTGACATCGACGTCGTGCTCAGGCGGTCGTGGGACGGCGGATGCACGTGGGGCCGGCTGCAAGTCGTCGCGAAGGGCGACGGGAACACCCGGGGCAACCCGTCCCCGGTCGTCGATCCCCGTACGGGGAACATCGTGCTCGTCACCTCGTACCACAGCGGTGACGTCACCGAGGCGCAGATTCTGCGCGGTGAGGCCACGGGCGAGCAGGGCCGGCGGGTCTTCGTGCAGACCAGCGAGGACGACGGACGCTCCTTCTCCGCCCCGCGCGAGATCACGTCGGCGGTGAAGAAGCCGGGCTGGCGCTGGTACGCCACGGGGCCGGGGCATGCCGTCGCGCTGACGCGGGGCGACCACGCGGGGCGCCTGGTCGTCCCGGCGAACCACTCCTCCGCGCCGCCTCCGGGATCGCCGGACACGGGCCAGGAGCCCAAGTACTACGGGGCGCACGCGATCTACAGCGACGACGGAGGGAAGTCCTGGCACCTCGGCTTCGTCGACGACTCCTACGAGGGCGTGTACAACGCCAACGAATCGACGGCGGCCCAACTGCCGGACGGGCGACTGTATTTCAGCGCCCGGAACCAGAAGGGCACGAGCTCGGGGAACCGCCTGGACACCTACTCCAGCGACGGGGGCGCGACCCTGGACCGTGGCTATGCGGAGCAGCGTTCGCTGAACGACGTGCCCTTGGTGGAGGGCAGCCTGCTGCAACTGGCCGGGATGAAAGGGATCCTGCTGTTCTCGGGGCCCTCCGTACCGACCGACCGCGCGGCGATGGCGTTGTGGAGCAGTACGGACGACGGGCGGTCCTTCCGCAAGGCGCTGACCTTGTCCACGCGGAAGGCCGGGTACTCGGACCTCGTTCGGACTGACGGCGACAGTGTCGGCATCCTGTACGAAACGGGTGTCCGGACGGCGTATGAATCGATCGAGTTCCGGCGGGTTCCCCTGACGGAGTTGTCGGCCGGCGGTCGGTAGAGGCTCGGGCCGGGGGCGGTGCGCCTCAGCCGTGAAATTCGGTGACGCCGAGGGCGAGGTCCCAGTGCCCCACCCCGTGGCGGGCGAGGCCCATCTCGACCAGGCTCGCCGCCTCCAGCCAGTGCGCCGTTTCCAGGCCGCCGACGTCCAGCGGGCGCAGCCCCAGGCTCTCGATGAACGCCTCCACGCCCGCCTTCGCCCGCGCGTTGTCACCGGCGACGAAGACGTCGAGCGGCCGGCCCTTCTCCAGGACATGACGGAAGACGGTGTTGAACGCCTTGAACACATGGGCGTCGGCCGGGGCCGCCTTGGCGGCTTCCTGCGCGATCGAGGTGCTCTCACCGATGGCCAGCCCGTCGCCCCCGGAATTGAAGGGGTTGCTGATGTCGATGATGGTCTTGCCCGACAGGGCGTCTCCGTACTCGGCGACGATCGGAACGACACTGTCGTACAGCACGGCCACGATGACGATGTCCCCGGCCGGGACGGCACCCCACGCTCCCGTCGTGACGCTGCCGCCGAGAGCGTTGGCCAGGGCAGCGGCCTTGGCCTGATCACGGCCCATGACCGCCGCGGTCCGCACCCGAGTCCTCAACACCGAGTCCTTCCCGACCGCCGCCGCCATCGCCGCCGTCCTCATCGACAACGCCATCCCCACGACAGCCCGGTGACGACCTTCGAGGCGTGACAGCGGCCGACACCGTGAGACGGATCGGCCTCGGCCGCCGTGTCCGAGGCGGGAGTTGAGCGTCCGGTCCGGTGCGGGATGTCGTCGTGAGCCGTGCCGGACGAGCTACGGGATCACATGCGGCCGCTGGTTTCCCGGTCTCCCGCGTCAGGGACGGCGGCAGATCGGTCGGCTCCGAGACCATCGCGCCCAGCTCCCGGCCGAGCCCGGGCCACTCGTCCCGGACGGCGGGACTCCTGTTCACGCGCCGGCCGACGGGGAGGGAGTGGTGTGGGTGCGCCGGTACCATAGTTGCATGGATGCGCAAGAATGGGCGTGGGACGCGGAGGCCGCCGAGCGGGCGGTCGCGGTGCTCAAGGCGGTGGCCGACCCCTCGCGCTACCGCTTGCTGTGGGCGCTGAGCAGCGGCCGTGAGCTCCCGGTCAGCGAGCTGGCCGGGATCCTGGGCGCCCATGTGGCCGCGACCTCGCAGCATCTGGCGAAGCTGCGCGCGGCCGGGCTCGTGACCACCCGGCGGGAGGGCACCCGGATCTACTACCGGGGGGCGGCCGTACGGGGTCTGCTGGAGGAGGTCCAGACGGTGGCCGACGCCGACGACGACGCCCCGGGATCCGGCGGCGGAGGCGAGGCGTCCGCCACGGCCGCGCAGGAGCAGCCCGCCGCGGTGCGCGGGGCACTGGGCGCGCGGCCGGCGGCGGCGCAGTGAGGACTACGGCCTGAACGCGGCCGCCGCCTCGTCGCTCTCGTCGAGCCGGTACTCCTGCGGCTCCGCGGCGTAGGAGTACAACTCCGCGTACCGCCCCCAGTCGGTCGCCGTCTCCAGCTGCGCGGCGACCTGTTCGCTGGTGAAGTGGTGGGCGAGGATGTCGCGGAAGAAGCCCGCCCGCAGGGCGCGCCCGGGGTTCTGGCGCAGGCTGCGCGCGATCAGCTGGACCAGAGGGGCGTGGCTGAGGACGGCCGCCGCGAAGATCTTCTTCGACTCCTGCACGTCAGCGCCCGCGAACCGGTCGCCGGTGTCGGTGAGCAGCAGGTCGTCGCCGGTCAGCGTGGTGAAGGCGAGCAGGTCGAGGGCGTCGACCTGAGGGAGGATGTCGTCGATCTCCAGGCCGAGGTCGTCGGCGAGGTCGGCCAGGTCGCACTGCCCGCCGCGGTGCAGCACCATCTCGGCGAGGCCGGACAGCCCGTCCACGCCGGCCCGGGGGAGCGGGGTGTTGGCGGGGGTGCGCTTGTCCAGCTCCACGGCCCCGGCACGACCGGGGGTGCGGCTCTCCTTCTGGCGGCCGGTCATGGTGCGGTAGACGCGGTCGATGAGATCCTCGAAGGCCGCCGCGTCACGGTCGCGGGGACGGTCCAGGTCCACCTCGAAGACCTCGCGGATCGTGCCGTACGGGCGGGCGCCGAGCACGACGATCCGGTCGGCCATCAGCACCGCCTCCTCGATGTTGTGTGTGACGAGGACGATGGCACGGGTGGGGAACTGCCCCGACTCCCACAGTTCCATCAGCTCGCCGCGCAGGTTCTCGGCGGTGAGGACATCGAGGGCGGAGAACGGCTCGTCCATCATCAGGACGTCCGGCTCCACCACCAACGCCCTTGCGAATCCCACGCGTTGGCGCATACCGCCGGACAGCTCCTTCGGGTACGCGGACTCGAAGCCGTCCAGGCCGATCAGGTCGATGGCCTGCCGGGCGGCCTCCGCGCGCTCGGCGGCGCCGACGCCCTTGGCCTCCAGACCGAGTTCGACGTTCTGCTGCACGGTGAGCCAGGGCAGCAGCGCGAAGGTCTGGAAGACCATCGCGGTGCCCGGGTTGGCGCCGGTGAGCGGGGCGTTCCGGTAGGTGACGGTGCCGGAGCTGGCGGGTACGAGTCCGGCCAGGCAGCGCAGCAGCGTGGACTTGCCGGAGCCGGACTTGCCGAGCAGGGCGACGACCTCGCCGGCGCGCACCTGGAGGTCGATGCCGGACAGGACCGGCAGTTCGCCGTCGGCGCCGGCGTAGGACTTGGTCAGGCCGACGGCCTCCAGCAGCGGTTCGCCGTCGGCGGGGCGGGCGTCCTGAGTGGTGGTGAGGGTGTTCGTCGCCATGGCCGGCTCCAAGCGCGTGTCGGCGGAAGGGGAGGTTCAGAGGGAGTAGCGGGTCTCGGCCAGCCGGTACAGGCGGCGCCAGAGGAGGCGGTTGAGGGAGACGACGTACAGGCTCATCACCGCGACGCCGGCGATCAGCCTGGGGAGGTTCCCGGACTCGGTGGCGTGCGCGATGTACGCGCCGAGGCCGGTCGCGGCCAGGGTCGTACCGCCGAAGCCGACGACCTCGGAGACGATCGAGGCGTTCCAGGCACCTCCGGAGGCGGTGATGCCGCCGGTGACGTAGGCCGGGAAGACACCCGGGATGATCAGCCGCCGCCAGCGCTGCCGGCCGGTGACGCCCAGGTCGTCCATGGCCTCGCGCAGGTCGGTGGGGATGGCCATGGCGCCGGCGATGGTGTTGAAGAGGATGTACCACTGGGCGCCGAGGGCCATCAGGAAGATGCCGCCGATGTCGATCGTCAGCCCTGTCCGGATGAAGAACCACACCGCCAGCGGGAAGAGGAAGTTGGCGGGGAAGGACGCCAGGACCTGGACGACGGGCTGGGCGATCCGGGTCAGTCTCGGTGAGAAGCCGATCTTCACTCCGATCGGTACCCACACCAGCGTGGCCACGGCCACCAGGACGACGACCCGGGCGAGGGTGGCCAGGCCCAGCAGCAGCGGTTCGCCGAAGACGCCCAGGCCGGTGCGGTCGTAGAGGTAGTGGCCGAGGTCGACCAGACCCCACAGGATCAGTGCGCCGGCGACCAGTGCGAAGGCGATGTCGCCGGTGCGCCGGCGGGTGCGGTCGACGGTGAGCGGCCGGTCGTCGATGCCGAAGACGCGGCCGGCGCGGCCGAGTGCCTGGCCGGCGGGGCGCAGGGCGCGGGCGAGGAGCCGCGGCCAGTGGGAGCGGCGCAGGAAGTTCAGTACGTAGGACTTCTGGACCTCGCCGGCCTCGGACTGCTCGTTCTTGAAACGCTCGGCCCAGGCGGTGAGCGGGCGCCAGAACAGGAAGTTCACGCCGATCACCATGATTGCCATGGTGAGGATGGCCCAGCCGACCTTGCCGAGGTCGCCGGCGGCGATCGCGGCCCCGGCGTAGGAACCGACGCCGGGCAGGGCGTAGTTCGCGTGGCCGAGGGTGACGGCCTCGGAGGCGACGAGGAAGAACCAGCCGCCGCCGAAGCTCATCATGCCGTTCCACACCAGGCCGATCATCCCGGAGGGCAGTTCCACCTTCCAGAACCGCATCCAGCGGGTGAATCCGAACGACCGTGACAGCTCGTCGAGTTCACGGGGCAGGGAGGTGAGGGAGTAGTAGAAGCTGAACGTCATGTTCCACGCCTGTGAGGTGAAGATCGCGAAGATCGAGGCGCATTCCAGGCCCAGCATCGAGCCGGGGAACAAGGCGACGAACCCGGTCACGGCCACCGTCAGGAAGGCGAGGACGGGGACGGACTGCAGGATGTCGAGTGCCGGGATGAGGATGCGCTCCAGGCGGCGGGACTTGGCGGCCGTACAGGCGTAGACGAAGGTGAAGACGGTGGACAGGGCGAGCGCGACGAACATGCGGAGCAGGGAGCGGGCCGCGTCGTAGGGCAACTCGCCGACGCTGGTGTCCACGTGCACGGACCGGCCGGTGGAGAAGGAGACCGTGGTCCCCTTCCCCACCCTGAGGGTGACGTAGAGCAGTACCAGCACGGCGGCCGCGACCACGATGTCCACCCAGGTCATCCGCGGGAGGCGGCCGGCGAAGCGGGCGGAGACGGACGACCGCGTGGCGGGCGTGGGCGTTGGCGTGGGTACGGGCGTATGTGTCCGGAACGGCATCACAGGGGACCTCCAACCACGCTCTGCCAAGCAGGCCCGCTTCGACCAGGTGCCCCTCGACCGGGGCGACCACAGCGCGGAGGAGCACGCGCTGCTGGCCGAGCACATCGTCGCCTACCGCATCGACGGACCGCTGTTCTTCGCTGCCGCTCACCGCTTTCTGCTGGAGCTGACCGAGGTCGCCGACGTCCGGGTCGTCATCCTGCGCATGTCCCGGGTGTCCACCCTGGACGCCACCGGTGCCCTCGTCCTCAAGGACGCCGTTCGGAAGCTGCACCGGCGCGGCATCGCCGTCATGACGTCCGGGATACGTCCCGGCCAGCGCCGGGTCCTCGACTCGGTGGGCGCGCTCGACCTCCTGCGCCTGGACGGCAGGGAGTACCCCAGCACCCCCGAGGCGATCCGGGCCGCGCGCGAACACCTGGAGCTGGCCGGCGTCCTGCCCGCCGCCCCTGTGCAGAAGACACCGGAGACGAGCCCGAAGACGACCGACGCCAGCGAGGAACCAGTCCGATGAGTGATCGCGCTGGGCCGGCCTCATCCGCACCGCCGAGGACCGCAACGGCTTTCTCCGGCCGGGGCGGTGGCATTCGGCAAACGGCTCTCTCCCGAGCCGAGGAGAATTCCGCGGCATTGCGAGGGTAACCGGCAGGCAATAATTTTGTCCGCATTATGGACTTCGCGGTGCTTCAGCGGCATCCGCAAGGCGTGGTTGATCGGTCTTCATACTCACCTCTTACATTGCGGCTGGACGGGTGGCCTGGCCCTGAGAGCCCGTCCTCGCCCGGGGACTAGTGTGGTTTTTGCATGAAATGCCCCGTGATGTCTTCTCTCTGCGGGGCGTCCTTCTCCTCCAAGGAGGCCGTCATGTACGCGCGTACACGCGCAATCGCGGCATCAGGGCTGGCTGCGGCCCTGCTGTCCGTGGGAGCCGGTGGAGCCATGGCGGCGACAACGGCGCCGCAACCGGCCTCGATCACGGTCAAGGCGAGCCCCACGACCGTGAAGGCCGGCCAAACGGTCCGGTTCGCCGGACACACCTCGGGCATTCGGCCCGGAGCGTCGGTCATGCTCCAGACGGACAAGAGTGGCAAGTGGATACCGGTCCACGTCAACTCCAAGGTGAAAAAGGGCGACACCTACGCCTTCGCCACCCGGGTCCACATGAAAGGCACCCAGGAATTCCGTGTTGCCTCCGGCCAGACCCACTCTCCCACCGTCAACGTGACAGTGCAGTAACTCCGCTCCTCGCCCCGGCACAACGCGTGGCCCGCCTCGGAAGTACGTGGCGGGCCACTCCACCGCGGATCGGCGCGCCTAGCGCGCGGGGGTGGACCGTGCCGCCGCGGCGACGTCCGCGATGGTGACGGGGCGATCCTGCTGCTCGCGGCACTCGACGTGCCACAGGCGGACGACCGCGTCGAGTCCGCCGCCGGGGGCCGCCTCCAGGGTGACCTCGCCTCCTCCTGCGCGGGCGAGATGCCGGACCAGTGGCAGACCCAGGCCGGTGCCGTCGTGGTCGGCGTGGGGGGCTCGCCAGAAGCGGTCGAAGGCCCTGTGCCGCTCGGCCTCGGTCATGCCGGGGCCCTGGTCGCTCACATGCAGCTCGGCCATGGACGGGGTGCGGGTGTCCTGGGCGGGGGTGGTGATGACGGCCAGCGTGACGGAGGTGCCCGGTGCGGACACACGGAGCGCGTTGGAGAGCAGGTTGTCGATGATCTGTTCCAGTGCGCCGGGGACTGCCAGCACCGGAACGGACGTGCCTCCGGACACGATGATGTCGACCTGCTGTTCGGCGGCGAAGGCCGTCCAGATGTCCGCGCGATCGGAGACGACCGCATCGAGATCGGCGGCTTCCGCCCGGATCTCCGTGTTCTCCAGCCGTGCGAGAGTGAGCAGCCCCTGCACCATGCGGCTGAGCCGCTCCAACTCCCCGAGTGCTTTGTCGAGGCTGTCCTGGGCGCAGGGGGCGAGGTGCGGCTCGAAGTTCTCCAGGCGCAGCCGCAGCGAGGTCAGGGGTGTCTTCAGCTGGTGTGACACGTCGGAGGCGAACGCCTGCTGAGCCTGGAGCAGGTGCTGAAGCCGGGTCGCGGTGCGCGTGAACGACGCGGCGAGCCTGCGCAGTTCCGGTGGCCCGTGGTCGGTGGCCGGGGGATCGGTGATCCGCCCTTCGGCGAGTTGCGCGGTGGCGCGTTCCAGGGCCTGCACGGGGCGGGTGATCGAGCGCGCGAGAGCGAACCCGATCAGGGAGGCCGCGGCGAGGACTCCCAGACCGACTGCGGCGAGGACCAGCCACGTGGTGCGCACCCTGGCCTTGAGCGGGCCCAGCGCGTACACCGTTCGCACCACACAGGCGACGGCGGGGTTGGACCCGCCCGGCACGGTGACGAAGAGGAACTCGCCGTCCGCGGGCGGGGCCCTGCGCGTGCCGACGGTGGGGCGGTCGCGCAGCGCTGTGGAGATGTCCTGCTCGGCGGAGAGGTCCTCGCCGACCACGGCGTGGGCGGCGGTGTCGGTGAGGACGACACCCCGTCGGTCGGCGACCAGCACGGTACCGCCGGTCCGCCGCCCGTACGCGAGGGCGAGGTCCGGCAGGTCGGTCGTCAGCCCGTGCTCCATCCTGTCCTCGCAGACCTCGGCGAGCGTCATCGCCCCTTGCTCCGCCGTGCGGGAGAAGCGGGCCACCTCGCTGCGGGCGTAGAAGACGCCGAAGGGCACTTCGAGGGCGAGCAGGACGAGCAGTATCAGGCCCAGGTGGCTGAGCAGGAGGCGACGGGTCACCGGATCTCTCCGCCGCGCGCCCGCACCGCGGCGGACGTGGCGTCGAGATGCGCCGGGGCGACGAGGCGGAAGCCGATGCCGCGGATGTTCTCGATCCAGGACGCGTCGCCGAGTTTGCGGCGCAGCGCGGCGATGTGGACGTCCAGGGTCTTGGTGGGTCCGAAGAAGTTCGGTTCCCACACCGTGTCGAGGATCTGCCGGCGCGAGCAGACGGCGCCGGGGTCCTCGGCGAGGCAGGTGAGCAGGTCGAACTCCTTGGGCGCGAGGGCGACGGACGACTGGTGGAGGCGTACCTGCCGGGTGCGGCGGTCGATGGTCAGCGGGCCGACCCGCTGGATGTCGGACGTCCCGGGATGACCGAGGCCGTCAGAGGGCTTCGAGGACCCACACCGTGGGTCCGCGACCGCCGGGCGGGCGCGGCGGGTGACGGCCCGGATCCGGGCGACGAGTTCCCGTACGCCGAACGGCTTGGAGACGTAGTCGTCCGCGCCCAGTTCGAGCCCCAGCACCCGGTCCACCTCGTCGTCCCTGGCCGTGATCATGATGATCGGTACGGACGAGCGGGACCTCAGCGCCCGGCAGACGTCGATGCCGTCCATGTCGGGCAGCCCCAGATCCAGCAGGACCATCGCCGCCTCCGGTGCGGCGAGGCCCTCGGCCCCCGTTCTGGCGTGTTCCACGGTGAACCCGAAACGGCGCAGTCCCTCCGCCAGCGGCCCGGCCACCCGGTCGTCGTCCTCGATCAGCAAGACACGCATGCCGAAAGGCTCACAGACGCCGGCCACGGCGCGTGGCGCAAACGCCGCAAGCTCCCCCGAGCCAGTGATCTTCCACGGTCGGCTCATCCGCCGTGGCGCGGCTCCTTGACGACGTCAAGGGCCTGGCCAGCGTTGCGTAAGCCGAGAGTTAAGACATCGGACGCCGGCACTCGGTCTCCCAGGTGACGGTCGGGATCTGATCCAAGGTCAGTCCGCGGGCCCCGGAGTCCTCCTCGGCCGGAACCGTGTAGGGCGAAGCGTTTTCCCGGGGTGTCCGCGACCTCTCGTTGTATTTGCTCTGGCAATTCCCTTGATCGCCTTCCCGTAGCGTCGGTCGGGCGGTCGGTGCCACCGGAGCACCACCGGACAACCCGCCACCGCGAGAACCAGGAACACCGCATGCCCATGGACGAACTGCGCCGCATCCGCCCGGACCTGGTGGAGCCCTTCACGACCGCCCTCCCGGGCGCACGTGCCACCGTGCTGTCCCGCCTGTGGGGCGCCTTCGTACGAGAACCCCTGCCCGGCGTGACCACGCGTCGCCGCGAGTCCGAATCCCAGGTTGTCGAACTGCAACGGGGCGGTTCGCTCTCGGCGGCCGAGGCCGGCGCACGGCCGTTCGCCGACGTTCCGCGGGACTTCGCCGTGTCGGGTCCTGAGGGGCCGATCAGCGACCCGGCCCGGCTGCTGGCACAGCTGGGCCTGCGAACCGTTGCGGCGGAGCGGCTGGCGGCCGAACTCGACAACAGCGTCGTCAACCTGGCCCTCGCCAGAGCCGCGAACGCGGGTCGGAAGGTGTCCTGGGCCGACTCGGCGGATGCCGAGCAGGCGGTCGTCGACGGCCACCCGCAGCACCCCTGCTGCCGGACGCGCACCGGCATGTCCGTCGCCGACGTGCTCGCCTACGCGCCCGAGCACCACCCGGTCGTCCGGCTGGCGCTGCTCCGGGTCCCTGCCGACCGCTGGCAGGGCGCCGGCGACTGGCCGCGGACACTGCGCGACGGCGACGCCTACCTGCTGCCGGTGCACCCCTGGCAGCGGGACCACGTGCTCGGCCACCACCGTGACCTGGCCGTCGTGGAGGAGACGATCCCGGCCCGCCCGCTGCTGTCCCTGCGTACCCTCGCACCGCTGGGCGCCCTGCCCGGCTGCCACGTCAAGACCGCGCTCGACGTCCAGGTCACCAACTACCGGCGCACCATCTCCCCGGCCGAGGTCGCCGACGGGCCCCTGCTGTCCGAGCTGGTCGCGGCCGTCCTCGACAAGGCCGGGCACAGCGGCAGCCTGCGCGTCCTGCGGGAGCTGGGCGGCGGCTCGGTACGCGTCGACGGACAGCCTTCGGCGAGCCTGACGGCCATGATCCGGGAATCGACCGAGCGCCACCTCGACGCCGGGGAGATCGCGGTACCGCTCACGGCCGTGCACGCGACCGGAGCCGCCGTGGTGTCGGGGGACCCGGTGCGCTGGCTGGCGGACCTCGCCGGCCTCGTCCTGCCGCCGGCCCTGACGCTGCTGTCCATGGGGGTGGCGCTGGAGGCGCACGGCCAGAACACGCTGGTCGTCCTGCGGAACGGGCGGCCGGTGCGGATGCTGTACCGGGACCTGGACGGCGTACGGGTCAGCCCGCGCCGCCTGGCCCGGTACGGTTTCACGCTTCCGCCGCTGCTCGGCACCCGCGCCGGCGACGACATCGGGGCGTTGCGCACCAAGCTCTTCGGCGGCCTGGTCAGCGGGGTCTTCAGCGAACTGGTCGACGTCCTCGGCCGGACCCGGGCGGCTGAGCCACGGGCGCTGTGGGGCACGGTCGCCGAGGCCGGACGCCGCGCTTTTGCCGCCCTGCCGGATCAGGAGGACGCGGCCGCGTTCTTCGCGGACACGATGCCGCTGAAGGCGACCATCGCCATGCGTCTGTCCGAGAACCCGGGTGCCGCGCAATGGGCGTCCGTCCCCAACCCCCTGGCGCTCTGCCGTTGACCTCCCACACCGACCGCTGTCCCACTGGAGCGACCACATGACCACCGGCACGGCCCCCCACACCGATAGCGCCACCACCGTCCCTTCCCCGACCGCGGAGCCGTCGCGGACGGCCGACCTCGTCACGACCCACACACTGCTCAACTGCCTGATCCGCGAGGTGTCCGCCCCCGAGCACCAGGTGACGGTCGTCGACGAACACCTCCTGCTACGACTGCCCCGCCGGGGCCTTCTGCTCCGCGCCGCACTGCGTCGGACCTCGCTGATCGGAGCGCACCGCTTCCAGGGCTCGGTGCAGCGGCTCGACGGCGATGCCTGGGTGACCGTGGACTGGCGCGAGCTGGCCGGCTGCATCCAGGACGAACTGGAACAGCGCACGGGTCTGGTCAACGAGGAGTTCCTGGGCCAGGTGGCGGACAGCCGGGAGACGATCCGCGTCGTACTGGAGGAGCGAGCGGGCGTCCGGGCGCCCGGGGACCCGTACGTCGCCTCGGAGCAGTCCCTGGTGTTCGGCCACCGCTTCCACCCCACGCCCAAGGCCCGTACCGGCGACCCGGCGGACTGGCTGGCGTACGGCCCGGAGACCGGCACCCGGCTCCGCCTGCGCTACCTGGCCGTGCGCCGCCACCTGGTGCGGGAGGAGGGCGAGCCGCATGTGCTGGACACCCTGCACCCGGTGGCCGACCCGGAGTTCGCCGTACTCCCCGTGCACCCCTGGCAGCACCGGCTGCTGAAGGACCACGACCGGCTGCGCGAGGCGGTCGCCGCCGGGGACGTCGTGGACATCGGCACGGGCGGCCCGGAGCTGGTGCCGACCGCATCCGTGCGGACCCTCTACGCCCCCGAGACCGACGCGTTCCTGAAGTTCAGCCTGAACGTCCGCCTCACCAACTGTGTCCGCAAGCACGCGAGTTACGAGCTGTCCGGGGCCGTCGCACTCAACCGGCTGCTCCAGCCCGTCTTCGCCGGGCTCACCGACCGCTACCCGGGGTGCGCGCTCCTGGCCGAGCCCGGCTACCGTACCCTCGACACGGCAGGCGACACCGCCCTCCTGGAGGGCTTCGGCGTCATCGTCCGCTCCGGCCTGCGCCACCATCTGCGTCCCGGGGTCACACCCCTGCTCGCCGCCGCGGTGGCGGACGAGTACCCGACCGGCGCGGCCCATGTCTCCCACCTGCTCGCCCGCGGCGACGGTGACATCCTCGCCTGGTGGGACGCCTACCTCGGGCTGCTGCTGCCGCCGGTACTGGCCGCCTACTTCGAACACGGCGTCGTGCTCGAACCCCACCTGCAGAACGTCGTCGTCGGCGTCGGGGCCGACGGCACGCCCGCGCAGATGTTCTTCCGCGACCTGGAGGGCACCAAGCTCCTCCCCGGCCGCCACCGGCAGGCCCTCGACGAGCTCCCTGACGACGTGCGCGAACCCCTCACCTACGACCCCGAACACGGCTGGAACCGGGTCGCGTACTGCCTCCTGGTCAACCACACCGCCGAAGTGCTCAGCGCACTGGCCGACCTCGACCCGGCGCTGGAACCCGCCCTGTGGGGCCTGGTCCGCGACCACCTCGCCGGCTACGCCCGCGCCGCCGCCGAACCGCCGCGCCTGCGCGCCCTGCTGTCCGGTGTGCCGCTGCCGGCCAAGGCCAACCTCCTGCTGCGCTGGTCCCGCAAGGCCGACCGGCACGCGACCTACGTGCCCCTGCCCAGCCCGCTCGGCTCGGACTTCCCCCGGGAGGTGGTCCGGTGAGGCCCGGGATGTACGGCCTCGTCGCCGCACTGCCGGACGACGAGCTGCCCGCCTACGTCTACGACCTGCCCGGCCTGCGCCAACACGTGCGCAGGATCCGGGCCGCACTGCCGGACCGGGTCGAGCTGCTGTACGCGGCCAAGGCCAACTCCGACCCCCGGATCCTGCGTGCCCTCGCCGACCACGTCCACGGCTTCGAGGTGGCCTCCGGCGGCGAACTGGACCACGTCCGCGCCGTCGTCCCGGGCGTACCGATCGCCTTCGGCGGCCCGGGGAAGACCCAGCAGGAGCTGACTCGTGCGCTCGACACGGGAGTCGAGCGCCTGCACATCGAGAGCGAGCACGAACTCCGCCTGCTCGCCTCTCTGCTGGGCGACCGGACCGTGGACGTCCTGCTGCGCGTCAACCTGCCCGTCGACGTGGGCCGCGTCGCCCTGGCCATGGGCGGCGGGCCGTTCGGCATGGACCCCGTACAACTGGACCGCTGCATGAAGGTGTTGGAGACAGTCCCGGGCGTCCGACTGCGCGGCCTCCACTTCCACCTCGCCAGCGGCCTCCAGGCCCAGCCCCAACTCCTGCTCGTCGACAAGGTCCTCTCCTGGGCCGAGAGCTGGGCCCGCGCTCGCGGAGTGGACCTGCGCGAAGTCAACGTCGGCGGCGGCATGGGCGTCGACTACACGCACCCGCCCAGAGTGTTCGACTGGCCCGCCCTCGGCGCCGGGCTGCACCGGATCCTCGCCCGCCACCCCCGCCTCACCCTCCGGATCGAGCCCGGCCGCTCGGTCACGGCGTACTGCGGCTGGTATGTCACCCAGGTCCTGGACATCAAGTTCAGCCGAGGACACGCGTTCGCCGTGCTCCGCGGAGGCACCCACCACCTGCGCACCCCGGCCGCGAAACAGCACGACCAGCCCTTCGAGGTGATCCCCGACGACACCTGGCCGCGGCCCTGGAACCGTCCGGAGGTGCGGGACGAGCCGGTGACGCTGGTCGGACAGCTGTGCACGCCCAAGGACGTACTGGCGAGCCGGATCATGGTCGAACGGCTGCGCGTCGGCGACCGCGTCGCCTTCGCCATGGCCGGCGCCTACGCGTGGAACATCTCCCACCACGCGTTCCTCATGCACCCCCACCCGACCTTCCATCACCTCGTCGTCGACGTCGACGACGAAGAAGAAGTAAAAGAAGCAAAAGAAGCAAAAGAAGTAGAAGAAGACGCCGCCGCCGTCGGCGCGCCCGTCGCAGGCGACACGTATGCCCGTCGGACGCCATGAGTACCGTCGTCCGCCTGCCCGTGACGCACGCGCTCGCCGTCCGGAACTTCCGGCGCTACCTGCTCGGACAGCTGGTCTCGAACATCGGCACGTGGATGCAGCGCGCCGCCCAGGACCTGCTCGTCCTCCACACCACCGGCAACAGCGGCAGCGCGGTCGGCGTCGTGACCGCGCTGCAGTTCCTGCCGCAGACCCTGCTCGGCCTGACCGGAGGCGTGCTGGCCGACCGGTATCCCAAGCGACGGACGCTGTTCCTGACCCAGACGGCGATGGCCGCCCAGTCGCTCCTGCTGGGACTGCTCACGGTCACCGGAGCGGTGAACCTGACGTCCCTCTACGCGCTGGCCTTCGCCCTCGGCACCGCCACCGCCGTGGACGGTCCCGCCCGCAACGCCTACATCTGCGAACTCGTCTCCCACGAGCGCACGGCCAGCGCGGTCAGCCTGAACGCCGCCCAGTTCAACGTGGCCCGCGCCATCGGCCCGGCCCTCGCCGGACTGACCGTCGCGGCCTTCGGCACCGGTCCGGTGTTCCTCCTGAACACCGTCTCGTACCTGGCCGTCCTCTACGGCCTGACCACCATCCGCGCCGACGTGCCAGACGGGCCGGACGCGCCGGTCCGCGCGCGACCGGGCCCCACCCGAGCGCGCGAGGCACTCCGCCATATCGCCGCCACCCCGGAACTGCTCCTGCCGATCAGCCTCATCGCCTTCGTCGGCACCTTCGGTCTCAACTTCCAGGTCACCGTCTCGCTCGTCGCCGTCACGGTGTTCCACACGGGCGCCGCCACCTTCGGCTACCTCTCCGCCGCCTACGCTCTTGGCGGCCTCCTCGGCGCGATCTACTGGGCCCACCACGGGAGGCCCCCCACCGCACGCCGGCTGATCTCCACCACGATCGGGTTCGGCGCACTGGAAGCCGCGCAGGGCCTCATGCCGGGCTACGGCTCGTTCCTGGTCCTGCTGTTCGTCACCGGGTGTGCCGCGGTGACCGTGACCACCACCGCCAACGCGCTGGTCCAGCTCCATGCCGACCCTCCGCTGCGGGGCCGTGTCCTGTCCGTCTACTACCTCGTCCTCCTCGGCGGCACCCCCATCGGTGCCCCGCTGGTCGGGCTGGTGTCCGACGCTCTCGGAGCCCGCTTCACCCTGGTCCTGGGCGGCGTCATCTCGCTCGTCACCGCGCTCGCACTCTCCGTCGCGTTCGCGCGCCGAACCCGACGGCGGATCCGCGTCACAGAACCGACGCCTGTCACCAGCTCGCCCAGTACAGCCGAGTGTGAGATTCCGGACGATTCGCCGGGCTCCTACTACGTCATGTAGAGGTGGGGCGTAGGGTGGGCGTCCCGCAGGAACCGGCGGGCGTCCCTGTGGGCTGTGGACGTGCTCGACGCCCACGCCCCGTCGGCGGCCTTCGGATGCCTCCCCTCCGGGTGACTGCCAGGGCGTCGGCCAGGGAAAATAGAGAACCGTTGCTGGAGTGCCTAGGGTCGGCCTGTGCCTTTTATTGTGGTGTGTGAGGATGACGCGGCGGTCCGTGACGTCCTCAAGCGTGCTCTTGAGCACGACGGACATACGGTCGCGGTCGCTTCCACCGCGGACAGTCTGCTGCGGCAACTTGAGCCGGTCCCTCATCTGGTCGTCCTGGATCTGGGGCTCCCGGACGCCGACGGCCGCGATGTCTGCCTGGCGCTGCGGGCCCGCGGCGTCGATGCCCCGGTGCTGATGCTCACCGCTCTGGACGGCATGCATCACAAGGTGGGCGGCTTCGAGGCGGGAGCCGACGACTACATGACGAAACCGTTCGACATCCCGGAGCTGCTGGTGAGGGTCCGCGCCCTGCTGCGCAGAACGACCGCGACGACCCCACCGAGGGGCGTCGTTCTCGATCCGGCGAAACACGTCGTGATCCACGGTGCGACGAGCGAGAACCTGACGCCGACCGAGTTCCGGCTGCTGGGCAGGCTCATCTCCTCGCAGGGCGACGCGGTACGCCGCCACGCCCTCGTTGCCGCCGGTTGGCCGCATGGCGCGCAGGTCAGCGACAACACCCTGGACTCCTACGTTCGCCGGCTGCGGACCAAGCTCGGTGCGCTGGGCGTGGCCGATCGCCTGGCGACCGTCCGTGGGGTGGGCTACCGATGGGAGTGACGGGTTTCCGCGGGAGGGTCGTCGCGCTCGCGGTTCTGATCGCGACAGCGGTGGTCGCGGTGCTGGTGGTGGTCTCGCACGTGTTGCTGAGCCAGGTGACCGACGCCGACGCGAACGCCCTGGCGCATACCCGTGCGGAGGCGGTGGCGGCGAACGTGGCCGTACGCGGTGGTCACGTCGTGCTGATCGAGGGCGGCAACGAAGCGCTGGACACGGTCTCGTGGGTGTACGCCGACGGGCACCTCATCGACGGGATCGTGCCGGGCAGCGTCCTTGATCGTGTCGATGACCTCGTCGGCTCCGGGAAGTCCCAGACCACCACGGTCGGCAGCCACCTTCTGTATGCCCAGCCGATCCGGCTGGAAGGCCACCACGTCATGGTGGTCGTGAGGGTGGACCTGACGCCGTACGAGACGTCGGAGCAGCACAGCCTGACGATGTCGCTCATGCTGGGCGGCATCGCGATCCTGCTCGCCGGCGTCGTCGCGCACCTCGTGGTGGGCCGTGCGCTGCGGGTGGTCCACGAAATGGCCGCTCTCGCCGACGACTGGGGCGATCACGAACCCGGCCGCCGGTTCGACCTCGGCGTTCCGCGGGACGAATTCGGCGAGCTCGGGCGAACCCTCGACCGCCTGCTCGACCGCGTGGACAACGCGCTCGCCGACGAGCGCCGGCTCACCGACGAGATCGCCCACGAGCTGCGGACCCCCCTGACAGCCCTGCGGGGCGAGGCACAGCTGGCGCAGCTCTCCGGTCACCCGGTGGCACCGGAGGCGGTGCTGACCGAGGTCGACCGCCTGAACACGGCGATCACCACGATTCTCGGTGCCGCCCGGACACGGATCGACGGCGGTACCCGCTGCGATCTCCGGGCGGCGGCGCGGCAGGCGATCGCCGGTCGCTCCATCGAACTCGCCGTCCCGACCGACGTCGACGTGGCCGTGGCGACCGAACTCGTCGTGGCGGTGTTGTCACCCCTGCTGGAGAACGGCCTGCGGCATGCGAGCTCGCGCGTCTGGGTCACGGCGCGCGTCCAGCCCCAGGGGGTCGTGATCGACGTCCTCGACGACGGTCCGGGGTTCGACCCGGCGGAGGTCGACCGGGTCTTCGAAGCGGGCGTGACCAGCGGCGACGGGCACGGTCTCGGGCTGGCCGTGGTGAAGCGCCTCGCCGCGTCCGCGGGCGTGGCGGTCCGTGCGGTCGCGGACGGTCACGGGCGCGTCGAGGTGACCTTCCCCACGGCCTCTACGGCAGAGGCGATCGCGTAGTCAGGTTGTGTGCAGGTTGGCCGGGCCAGCCTCGGCGCATGACAACGACGAGCGAAGCCCGCACGCGCCGCAGCGGGCGGCTGATGCTGAACAAGGTTCCCGAGGTCACCGTCTGGTTCTGGGTGATCAAGATCCTGTGCACGACCGTCGGCGAGAGCTTCGCCGACTGGATCAACATGAAGCTGGGCGTCGGCCTGGTGAACACGGCCTGGATCTTCACCGCGGTGTTCGTCGTGGTCCTGGGCGCCCAGCTGCGGCTGAAGCGGTACGTCCCGTTCCCGTACTGGCTGACCGTGGTCGTCGTCAGCGTCACGGGCACGCTGTACACCGACATCCTGACCGACCAGCTCAACGTACCGCTGTGGATCAGCACCACGGTGTTCTCGGTCCTGCTCGCCGTGGTCTTCGGCGCGTGGTGGCTGCGCGAGCGGACCCTCTCGATCCACTCGGTCAACACGCTGCCGCGTGAGTCGTTCTACTGGCTCACCGTGCTCGTCACCTTCGCGCTCGGCACCGCGACCGGCGACTGGACCCTCGAGCTCACCGGCTGGAGCCCGGGCGTCTCGGTCCTGCTGCCGCTCGGCCTCATCGCGGCGGTCACGCTGCTGTGGAGGTTCGGCGCGAACCCGGTGCTGTCCTTCTGGATCGCCTACATCCTGACCCGCCCGCTGGGCGCCAACATCGGCGACTGGCTCGCCTCCCCGAAGGTCGCCCAGCCGGGCGAGCCGACCGGCCTCGCGCTGGGCACCTTCACCACCAGCCTGGTCTTCCTCGGCCTGATCCTGGCGACCGTCGTCTACCTGACGGTGACCCGCTCCGACGTGACCGAGACCTACGACGCCACGCACACCCCGCAGACCACCGCCGACCCGCGAAGGGAGCGCGTCGCGCTGGCGGGCTTCGGCCTCCTCGCCGTCGCCACCGCGGGCCTGCTGGTCTGGGCGCACGGCCGGCCGCACGTCGGCCCGGCGCCGGAGGAGGACGCCACCTCCACCGTCCAGCTCGCCCCCGGCCAGGCCGTGAAGAAGTTCCCGGCCACGAAGGTCGACGCGCTGAGGGCTCTCGCATCGACCTCACTCAAGGACGCACAGTCCGGGAACGCGGCCGGAGCCCACGCGGCCGCCCAGTCGCTGCGCGACCTCTGGGACGCCGACCAGGCAACGTTGCAGCCGCTGGACAACACCGGCTGGACGTTCCTCGACGCCCAGATGGACCAGGTCCTGAAGACCTTCGGCATCGACCACCCCAACGCGCCGATGCCTGCGGCGCAGCAGGAGGCCGAACTCAACACCCTCCTCACGGACATGCGCTGACGGACCTGATCGGCGGCGACACGGCCGGGGTCGCCGCCGATCCCGCTCCACCGCGCGACCGCCACGGTGGTCTGGGCGGCGGGGCGGCGGATGGCGCACGGCAGTCAGGATGCGTTCAGGTAGTGCGTGGCACGGTCGGGCCTCATGGCACACGAGACATCGGAAACCACGGCGGCCTCACCGGTCGATGCCGCGGCGTCCTCGGGCCGCCGGCTGCGCCGCAACAAGGTGCCCGAGGTCACCGTCCACTTCTGGATCACCAAGGTGCTGTGCACGACGGTCGGGGAGACCGCCGCCGACCTGCTCGACGAGAAGGCCGGGCTCGGACTGCCCGGCGTGTCGCTGCTGACGAGCGCCCTGCTGGTGATCGTCCTGGTCGTGCAGTTCCGTACCGGTGCCTACCGTGCCGGCGTGTACTGGACGGCTGTCGCGCTGATCAGCGTCGTCGGCACGCTGGTCGGCGACGATCTCTCCGACACCACGGGCGTGCCGCCGGAGACCGGCACCGCCGTCTTCGCGATCGTCCTCGCGGTGGTCTTCGTGGTCTGGTACCGGCGTGAGCGGACGCTGTCCGTCCACAGCGTCGACACCCCCGGCCGCGAGTCCTTCTACTGGCTCGCCGTCCTGCTGACCTTCGCCCTCGGCACCGCCGCCGGCGACCTGGTCTCCGAACGGATGGACTTCGGCTACTGGCTGTCCGCGGTCCTGTTCGCCCTGGTCATCGCCGCGGTCGCCCTCGCACACTTCGCGCTTGACCTGGACGCGGTGTGGAGCTTCTGGATCGCCTACGTCCTCACCCGCCCGCTCGGTGCCACCGCGGGCGACTTCCTGACCAAGCCGGTGGCCAAGGGCGGTCTCGATCTCGGTACCCCCGGTTCTTCCGCGGTCCTGCCGGCCGTCCTGCTCGGTCTCATGGCCTACGCCCGCGTCCGGGGAGGAAGGACCCGCGGCGAGCGGGCGTAGCCACCCGGCCCAGGGGCGGTCGGCCGGGAAACGCACCACTGCGTCCGGGACCGTGGGACGCCGCGCCGTCATGCCCGTCCTCGTGATCGGCGCCCGGGACCGCGGCCGGGCCGTGACCTTCGCCTCCGGCCGGGGAATCGCCCTCCCCGGTGCCGGCCGAAGGGAACGGACCTCTTCTCACTCCCCTCTAACCCTACAAGCCGTAGGGTGGGATGTCCTCCTGCGAGCTGTAGGAGGATCCGGCTCCCCGGCCGGTTCCTTGGCGCGTGACCAGGAGAGGTGCGAGATGGCCGACGGCTCGAACGCCACGACGACCGGTGCCGCTCGCACCGGCCTCCCGGCGAAGTCCGTCCGGCTGCGCCGGTCACGGGTCGAGCCCCGGCTCGGAGCGGTCGCGGCCGCCTTCACGCTCGCCCAGCTCGTCCTCGTACGACCGGATCTCGGCCTAGGCTGGGACGAGTCCGTCTACGTCAGCCAGGTCAGCGGTCACGTTCCCGCCGCCTACTTCAGCGCGCCCCGCTCCCGCGGCATCTCGCTCCTCGCCGCCCCGGTCGCGTCCTGGTCCGACTCCACCGTCCTGCTCCGGATCTACCTCGCCGTCCTCTCCGGCCTCGCCCTCTACCTCGCCCTGCGCGTCTGGCGGGGCCACCTCGGTCCCGGCGTCCTGGCCCTGTCCGGCGCGCTGTTCGCCTCGCTGTGGGTGACGCTGTTCTACGGCTCCGAGGCCATGCCCAACTACTGGGTCGCCATCGGCGCCCTGGCCTGCGTCGGCTGCTTCCTGCGCGCCCGCGCGAACACCCGGGACCGGGCGGCCTGGTGGGGCGTGTTCGCGGGCGCGGCGCTGATGGCGTGGATGCGCCCGATGGACGCGGTCTACGTCGTGCTGCCGCTGCTCGCTCTCGCCCTGTGCCGCCCGCGCCGCCCACGTCTGCTCGCCGTGCTGGCCGCGGGGCTGGTGGCGGGTGCCGGCGAGTGGGTGATCGAGGCGTACACGAGCTACGGCGGCCTCGCGCGGCGCCTGTCCGCCGCCTCCGCCATCCAGGGCGGCCTCGGCTGGCACCTCGCCGTCGCCGACCAACTGCGCAGCCTCGGCGGGCGTACCCTGTGCCGCCCCTGCACCGGAGCGGCCCCGAGCCCCGTGGTGACCCTGTGGTGGTTCGCGCTGCCGCTCCTCGCCGTCCTCGGCACGGTGGCCGCCGTCCGCGCCCGCCGCGCGCTGCCCGTCCTGCTGCCCGGGGCCTGCGCCGTCACGGCCGCGATCCCCTACCTGTTCCTCATCGGCTACGCGGCCCCCCGCTTCCTGCTGCCCGCCTACGCCCTGCTGGCCCTCCCCGTCGCCCTGGGCCTCGTCCACCTGGTCACCGCCCCGGCCCACCGGGCCGGGCGCGCCCTGGCCGTCGGCCTGGTCGCGATCGGCCTCGCAGGCCATCTGGCCGTGCAGTACGTCGTCCTGGAGCACACCGTGCACAGCTCCGCCGCCTCCCGCGCCGACTGGGCCCGCACCGCCGCCGCCCTCCACACCCGCGGCGTACGGCAGCCCTGTCTGCTCAGCGGCTACGACGCCGTGCCCATCGCCTTCTACGCCGGCTGCGGCTCCGCCCAGACGGCGGGACACGACGCCAGCACCACCGTGGCCGAGCTGAGACGCGCCGCCCACGGCACGGCCTTCGCCGTCCTCGCCCGGCCGGGAAGCCGTCCACCCGGGTACGCCCGCACCTGGCCCGCGGAAAAGGTCGGCGGCCTTCGGGCGTACACGGCTCCCGTCGTACGGCAGGGGAGGTGACCGCCGTGACCGCGACCGAGAGCCTGCCGATCACCCCGGGCAGGCGCCTGTACGTCCAACTGGGCGTCACCCTGGCGGTGTTGGTCGCCGCGGGCGGGATGCTCGTCGCGCACCGGGGCACGCTGGACAGCGGCACCGACCGGCTGGCCGCCGCCGACCGGGAGTGGCTGGTGCTCGCCTGCCTCGCCGCGGTGGGAACCTGGGTGTGCGCGGCCGTGGCGCAGCAGGGGGCGGTGGTCGAACGGCTGCCCAGGGGGCGGCTGGTGGCGGCGCAGTTCGCGGCCGGCGCCGCCAACCACCTCCTTCCGGCGGGGGCCGGGGCGACGGTGGTCAACCTGCGGTTCCTGACCCGGTGCGGGCTGTCCATGAGGCGCTCGGCGACCGCGCTGGCGGTGAAGGCGGCCGTCGGCGGGATCGTCCGGTGCGCGCTGGGCGTGGTCCTGCTCCTCGCCTCGCCCGGCACGGTCCGTCTCTCCGCGCGGGCCCCGCAGCTGCTGGTCCTGCTGCCGGTGGCGGCCGGAGCCGTCGTCCTGGTGGTCGCGGTCAGCGGTCGCCTCAGACGACTGGTGGCCCGGGCCTTCGCCGACGTGCGGGCCGTGCACCGGTACCGGGCGCGGGCCTGTGCGCTGTGGGGCGGGTCGGTCGCGTTCGCGCTGCTGCACGCCGGTGTGGTCGTCGCTGTGGTCCATGCGATCGGCCTCGGCCTTCCCGCGAGCCGTGTGGTCATGGCCTACCTGGTCGCCAGCGGCGCGGCGGCGCTGCTGCCCACGCCGGGCGGACTGGGCTCGCTGGACGCCGCGCTCGCACTCGCGCTCACGGCGGCCGGCGCGCCGGGCCCTGCGGCGGTGTCGGCGGTCCTCGGCTACCGCCTGCTGACCGGATGGCTGCCGCTGGCCCCGGGTCTGCTGGTCCTGGCGCTGCTCGCCCGGCGCTCGGCACTGTGAACCACCAAGGCCTGCTCGCCGTACCGCGAGCTGCTCCCCGTACCGGGGCGCCGTGCGCGCGTTCTCAATCCGGCGGATCGGGTTGCCGTTCCAGCCGGTACCCGTGGCCCCGCAACGTGGTGATCCGGGGCAGCCGCGACTGCCTCCCCTCCGCCCGCGCCGCCTCGGTGAGTCTGCGGCGCAGGCCCGCAAGCGTCACGTCGAGGGTCTTGGTGGAGCCGAACCAGTTCTCGTCCCACACCTCGGCCATCAGCGTCTCGCGTGAGACCGCCTCGCCGGCCCGCTCGGCCAGCACCGCGAGCAGGTCGAACTCCTTGGCCCGCAGCGGGACGTCGATGCCGAGCAGCGCGCAGCGACGGGCCGTCACATCGACGACCAGATCACCCAGCCGCACCGGCTCCCGGGCCGGCACGGCCGCCACGTGCCGCCTGAGGTGGGCCCGCAGCCGGGCGAGCAGCACGGTCAGGCTGAACGGCTTGACCAGGTAGTCGTCGGCGCCGGCGTCCAGCCCGGCGATGATGTCGATGTCGTCGGTCCGTGCCGTCAGTACGACGATCAGCAGGTCGGGGAGTCGGGCGCGCAGCTGCCGGGCGACGTCCAGACCGTCCATGTCCGGCAGCCCCAGATCCAGCAGCAGTACCTCGTACGGTGCCCGCCCGGCCTCCGCCAGTGCGCCCGCCCCGGTCCGGCACCACGTCGGGGCGTAGTCGTGGCCGCGCAGGCCGGTCTCCAGGTGGCGGCCGATGGTGTCGTCGTCCTCGACGACGAGGACGCGCAGTCGGCTGCGGTCCGGTGCGGCGGGCGTGCGCATGGTCGACAGCCTAGAAGTCACCGGGCCGGGGGGCCCGTCGAGGGTGCCCGCCGCTGGTGCACGCCGGGTTCACAGGTCGCGAAGCTCCTCCACGGCCGGGCGGCGGCTGCCGCGGATGCCGTTGAGGGCCGCCGCCAGGATGGCGGCGACGGCGGCCGCCCCGGTGAGTGCCAGGTAGGCGCCGGGGACCGACAGGGCCGCGGGCGGCGGATCGAAGACGCCGGTCAGGACCTTGACCAGCATCTCCGACAGGGCCCAGCCGATGAGGGCGCCTCCGGCCAGGCCGCCGACGGCCAGCAACAGGGCCTCGGAGAGGACCATGCCCCGCAGGTGGCGCGGCCGGGCGCCGAGGACGGTGGCGATGGCGAAGGTCCGGCGGCGCTCGGCGAGTCCGAGGGCGAGGACCAGGCCGCCGGCCCCGGCGGCGAGCAGGACGGCGAAGGCGAGCTCGATCCGGGTGAGACCGGCCAGGTCGACCGAGGTCAGGCTGGTGCCGACGGTGCCGCGGGTCTGGGTGAGGTCGGTGACGGTGGCCCGCGTACCGAGCTGCCCCCGCAGGTGGGCGGCGATCCGCTGCTGGTTCGTGCCGCCGGTGTCGAGAAGGAAGGCACCCACCGAGTCGTCGCCGGTGGCCTTGGCGATGTAGGAGGCGTTGGCGACGAAGAAGCTGTCCTTGGGCGCGGTGGGGAACTCCTTGGCGATGCCGGCGTAGTGGAAGGGGACCGTGCGCAGGGACTTGGTGCGCGCGTCCTGGATGCGCAGGTTGACGGTGTCGCCCGGGGCGAGCTGGAAGTCGTTGACGGTCTCGACGCTGACGAGGAGGTTGTCGGGGCGCTGCGCGAGGCGGCGCATCAGCTGGTCGGCGGTGCCACCGGCGAAGTAGGCGTCCTGGAGCGAGGTGGCCCCGGCGACGCTGTCCGGCCGGATGCCGTAGAGGTCCTGGAGGTCGGAGCCGACGTAGGCGAAACGGTGCTGGAGGGGTTCGACGTGCCGTACGCCGGAGATCTTCAGCGCCGCTCCGGCCGCGGGCGGGACGTGGGCACCCGGGGGTTCGGTGACGGTGACGTCGGCGCCGTTGGTCAGCCGGGCGTCGACCTCGGCCTGCTGGTGGTAGGTGGCGTTGAAGACGGCGGTGGAGATCGCGAAGGAGACGGCGAGAGCGAGCAGGACCACCGACCGCGCGAACGGGCGGCGGCGCCGGGCCAGAACGGCGGCGGTGGTACCGGCCAGGGTCGCGGTCAGCGGCCGGACCAGCCGGGCCAGGGCGGGACGGCCGTGGGCGAGGGCGAGCAGGGTGAGGCGCCACAGGAGCAGGGCCGCGCCGATCCACAGCAGGGCGGGGCCGAGGAAGGCCCAGTACGACACGGAGATGCTGGGGACGCCCTCCGGGGCGAGGACGAGTGCGTACTGGTTGCCGGAGGAGGCACGGAAGACGAGCCACGAGCCGATCAGGAGGGCGAAGTCCAGGCCGTAGCGCATCCACCAGGGCGATCGGGAACGTCGTACGTCCGCCTGCTTGCGGGTGTCGGCGACGGTCACCGTGCGCAGGTCCCGCAGGGCGGGGACGAGGACCGCACCCGCGGCCACCGCGACCCCGAGCACGAAGGCGACGGCGTACCAGAGGGCCCAGGTCCCCGCGCTCGCCCCGAAGGAGGCCGTGCCGAAGGCGAGACGGCCGGTGAGGGCGGCGACGCCCAGCCCGGCCAGACCTCCGGCGAGGCCGATCAGGGCGGCCTCCAGACCGGCGAGTGCGGTGATCTGGCGAGGCCGCAGACCGCGCAGCCGCAGCAACCCCTGTTCCTGCCGGCGCCGTTCGCCGCCGGCCGAGGCGACGGCCGCCGTCAGCGTGGCGGCCAGCACCGCGCCCGGCACACCGAGGAAGAGGAAGAGGATCTGCGCGTACAGGGCGTCCTGACGGGCCGAGTCGAGCGCCGCGCCGACGTTGTTGCCGACCAGGGCCGTGCCGGCCGAGCGGGCTTCGAGGTGGTGGGCGGCGCCGGTGACGGCGGAGTACGCGGAGGCCGGGTCGGAGGGCAGCCGGGTGGTGTCGCGAGCGGCGTGGATCTGGGTGGTGACACCGGTGGCGCCGCGGGTGAGGTCGGCGAACTGGGTGGCGGGGAGGAGGACGACGTTGTCCGGGGGCGCCGTCGGCTGGGACTGGCTGGGAGCGCCGACGGTCTGGAAGAGGGAGTCGGCCTGCGGCAGGTCGACCACACCGTCCACCTTCACCTGACGCAGACCGGCACCGGGAAACTGGATGCCGATGGTGTCGCCGGGGGCCGCGTGCAGGTTGGAGGCGGTCTGCTGGGCCAGCAGGACGCCGGTGGACGAGCCGGAGAGCGTGCGGACGGCGTCGGGGAACCGGGCGCGGTAGCCGTCGGGCAGGCCGAGGGCCATGCCGGGGCCGGTGGCCTGGGTGCTTCCCTGCACGCGCGCGGTGAAGCCGCTGGTGTGCGCGAAGCCGACGGGCAGGGCGGTGCGGGTGCCCGGGGCCCCGGCCACCAGGGACAGGACCGCACGCGGGTCGGCGCCGGGCTGCACCTGGACCTGCCAGTCCACGGAGACCGAGCGCACGGCCCGCTGGGTCATGGTCGCTTTCGACGCGGTGAGGAAGGAGCCGAGCGCGGCGACCAGGGCGACCGCGAGCGCGATGCCGGTCAGGGCGGCCAGCAGCCGTCCGGTGCGGTGGCGGGCCAGTCCGCCCGCCCAGGTGGTGATCACGACACTTCCTCGGGGGTGAGCAGCCGTCCGTCGCGCATGCCGCGGCGGACGGTGAGCCGGGCGGCGACGGCGGGGTCGTGGGTGGTGACGACGAGGGCCGCGCCGGTGCGGTCGGCGGCCGTCAGCAGGGCGTCCAGGACGTGGGCGCCGGTGGCGTGGTCGAGTCGCCCGGTGGGTTCGTCGGCGAGGATCAGACGTGGCGCCCGGGCCAGGACCCGGGCGGCGGCCACCCGCTGCGCCTGGCCACCGGAGATCTCCTCGGGGAGCCGGTCGGCCAGGTCGGCGGCGTCCACCAGGGCGAGTGCCGCGAGCGCGCACCGTCGCGCCTCGCCCTCCGGACGATCGGTGAGGACCAGGGGGAGAGCGGTGTTCTCCACCACGTTCAGGGCCGGTATCAGGCTGTCGCCCTGGAAGACCAGACCGATGTCGTACGGCCCGAGCGCGGCCGCCCGTGTGACGGTGCCGCTCGTGGGCTGCTCCAGCCCGGCGAGCAGGTGCAGCAGCGAGCTCTTGCCCGACCCCGAGGGGCCGACGACCGCGAGCCGGTCCCCGGCCCGGATCTCCAGGTCGGCCCCGTGCACGGCCACGACCGCCTGAGGCCCACGACCGAAGGTCAGGGCCGCGCCCGCGCAACTGACAAGCACCTCGTCCGACGTATCGTGCGACGTCTTATCCGTCTCGCGCGACGTCCCATCCGTCTCGTGCGACGTCCCATCCGTCTCGTACGGCATCTCATCCGTCTCGTAGGGCATTTCATCCGACGGCATCGCGTGCCTCCTCGTGGTCCTGCCGCCGGGCATCGGTGGCCTTCCCGTCCGTCAGGGTGATCACCCGGTCCGCGATACGGACTGCTTCCCGGCTGTGCGTGACGATCAGCACCGCGCACCCCTCCGCGGCCCGCTCCCGCAGCATCGTCAGCACCAACCGCTCCGTCTCGCCGTCGAGTTCACCGGTCGGTTCGTCGGCGAGCAGGACGGCCGGGGAGTTGGCCAGCGCGACGGCGAGCCCGGCCCGCGCCAGCTCTCCGCCGGACAACTGGCGCGGCAGGGCGTGCGCCCGGTCGGCGAGCCCTACCCGAGCCAGTAGTTCGCCGGCCGGGACGAGGGCCCTGCGGCCCTGCGCCCGCTGCGGCAGGCGGACGTTGTCGCGCACGCTGAGGTGCGGCAGCAGGTTGCGGGTCTGGAGCAGGACGCCGATGTGCCGGGCCCGCAGCCGGGCGCGCTCGGTCTCGGGCCGATGGCTGATCCGTACGCCGTCGACGTGGACCTCGCCGCCGGAGGGCTCGTCGAGTCCGGCGAGGCACGCCAGCAGGGTCGACTTGCCGGCCCCGGACGGGCCCACGACCGCGACCGTCTCGCCACGACGCACCCTCAGCGACACCCCGCGCAGCGCGAGCGTCTCCTCCTCGCCGGCCCGGTAGAAGCGGTACAGCTCGCGGGCCGTGAGGACATCGCCGGCAGTCTGTGTGCCGAAGGACATGGTGCTCACCGCCAGGTGAACGAGTCGCTGACGATGCGCCACGGATCGACGTTGTCGGCCTTGACCGGTCCGGACAGGGTCAGGTCCACCTCGTGCCCCGCGCGGTAGAACGCGTACCGCTCGAACGCGTCCCGCACCACCTTGCCGGTGACCGGGTCCCTCGCCGAGTCGCCCTGATAGGTCAGCAGGACCACCCGGCCGGCGTGCCGGGTCACCTCACTCACCTTGGGTGCGGAGAACTTCGGTACCTGGGAACGGAGTTGAGGTACAACCGTGTTGGTGACCGAGCCGGTCGTGGGCGCGCCGGAGGCGGAGACCGGGGTGATCCGCACGGTGTTGAGCTTGTCGGTGAACGCGGTGGTGCCGCCCTGGTTCGTGCGGGCCCAGCCCTCGGGCACCTTCACGGTGAAGCCGGTGGAGGAACCGCCGGTCGGCCGGTAGACGACGTACACCTGGTTGTCGGGGATGTCACCGGGCGGATTGGACTCGGTGGGTGCCGGCTGGTTCTGTCCGCTGACAGTGGCCGAACCGGATGCGGGGCTGCCGGAGCCGCCGTGCGACCCGGAGCCGCCGTGCGACCCGGAACCGGAACAGCCGGCGGTCACCGCCGCCGCGAGGGTGAGCCCGACGACCGCGTACGTCCTTGTGCGTGCTGCCATGGCCACTGCCCTCCAGGGGAGTCCTCGGACCGGACGGTCATGGCACCGACGCTAGGAGGAGGCCGGTTAAGGCCCCGCTCACCGAGGGTTAGACGACGGCAAAACCGGGTGGCGCAGCGCATCCGCCCAGGTGAACGGCGCGCATGATGAGGGCATGAGACAGCGCGTGGTGCGAGTCGCCCTGACCGCCGCTCTGGTCGCCGTCCTCCTCCTGGCCGTCCCGCTGGCCCTGGCGATCAGGTCGTCCCTGTACGCGGACCAGCGCGACACCCTGGAGCGGTCGGCCCTGGCCGCGGCCGTACACGTGAGCCCGGACTTCGTGACCGGCGACCCGGTGGAACTGCCCGCGCCGCCGTCCGGCGGGCGTCTCGGCCTGTACGACCCTCAGTCGCGGCTGCGCGCGGGCAGCGGCCCCCGGTCCGCCGACGCCCCGGTCCGGCAGAGCCTCGGCGGTGAGGTGGCACGGAGCCGGGCGGGCCGGGACCTGGTGGTGGCCGTGCCCGTCTCCCACGCCGAGAAGGTGATCGGCGTCGTACGGGCCTCGTCTCCCGCCGATGCCGTACGGAACCGGGTCGCTGTCGCCTGGCTCCTGCTGCTCGGCGTCGCCGTCCTCGCGCTGACCGTCGCCGTCCTCGTCGCCCGCCGTCAGGCCCGGGTGCTGGCCGCGCCACTGGAGGACCTCTCCCGCCAGTGCAGGGCGGTGACCGAAGGCGACCTGAACGTACGGGCCGCCCCGAGCGGCGTCGCCGAGATCGACCAGGTCGCCCGCACCCACAACGAGATGCTGCACACCCTTTCGGAACTCCTGCGCCGCGAACGCGACTTCACCGCCAACGCCTCCCACCAGCTGCGCACTCCGCTCACCGGCCTGCAACTCGCCCTGGAGGCGGGCCTCGCCCAGGACGACGACGCCCGGCTGCGGCCCGTACTGGCCGAGGCGCTGGCGACCACCCAACGCCTGCACCACACGGTGGAGGAGGTGCTGCGCCTGTCCCGCTCCGGAGAAACGGCTCGCCCCACCGCCGGGACGATCGCTGTACGGCAGCTGCTGCGGGAGACGGAGGACCGGTGGCACGGCCTCTTCGCCCAGGACGGCAGACGCCTGGAGTGTGCCACCCAGGAGGCACCGGCCGACCTCCGGGTTCCGGGCGCGTCCGTCTCGGAGGTGCTCGGGATCCTGCTGGACAACGCCCGGGTGCACGGGCACGGCACGGTACGCGTGGCGGTGCGGGACCTGGAGGACGCCCTCGCCTTCGACGTGAGCGACGAGGGCGCCGTGACCGGCGAGCCGTCACGGCTCTTCGCCCGCGGGCGCACCGGCGACGGTGCGGGAACCGGCATCGGCCTGGCCCTCGCCCGTGAACTGGCCGTCTCGCTCGGAGGCAGGCTCTCCCTGACCAACCGGCACCCGGCCACGTTCACCTTGCTCCTTCCCGTCGACCAGGACGAGACACAGGGGGCGGGGACACCGAGGTGAGACGGGCCGCTGCGCCTCCGCGAGGCGGGGGTAAGAGGCGGGCGCCTTCTGCCGGGTGATTTCACGCAAACCGCTTACCGCCTACAGCCTTGTAGACGCTAGATGAACTGAAGATGATCGAGACGGGGCGTCCACTCGTCCCTGCCCTGAACGGTGAGAGCGTGAGCTCCGCCCCGGGGCGGTCGGACGAGCCTCCGGCGCGGCGGCACCGGCCGGTCCAGCACCTGCGATCGCCGCCCGGCGGGGGCGAGGCAGAGGAGGCAGTCCTTGGCAGGCACCCGTCCTGGCGGAGTGGGCGTCGAGATCCGTCGCCGTGCCGCGCCGCATCCGGCGGTACCGCCCCCGACCCGCACCCTGGTCCGGGATGTCCCGGACGCCGGACCCCAACAGTGGCATCGGGGCATGACCCTGATGGCCACGATCAGCCTCTTCATCGGCACGCGCGCCGCCTGGACGACCGCGATGGCCTCGCGTCCGCCGGTCGCCGCCGTCATCTCCGTCTGCTACGCCGCGATCCTCGTCTGCGCCGTCCTCGCCCTCCTCGTACGGAGCCGCCGGGCCCTGATCGGGGTCGACGCGGCGGTACTGGTCACCGCCGTCGCGCTGGTGAGCTGCGGCTACCTGCTCGACCACACGGGTGCGGACGAAGCCGCGCTGACCGCCCAGGCCGCGAACCAGATCCTGCACGGCCGTCCGGTCTACGGTCAGCCGTGGCCCTGGCTGTTCGGTACGCACGGCGTCGGGATCACCAAGACCATGTCCGGCGGCGCCGACTACACGTACGGCTATCCGCCGCTGACCGCCCTGCTGGCCGCGCCGGTGCACGCCGTCCTCCACTCGACGGCGGCCGCCACTCTGGTCCCCACCGTCGCCCTGCTGGCCTCCTCGGTCCTGCTGTGGTTCCTGCTGCCGGCGCCCTGGCGGTCGGCGGGCACGGCCGTCTGTCTCGGCTTCGGCCTCCTTCCCCACTACGCCTACGCCGGCTACCCGGCCGTCACTGCCCTCGCCCTGCTCGTCCCCGTCGTGGTCCGCTGGCCCGACACGGGCAAGGGCGGCCATCTGGAGGGCAGGGGTGTACTGCGGGCGGCCTGTCTGGGCGCCGCCTGCGCTGCCCAGCAACTCGCCTGGTTCCTCGCCCCGTTCCTCCTGATCGGCCTGTATGCCGTCCGGCGCGGTGAACTCGGCCCCCGGCGCGCCCTCGCGGTCACCGCTCGCTACACGGCCACCGCCGCTCTCACCTGGTCCGCGGTCAACGCCTACTTCGCCGTCCAGGACTTCCCGGCCTGGCTGCACGGGATCCTGCTGCCGATGGAGCAGAAGGCGATCCTGCACGGCCAGGGCGTGATGGGCATCTCCTACTACTTCACCGACGGCAGCAGCCGCCTCGACTACTACTCGTACGGCAGCCAGCTGCTCCTGCTCGGCCTGCTCACGGCCACGCTGCTGTTCGTCCGGCGACTGGGCCCGGCTCTCACGATCCTTCCCTGGACGGCGTTCTATCTGGCCACGCGTTCCCAGGACGGCTACTTCCTGATGATGACCCCGCTGTGGCTGGCGGCCGCCGCAACCGTGCCGGCCGCCGCGTTCGCCACCGCCTGGCAGCCGCGCCTGCCGCGCTTCGCCGACCGCCGAGCCAAGGCCGTCGTCGCGGCAGGGCTGCTCGCCCCCGCCCTCGCCTGCGTCGTGATCGCCGCCGCGAGCCCACCACCGCTGCACATGAGCCTCACGCCGCACTTCGCCAAGCGCGGGTCCCGTGTCGGTGTCACCGCCATCGACGTCCGCGCCGTCAACACCACAGGCACGGCCCTCGAGCCCCACTTCGCGAGCCGAACCGGCCAGGGCGCCTCCAACTGGTGGACGATCGCCTCGGGTCCGACCGTCCTGGCCCCGCACGCCTCCGCCGACTACCGAGTGGAACCCGAGGGAGGTTTCCGCCCGATACCCGGCGGCCACGGCCCCGGAACCCGTCTCATCGCCGTCACCGGCACACCGATGACGATCACCTCCGCCTACATCCCGGCCGCCACTTCCGGCGCCGGGGCATGATCCGGGCCGTAGCTCCGGTCACCGCGGTGTGTGCCTGGAGGTGTTCCGTCGAGGTGGTATTCCGGCGGCGACGGCGCAGGATCCTCGCCTTGGCGGCCGGAGCCGTCGTTGCTGATCACCGTGGGGGACAACCCGGAACGGCCGGTCAGTGAGGCGTCGTTCGCCGCGCTGTGCGGTGTGAGGCCGGTCGGGCGTTCCGGGAGGCGTTGGCGGTTCCGTCGCCTCGTCCGTGGTGGTGACCGGCAGGCAGATGCAGTGCTCCACCGTATTGTGTTCGCCCGTGTGCGGGTCGCCCCGTGCATCCAGAGCTCCGGTGTCCCGAACGCTCCGTCGCCCGAGAGGTCGAGCGGTCGTTCACCTGATCCGGCCCGTCTCTTCACAGCCCCCGTCATAGGGGCCGTAGGGAGATGTGGGAGCGTGAGTCGGGTGAGTGAGAGTACGTCCTACCCCCTGCAATACCGATTTGACGGGCCGGAAGAGGCTCCGGTGCTGGTCCTGGGCCCGTCGCTGGGTACCACCTGGCACATGTGGGACCGCCAGATCCCGGAGCTGGTCCAGCAGTGGCGGGTCTTCCGCTACGACCTGCCCGGGCACGGCGGCGCGCCGGCGCACCCGGCCGGTTCCGTGGCCGAACTGACCGCACGGCTGCTGGCCACGCTGGACTCCTTCGGCGTGCAGCGCTTCGGCTACGCGGGCTGCGCGCTCGGCGGAGCCGTCGGCATCGAGCTGGCGCTGCGGCACCCGGAGCGGATCGCCTCGCTGGCGCTGGTCGCCACCTCGCCCCGGTTCGGGTCGCCGGACGAGTTCCGGCAGCGCGGTGTGATCGTACGGACGAACGGCCTGGACCCGATCGCCCGGACCTCGCCCGAGCGCTGGTTCACCGGCGGGTTCGCCGCCGCCCAGCCCGCGATCACCGAGTGGGCCGTCCAGATGGTCCGCACCACCGACCCCGGCTGCTACATCGCCTCCTGCGAGGCGCTGGCCGGCTTCGACGTACGGCACGAAATCGGCCGGATCGGCGTCCCCACCCTCGTCCTGGTCGGTTCCGACGACCAGGTCACCGGCCCCGCCGAGGCCCGCACCCTGGTCGCCGGGATCCCGGACGCCCGGCTCGCGGTCGTACCCGGCGCCTCCCACCTGGTCCCGGTCGAGCAGCCCGCCGCCGTCACCGATCTGCTGGTCCGGCACTTCTCCACCGCCTGGCAGCCCGCGTACGACTCGACCACCGGCCAGATCGCCATCCCGGCGGCCCCGGTGAAGCCGGTACTGCCCGCCGCGCCCCAGGCCGTGCCGCAGGTCGCGCCCCAGTTCACGCCGATCGCCGAGATCGCCCCGCCCATCGCCGCGCCGCAGCCGCTGGGGCGGCCCGACCCCTACGACGCCGGGCTGAAGGTCCGCCGGGAGGTGCTCGGGGACGCGCACGTGGACCGGGCGCTGGCGCAGGCCGACGAGTTCTCCGGGGACTTCCAGGAGTTCGTCACCCGCTACGCGTGGGGCGAGATCTGGGACCGGCCGGGCCTCGACCGGCGTTCGCGCAGCTGTGTCACGCTCACCGCGCTCGTCGCGGGCGGCCATCTGGAGGAGCTGGGCTTCCACGTCCGCGCCGCGCTGCGCAACGGCCTCACCCCGGTCGAGATCAAGGAAGTGCTGCTCCAGGCGGCGGTGTACTGCGGGGTACCGGCCGCGAACAGCGCGTTCCGGGTGGCCCAGCAGGTGATCCGGGAGGAGACCACTCCCGAGGGGTGAGGGATCCCGTGGACCGGGGAGTTCCAGCGGGTTCAGGGATCCCTGCCGGCCGGGGAGCCCCGGGGGCTGGGACACCCCGGGGGCTGAGGCGTCCCCGAGGACTACAGGACCCGAGGACTACAGGACGAGGCGTCCCCGAAGACTGCGGGACGGCCCGGGGGCAGGATGGTGACCATGAAGCTCACCAAGAAGTCCCACGCGTGCGTGCGCCTGGAGAAGGACGGGCGCACGCTCGTCCTCGACCCCGGAGGGTTCAGCGAGGAGGACGCGGCCGTCGGCGCGGACGCGATCCTGATCACCCACGAGCACGCCGACCACTTCGACGAGGGCCGGCTGCGGGCCGCGCTGGACGCCGATCCGGCTGCCGAGATCTGGACCCTGAAGTCCGTCGCCGACCAGTTGACGGCGGCCTTCCCGGGCCGGGTGCACACCGTCGGCCACGGCGACACCTTCACCGCCGCCGGCTTCGACGTCCAGGTGCACGGCGAGCTGCACGCGGTGATCCACCCGGACATCCCGCGCATCACCAACGTCGGGTACCTGATCGACGGAGGCAGGGTCTTCCACCCCGGCGACGCCCTCACCGTCCCCGACCACCCCGTCGAGACGCTGATGCTCCCTGTGATGGCGCCCTGGAACAAGATCTCCGAGGTCATCGACTACGTCCGCGAGGTGAAGCCGCAGCGCGCCTACGACATCCACGACGCCCTGCTCACCGACCTCGCCCGGCCCATCTACGACCGCCAGATCGGCGCCCTGGGCGGCGCGGAGCATCTGCGGCTGGCCGCGGGGGCCTCGGCGGACGTCTGAGGCCGCAAGTCCGAGGCCGGATGTCCGAGGCCGGATGTCCGAGGGCGGGCGGGCGTGCGAGGGCGGGCGTGCGGGGCCGGGCGTCCGAGGCCGTTGTCAGAGGGGCCCGGTAGGTTGTGGAGCATGCGCATCGCGACCTGGAACGTGAACTCGATCACCGCCCGCCTGCCGAGGCTCCTCGCCTGGCTGGAGAGCAGCAACACGGACGTGCTCTGCCTCCAGGAGGCCAAGCTCGCCGAGGAGCAGTTCCCGTTCGAGCCGCTGCGCGAGCTGGGCTACGAGGCCGCGGTGAACGCCACCGGGCGGTGGAACGGCGTGGCGGTGCTCTCCAGAGTCGGCCTGGAGGACGTCGTCAAGGGCCTGCCCGGCGACCCGGGCTACGAGGGCAGCGTGGAGCCCCGCGCGGTCTCGGCGACCTGCGGGGCGGTCCGGGTCTGGTCGGTGTACGTGCCCAACGGCCGCGAGGTGGACCACCCGCACTACGCCTACAAGCTCCAGTGGTTCGAGGCGCTGAAGGCCGCCGTCGCCGGGGACGCGGGCGGCAGCCGCCCCTTCGCGGTCCTCGGTGACTACAACGTGGCTCCGACGGACGACGACGTCTTCGACGTGGCCGCCTTCGAGGGCCTCACCCATGTCACCCCGGCCGAGCGCGCGGCCCTCGCCTCTCTGCGCGAGGCCGGCCTCTCCGACGTCGTGCCGCGCCCGCTGAAGTACGACCACCCGTTCACCTACTGGGATTACCGCCAGCTCGGCTTCCCCAAGAACCGCGGCATGCGCATCGATCTGGTGTACGGCAACGAAGCATTCGGCAAAGCCGTGAAGGACGCCTACGTCGACCGCGAGGAGCGCAAGGGAAAGGGCGCTTCCGATCATGCCCCGGTGGTGGTGGACCTGGAGGTGTGAGTGTCAACCTGGGACCATGAACATCCCCTTCCTGGGCAACAGCCACGGCAAGACCGGTGACGTCCCCCACCGAGCCGACCCCGATCTGCTCGCCGAGTGCGAGCTCCTGCGCGCCCAGGCGGCCGAGGACGGTGTCGCGCTCGACGACACCCCGGCCTCGCTGGAGGCCCTCGACCAGCTGCTCCCGCGCTGGCGGGATGACGAGGAGACCCTGACCTGGCTCGGCACCGACGCCGGTCTGTATCTGGGTACCGTCCTGACCCGGACCGTGCCCGGCGCCGAGTGGGAGATCCGGGCGGACGGGGAGCCGGTCGTACGGCTCGCGTCCGGACGGGAGTTCGAGGTCGTCGAGTCGGGGCACGACTGGGCCGCCAGCGGGGTCCCCGAGCTCTCCCAGCTCTACGCGGAGGTCGCCGAGGCCTGAACGGCTGCCGCCCGCGCTGCGATCGGGGGGTGAGGGGGAGCGAGGGGAGTGATAAAGACGGCTTAAATACGGCTTATGCCCGATAGGTGCGTGTCGTGCCTCAAGGTCACCCGCGGCTGGATAGTTTGCGGCAACCACGACACAGCTGAGAGCGGGTAGGGCTGCGGATGGCCGTCGATCCTCTGATCGAACTGCGGGACGTCAACAAGTACTACGGCGAGCTCCATGTCCTCCAGGGCATCGATCTCACCGTCGGCAAGGGCGAGGTGGTCGTCGTCATCGGCCCCTCGGGGTCGGGAAAGTCGACGCTGTGCCGGACGATCAACCGCCTGGAGACCGTCGAGTCCGGGACGATCACGCTCGACGGCCGGCCGCTGCCCCAGGAGGGCAAGGCCCTCGCGAAGCTCCGCGCCGAGGTCGGCATGGTCTTCCAGTCCTTCAACCTGTTCGCCCACAAGACGGTCCTGCAGAACGTCTCCCTCGCCCAGATCAAGGTCCGCGGGCGCACGAGGGACCAGGCGGACCGGCGCTCGCGTGAACTCCTCGACCGCGTCGGCCTGTCGGCGCACACCGGGAAGTACCCCGCACAGCTCTCCGGGGGCCAGCAGCAGCGCGTCGCCATCGCCCGCGCCCTCGCCATGGAACCCAAGGCCCTCCTCTTCGACGAACCCACCTCCGCCCTCGACCCCGAGATGATCAACGAGGTCCTTGAGGTCATGCGGCAGCTCGCCCGGGACGGCATGACCATGGTCGTCGTCACCCACGAGATGGGCTTCGCCCGCTCCGCCGCCCACCGGGTCGTCTTCATGGCCGACGGCCGCATCGTCGAGGACCGCACCCCGGAGGAGTTCTTCACCGCCCCGCGCAGCGAGCGCGCCAGGGATTTCCTGTCCAAGATCCTCAAGCACTGAGCGGGGAGTGCCAGCCATGGTCCGTACCACCCGTGTGCCCGCCGCCCTGGCCCTGTGCACCGCGCTGCTCGGCGGAGCCGTCGCCGGCTGCGGCAAGGAGGGCAGCCCGCCGCGCAAGGGCCCCGCGGCCGACAAGCTCCCCGAATACGAGGTCGCGCAGGACTTCCGGCTGCCGGACTCGCCGACCTGGACCCGGGCGAAGAAGCGCGGCTACTTCGTCGTCGGCGTCAAGGAGGACCAGCCCTACCTCGGCGAGCGGGACCCGGCCACCGGCGTCTACTCGGGCTTCGACATCGAGATCGCCAGGATGATGTCCGCCTCCCTCGGCCTCGCCCCGAAGACGATCCGCTTCCGCACCATCGCCTCCGCCAACCGCGAGACCGCCCTGCAGAACGGCCAGATCGACTACTACGTCGGCACCTACACCATCAACGACAACCGCAAGAAGCTGGTCGGCTTCGCGGGTCCCTACTACATGGCCGGCCAGTCCCTGCTGGTGCGCCACGACGAGAACGACATCCACGGCCCCCAGGACCTGGCCGGCAAACGCGTCTGCTCGGCGGCCGGTTCGACGCCGTACCAGCGGATCAGGACCGACTACCCGAAGGCGGTCCTGGTCGCCTACGACACGTACTCCGTCTGTGTCGACAACCTGCTCACCTACCAGGTCGACGCCGTCACCACCGACGACGCCATCCTCATCGGCTACGCGGCGAAGGCCCCCGGCGAACTCAAGGTCGTCGGCAGGCCCTTCTCGAAGGAGCCGTACGGCATCGGCGTCCCCCGCGGCGACACCGCCCTGCGCTTCGCGATGGACGACGCATTGGAGGCACGTGAGAAGAACGGCGACTGGAAGAAGGCGTACGAGGCGACGCTCGGCCTGTCCGGCGTACCCGCCCCGGCACCGCCCCCGATCGACCGCTATCCGGCGAGCTGAGCGAGGACGGCATGAACGTACTGACCGACAACTTCCACACGTACGCCGAGGGGTTCCTCGGCACGGTCGAACTGACCGTCTACTCCTCGGTGCTGGCCCTGCTCCTGGGCTTCGTGATGGCGTCCTTCCGGGTCGCGCCCGTCGGCTCCCTGCGGGCCTTCGGCACGGCCTGGGTCACCGTGCTCCGCAACACCCCGCTCACGCTCCTGTTCTTCGCGGTGCTGCTCGGCCTGCCCCGCTTCGGACTGGTCCTGCCCTTCCAGGTGTTCGCGGTCCTCGCCCTCGGCTGCTACACCTCCGCATTCGTCTGCGAGGCGCTGCGCTCCGGCATCAACACCGTGCCCAGGGGCCAGGGCGAGGCGGCCCGCAGCCTGGGCATGACCTTCGGGCAGACACTCCGACTGGTGATCCTGCCCCAGGCGTTCCGGTCGGTGATCCCGCCGGTCGGCTCCACCCTCATCGCGCTCGCCAAGAACTCCGCGATCGCCGGCGCCTTCAGCGTCACCGAACTCCTCGGCACCTACAAGACGCTGAGCGAGCTCGGCTACAACATCGTCTGGACCTTCGTGTGGATCGCCGTCGGCTACCTCGTCATCACCCTCGCCATCAGCGCCGTGTTCAACGTGCTGGAGCGCACCTGGGGAGTCGCCCGATGAGCGAGGCCACCGCGCTCTACGACATCCCGGGACCCGTCACCAGAAGGCGGCACGCGGCATACGGCTTCCTCGGGACCGTCGTCATCCTGGCGTTGCTCGCCTGGATCCTCCACCTGCTCTTCGCCACGGGCCAGTTCACCTACACGAAGTGGATGCCCTTCGCCTACCAGGGCATCCAGGAACTCCTCCTGCGCGGCCTCGGCAACACGCTCAAGGCCTTCGCGGCGGCGGCCGCCCTCTCCCTGGCGCTGGGCGGGCTGCTGGCCGTGGGACGGCTCTCCGAGCACCGGCCGGTGCGCCTGCTCGCCACCGTCGTCGTGGAGTTCTTCCGCGCCATGCCCGTCCTGGTGATGATCTTCTTCGTCTTCGTGGCGCTGAAGGTCCAGCCCCTGCCCGCCCTGGTCGCCGGACTCGCCCTCTACAACGGCTCGGTGCTGGCCGAGGTGCTCCGCTCCGGGGTGAACAGCGTCGAACGCGGGCAGCGGGAGGCCGCGTTCGCACTCGGCATGCGCAAGACCCAGGTCATGTCGTACGTCCTGGTGCCCCAGGCCGTCCGGGCCATGCTGCCCGCCGTCATCAGCCAGCTCGTGGTGGCCCTGAAGGACACCTCGCTGGGCTATCTCATCACCTACGAGGAGTTCCTCCATGCCGGGAAACTGATCGCATCCAACCTCGACTACGATTTGCCCTTCATCCCCGTGGTGATGGTGATCTCGCCGATCTACATCGGGATGTGCATGCTGCTCTCGTGGTTCGCCGGCTGGGTGGCCAGGCGGGAGCGGCACAGTCCCAAGACCGGGGCCGCCGAGGTGGCCCCGGCCGAACCAGGGACGCTGCTGCCGTAGGGGGCAGCAGCCAAAGGGCCAGGCCCGGCCGGCGGCAGCCGGAGATCACTGCTCGCGCAGCGGAACGGACACGTACGACGGGTCGTCCACCGGCGAGGAGAAGGTCAGCTGCGCGCCGGACGGGTTGTGCTCGATGTAGAGCGGGTCCACCGTGTCGACCACCAGCGCGAGCCGGTGCCCGGCGGGCACGTCGTAGGCCGTGGAGAACAGGTTCAGGTCCACGTCGAACGCCTTGCCGGGCGTCCGGCCGTGCCAGGTGTACGGCGCGTTGGTGACCAGCTTGCCGAGGCCGAGCGGCCCCACGTCGTAGAGGTAGGCGACGAGGGTGCCGCTCTCCGCGGTCGGGGTGAGGGTGGTGTGCAACCGGGCGGTGCCGCGCACCTGTTGCGCGCCGGCGTACCGCGCGGACTGCCAGACGGCGGCCCAGCGCCGGGGGAGCAGCGGGATCGAGGCGACCGGTGGCAGCCGGGCGACCTGGTCGAGGATGCTGGACAGGAAGACGATCCCGCCGTCCGCGCCCGAGTCGACGTTCGCGTGCACGGTGGCCGTGCCGGCGAGGTCGATCTTCCGCCGGTCGGCGCCGACCGACTTCCAGTCCGGATAGCCCTCGTAGCCGCCCGCGGTACGGGACTTGAGCTCCACGGGCTGCTCGCGGTCGATCCCGTTGTCGGCGCCCTTGAGGTAGTGGTCGAACCAGCGCTCGGTGTCCGTCCACACGTCGTTGGGCAGCCCGAACAGGCCGGTCAGCTCGGCGGTCGCGTGGTCGCCGGGGCGCAGTTCGAGCCGTTTGGGGCCGGTCAGCCTTCCGTAGAAGTCGGCGATCTGGTTGGGCGGGAAGATCGTGTCGCCCCAGGCGTTGGCGAGCATGATCGCCGCGCCGTTCTTGTTGATCTGGTCGACGTAGGTGGCAGCGGAACGTTTCTTTCCCCAGTCGATCAGTTCCTGCTCCTTGGACAGGTCGCCGGCGAAGAAGTCCTTGAGGACCTGGCCGGTCTCCGCGCTCGGGCGGCCGGTGACCTGGCCGACGCCGTCGAGGAGGGCGGTCGCTTCGGAGTGTTCGGTGCGGCCCGAGTAGATCGAGTCGATCAGGTCGGCCCAGCCGCTGAGCGAGGCGACCGCCTTGATCCGCTTGTCGTGCGCGGCCGCGAGGAGGCTGATGCCGGCGCCGTACGACACGCCCGCCATGCCGATGTGCCCGGCGTCGGACGGGGTGTTGGCGAGCGCCCAGTCGATCACCTTGGACGCGTCGGCCACGTCGGGCGGACCCGCCACCTCGATGCCGCCGCCGGACTGCCAGAAGCCCCGGACGTTGTAGGCCACCACGACATAGCCGGAGTCGGCGAGTTTCCGGGCCTGGGCGAGGTACTGGACCTGGGGGAAGCCCCAGCTCGTGGGCATGACGAGCAGCGGGTAGCGGTGCGCGCCGTCGGCGCCCGCGGGCGTGACGACGTTCGCCTTGAGCGTCGTGCCGCCGTCGCCGGTGATGTCGACGAACCGGACGCCGTCCGTGGCGGCCTGGGCGGCGGGGGTGAACCCGAGGACGCCGCCGGCGATCAGGGTCGCGGAGACGGCTCCCACGGCGGTCGTACGCAGGGCCTTGCGATGGGTTCCCACGGGTCACTCCCCCTGTGTGGCAATGCAAAGTGACCCGACGGTAACCGCGACCCCTTACCGTAAGTAACCCGTCGGTAAGTTACGTGCGAGTAACGATTGTTGAAGGGTGCAGGGAGTCAGGAGGTGCGCTGCGGGGAGCGGGGTGTCTCGGTCGCGGCGGGCGGCAGCGGTGCCTGGGCGGCACGGGTGACGTCCTCGACGAGTTCGACCACGTCGGGGCCGTACGCCTGCGAGTTGACGACCTTCAGGAGCAGCACGAACGAGTTCTTGCCGTGTTTGCGGGCGAGCCGTTCGTGGTTGCGGGCCAGGTAACGGGTGGCCGCCTGGTTGGTGATCGCGCGCTGCCCGCAGAAGAGGAACACCGGGCGGGCGTCGGGGCGCTGGCCGGCGGTGAGGCGGGCCAGCAGGACGTACTCCGTGATGCCCGGATCCAGCCGGTAGCGCTCGGTGCCGATCTGGAAGGCGCCGCGGTCCGGGCCCGGCTCCGGGTCGATGTTGACGCGGACGCCGGGCAGCATCGCGGACATGTGGGCGAGCATGCGGCGGTTCGACCCGGGACCCCCGACGCAGAACTCGGTCCGCTCGCCGAAGCCCTGCTGGACGTTGTCCTGGGTCACCATCTGGAGGTTCGCGCCGCAGTCCTTGATGAGCGCGGCCAGCTCCAGGAGCGCGAACACGTCGAAACGGTGGACCGCGGGCTCGGAGGTGGCCGGATCGCGGTTGACGACCAGCAGCGACTCCGAGTTCTCCGGCAGCCCGAAGAAGGCCTGCTTGCGGCGCAGGCTCCGGCGCCACAGCGAGTTACGGGCCAGCCAGCCGAGCGCCGCGCTGATGCCGGCCGCCACGACGCCGAGGATAATGTTGCGCAGGTCGTCATTCATGGGCGCGCATGCTAGCGGTCACAGGTGGCCGGAACGTACCGGTGTTCGAAGTGTGGCGGTCATATGACAGTGCCCTGAATGTGGCTGTCGGGGCCGCGGCCCCGTCGATACGCTGCGCGGACGTTCCGGAACTGGAGGTGCGGATGCGTCGCCCTGTCGCGCGGAAACTGACGGTCCTGGCGGTCTCGGCCGCCGTGGTGTCGGTGGGGGCGGCAGCGCCTCCCGCCCCCGGCGCCGCAACCACCGCGAAAACCCCGGTGGCCGTCGGCTACGGCGGTGCGGTCTCCAGCGTCGACGCGGACGCCACCGCCGCCGGTATCGAGGTGCTCCGCAAGGGCGGCAACGCGGTCGACGCGGCCGTCGCCACCGCCGCCGCGCTCGGCGTCACCGAGCCCTACTCCTCCGGCATCGGAGGGGGCGGCTACTTCGTCTACTACGACGCCAAGTCCCGCACGGTGCACACCATCGACGGCCGCGAGACCGCGCCGCTGACCGCCGACTCCAACCTGTTCGTGGAGAACGGCCAGCCGCTCGCCTTCGCCGACGCCGTCAGCAGCGGACTGAGCGTCGGCACCCCGGGGACCCCGGCCACCTGGCAGACGGCGCTCAGCCAGTGGGGGACGGAGCGGCTCGGCTCGGTGCTGAAACCGGCCGAACGGATCGCCCGCAACGGGTTCGTCGTCGACGACACCTTCCGGTCGCAGACCGCCGCGAACGAGACCCGGTTCAGGTACTTCCCCGACACGGCGAAGCTGTTCCTGCCGGGCGGGAAGCTGCCGGTGGTGGGCTCCACCTTCAAGAACCCCGAACTCGCCAAGACCTACAAGGAGTTGGGGAAGAAGGGGATCGCCGACATCTACCAGGGCGACCTCGGCAAGGACATCGTTTCGACGGTGAACAACCCGCCGGTTGACCCCGCTTCGGGGTGGAAGGCGCGGGCGGGCAAGCTGTCCGCGAAGGATCTGGCCGCCTACCGGGCGAAGTTGCAGGCGCCGACCGAGACCGGGTACCGCGGGCTGAAGGTGTACTCGATCGCCCCGTCCTCGTCGGGTGGCACGACCGTCGGGGAGGCCCTCAACATCCTTGAGAACACCGACCTCTCCAAGGCCAGTGAGGTGCAGTACCTGCACCACTTCATCGAGGCGAGCCGGATCTCCTTCGCCGACCGGGGGCGCTGGGTCGGCGACCCCGCGTTCGAGGACGTGCCGACGAAGGGGCTGCTCTCGCAGCGGTACGCCGACGAGCGGGCGAAGCTGATCAGCGACGACGCGGTGCTGACGAGCCCGGTCGCGCCGGGCGACCCGAACAACCCCGGTTCGACGGGCACGGCGGCGCCGACCACGTACGAGGGCGAGAACACGACGCACCTCACGGTCGCCGACAAGTGGGGCAACGTCGTCTCCTACACGCTGACCATCGAGCAGACCGGCGGCAGCGCGATCACCGTGCCCGGTCGCGGGTTCCTGCTCAACAACGAGCTGACCGACTTCTCGTTCGCGCCGGCGAACCCCGCGGTGCACGACCCGAACCTGCCGGGGCCCGGGAAGCGGCCGCGGTCCTCCATCTCGCCGACCATCGTCCTGGACAAGGCGAACCGTCCGGTGGTGGCGGTGGGGTCGCCCGGTGGGGCGACCATCATCACGACCGTGCTCCAGGTGCTGACCGAGTTCCTCGACCGGCATCTGCCGTTGGTGGACGCGATCGCCGCGCCTCGGGCGTCGCAGCGGAACGCGGCGAAGACCGAGTTGGAGCCGGCGCTGTACAACGACCCCGAGCTGAGGGGGAAGTTGGAGGCGATCGGGCATTCGTTCTCGTTGAATCCCGAGATCGGTGCGGCCACCGGCGTGCAGCGGTTGCCGGGTGGGAAGTGGTTGGCGGCGGCGGAGACGGTGCGGCGGGGTGGGGGGTCCGCCCAGGTGGTGGATCCTGCGCCGTAGTTGCCGGGTGCGGGTGCGTGGGGGCTGGTCGCGCCCACGCGGCGGCAGCCGCACATTGATACAGCCCCGCGCCCCTAGAGGGCCGCTTTCACTGGGCGGAACTCCAAGTGGGCGTCCTGCACATCCACCGTCACGGTGCTGCCTTCTGTGATCGTGCCGTCCAGGAGTAGTCGTGACAGCTGGTTGTCGACCTCGCGTTGGATGGTGCGGCGCAGTGGGCGGGCGCCGTACTCCGGCTGGTGCCCGTGTTCGGCCAGCCAGTCGACGGCGGCGTCCGTGAAGTGGGCCGTGATGCCCTGGGCGTGGAGCATGCGGCGGGTGTGCTCCAGGAGGAGTTCGGTGATCTGGTGCAGCTGGTCGCCGGTGAGCCGGCGGAAGACGACGATCTCGTCGATGCGGTTGAGGAACTCCGGGCGGAAGTGTTCCCGGAGCGGGCGCAGGACCCGCTCGCGGCGGGCCTCCTCCGTCGCCTCCTCGCCGCCCGGACCGAAGCCGATGCCGGCGCCCTGCCTGGTGATCACGTCCGAGCCGAGGTTGCTCGTCATCACGATGACGGTGTTGGTGAAGTCCACCGTGCGGCCCTGGGAGTCGGTCAGGCGGCCGTCGTCCAGGACCTGGAGCAGGATGTTGAAGACGTCGGGGTGGGCCTTCTCCACCTCGTCGAGGAGGAGCAGCGAGTAGGGGTGGCGGCGGACGACCTCGGTGAGCTGGCCCGCCTCCTCGTGGCCGACGTAGCCGGGCGGGGCGCCCACCAGGCGGGAGACGGTGTGGCGCTCCTGGTACTCGCTCATGTCGAGGCGGACCATCCGGTCCTCGCTGCCGAACAGCACCTCGGCGAGCGCACGGGCCAGTTCGGTCTTGCCGACGCCGGTCGGGCCGAGGAAGAGGAAGCTGCCGATCGGGCGGTTCGGGCTCGCCAGTCCGGCGCGGGAGCGCATCACCGCCTCGGAGACGGCCGCGACCGCCTCGTCCTGGCCGATGACCCGCTGGTGCAGATGGGCCTCCAGGCCGAGCAGCCGCTCCTTCTCCTCCTGGGTGAGGCTGCTGACCGGGATGCCCGTCTGGCGTGACACCACCTCGGCGATCGCCTCGGCCGTCACCTCCAGGTGCTGGCCCTCGTCGGCCTCGTCCTCGCCGGAGAGTTCGGTGATGCGGGTCTTCAACTCGCCGACGCGGTCCCGGAGCTGGGTGGCACGCTCGTACTGCTCGTCGGCGACCGCCTGGTCCTTGTCCCGGGTGAGCTGCTCGATCTCGCGCTCCATGGCGCGTACGTCGGTGCCCTTGGTGCGGGCGCCGAGGCGGACCCGGGCGCCGGCCTGGTCGATCAGGTCGATCGCCTTGTCCGGCAGCCTGCGGTCGGTGAGGTAGCGGTCGGACAGCTCGACGGCGGCGACCAGGGCCTCGTCGGTGTAGCGGACCTGGTGGTGGGCCTCGTAACGGTCGCGCAGGCCGCGCAGGATCTCGATGGTGTCGGGGACCGTCGGCTCGGGGACCAGGATCGGCTGGAACCGGCGGGCCAGCGCCGCGTCCTTCTCGATCTTGCGGAACTCCTCAAGGGTGGTCGCGCCCACGATGTGCAGCTCGCCGCGGGCCAGCGCGGGCTTGAGGATGTTGGCCGCGTCCATCGCGCCGCCCTCGCCGCCGCCCCCGGCGCCGACCACGGTGTGCAGCTCGTCGATGAAGACGACCAGTTGGTCGGAGTGGGCGCGGATCTCGCCCACGATGTTGGTGAGCCGCTCCTCGAAGTCGCCCCGGAAGCGCGTGCCCGCCACCACTCCGGACAGGTCGAGGGCGACCACCCGGCGGCACGACAGCACGTCCGGCACGTCCCCGTCGACGATCCGCTGGGACAGGCCCTCGACGATCGCCGTCTTGCCGACACCGGCGTCGCCGATCAGTACCGGGTTGTTCTTGCCGCGCCGGGAGAGCACCTCGATGGTCTGCTCGATCTCGTCGTCGCGCCCGATGACCGGGTCGATCCGGCCCTGACCGGCCAGCTCGGTCAGGTCCCGGCCGTACTTGTCGAGGTTCGGCGTGCTGCTCGTACGGCGCCGGGTGTCCGGGCCGGGCAGCGAGCGGTCGGTCTCCGTGGTGTCCGGGGGCAGGCCGCCGGCGGCGAACCGGGCGGCGTTCAGGATGTGCCCGGCGGCCGAGTCCGGGTTGGCGGCCAGCGCGCCCAGCACGTGCTCGGGGCCGATGTACCCGGCTCCGCCTGCCCGGGCCAGGTCGTGCGCGTCCAGCAGGGCCCGTTTCACGGCCGGGGTGAGGGACAGGGACGTCGGCGGGGGCGCCTCGCCGGGCGGGTGCTGGACGGGGCCCGCGCGGCCGTCGATCTCCGTGGCCAGCGAGTCGGGATCGGCGCCTGACCTGCTCAGCAGGGAACGGGTGGGCTCCGCCGTGAGGGCAGCGCGCAGCAGATGCTCGGTGTCGAGGTCCCGGCTGCCGTGCTCGGCGGCGTACTGGGCTGCGCCCTTGACCAGTTCCCTGGCCGGCTGGCTCAGCAGCCTGCCGATGTCTATCTGCCGGGGGCCCGGGTGGGCTCCGCCGCCGCCGAAGAAGCGGGCGAGGAACTCTCCGAAGGGATCCTGTCCGAAGTTGTCCGGTCCGGGGTAGCCGCTGGTCATGAGCGATCGTTCCGTTCCGGCGTCCCGGCGCCTGGCGGGACGCGCTCGCTGGTCGACGTGCCGGTCCACGCGGGTGCCCCTGCAGGGCCCGGTCACACCACCTTCGCACGCCCGCCGGAGGGGGGCACGTCCAGCAGTTCGGGGGACGGGCCGAGCCGACGGGAAATCGGCAGAGCAATTCGGCTGTGCAATGGCGCGGTACGTCTCATCGTGACAATCAGCGCTTTTCCCGAGGCGCGCTTTCGCACCGGCCGGACCCGGAATCCGGCCGGTGCTTACGGCGCGCGTTATGTCACGTGATCAGCGGCCGTTGGTATTCGGCCGGGGCCGCCGCCGGTCCTGGGGCGGAGGCGGCGGAGCCACCGGCCTGCGCCGCGCGGGCAGGGGGAGCGGGATGCGCATGCGCACGTTTTCCATGAGAACTCCTTCGCTGATTGGGCGGTTGATTGTCCGCCCGTCACGGATAGAAGTACGGGGGGACCGTGGCCGTTGTTCAGCGCTCCGGAGAATTCATTTGTGCGATGCCGACCCGCATATCGAGATAAGAAAAGCACAGGAAAAACCTGTGTCAGTTCTCTGAATTCCTGGCCGTGAGAATCCGCGGCCCCGCCGCCGTGATCGCCACGGTGTGCTCCGCGTGCGCCGCCCGGGAGCCGTCGTTCGTCCGCAGGGTCCAGCCGTCGTGGGCCGCGTGGTAGCCGTCCCGTCCGCCGCCGATCAGCATGGGTTCGATCGCGAGCACCATCCCGTGCCGGAGCGGGAGGCCGCGGCCGGGGCGGCCCTCGTTCGGTACCCCGGGGTCCTCGTGCATGCGGCGGCCGATGCCGTGGCCGCCGAAGTCCTGCGGGATGCCGTAGCCGGCGTCCCGGCACACCCGGCCGACCGCGTGCGCGATGTCGCCGATGCGGTTGCCGACGACCGCCGCGGCGATGCCCGCCGCGAGCGCCCGCTCGGCCGTCTCGACGAGGCGTACGTCCGCCGGGCGCGGCCTGCCGACCGTGAAGCTGATCGCCGAGTCGCCTGCCCAGCCGTCCAGTACCGCGCCGCAGTCGATGGAGACCAGGTCGCCGTCGCGCAGCCGGTAGCCGGTCGGGATGCCGTGCACGATCGCGTCGTTCACGGACGCGCAGATGACGGCGGGGAACGGAGTGGGTGCGAAGGAGGGCCGGTACCCGAGGAAGGGGGAGGAGGCCCCCGCCTCGCGCAGCACCTCCCGCGCCACCTCGTCCAGTTCGAGCAGGGAGACGCCGATGCCGGCGGCCTCTCGTACGGCCGTCAGGGCCCGCCCGACGACCTGGCCGGACGCGTACATGGCGTCGATCGATGTGTCTGTCTTCAGTTCCACCATGCCAATTAATATACCGGTTTTCTCGACCGGGTTAGAATGGTGGCATGGTGCGCACCCCTCTCACCCCGGAAGAACGCGAACGCGGCGAGCGGCTCGGGCGGTTGCTGCGCGAGGCGCGCGGCGGCCGGAGCATGACGGAGGTGGCCGCCGAGGCGGGCATCTCGGCCGAGACCCTCCGCAAGATCGAGACCGGGCGGGCGCCGACCCCCGCCTTCTTCACCGTCGCCGCGCTGGCCCGCGCGCTCGGCCTGTCGATGGACGACCTGGTGGAGCGCTGCGCCCTGGTCGTCGTGTGACACGCCTCGGCGCGTGACGCGCATCGGTCAAGATCGGGCAATGAGGGCTTCGCGCGCCCGCCGAAAACTCCCCGTAGCAACCCCGTAACACAACTGGTGTTGCCTACGGAGCCGGAGTGTTCCGGTCTGGCGGGAGTCGAGCGATGACTGTGGATCAACTCCCGGGCCGGGTGCGGGAGTTCGCGAACTACCTGAACGGCCTGCTGGCGCGTCTGGATCAGGGCGGCGGCTGGTGCGCGGTCTTCTGGCAGCGCGACCCCGACGGTATGCAGGCCTGCCTCGCCGGGCGTGAAGTACCGCCCTGGGACGTGGTGGTCGCGCTGCTCCAGGACCTTGCGACCGGCTACGGCACCGAGGCCGCCGCGCGCGAGGCCGAGCAGGCCCGCCGACTGCACACGGAGGCGCTCGTCGCGTACGACACCCGGCCGGGTGCCCGCGAGGACCTGGGCGACCGCCTCGACATCACCCTCCGCGAACAGCGCTACGCCGCGGAACGGCTGGCCCAGCTCGCCCGTGCCCTCGACTCCGCGCACTCCCGCGAGGCGGCGGAGGCCCTGAACATCGACCTCGCCTGGGCCCGCGACGACCACGAGCGGGCGGTGGCCCGGTGCGCCGAGCTCCAGGCGCGGATCGGAAGACTGGAGCACCGGACCGAGCCCGCCGGGCGCCCGCGGGGCGAGACCTTCGCCGTGACTCCCGAGCCGGTCCCCGTCCCCGCCCCGAACCCGGCTCCGGATCCCGCCCCGGCTTCGCCCCCGGCTCCCGCTCCGGCCAAGCAGCGCAAGCGGCGGCGGGGCAGCGCCCGGTTCGCCGGCATGGCGGAGGACGAGTCCGCGCCCACCGTCGTACCGCAGACACCGGAGGCGCCCGCGCCCGCCACCGCCTCCGGCCGCGCCGGTACCCCGCGCGGCGCCCGCTTCGCCGGGGCCGTCGAGGCGCCGGCGCGGCCGGAGCCGGTGCCGGCGGAGTCCGGCGAGGAGTCGGGGCAGGCCGTGGCGGCGGCCGTGGAGCGGCTCCAACGGCTCCGGGCGGAGGGCCGCACCGGGGAGGCGCACGCGCTTCTGGCCGAGATCGCGCACTGGCCCGCGGTCCGGTTCCCGCTGGTCGCGGACGCCCTCCAGCGGACCGGGCTCGGTGCCGACTGGGCCACGCTGCTCTGGGAGACGGCCTCGCTCCCGCCCGCCCGGCTCGTCGCGGCCGCCGACGCCCTGACCGCCGCGGGCCGGACCGACGACGGCCGGCAGATCCTGCGCCAGGGCGTCGCCCGCCCCGCCACGGAGATCGGCGAGGCCGTCCTCGCCCTGGACGCGGAGGGCCGCCACCGCGAGGCCCGGGCCCTGCTGGACACGTACGTCCAGGTCCGCCCTCCGGAAGAGGCGGCCCACAGCGCGGAACCGGACCCGCAGCGCCTCGTCCCCCTCCTCCTCCGCTCGGCCCAGCACATCTCGGACCAACGCCACTGGGACCTGCTCCACGCACTACGGGTGGCGGGCCTCGCGGCTTGACCGACTCGGGCTGACGCGCCCCTCCAGGGGCGCGGGGAACTGCGCGAGCAACCCCTCACGCACCCGCGGCCCGAAGCGCTCCCGAGCCCCAACGGCGCTGACGAACCGGCCCCCGCATCCGCCAGCCAGGTACGAAACGCGATGGACTCGGCGGCTTAACGACGATGGTCTTGGCAAGGACTCCGAGGACGCCTACTTTCGACCCTCTACGGGCGTAGAAGGAGCAGCTCATGGCCAACGTCGTACGCGCCGCTCTGGTCCAGGCCACCTGGACCGGCGACACCGAGTCCATGGTGGCGAAACACGAGGAGCACGCCCGTGAGGCGGCCCGCCGAGGCGCGAAGATCATCGGATTTCAGGAAGTCTTCAACGCCCCCTACTTCTGCCAGGTCCAGGAACCCGAGCACTACCGCTGGGCCGAGCCGGTCCCGGACGGACCCACCACCCGTCGTATGCAGGAACTCGCGCGCGAGACGGGCATGGTGATCGTCGTCCCGGTCTTCGAGGTCGAGCAGTCCGGCTTCTACTACAACACCGCCGCCGTGATCGACGCGGACGGCACCTTCCTCGGCAAGTACCGCAAGCACCACATCCCGCAGGTCAAGGGCTTCTGGGAGAAGTACTACTTCAAGCCCGGGAATGCCGGCTGGCCGGTCTTCGACACCGCCGTCGGCAAGGTCGGCGTGTACATCTGCTACGACCGCCACTTCCCCGAGGGCTGGCGGCAACTCGGCCTCAACGGCGCCCAGCTGGTCTACAACCCGTCGGCCACCTCGCGCGGCCTGTCGGCCTACCTCTGGCAGCTGGAGCAGCCGGCCGCCGCCGTCGCCAACGAGTACTTCGTCGCCGCCATCAACCGGGTGGGCCAGGAGGAGTACGGGGACAACGATTTCTACGGGACGAGCTATTTCGTCGATCCGCGTGGGCAGTTCGTGGGGGAGGTGGCGAGCGACAAGGGTGAGGAACTCGTCGTCCGCGACCTCGACTTCGACCTGATCGACGAGGTGCGGCAGCAGTGGGCCTTCTACCGCGACCGCCGTCCCGACGCCTACGAAGGGCTGGTACAGCCGTGAACGACCTCTTCGCCCGCCACCGCCAGGTGCTGCCCGACTGGCTGGCTCTCTACTACGACGAGCCCCTGGAGATCACCCACGGCGAGGGCCGGCACGTCTGGGACGCCGACGGCAACCGCTACCTCGACTTCTTCGGCGGCATCCTCACCACGATGACCGCGCACGCGCTCCCCGAGGTGACGAAGGCGGTGAGCGAGCAGGCAGGGCGGATCATCCACTCCTCCACCCTCTACCTCAACCGCCCGATGGTCGAACTCGCCGAGCGCATCGCCCAGTTGAGCGGCATCCCGGACGCCCGGGTCTTCTTCACCACCTCCGGCACCGAGGCCAACGACACGGCCCTGCTGCTCGCGACGACGTACCGGCGCACCAACACCATCCTCGCGATGCGCAACAGCTACCACGGCCGCTCCTTCAGCGCGGTCGGCATCACCGGCAACAAGGGCTGGTCCCCGACCTCCCTCTCCCCGCTGCAGACGCTGTACGTCCACGGCGGCGTCCGCACCCGGGGCCCGTTCGCCGAGCTGAACGACCGTGACTTCATCGCGGCCTGCGTCGACGACCTGCGCGACCTCCTCGGCCACACCCGCCCGCCGGCCGCGCTGATCGCCGAGCCCATCCAGGGCGTCGGCGGCTTCACCTCCCCGCCCGACGGGCTCTACGCGGCCTTCCGCAAGGTCCTCCAGGAGCAGGGCATCCTCTGGATCGCCGACGAGGTGCAGACCGGCTGGGGCCGAACCGGCGAGCACTTCTGGGGCTGGCAGGCACACGGCCAGAGCGGTCCGCCGGACATCCTCACCTTCGCCAAGGGCATCGGCAACGGCAGCTCCATCGGAGGAGTGGTGGCCCGCTCCGAGATCATGAACTGCCTGGACTCCAACAGCATCTCGACGTTCGGCGGCACCCAGATCACCATGGCGGCCGGCCTCGCCAACCTGTCGTACCTCCTGGAACACGACCTCCAGGGCAACGCCCGCCGCGTCGGCGGCCTCCTCATCGAACGCCTCCGCGCGGTCGCCGCCCAGCTGCCCGGCGTGCGCGAGGTCCGGGGCCGCGGCCTGATGATCGGCATCGAACTGGTCAAGCCCGGCACGGACGAGGCCGACCCCAAGTCCGCGTCCGCCATCCTGGAAGCGGCCCGCGAGGGCGGCCTCCTGATCGGCAAGGGCGGCGGCCACAACACGAGCGCGCTGCGCATCGCCCCGCCCCTCTCCCTGACGGTGGCCGAGGCGGAGGAGGGCGCGGCCATCCTCGAACAGGCGCTGAGGAGCGCCTACTAGGCGCCAGGCCGGTGGGGGCTGGTCGCGCAGTTCCCCGCGCCCCTTGACAGGGGTCTCAGGCAGCGCCCCTTCAGGGGCGCGGGGAACTGCGCGACCAGCCACGACGGCGCCGCAGTCGGCATACGCACCGAACCCGACCAAGGGACCACGCAAGATGACCGCCACTTGGGATCCCCCGCACACCACAGACCCCATACTGTCGGTCCGTCAGATCCTCGCCCTGGAACGGGTCCTGGCCGGCGACCCCGAGGTGGTGGCCGGCTCCGCCCATCTCGACCGCCCCGTCCGCTGGGTGCACGTCGCCGAGGCCCCCGACGTCGGTGTCATGCTCACCGGCGGCGAGATGGTCCTCACCACCGGCGTCCTGCTCGCCGGCGACGCGCACAAGCAGGCCGAGTACATCCAGTCCCTGCACCGGGCCGAGGCCGCCGCGGTCGTCCTCGGCCTCGGCCGTGCCTTCCCCGCCCCGCCCGACGCCATGCGCCGCGCAGCGGACCGCTGCGGCCTCCCCCTGGTGGTCCTGCACCGCCCCTTCCCCTTCGCCGAACTGACCGAGGAGGTCCAGTCCCGCCTGGTGCGGCGGAAGTTCGCCGCGGTCAGCCTCTCCGAGTCCGTCCGCACCGCCCTCACCGGACTGATCACGGCCGGCGCCCCCCTGCAACGACTCCTCGACGAGGTCGCCGTGCACAGCGCCTGCCCGGTGGTCGTCACCAACCTCGCGCACCGGGTCCTCGCCACCGCGGGGGAGCGGTCGGCGGTCGACGACGTGCTCCGCGACTGGGAGCGCATCGCGCGCCAGGCCGGCGGCGGCACCGGCGACGGCTGGATCCGTGCCGAACTGGGCGGCCGGGGCGAGCGCTGGGGCCAGATCATGCTCTGCGGCTACCGCGGCGACACCGCCACCGGCCGTCTCCTGGCCGACCGGGGCGCCGAGGCCCTCGTCCTGCACCGCATGCTCGGCGGCGGCTCCGCCCACACCTGGGAGGAGCAGTCCGCGCAGAGCCTGCTGACCGACCTGGTCTCCGGGGTCGTACCGGCCCGCCAGCTGCTGCCCAGGGCCCGCGCGGCCGGTCTGCCCGTCAACCGGCGGACCTTCGTCCCGCTCGTCGTACGGGACGCCGAACCGGCCCAACTGGAGCGGATCCTGCGCCTGCTGGGCCTGCCCGGACTCGTCGCCGAACTCACCGAGCGCATCACCGCCGTACTCCTCAGCCTCGCCCGCGACCAGGACGCCGACGCCCTCGCCGCGCACTTCGCCGCCCGGCTGCACGGCGAGTCGGCGGGGCCGCAGGCGGTGGTCGCCGCGGCGGGCGCCCGTACCGTCTGGGACGACGTGCCCACCGGCCTGCGCGAGGCCCAGCACGTCGCCGACGCGGTCGCCGACACCGCCGCCGCCCTCGACCTCCCGGCCGTCGTCCGTCTCAAGGACGTCCACCTGCGCGGCCTGATCCGGCTGCTGCGCGACGACCCGCACGTCCAGTCCTTCGCCGAGCGCGAGCTGGACGGGCTGCTCTGCGGGAACGGCACCGACCAGGACCTGCTCGGCGTCCTGCGCACCTACCTCGCCACCGGCCGCAACAAGTCCCGTACCGCCCAGCTCCACCACGTCTCCCGCCCCGCGCTGTACCGCCGCCTGGAGGCGATACAGACCCGGCTCGGCGTCGACCTCGACGACTTCGAGCAGGCGGCCTCCGTGCACATCGCACTCCTCGCGCACGACGCGCAACAGCAGTGAAACATGCGACGAACTGGGAAAACGGCGGTGAAACATGGGCCATCGGCAGCGTGACACGGTGGCACGCCGGGCACCCGCAGACGTGACACGATGCAACTCAAACAGGACTTCCGGGCTTTCTAGCCTTCTCGCACACCGAGCGACCGGAGGTCCCGATGAGCCGAGTGATTCGTGCCGCCCTCTTCCAGACCGCCTGGACCGGCGACAAGGAGTCGATGATCCAGGTCCACGAGCAGGCCGCCCGCGACGCGGCCGCGCAGGGCGCGCAGGTCCTGTGCTTCCAGGAGCTGTTCTACGGACCCTACTTCTGCCAGGTCCAGGACAAGGCCTTCTACGAGTACGCCGAGCAGGTCCCGGACGGCCCGATCGTCCAGCGCTTCCAGGCGCTCGCCCGCGAACTGGGCCTCGTCCTGATCCTGCCGGTGTACGAGGAGGAGCAGCCCGGCGTCCTCTACAACACCGCCGCCGTGATCGACGCCGACGGCTCGTACCTCGGCAAGTACCGCAAGCACCACATCCCCCAGGTCCCCGGATTCTGGGAGAAGTTCTACTTCCGCCCGGGGAACGCGGGCTGGCCCGTCTTCGAGACGGCCGTCGGGAAGATCGGCGTGTACATCTGCTACGACCGCCACTTCCCGGAGGGCTGGCGGGCGTTGGGCCTCGGCGGTGCCGAGATCGTCTTCAACCCGTCGGCCACCTCGCGCGGACTCTCGCGCTACCTCTGGCAGTTGGAGCAGCCGGCGGCGGCCGTCGCCAACGAGTACTTCGTCGGCGCGATCAACCGGGTCGGCGTGGAGGAGCTGGGCGACAACGACTTCTACGGCACCTCCTACTTCGTGGACCCGGAGGGCCAGTTCGCCGGAGAGGTCGCCTCCGACAAGGAGACCGAACTCGTCGTCCGCGACCTGGATCTGGCCAAGCTCCGCGAGGTCCGCGACCGCTGGCAGTTCTTCCGCGACCGCCGCCCGGACGCGTACGGCCCGCTGACGGCGCCGTAACAGCGCCCCTCGTGAAAGCGCCCCTTCAGGGGCGCGGGGAACTGCGCGACAAGCCACGTCGGACCCGCACCTGACCACGTCGGACCCGCACCTGACCACGAAGGAGAGGACCCCATGACCGGCCGGACAGTAATCCGTGGCGGACTCGTCATCACCGCGTCCGACGAGATCCACGCCGACGTCCTGATCGAGGACGGCCGCATCGCCGCCCTCGCGGCGACCGGCACCCCCGCCGCCGAGGCCTTCACCGCCGAACGCACCATCGACGCCACCGGCAAGTACGTCATCCCGGGCGGCGTCGACGCCCACACCCACATGGAGCTGCCGTTCGGCGGTACTTTCGCCTCCGACACCTTCGAGACCGGCACCCGGGCCGCCGCCTGGGGCGGTACGACCACCATCGTCGACTTCGCCGTGCAGAGCGTCGGCCACAGCCTGCGCGAGGGCCTGGACACCTGGCACGCCAAGGCCGAGGGCAACTGCGCCATCGACTACGGCTTCCACATGATCGTCTCCGACGTGAACCAGGAGACGCTCAAGGAGATGGACCTCCTGGTCGAGGAGGGCGTGACCTCCTTCAAGCAGTTCATGGCCTACCCGGGCGTCTTCTACTCCGACGACGGCCAGATCCTGCGCGCCATGCAGCGCTCCGCCGAGAACGGCGGCCTGATCATGATGCACGCCGAGAACGGCATCGCCATCGACGTGCTGGTGGAACAGGCGCTGGCGCGCGGCGAGACCGACCCCCGCTACCACGGGGAGGTCCGCAAGGCCCTCCTCGAAGCCGAGGCCACCCACCGGGCCATCAAGCTCGCCCAGGTCGCGGGCGCGCCCCTCTACGTCGTGCACGTCTCCGCGATGGAGGCGGTCGCCGAACTGGCCCGCGCCCGCGACGAGGGGCTCCCCGTCTTCGGCGAGACCTGCCCGCAGTACCTCTTCCTCTCCACCGACAACCTCGCCGAGCCCGACTTCGAGGGCTCGAAGTACGTGTGCTCGACGCCGCTGCGCCCCAAGGAGCACCAGGCCAAGCTCTGGCAGGGCCTCAGGACCAACGACCTCCAGGTCGTCTCCACCGACCACTGCCCCTTCTGCTTCGCCGGCCAGAAGGAGCTCGGCCGCGGCGACTTCTCGAAGATCCCCAACGGCCTGCCCGGCGTCGAGAACCGGATGGACCTGCTGCACCAGGCCGTCGTCGACGGGCACATCTCGCGCCGCCGCTGGATCGAGATCGCCTGCGCCACCCCGGCCCGGATGTTCGGCATGTACCCGAAGAAGGGCACCATCACCCCGGGCGCCGACGCCGACGTCGTCATCTACGACCCGGCGGCCGAGCAGATCGTCTCCGCCGAGACCCACCACATGAACGTCGACTACTCGGCGTACGAGGGCAAGCGGCTCACCGGCCGGGTCGAGACGGTCCTGTCGCGCGGCGTACCCGTCATCACCGAGCGGGAGTACACCGGCCACGCCGGGCACGGCGTCTACACCCCGCGCTCCACCTGTCAGTACCTCAACTAGGAGACGCGCCCATGGACTTCGGACTCGTCCTGCAGACCGACCCGCCGGCCTCCCGGGTCATCAGCCTGATGAAACGGGCCGAACGCAACGGCTTCCGCTACGGCTGGACCTTCGACTCCGCCGTGCTCTGGCAGGAACCGTTCGTGATCTACAGTCAGATCCTGGCCAACACCACGAAGTTGACGGTCGGGCCGATGGTCACCAACCCGGGCACCCGCACCTGGGAGGTCACCGCCTCCACCTTCGCCACCCTCAACGACATGTTCGGCAACCGCACCGTCTGCGGCATCGGCCGCGGCGACTCCGCGATGCGGGTGGCCGGCCGCAAGCCCAACACCCTCGCCCGGATCAGCGAGGCCATGAAGGTCATCCGGGCCCTCGGCAGCGGCGGCGAGGCCGACCTCGGCGGGACCGTCGTCAAGTTCCCGTGGGTCAGGCCGGGCGCCGAACTCCCCGTCTGGATGGCCGCGTACGGCCCGAAGGCCCTGAAGATGACCGGTGAGGAGGCCGACGGGTTCATCCTCCAGCTCTCCGACCTCTACCTCACCGAGTACATGGTCAAGGCGGTGAAGGAGGCGGCCGTCGCCGCCGGACGCGACCCCTCCGAGGTCAGGATCTGCGTCGCCGCCCCCGCCTACGTCACCGAGGACGACTCGCCCGAGGCCCTCGCCCACGCCCGCGACCAGTGCCGCTGGTTCGGCGGCATGGTCGGCAACCACGTCGCCGACCTGGTCGCCAAGTACGGCGAGCACTCCGCCGCCGTACCCGACGAACTCACCGACTACATCAAGGCCCGCCAGGGCTACGACTACTCGCACCACGGACGCAGCGGCAACCCCGACACCGAGTTCGTGCCCGACGAGATCGTCGACCGCTTCTGCGTCATCGGCCCGGCCGAGAAGCACATCGAGAAGCTGAACGCCCTGCGCGAGCTGGGCGTCGACCAGTTCGCCGTCTACGACATGCACGACGCCCAGGAGGCCACCATCGACGCGTACGGGACGAAGGTCATCCCGGCCGTCAACGGCTAGCCCACTCCTGGCAGTTGGTCTCCCCCTTCCCGCCGTCCCGGGAAGGGGGTCAGGGCGCACCCCACACGCGTACCCCCCCGCCCCGCCCGCACGGCCTTTCCCGTCCCGCCTCACCTGATTGGCCTGCCCATGACCGACACCGCTCCCACGGCCATACCACCGTCCGGTCAAGTCACCGTCTCCGACGGGCGCGTCGAGCTCTCCCCGGGCTCGCCGCCGCCGAGCGGTCCGTACGCCAACGAGGACCTCCTGCCGGTCCCCGTCGCCAAGCGCACCTGGACCACGTACAACTTCTCCGCGCTCTGGGTCGGCATGGCCCACAACACGGCCTCCTGGACCCTGGCCTCCGGGCTCATCGCGGTCGGCATGGACTGGAAACAGGCCGTGTTCACCATCGCCCTGGCCAACCTGATCGTCCTGGTGCCGATGCTGCTCACCGGGCACGCCGGACCCAAGTACGGCATCCCCTTCCCGGTCTTCGCCCGCGCCTCCTTCGGCGTGCGCGGCGCCAACCTCCCCGCCGTCGTCAGGGCGTTGGTGGCCTGCGGCTGGTTCGGCATCCAGACCTGGATCGGCGGCGAGGCCATCTACTTCCTGGCCGGCAAGCTGATCGGCGACAGCTGGGCGAACGCCTCGCACATCGGCGGCTACGCCTGGACCATGTGGCTGTCGTTCGCGCTCTTCTGGGTGCTCCAGGTCGCGATCATCTACCGGGGCATGGACACGATCCGCCGCTTCGAGAACTGGGCCGCCCCCTTCGTGCTGGTCGGCGCGATCGTGATGCTGGTCTGGATGAGCAACAAGGCCGGCGGTCTCGGCCCGCTCTTCGACCAGCCCTCCAAGCTCGGCTGGGGCGGCGGCTTCTGGAAGATCTTCTGGCCGTCCCTGATGGGCATGATCGGCTTCTGGTCGACGCTGTCGCTGAACATCCCCGACTTCACCCGGTACGGGAAGAGCCAGAAGGCGCAGACCTGGGGCCAGGCGCTCGGCCTGCCCACCACCATGACCCTCTTCGCCTTCCTGTCGGTACTGGTGACCTCCGGCTCGCAGGCCGTCTACGGGCAGCCGATCTGGGACCCGGTCCAGCTGGCCGCGAAGACGGACAACGTGGTCGGCCTGCTCTACGCGCTGGTCACCGTCCTCGTCGCGACGCTCTCCGTGAACATCGCGGCCAACCTGGTCTCGCCCGCGTTCGACTTCTCCAACATCGCGCCCCGGAAGATCAGTTTCCGCACCGGCGCGCTGATCACCTCGGTCCTCGCGGTGCTGATCTTCCCGTGGAAGCTGTACTCCGACCCGCAGGGCTACATCTTCACCTGGCTCGGCCTGGTCGGCGGTCTGCTCGGCACGGTCGCCGGCATCCTCATCGCCGACTACTGGATCCTGCGCCGCACCCGCCTCGACCTGACCGACCTGTACCGCACGGGCGGCCGCTACTGGTACGACGGCGGCTGGAACTGGCGGGCGGTCGTCGCCTTCCTGGTCGGCGGCATCCTCGCGGTCGGCGGCGCCAGCTTCAAACCGCTGATCGACGGCCGTCCCATCCCGGCCCTGTCCTCGCTCGCCGACTACGGCTGGGCGGTCGGCCTCGGCACGTCCCTGGTGCTGTACCTGGGGCTGACCCTGCTGGTGCGGCCCGCGAAGGCACTCCAGCCGTGAGCACGGAGGGCAGCCGGTCCGGCTACTGGCTGCCCTTCAGCGCGGTCACCGCGGCCTTCGCCGCCTGGATGGCGCCCTTGTTGATCACGTCCGTGCTGGGCGCCTTCTTGTTCTCGAAGTCGCTGCCGTTGTAGGTGACGACCACCAGCGCGTTGGAGACCTGGGCCATCACCACGCCCTCGCGGGTCTGCTGCTTGTCCTCGGTGGTGAGGTTCACGACCGAGTAGCCGTTGTCGCCGAGGCCCGGCACGGCCCCGCCGCCGCTCTTCTCGGTGACCCGCTCCTTGTACTCCTTCGCCGCGGCCGCGTCCGTGTCCATGATCTCGAAGGAGACGTCGAGCCAGCGGTAGTCGTACCCCTTGAGCGCGTTCCACGAGCAGGTGCGGCGCAGCTTGGTGTCGGTGGAGGGGATCTCCTTGCCGGCCGTCTTCGCACCGGGCACCAGGGACTTGATGGTGGCCACCGGGATGCTGCCGCAGGGGGCGGGCGCGGCCGAGTACGCCTTGGTGGCCGTCGTGGAGGCGGAGGACGTCGACGGGGAGTCGCCCGCCGACTGGCCGGCCGTCTGCTGGGTCGAGGCGTCGGCCGAGTTGCTGGTCGACGTCGTCTTGTCCGGGCCCGACGCCATCACCCAGCCCGCACAGGCGAGCACGGCGACCGGCGTCAGGCGCGCGGTGAGGGCGAGCGGCAGGGGAAGAGAACGCAAGTCGCACTTCTCGCTGGGGGACGGTGTGCGGAGTGGCCCGCACTGCGGACGGGACGCCAGTTTCACACGAGTCCCTGTGGGGCGGAAGTGGAATCCGTGCCTTGCCTGTGGGGCGTCCCCGGCGCGCTGTTGACAGCGTGCCGCGGGCCGTCCCCCTACATCCGGAATGTCGTGCGTCCACGGTCCCTGTACATCCGGAATGTCGTGACTGGATCCGGTCCCCGAGGGTGACCGGGGTCACCGTAGGGCCCGTCCGGTACTCAGTCGCGCGAGCGCGAGTTGCCGAACAGCAGCCGGTAGCCGACGAGGAGGACCAGGGAACCGGCGATCGCGGCGCCCCACGTGTAGAGGTCGAAGAAGTGCTTCTCCACCGGGCGGTCCAGGAAGCGGGAGGAGAGCCAGCCGCCCACGAAGGCGCCCGCGATGCCGATGAGGGTGGTGCCGATCAGGCCACCCGGGTCGCGGCCGGGCAGCAGGACCTTGGCGATGGCTCCGGCGAGGAGACCCAGGACGATCCAGCCGATGATGCCCACGTTCGTTGTCCTCCAGTGAGTTGCGTTGTTGCGCAAGCTTATGAACGGGAGTGGCCGCCGGATACGCCTGACGCCGAGCCGTCGATGATCTGTCACCCGGTCATGACAATGCGGGGAACAGGTGGAGGACATTGCGGGGAGGCCGTACGGGAGGCGGTGACCGTGCGCCTACACTGAGTGGGCGCCTGTGCGGAGACTGTGATGGGAGGGAGTGGCTGTGGGGGAGAGCGACGACGGCTTCACGGATCCCTCCGACGGGGTGCTGACGGAGGCGGCGGCGGTGTTCGGGCTGCTCGCCTCGCCGGCCCGGCTGCACATCATGTGGGCGCTGTCCCAGGGCGAGAGCGACGTGACGCGCCTCGCCGACCGGGTCGGCGGCGCCCTGCCCGCGGTCAGCCAGCACCTGGCCAAGCTCAGGCTGGCCGGTCTGGTGCGGTCCCGCCGGGAGGGCCGGCGGCAGGTCTACTACGTGGACGATCCGGACATCGTGACCGTCGTACGGGTGACCGTCGGGCAGTTGACCGCGCGCTCCCACCAGGCCTCGGTGCCGGTGCGGCGGCTGTACGAGGCCGGTGTCTGACCGACCGCACCCGGGCCGCCGTACGGGGGCGGACGGCGAGTGTGTCACCGAGGTTTCATGAGATGCCTCACCTGTGAATTCGGGTGGGGCTTGTGCTGTCGGGGCTGTGGGTTTGTTAGATTGCGCAATCACGCAACCCAAATGGGCCCTGCCCGCGGCTGCCCGTAACCCGCCGCGGACGCCCGACCCGCCCGACCGTACCCGCAGACGGACCCGACCGTTCATGGGAGTGGAAGATGACCGACCCGTGGGACGGCCCGGGAGGCCAGGCCACACGCAGCCGCACCGACCGGGTGCCCGGACAGCGTGGCGCCCTGCCCGACGGGACGCGGCCGACCGGCGGCCGGGCGGCCGCCCGGCAGGCGGCCAAGACCCGCGGCGGTGGCAGAGGGGGCTCCCGGCGGGCCAGGCCGCCGGGCCGCGGCAAGCGGGTCATGAAGATCCTGGGCCTGGTCACGGCCGTCCTGGTGCTGGTCACGGCCGGTGCCGGCTGGTGGTTCTACCAGCACCTCAACGGCAACATCAACAGCGTCTCCCTGGACGGCAAGGGCGGCACCGAGAAGGCCGACGCGTTCGGCCGCACCCCGATCAACATCCTGGTGATCGGCTCGGACGGCCGGACCAGCTCGGCCGACTGCAAGCTCGGCGGCGGCTGCAAGGAGACCGGCGTCCAGACCGGCAACGGCAACGCGGACGTGGAGATGGTGGTCCACATATCCGCGGACCGCTCCAACGCCACGGTGATGAGCATCCCGCGTGACACCATGGTCGACGTACCGGCCTGCAAGGACAGTTCGAGCGGCCAGTCCACCTCCGGCTACTACGGCCAGGTCAACAGCGCCCTCCAGTACGGCGCCGCCTGCCAGGTCGCCACCGTGCACCAGCTCACCGGCGTCCCCATCGACCACTTCGTCAAGCTGGACTTCTCCGGTGTGGTCAAGATGTCCGACGCGGTCGGCGGTGTCTCGGTCTGCGTCAACAACAACGTGTACGACACGTACTCGCACCTGAAGCTCTCCAAGGGCGCCCACACCCTCAAGGGCGAGGCCGCCCTGGAGTTCGTCCGCTCCCGGCACGGCTTCGGCGACGGCAGCGACCTCGGCCGTACCGTCTCCCAGCACATCTTCCTCAGCGCGATGATCCGCAAGTTCAAGAGCGCGGGCACCCTCACCGACCCGACCGCGGTCTACAAGCTCGCCGACGCGGCCACCAAGGCGCTGACCGTGGACGACGACCTCGACAGCGTCAAGAAGCTGATCTCGCTCGCGGCCGACGTGAACAAGGTCCCCACCAAGCGGATGACGTTCACCACCATGCAGACCGCGCCCGACCCGAACAACAGCAACCGGGTGGTGGTCGGCGAGGGTGCCAAGGACCTGTTCGCCACCATGGCCAACGACCAGTCGCTGACGACCAGTTCGGGCAAGAAGTCGTCGGCCGCCTCGGCGGCCGCGAGCGCGAAGCCGACGCCCACCGCGACCGTCCCGGCCGCCCAGATCGCCGTGACCGTCGAGAACGGCACCGACATCACGGGCCGCGCCTCCGCCATCGCGAACTCCCTGATCTCCCAGGGCTTCAGCACCGGCACCAGCACCGCCAACGCCCCGGACTCCGCGAGCACGACCACCCTGTCCTACGGCAGCGGCGACAAGGCCGAGGCGCAGACCGTCGCCAAGGCCCTGGACATCCCCGCCTCGCACATCAAGTCGGGCAGCGGCACCGGCGTCACCCTGGTGATCGGCAGCGACTGGAGCAGCGGCACCTCCTACCCGGCCAGCTCCGGCGACACCAAGGCGGCCGTCTCCAACGCCAACGCCTCCACCGCCGACGACTCCAAGACCTGCGCCAAGGTCAGCCAGTACAAGACGGTCAGTCTCAACGGGATCCCGATGACCCCGTCCCAGGCGTACGCGGCGGCGACGAGCAAGCCCGACTCGGACAAGTGACGGGCGGAGGCGAACCCCCGGACGGGGGGGGGTTCGCCCCGCCACGGCCGTGAAAGCATGTAACCGCCAGACACCTGGCCCGGCCGTGCGCACAGCGAGGTGACAGATGCAGTTCACCACCCGTCCCACCCTCCAGGGCACCTTCGGCATGGTGTCGTCCACGCACTGGCTGGCCTCCCAGTCGGCGATGGCGGTCCTGGAGAACGGCGGCAACGCGTACGACGCGGCCGTCGCCGGCGCCTTCGTCCTGCACGTGGTCGAGCCGCACCTCAACGGCCCGGCCGGCGAGGTGCCGATCCTGCTGGCCCCGGCCGGCGGCGAGGTACGGGTGCTCTGCGGACAGGGCGTGGCCCCGGCCGGCGCCACGGTCGCCCACTACCGGGGACTCGGACTGGACCTCGTCCCCGGCACAGGCCCGCTGGCCGCGGCCGTCCCCGGCGCCTTCGACGCCTGGCTCCTCCTGCTGCGCGACCACGGCACCAGGCCGCTGGACGAGATCCTGGCGTACGCCATCGGCTACGCCGAGCACGGCCACCCGCCCGTGGAGAACGTCGGCGCCACGGTGGAGAGCGTCCGCAAGCTGTTCGAGACCGAGTGGACGTCCTCGGCCGAGCTCTACCTGCCCGGCGGCCGGGCCCCCCGCCCCGGCGAGCTGTTCCGCAACCCCGCGCTCGCCGCGACCTGGCGACGGCTGCTCGCCGAGACCGCGGGCGCCGGGGACCGGGAGGCCCGGATCGACGCGGCCCGCGAGGTGTGGCGCACCGGCTTCGTCGCCGAGGCGCTGCTCCGGCAGGCCGCCCGCCCCACCATGGACACCAGCGGCACCCGGCACACCGGCACCCTCACCGCCGCCGACCTGGCCGGCTGGTCCGCGGGCTACGAGAGCCCGGTCCGCTACGACTGGAACGGCTGGACGGTGTGCAAGGCGGGCCCCTGGAGCCAGGGCCCGGTCCTGCTCCAGCAGCTCGCCCTGCTGCCCCCCGAACTGCCCGCGTACGGCTCCGCCGACTACGTCCACCTCCTGATCGAGGGCTGCAAGCTCGCCATGGCCGACCGCGAGGCCTGGTACGGGGACGCGGCCGAGGTGCCGCTGGCCGAGCTGCTCTCGGACGCCTACAACGCCGGACGGCGGGAGCTGATCGGCGCCAAGGCCTCCGACGAGCTGCGGCCGGGCAGCCCCGGCGGGCGCGTGCCCCGGCTGCCCGGGTACGCGCGCGTGGAGGCCGGCCGGAGCGCCGCCTTCGACCCGCTGGGCGCCGGGGAGCCGACGGTCGCGCGGCTCCCCGGGGACGCCCGGGTCGCCGCCGACGGCACCACCCGGGGCGACACCTGCCACCTGGACGTCGTCGACCGCTGGGGCAACATGGTCGCGGCCACGCCCAGCGGCGGCTGGCTCCAGTCCAACCCCGTCGTCCCCGAGCTGGGCTTCCCGCTCGGCACCCGGCTCCAGATGGCCTGGCTGGAGGAGGGCCTGCCCAACACCCTCACGCCCGGCCGCCGCCCCCGCACCACCCTCACCCCGTCGATCGCCCTGCGCGACGGCATCCCGGTGCTGGCCTTCGGCACGCCCGGCGGCGACCAGCAGGACCAGTGGCAGCTGCACTTCCTGCTCGCCGTCGCGCTGCGCGGCGAGGTCCGCGGCGGCCTCGACCTCCAGGGCGCCATCGACGCCCCGAACTGGCACAACGACAGCTTCCCCAGCTCCTTCTACCCGCGCGGCCGGCGCCCCGGGAGCGTGACCGTCGAGTCCCGCACGGACGAGCAGGTCGTGGCCGAGCTGCGGCGCCGCGGCCACGACGTCACGGTCGGGCCGGGCTGGTCCGAGGGACGGCTGTGCGCCGTGGCGCGGGACCCGGAGACCGGGGTGCTCTCGGCGGCGGCCAACCCGCGCGGGATGCAGGGCTACGCGGTGGGACGCTGACGCCGGCCCGCTGACCTGGTACGCCCGTCGGCGCCACCCAGGCCTTCGGCGCCGCCTGTTCGTCCGTATTCCATGTTCCGTACATGCGACGCGTGGGGATTGTTGTCAGTGGCGCGTGCTCTCATGGAGGCATGATCGAAGCAACGGAGACCATCGACGAGTTTCTCCTCCAGCACGGCGGTGACGTCGAGGACGCCATCCGCAAGGCCGCCAGAACCGAGATCCTGCCCCGCTGGCGCCGGCTCGCCGACCACGAGGTCGACCAGAAGAGCGGCCCGCACGACCTGGTGACCGACGCCGACCGGCTCGCCGAGCGGTACCTCACCGCGGAGCTCGCCGCACTGCTGCCCGGCTCCGTCGTGGTCGGCGAGGAGGCGGTGCACGCCGATCCGGAGACGTACGACGCGCTCCAGGGCGACAGGCCGGTGTGGATCGTCGACCCGGTCGACGGCACCCGCCAGTTCGTGCGCGGCGAGGACGGCTTCTGCACGCTGGTCGCGCTCGCCCACCGGGGCGTCCTGCTCGCCTCCTGGACCTACGCCCCGGCCCGCGAGCAACTCGCCACCGCGGTACGGGGGAAGGGTGCCTTCCTCGATGGCGAGCGGCTGCTCTCCGGCGCGCCCGAGGCGGGCCGGGACCTCCGGATAGCCACCTCCCACCCGGACTACACGACCGACGCGCAGAAGCGCGCGCTGTTCGCCCTGTGGACCGACGGCGTCGCCCCGCGCGCCTGCGGCTCCGCGGGCCTGGAGTATCTCGCCGTCGCCCGGGGCGAGTTGGACGCGACCGCGTTCTCCTGGGAGGCCGCCTGGGACCATGCGGCCGGGCTGCTGCTGGTCGAGGAGGCGGGCGGCGCCCACCTCACGATCGCCGGCGAGCCGTTCCGGATCACCGGCGACAACGCCCTGCCGTTCACCGCGGCCCGCGACGCCGCCACCGCCCACCGGATCGTGGACCTGCTGCTCAACCCGCACTGGTAACCCGAGCGCGGGGAGTGTCAGTCCCCCGGCATATCCTGAACCCGAGTGGCCATCGGCTGACGAAGGGGTCCCAAGGTGCCGTCGATGCTCGATGCGGTCGTGGTGGGGGCGGGGCCGAACGGCCTGACGGCCGCCGTGGAGCTGGCCCGGCGCGGTTTCTCCGTGGCCCTCTTCGAGGCCCGGGACACCGTGGGCGGGGGCGCCCGCACCGAGGAGCTGACCCTCCCCGGCTTCCGGCACGACCCGTGTTCGGCCGCCCACCCGCTCGGGATCAACTCGCCCGCGTTCCGGGCGCTGCCGCTGGAGCGCTACGGCCTGGAGTGGCTGCACGCGGACCTGCCGATGGCGCACCCCTTCCCCGACGGCCGCGCGGCCGTTCTGGCCCGCTCCGTCGCCGAGACGGCGGCCTCCTTCGGACCGCGTGACGCGGGCACCTACCGCAGGCTGGTCGAGCCGTTCCTGCCCAAGTGGGACACCCTGGCCCGGGACTTCATGTCCCTGCCGCTGACCGCGCTGCCGCGCGACCCGGTCACCCTCGCCCGGTTCGGCCTGGCCGGGCTGCCGCCCGCCGCCCTGCTGCTGCGCCGCTTCCGCGACGAGCCGGCCCGCACCCTCTTCGCCGGGCTCGTCGCGCACGTCATGGCCCCGCTCAGCGGCTTCGCCACCGGCGCCGTCGGCCTGGTCTTCGCGCTCGCCGCGCACGCCCGCGGCTGGCCGGTGGCCCGCGGCGGCTCCCAGGCCATCTCCGACGCCCTCGCCGCCTACCTGACGGACCTCGGCGGCGCCATCCACACCGACTACGAGGTCAAACGCCTCGACGACCTGCCGCCCGCCCGGTCGTACATCTTCGACACCTCGCCCACCGCGCTGGCCCGCATCGCCGGCTTCGGCACCTACTACCAGGGCTACCGGTACGGCCCCGGGGTCTTCAAGATCGACTACGCGCTGGACGGGCCGGTCCCCTGGACGGCGCCGGAAGCGCGCCGCGCCGGGACCGTGCAGATCGCGGCGGACAGCACCGAGATCGGCACCGCCCTGCGCGCCGCCGCCCGGGAGGGCCGCGCCCCCGACCGGCCGTTCATGATCACCGTGCAGCCCAGCGTGGTGGACCCGGGCCGGGCCCCCGAGGGCAAGCAGGTCTTCTGGGCCTACGCCCATGTGCCGAGCGGCTGGACCGGCGACCTCACCGAGGTGATGGAGCGTCAACTGGAGCGCTTCGCCCCCGGGTTCCGCGACCGCGTACTGGCCCGCGCCACCGCGGGCCCCGCCGAGCTCGCCGCCCGCAACGCCAACTACGTCGGCGGCGACATCGGCACCGGGGCGGTCTCCGGCCTGCAGATCATGCTGCGCCCCAAGCTCTCCCTGTTCCCGTACGGCACCCCGCACCCCGCCGTCTTCATCTGCTCCTCGGCCACCCCGCCGGGACCGGGCGTGCACGGCATGTCGGGGCACAACGCGGCGAAGGCCGTGTGGAGGAGGTTGCGACAGTCATGACCCGTATCACCCTCGTCCAGGGCGACATCACCCGGCAGAGCGTCGACGCCATCGTCAATGCGGCGAACTCCTCCCTGCTCGGCGGCGGAGGCGTCGACGGCGCCATCCACCGCCGCGGCGGCCCCGCCGTCCTGGCGGACTGCCGCAAGCTGCGCGCCTCGCACTACGGCAAGGGCCTGCCTACCGGCCAGGCCGTCGCCACCACGGCCGGCGACCTCGACGCCCAGTGGGTCATCCACACCGTCGGCCCCGTCCACTCCGCGACCGAGGACCGCTCCGAGCTGCTCGCCTCCTGCTACCGCGAGTCCCTCAGACGCGCCGACGAACTCGGCGCCCGCACGGTCGCGTTCCCCGCCGTCTCCACCGGGATCTACGGCTGGCCCATGGACGACGGCGCCCGCATCGCCGTCGCGACCGTCCAGGACACGGACACGGCCGTCGAGGAGGTGCGCTTCGTGCTCTTCGACGAGCGCGCCTACGACGCGTTCGCCCGACAGCTGCCCTGACGGCACCGCCCGGCACGGCACGGGGTGCCGTCGCACCGCCCGCCCCGCACCCTGGACGACAGGGAAAGGAGCAGGCGATGCCGACCAGCGGGCGGAGGCGGCACAGCGGGGGCGGGGGCGGAGTGCCCGAAGGCAGCGGGGCGCGGACCGGCGGGTCCGGTTCCGGCGGGTCCGAGACCGGCGGGGGCGGGTCCATGGGGGTCGGGGCCGGCGGGGTTGAGGCCGGCGGGCCAGGGTCCGGTGGGTCCGAGACCGGTGGGTCCGGCGGGGGCGGGTTCAGGGGGTCCGGGTCCGGCGGGGTCGGGGCTGGTGGGACCGGGGCTGGCGGGGGCGGGTTCAGGGGGCCCGCGACGGGTGGGGCCGCGACCGGCGGGTCCGGGGGCCGCGTATCCCGGTGGCGTCGGCGGAGCGTGCGTATGGTGGCCGCTGCCAGAGATGCGCACCGGCGGGCGGAGAGGCGTTTTCCGGTGGTCACGCATCTCGCGGAGCGGATGGTGTCCGTGAACATCTTCGACACCGCCACGCGGTTGGCCGCCCAGTGCTTCCTGACCGCCGTTCCGCTGCTCTTCGTCTTCGCGGCCTACGCCCCGCCGGTCGTCCGGGACCAGCTGCTCCACTCCCTGCGCTCGGTCCTCGGGCTGTCCGGACCGGTCGACACCGGGATCCAGCAGCTGATGCAGCCCCCGAACGAGGACCTGCGGCAGACCACCGGCGTGGTCGGCGGCCTCATGGTGCTGATCTCCGCCACCGCCGTCAGCCGGGCCGTGCAGCGGCTGTGCAAGCGGGCCTGGGAGATCCCCCGCGGCGGCACCCGGATCGCCCCCTGGCGCTGGGTGGCCTGGCTCGTCCTGTGGGTCGGCGCCCTGCTCCTGGAAGGCACCCTGCACAACGGCTTCGGCCTGGGCATCTGGCTGGGCGTCCCCGTCACCCTCGTCTGCCAGACCGGCCTGTGGTGGTGGACCCAGCACCTGCTCCTCGGCGGCCGGATCGCCTGGCGCCCCCTGCTGCCCGGCGCCCTGATCACGGCCGCCGCCCTCACCGCGCTGAGCGCGACCGCCCAGCTGTACATGCCGCTGACCCTGAACCGCACCGTGAGCGAGTACGGCCCGCTGGGCTCGGTCTTCGTGCTGCTGTCCTGGCTGATCGTGGTCTGCCTGGTCGCCACCGTCAGCGTGAGCACCGGCGCGGTCCTCGCCCAGGAGCCGTTCCTCGCCGCCCGCCTCGGCAGCCCGCCGCCCGGCGGGGCCCCGGGAGCGCCGACGTCCTGACGCCCTGCGCGGCGGCCCCAACACTGAGATCCTGATCGTGCCGAGCGCCGACCACGGCCGACCGGACACGGGAGGTGATCTCTGTGGCCGCGAACGACGACAGCGCACGGGGACCGGCCCTCGGGTACGCCGATCCCCTGGGGGAGCCGTTTCTGCGCACCCGGTTCGCCGTGCCGGCCGTACCCGCCACCTTCGTCCGCAGACCCAGGCTGGCCGCACACCTGGACCAGGCCCTCGACACCCCGCTGACCATGGTCAACGGCGCCGCCGGGGCCGGCAAGACCCTCCTCGTCGCCGACTGGGCGGCCCGGCTCGGACAGCCGGTCGCCTGGTTCACCAACGAGGCGGGCGACCAGGGACCCGGCATGTTCTGGGCCCATGTGCTGCACGCCCTGCACACCGCCGGAACACCGCCGCCCGCCGGGACCGCCGGCTCCCCCGGGGGCCCGCGCATGGTGGACCACCGGCTGCTGGCCCGCCTCGCCGACGAACTGAGCGGGCGCGACCGGCCCGCGATCCTTGTCCTCGACGAGTTCGACCGGCAGGCCGCCCCGGAGACCGCCGAGCAGCTCGAGTTCGTCCTGCACCACGCCGGACGGGGACTGCGGCTGATCCTCGTCACCCGTACCGAGCCCCTGCTGCCCCTGCACCGCTACCGGGCGGCGGCGGCCATGACCGAGATCAGGAACCAGGAGCTGGCGTTCACCCCCGAGGAGGCGGCCGACCTGCTGGCCCGGCACGGTCTGCGGCTGCCCGCCGACGCGACCCGCGCCCTGGTGGCACGTACCCGGGGCTGGGCGGCCGGGCTGCGGCTGAGCGCGCTGGCCGCCCAGCAGAGCGTGGATCCGGAGACGTACCTGAAGGAGTTCGAGGCCGGCCACAGCACCATCGCCGACTTCCTCCTCGCCGAGGTGGTCGGACGGCAGCCGCGGCAGACGCAGGACCTGCTGCTGCGGGTCAGCGTTCTGGACCGGTTCGGGCCCGAGCTGGCGCAGGCGCTGACCGGCCGCCCCGACCCCGGTCCGCTGCTGGCCGGACTGTGCCGGCAGAACGCGTTCGTCGAGGACCTCGGACACTCCTGGTACCGGCTGCATCCGCTGTTCGGGGAGATCCTCCGGGTCCATCTGCGGGCCCGCTCCCCGGGGCTCGAACCCGAACTGCACCGGCGCGCCGCGTGGTGGCTGCGGGCCCACGGCGCCGTACCCGAGGCGCTGGCCCACGGCGCGGCGGCGGGCGACTGGGAGTGCGCCGCCGGCACCCTCGTCGACGACCTGGCGATCGGCCGGCTCCTCACCGGTCTGCGCGCCGACGACCTCACCGAGCTGTTCTCCGCGATGGGCCCGGAGGCCGGCGGAGCGGCCGTGGACCTGGTGCGCGCGGCCCGTGAGCTGGCCGAGCACGACCTCGACCACGGCCTCGCCCACCTCGGCCGCGCCGAGGAGAGCCTCGACCGGGGCCGCGCGCGGTCCGGTCCCGCCGGGGAACGGCTTCCCGCCGGTACGGCCGCCGCCACCCGGCTGAGCTGCGTGGTGCTGGAATCCCTCGCGGCCCGGCTGACCGGCGCGCCGGACCGGGCCGAACAGGCGATGGCCGAGGCTGTCCGGCTGCGCCGCGAGGTGCCCGCTCACCTCCTCGCCAGGCATCCCGAGCTCACCGCCCTCCTCCTCACCCACCTGGGCTCGGCCCGCCTCTGGGCCGGGCACTTCGACGAGGCCCGCGCCGCCCTGACCGAGGTGGCCGAGGCGGGCGAGGTGGCCGAGGAACCCGGTGTCGCGCTGACCGAGCTGCCCCGGGAGGACTGCCTCGGCCACCTGGCGCTGATCGACTACTTCGAGGGCCGGCTCGACCGCGCGGAGAGCCGGGCCCTGGCCGCGACCGACGCGACCCGGCACTGCGGCGGACGCCCGTTCCCCGGCGCCGGGCTCGGCCAGCTGGTGCTGGCCGTCGTCGCGGTCGACCGCGACGAACTGGAGCGGGCCGGGGCCCTGCTGGACGAGGCCGCCGACTCCGCGCCCGGCCCCGGCGCGCCCGACCCGGTGACCGAGGCCTGCCGCGCCCTGGCGACGGGCCGGCTCCGGCTCGCGCTCGGCGACCCGGCCGCCGCCGCGTACGCGGCCGAACCCGCCGTGGAGACCCGGGTGACCTCGCCCTGGGCCTGGGCGAACACGGCCCTGGCCGCCGCGGCCGCCCTGCTCGCCGAAGGCAGGACCGGCGCCGCCGCCGAGGTGCTGGACGGGATCGACGGCCCGTACGGGCCCCTGTGCGTCGCGGAACTCGCATGGGCGCGGCTCGCCGCAGGCCACGCAGGCCACGCAGGCCACGCAGGCCACCGCGAGGAAGCCGTCGAGACGGCTGGCCGGCTGTGTGCGGACGGCCGGAGCGGCCCCGGCGTCACCGTCCGGGCCACCCTGGTGCGGGCCCGCGCGGCAGCCGAGGCGGGGGACACCGGCACCGCCTGCAAGCTGCTCGCCCGGTCCCTCCTGGAGGCCCGTCCGGACCGGCTGCGCCGCCCGTTCCTCGACGCCGGGCCGCAGATCCGCCGGCTCCTGGACTCCCCGCCGCTGCACGGCCTGGCCGCGGGCTGGCTCTACGGCGACGGCCCCGGCGCCGGTTCGCCGCCGCCGCTGCTCGTCGAGGAGCTGAGCGGACGCGAGCGGGAGGTGCTCGGCCGGCTGGCGCAGATGATGTCCACGCAGGAGATCGCCGCCGATCTGTTCGTCTCCGTGAACACCGTGAAGACGCACCTCAAGAGCGTCTACCGGAAACTCGGCGTGGGCCGGCGCGGTGACGCGGTCCGCCGGGCACGCGAGCGCGGACTGCTGTGACCGCTGCCCCGCGGCCCGGTTCACCTGTGCCGGGTGAGGCCGGGCGGTGGCCGTGGGGGCAGGATCACGGGACGGACAGACCGCAGCAGACCCGCGGCGGGAGACGGCTCATGCGCTACGAGATCCGCGTCGAAGGGACCATGTCGGAGACGCTGACCCGGGCCTTCCCGGAGATGGAACACGTGACGATGTCCGGCGAGACGGTCCTGTTCGGTCCCGTCGTCGACGAGGCGCATCTGTACGGCCTGCTGAACCGCTGCCTCTCCCTGGGGCTGCGGGTCGTGGAGATGCGGCGCCTGCCGGAGTGAGGGGGCCGCGGGGACCGGAGCGACGCACGATCACCCGCACCGGGTGAGGAACCCCGGCGCCCGCAGTGCGCACGCTGGGACGGCAGGGCCCGGCCGACCGGCCGGCGCCGTGGACGGAGGACGTACATGAGCGCGCAGACCTACCTCGCATACGACTATCCGCTGCTGAGCGCCTTCTGGACGATGTTGTGGCTCTTCCTGTGGATCATGTGGCTCGTCCTGCTGTTCCGGGTCATCGTGGACATCTTCCGCGACGACTCGATGGGCGGCTGGGCCAAGGCCGGCTGGCTGGCCCTCTGCATCGTCGTCCCCTTCCTGGGCGTCCTCGTCTACGTGATCGCCCGCGGCAAGGGGATGGGGCAGCGCGAGATCACCCAGGCCCGTGACCAGCAGAAGGCGTTCGAGTCGTACATCCGGCAGACCGCCAAGGGCGGCCCCGCCCAGACCAGCAGCGTCGACGAACTGGCCAAGCTCTCCGAGATGAAGTCCCGGGGCGACATCTCGGACGAGGAGTTCCGCAAGGCCAAGGCACTGGTCCTGAGCGACTACGGGCCGGCCGAGCGCTCCGGCGCCGGTTCGGTGCCCACCGCCCACGGGCGCTGAGCACCCCCTCCGAGAACGAATCGAGGCAGCCGCATGACCGCGACACATTCCGCGCACCACCCGCACCAGCACACCGCCAAGATGGCGTGGGCCGGCGGACTGACCGCCTTCGCCGGCGTCATGCTCCTGATCGCCGGACTGCTCGCCGTGTTCCGGGGCATCATGGCGATCGCCCAGGACGACGTCTTCGTCACGACCCCCAACTACGTGTTCAAGTTCGACCTCACCAGCTGGGGCTGGATCCACCTGGTCCTGGGCGTGATCGCCGTGGTCGTGAGCATCGGCCTCTTCCAGCCGGCCGCGTGGGCCCGCGGCGCCGGGGTGGCCATCGCCGCCCTGGTGATCATCGCCAACTTCCTGTCCCTGCCGTACTACCCGGTCTGGTCCGTCGTCATGATCGCGCTGTCCGGATTCATCATCTGGGCGCTGTGCGTGGTGCGCGGCGACGACTCGGCGGACGCCGCGGACACGGCGGACCCGCGCATGGGCTGACGGGCCGTACCGCATCCGGCGTGCGGGACTCCGCTCACGGCGAGTCCCGCACGACGCTCCGCGCGGGCACCGGCACCGGCCCCGCCGGGGCGGCGCCGGCCGGGGCGGCGCCCGTCGGGACCAGGTGGGACTCCGCGGCGTGGCGGAACGCCGGGAACAGGGGGTGCCGGTCCCCGGCCCGGGTGGCGAGGACCACCTGGAGGGGGACCGCGTCCTCGATCGGGACGGCGACGATGTCCGGCCGCAGGTTCCCGCGGAACCCGGCCGGCGCCAGGGACACCACCTCACCGCTCGCCACCAGTTCCAGCTTGTCCTCCAGCGTCTCCACCACCGCACCGAGGTTGGTGTGGCCGGGGGGAGTCGCGCCGATCCGGTCGGAGCCGGTGAAACGGGCGAGCGGCTCGTCGGCGAAGTCGGCGAGGGTGACCGACTCCCGGCCGGCCAGCCGGTGGCCGAGCGGCACCAGGAGGACCCGCGGCTCGTCGTAGAGGACCGTGATCTCCAGGCCGTCGGAGACGAACAGGAACCGGGTCACCACCACGTCGACCCGGTGGTCGAGGAGCGCGACCCGCGGTTCGCTCCAGTCCACGTGCAGGGTGCGGACGTCGGCCTCCGGATGGCGGTGGCGCAGCTCGCGGACGGCCGGGGTGACGATCTGGTGGGTGGTGTACCCGACGGTGAACGGGACGTGCGCGGCGGCCGAGCGGGCGCTGGCGGCGGCCCGGGCGGCGGTCCGCAGCAATTCCCTTGCCTGCGGCAGAAAGGTCTCGCCGGCCTCGGTGAGCCGGGTGCCGCGCGGCGTGCGGTCGAGCAGCCGGACGCCCAGCTCCCGCTCCAGGCGCCGGATCTGACGGCTCAGCGACGGCTGCGCGAGATGCAGGGCGTCGGCCGCGCGGCCGAAGTGCAACTCCTCGGCGACCACGGTGAAGTAGCGCACCAGGCGCAGCTCCAGGTCCACCGGCGGTACGAAGGAATCGGGCACCCCTCGACTCTACTCCCGGCGCCTCCGCTGCCGCCGCCGTGAGCTGCGGTCATGACCGGAAGGACATCACCGGGTACGGAACAGGTCTTGGACCGGGCCCCGGGGCCGGGCGCACGCTGGGGTCATCCCAGCAGCAGCACTCTCCGTGAGGTGATTTGTCATGCGTGTGTTCGTCACCGGCGCCACCGGGTTCATCGGCAGCGCGGTGGTCCGCGAACTGCTCGGCGCCGGCCACCAGGTGCTCGGCCTCGCCCGCTCGGACGCGGCCGAGGCGGCCCTGAAGGAGGCGGGAGCGGAGGCGCACCGCGGCGACCTGGACGACGTCGACGGCCTGCGGGTCGCGGCGGACGCCACGGACGGCGTGGTCCACACGGGCTTCAACCACGACTTCTCCGACCCGCACGGCGCCCTGCGCACCGAACTGGCGGCCCTGGCGGCCTTCGGCGACGCGCTCGCCGACTCCGGCCGCCCCCTGGTCATCAGCTCCGTGACCGGCCTGCTCGCCCCTGGCCGCCTCGGCACCGAGACCGACGGCCCCGACCCGGCGGCGCCCGGCGCGCACCGGGCCGAGTCGGAGCGGGCCGCCCTGGCCCTGGCCGACCGCGGGGTACGGGTCTCGGCGATCCGGCTCCCGAACGTGCACGGCGTCGGCGACCACGCCTTCGTCCCGCACCTGATCGACATCGCCCGGGACAAGGGCATCTCCGCCTACCTGGGCGAGGGCGTCAACCGCTGGTCGGCCGTGCACCGCCTGGACGCCGCCCGGCTCTACCGCAAGGCGCTGGAGACGGCCCCGGCCGGTGCCGTGCTGCACGCGGCCGCCGAGGACGGCGTGCGGCTGCGCGACATCGCCGAGGTCATCGGCCGCCGCCTCGACGTACCGGTCGTCTCCCTCGCGCCCGAGGAGGCGGCCGCCCACTTCGGCTGGATAGGCCGCTTCGTCGGCAACGACAACCCCACGTCGAGCGAGGCGACCCGGGAGCGGTACGACTGGCGCCCCGAGCAGCCCGGACTGCTGGCCGACCTCGACCAGGACCACTACTTCGGCTGAGCCTCCCCGGGTCTCAGGTCAGCTCACCTTCGTGTCGGATTTCCGCCAGCATCGGCCGCTCCGGTGGCCGATGCTGGACCCATGCAGAAAGCGATGCACCTCGACCGCGAGCACTGCGTACGGGCCGTACAGTCGAAGGACGCGCGGTTCGACGGCTGGTTCTTCACCGCGGTCCTGACCACCCGCATCTACTGCCGGCCCAGCTGCCCGGCGGTACCGCCGAAGCCCGAGAACATGACGTTCCACCCGAGCGCCGCCGCCTGTCAGCAGGCCGGGTTCCGGGCCTGCAAGCGCTGCCGCCCCGACACCAGCCCCGGTTCCCCGGAGTGGAACCAGCGTGCCGACCTGGTCGCCCGTGCCATGCGGCTGATCGCCGACGGGGTCGTGGACCGTGAGGGCGTACCCGGCCTCGCCACCCGCCTCGGCTACAGCCCCCGGCAGGTCGAACGCCAGCTGCTCGCCGAACTCGGGGCCGGCCCGCTGGCCCTGGCCCGGGCCCAACGCGCCCAGACCGCACGCCTGTTGATCGAGACGACCGCGCTGCCGATGGCGGAGATCGCCTTCGCGGCCGGCTTCTCCTCGATCCGCACCTTCAACGACACCGTCCGCGAGGTCTTCGCGCTCTCGCCGACCGAACTGCGCGACCGCCGCCCGAGGTCGGCTCAGCTCGCCCCCGGCACGCTCACCCTCCGGCTGCCCTTCCGTGCCCCCCTCAACCCCGACAACCTCTTCGGCCACCTCGCGGCCACCGCCGTACCCGGCGTCGAGGAGTGGCGGGACGGCGCCTACCGGCGGACCCTGCGGCTGCCGTACGGCCACGGCATCGCCGCCCTCACCCCGAAGCCCGACCACATCGCCTGCCGGCTCACCCTCAGCGACCTGCGGGACCTGCCCGTCGCCATCAGCCGCTGCCGGCGGCTGCTCGACCTGGACGCCGACCCGGTCGCCGTCGACGACCAGCTGCGTACGGACCCCTTCCTGGCGCCCCTGGTCGACAAGGCGCCGGGACGACGGGTACCGCGCACCGTCGACGAGGCGGAGTTCGCCGTCCGGGCCGTGCTCGGCCAGCAGGTCTCCACGGCCGCGGCCCGCACCCACGCGGCCCGCCTGGTGACCGCCCACGGCACCCCGGTGGACGATCCCGAGGGCGGCCTCACCCACCTCTTCCCGTCCCCCGAGGCGCTCGCGGCCGTGGACCCCGAGACCCTGGCGATGCCCCGCACCCGCCGCACCACCTTCACCACCCTGGTCCGTCAACTCGCCGACGGCACCCTCCACCTGGGCGTCGAGAGCGACTGGTCCGAGGCGCGCGCCCGGCTCCTCGCCCTCCCCGGCTTCGGCCCCTGGACCGTCGACGTCATCGCCATGCGCGCCCTCGGCGACCCGGACGCCTTCCTCCCCACCGACCTCGGAATCCGGCGCGCCGCCGAGGAGTTGGGCCTGCCCGGCACCCCGGCCGCCCTCACCGCCCGCGCGGCGGCCTGGCGCCCCTGGCGCGCGTACGCCGTCCAGTACCTGTGGGCGACCGACAGTCACCCGATCAACTTCCTGCCCGTATAAGGACGTTCAAGGAAACCGCCGTGAAGAACCACACCGTCACCGACAGCCCCTACGGCCCCCTCACCCTCGTTGCCGAGGGCGGCACCCTCTGCGGCCTCTACATGGAGGACCAGCGACACCGCCCGCCCGAGGAGACCTTCGGTCCCCGCGACGACGACCTCTTCACCGAGGCCGAGGACCAGCTGACCGCCTACTTCGCGGGCGAGTTGAAGGAGTTCACCCTCGAACTGCGCCTGAACGGAACCCCGTTCCAGCGCAGCGTCTGGGAGCAGCTGCGCCTGATCCCCTACGGCGAGACCCGCTCCTACGGCGAACTCGCCGAGGCCCTCGGCAACCCCCAGGCCTCCCGCACGGTCGGCCTCGCCAACGGCAAGAACCCGGTCGGCATCATCGTCCCCTGCCACCGCGTGATCGGCGCCAACGGCAGCCTCACCGGCTACGGCGGCGGCCTGCCCCGCAAGCAGCGCCTGCTCGACTTCGAACGGGGAGCGGGCCTCTTCTGACCGGGCCTGCGGCGCGGCGAACGGTCAGCCGGCTCTGCTTCGGTGGCGGGATTCCCGCGGCGGGAGAAGTCGGCGGTCCGGTAGGAGGTGGAGGCGCGCAGCAGCGCCTCGCGGGCGCTGGCCCCGGGACCGACGGTCGGTGCGTCCCGGCCCACGGGGGCGACCGGGCCGCCTCGTCTCCCTCCGGGATCTGCCGGCAGGCCACCGCCGTCCGCCAGGACTCCGCCATCGCCACCTTCCTCTCCCTCAACCCCATTCAGCCCCCGACCATCCCGGACGACGTCGTCGACGCGCAGCTGAAGAAGCTCGCCTGACCTCGTCCTGCGGGGGATGGCGTACGCGCCGAGGTTCACAGCGCACCGTCGGGCGCGCCGAGAGGGCCGAAGCGCCTCACGCGCTCTGGCGTGCCAGAACGCGGAGGAGCTGAGGCAGCGCGGTGCCGATCGGTTCGCGGACGACCTCGTCGGCGAGTTCGTCGTAGGGCGTCGGTTCCGCGTTGACGATGACCAGCCGGGCGCCGTGGTCTGCGGCCACGCCCGCGAGGCCGGCGGCGGGCTGGACCTGGAGGCTGCTGCCGACGGCGACGAACACGGTGCAGGCCTTGCTGATGGCGAGGGCCTCGCCGAGGACGACGGGGTCGAGCCGCTCCCCGAACATCACGGTCGCGGACTTGAGGATGCCCCCGCACTCCAGGCACGGCGGGTCGTCCTCGCCGGCCTCGACGCGGGCGAGCGCGTCCGCCATGGATCCCCGTGCACCGCACCTGGTGCAGAGCACACTGCGTGCGGTGCCGTGCAGTTCGAGCACCTTGCGGGCGGGCATCCCGGCGAGCTGGTGCAGCCCGTCCACGTTCTGCGTGATCACCCGCACCGGAACCCCGGACCGCTCCAGCTCGGCGACGGCCCGGTGCGCCGCGTTCGGCTCCGCCCGCAGCGCCCGGTTCCCGCGCCGCATCTGCCAGGACCGGCGCCGGATCTCCGGGTCGCCCATGTAGTACTCGTACGTCACGAGCTTCTCGGCCTCGGGATCCTTCCGCCACAGCCCGTTGGGGCCGCGATAGTCCGGGATCCCGGAATCAGTGGAGATACCGGCGCCGCTGAGGACGGCGACCAGGGGCCTGTTCATGGGGCCGAGGGTAGGGCGGGCGGGCAGCCGGGGCCAGCGGTTATCGGTGCGGCCCGGTCAGCCGACCCGGTGGCCGTTCTCCAGTTCCGCCGTGCCCGTGTCCTGCGCGAGGACGTCGAGGGCGGCCAGGACCCGGAGGCCGAGGGAGCCCGGGAGGTGTGCGGGGAGTTCCTCGCGGGGGACCAGCCGCCAGGACAGCAGCTCCTCCTCCTGGAGCCGGATCGCCTTGAGGTCGGCGTCGGTGACGACCCCGCCGTCGTAGAGGTAGGCGACGATCGGCGGGCGGCCGGTGCCGTGCACCCAGTCCACCGTCAGCAGGCGGCCCATCTCGCGGTCCAGGCCGATCTCCTCCAGGGTCTCCCTGCGGGCGCCCTGGCGCGGGGTCTCCCCGTCGTCGGACTCGACGGTCCCGCCCGGCAGTGCCCAGCCGTCCCGGTAGTTCGGCTCGACGAGCAGGACCCGTCCCTCGGTGTCCCGGAAGAGCGCGGCGGCCCCGGCGAGGATCCGGGGCAGGCTCGCGATGTACGCGGCGTAGGCGTCAGTCGTGGTCACTCGGGAAGCGTAGCCAGTGCGGACGCCGCGCCGGTCCGGGCGAGACGCTCGGCGGGGGGCCGCCAGGTCCGCGACGCGGGAACCGCCGAAGCCGAGGACGGCGCTGCGGACCCTGTCCTCGGGCATGGCTGAGGGGCACCCGCTTTCGCAGGCGGCTCCCAGCCGCCTCCCAGGCTTCGGGCGGGGCATGACGGCGAGGGTGTCCTCCGGTTAAGGTCACAGCGGCGCGACTGGCCTTGACGTGCACGAGGCCCGGAGAGCAAGGGGATACAGGTGACACAGCGCGTGCTCATCGCCGCGGACAAGTTCAAGGGCTCGCTGACGGCCGTGGAGGTCGCCGAGCGGGTCACGGCCGGGCTCAGGCGGGTCGCGCCGGACGTCGGCGTCGAGGCGCTGCCCGTCGCGGACGGCGGGGACGGCACGGTGGCCGCGGCCGTCGCGGCCGGCTTCGAACGCCACGAGCGGGAGGTCGCCGGGCCGCTGGGGCAGGAGGTCACCGCCGCGTTCGCGCTGCGCGGCGACACCGCGGTCGTGGAGATGGCCGAGGCGAGCGGGCTGCAGCGGCTGCCCCGCGGAGTCTTCGCGCCCCTGACCGCGTCCACGTACGGCTCCGGGGAGCTGCTGCGGGCCGCGCTGGACGCGGGCGCGCGCACGATCGTCTTCGGCGTCGGAGGCAGTGCCACGACGGACGGCGGGGCCGGGATGCTGTCGGCGCTCGGCGCCCGCTTCCTCGACGCGGACGGCGAACCGGTGCCGCCGGGCGGCGGCGGCCTCGCCGACCTGGCCCGCGCGGACCTGTCGGGCCTCGACCCGCGGCTGTCCGACGTCGACCTGGTCCTCGCCAGCGATGTCGACAACCCGCTCACCGGCCCGAAGGGCGCGCCGGCCGTCTACGGCCCGCAGAAGGGCGCCTCGCCGGACGACGTCGAGCTCCTGGATGCCGCGCTGGCCGAGTTCGCGAAGGTCCTGGAGGCCGAGGTCGGTCCGCGCGCCGCCGAGTACGCGGTCGCGCCGGGTGCGGGGGCCGCCGGGGGCATCGGGTACGGCGCCCTGCTGCTCGGCGCGCGCTTCCGGGCCGGTATCGAGGTCATGCTCGACGTCCTGGGTTTCGCGCCCGCGCTGGAGCGGGCCACGCTGGTGATCACCGGGGAGGGCTCGCTGGACGAGCAGACCCTGCACGGGAAGGCGCCGGCGGGGGTGGCCGCGGCGGCGCGCGCCGCCGACAAGGAGGTCGTGGCGGTCTGCGGCCGCCTCGCCCTCCCGCCGGAGGCGCTCGGACGCGCCGGGATCCGCCGCGCCTACCCGCTCACCGAGATCGAACCCGACGTGGTCAAGTGCATCGCCGAGGCCGGACCGATCCTGGAGCGCGTCGCCGAGCAGATCGCGCGGGACTTCCTGCGCTGAGGGCGCCTAGTCCAGCGGGGTCAGCTCGCCGTTCGCGTCTCGGTAGTAGCTGCCGCTGGTGAGGCCCCACACCTTGTACTTGTTCTGGAGCCAGTGCTGGGAGATCTCGTGCAGGATCTCGGCGGGGCGCTCCCAGACCATGGAGTGTCCTGCGCCCTCCAGCTGGAACATCAGCTTGTGCTGCCCGGCGATGGCCGCGTAGAGCGCCGGGACGGAGAAGCGCTGGTCGTCGGGGACCGGCGAACTCGCGGGTGTGTTGGCGGTCTGGTCCAACTGGCCGTGGACGAGGACCACCGGCACGCGGTCGCCGAGCACGTGGGCGCCCGCGGGACTCTCGAACGGCGCGGTCTCGTTGTTCCACCCCCAGAAGTAGGTGTTCCGGTAGCGGTGGATGCCCTCGGGGCTGCCTGACGGCAGTACGGGGCCCCAGGTACTGCCGACGGGGTCGTTGGCCATCATGGCGGCCCAGGCCCGGTCCACCATGTCGGGGTCCCGCTGCTCGACGCTGCCCTGCTCGCGGTCCCACCCCTGCTTGAAGTTCCGCTTGCTGTTGACGTGCATCGGGAAGCCGAACACGGGGGCCGGCTGGGACACCGGCAGGGTCGTGTTCGGCGGCAGGCCGAAGGGGTCCGCGGCGTTCCCCGACCACCGGCCCAGCGGAGCGAAGATCGGGGCGAGCAGGAACAGGCTCTTGACGTTCTCGGGGTGCTGGAGGGTGTAGGGCCCCATGACGGGCCCGGCCGCGGACCAGCCGACGAAGTCGATCGGTGTGGTCATGTTGGGCAGCCCCTTGATGAAGTTGACCACCGTGGCCAGCTCCGCCCACTCGCTCCCGGAGTTGCCCAGCTGGTGGGGGTACAGCGGCGGATCGGTGTACGGCTCCGGCAGGGGGTTGGGGGTGAGCACGCCCCGCTGTGCCGGGTTGGCGTTACGGGGCTCGTCCATCTTCGGGCGCGGTGACCGGCCACTTCCCTGAAGATCCATGAGAAACACGTCGTAGTGGTGCGAGGCCAGTTCCTGCGCCCAGCTGTACGTGATGTCGTGTCCGGGGCCGGTGAGGTCGTACCCGGCGACGACCGGCACGCTTCGGCCGTGCAGCATCAGGACGGGGGAGCGCGGCTGGTTGCCCTGGGTGCCGTTGTACTCCCGCACGAAGAGTTTCACGGAGTCGCCCTCGTTCGCCGGGATGGACGAGATGTGCGGGACGAGGTGGTCCTGGGCGGTGGGTGCGGGCATGGCTGTCCTCCGATCGGCATGTGGAGACAAATCCCCCCTGAATTGGGGCAAGTCATTGCAAAATTCACCCCAATTCCACCGTCCTCCCCTTCCCGGACCTCTGCAACTCGACACTGACCATGGGTAGTTGACCGGTCAAGAGCCACGCCGTACGCCCTTGAAGCCGAAACGGGTGTGGCCCGAGCCTCGAAGGCTCGGGCCACACCCGTTTCGGCGTTGTGACGAGGGTCAGGGCAGCTGTGTCGCCCGTGCCTCGCGCCTGTTGTCGCGGAAGTTGTTCACCCGGCGGGCCGTCGCGAACAGCGGGATCACCGCGCCCATCACCAGCTGCAGCGCGCAGCCGGTCTGGAGGAGGAGCTGGCCGCTGGGCGCGTCGAAGGCCCAGGAGACCAGGAGCCCCATCGAGAGGACGATCCAGGCGAGCATCGCGACCGCGAGGCGCCCGCGCGGCTTCGGGTACTCCACCCGGCTCACCATCAGCCAGGCCGTGCCCAGGATGGCGAGCAGCGTCGCCACGAAGGGCAGCTCCAGGAGCACGATCGAGACGACCGTCAGCGCGCCGAAGGGGCTCGGCATGCCCTGGAACATGCCGTTCGGCGGTGTCACGCACGAGAACCGGGCGAGTCTCAGCACCACGGCGAGGAGCACGACCACCGCTCCGACCGCGGCCACCTTCTGGTACGCGTCGTCGGCCACCATGCCGTAGACGAGCACGAAGTAGGCCGGCGCGAGGCCGAAGCTGATCAGGTCGGAGAGGTTGTCCAGTTCCGCGCCCATGGGGGAGGAGCGCAGCTTGCGCGCGACCAGGCCGTCGAACAGGTCGAAGACCGCCGCGCAGAGCATGAGGATGACGGCGGTGGCGGCGCTGTGGCGCGCCATGCCGGCCGACTGGTCGTCCCCGGTGAGGTGCGGGATCAGGATGCCCGTGGTGGTGAAGTACACCGCCATGAAGCCGCACGTGGCGTTGCCGAGCGTGAGGGTGTCCGCTATCGACAGGCGGAGAGAGAGCGGCATCTCCTCCTCGTCGTCGCCGATCTCGTCGGCCTCGGGCACCCAGCCCGCCTGGGTCTCAGGATCAATCACGGTCAATGCGAGTCACCCCAGCCACGGTCTTCTGGCCGACCTCGACCGCGACGTCCACGCCCTCCGGCAGGTAGATGTCGACACGCGAGCCGAAGCGGATCAGACCGATGCGGTCGCCCTGCTCGACCTTCGTGCCCTGCGGGATGTAGGGGACGATACGGCGGGCCACCGCGCCGGCGATCTGGATCATCTCGATGTCGCCGAGTTCGGTGTCGAAATGCCAGACTACGCGCTCGTTGTTCTCGCTCTCCTTGTTGAAGGCGGGAACGAAGCCACCGGGGATGTGTTCCACCGACGTCACCTCGCCCGCGAGGGGCGCGCGGTTGACGTGGACGTTGAGCGGGCTCATGAAGATCGCGACCCGGGTGCGTCCGTCCTTCCACGGCATGATGCTCTGCACCACACCGTCGGCGGGGGAGATGACACGGCCCTGGGCGATCTCACGCTCGGGGTCGCGGAAGAACCACAGCATGCCCGCCGCGAGCGCGGTGGCGGGTACGGCGACTGCCTTGGCCGCGCCGGAGCGACGGGCGCGCAGGAGGCTGACGGCTGCGGTGGCGACGGTCGGGAGAAGCCACGGCGATGCTCCGCGCGCGAGGCGTACGCCGGCCAGGCTGTCTCGATGTGCAGAGGTTTGGCTGTGGGGCATGGATGACCTTCGTAGCGGATGATGCCGCGCAGGATACGGGGACGGCGGCTTTCCGGGATCGTACCGGTCGGGGGCCGCAACTGGGCAAGCCAGGAAGACGAGTCGGCGGCCGAAGACCGTTGACGGGGTGTGATCTTCTTCTCGAAGAAAACACCCCGTACCGGGACAATCAGCCCTGGAATCGATACTCTTCGAGCAGCCTGCGCCCGATGATCATTTTCTGGATCTCGGCGGTACCTTCGCCGATCAGCAGCATCGGCGCCTCACGGTAGAGGCGCTCGATCTCGTACTCCTTGGAGAAGCCGTAGCCGCCGTGGATGCGGAAGGCGTCTTCCACGACCTCCTTGCAGTACTCGGAGGCGAGGTACTTCGCCATCCCTGCCTCCAGGTCGTTTCGCTCCCCGGAGTCCTTTTTGCGTGCGGCGTTGACCATCATGGCATGCGCCGCCTCGACCTTGGTGGCCATCTCCGCCAGCTTGAACTGGATGGCCTGGTGCTGGGCGATCGCCTTGCCGAAAGTGTGACGCTGCTGGGCGTATCGGACGCCCAGTTCGAACGCACGCTGGGCGACACCGCAGCCACGGGCCGCCACGTTGACGCGGCCGACCTCGACTCCGTCCATCATTTGGTAAAAACCTCGGCCCGTGGCGCCGCCGAGCACCCGATCGGCCGGGATCCGCAGCCCGTCCATGATCAGCTCGGTGGTGTCGACGCCCTTGTAGCCCATCTTGTCGATCTTGCCCGGGATGGTGAGGCCGGGGCGGACCTCGCCGAAGCCGGGCTCCTTCTCCACCAGGAAGGTCGTCATCGACTTGTGCGGGGCCGTGCCCTCGGGGTGTCCTTCGTCACTCCGGACGAGGACGGCCACGAGCGACGAGGTGCCGCCGTTCGTCAGCCACATCTTCTGGCCGTTCAGGACGTACTCGTCGCCGTCCTTCACCGCCTTCGAGGTGATCGCGGACACGTCCGAGCCGAGGCCCGGCTCCGACATCGAGAACGCGCCCCGGATGTCGCCGGCCGCCATCCGCGGCAGGAAGTGGTCCTTCTGCTCCTGCGTGCCGTGCTGCTTGAGCATGTACGCCACGATGAAGTGCGTGTTGATGATGCCGGAGACGGACATCCAGCCGCGGGCGATCTCCTCGACGCACAGCGCGTACGTCAGGAGGGACTCGCCCAGGCCGCCGTACTCCTCGGGGATCATCAGGCCGAAGAGGCCGAGCTCCTTGAGCCCGTCGACGATCTGCTGCGGGTACTCGTCGCGGTGCTCCAGCTCGGTGGCGACCGGGATGATCTCCTTGTCCACGAAGTCGCGGACGGTGGAGAGGATCTCCTGCTGGACGTCGGTCAGACCGGCGGTCTGGGCGAGACGGGCCATGACTAGCGCTCCTGAAGTTCCGGGCGGCCCGGCTGCTCGCCGCCGCGCTCCTTGATGTACGTCTCGGTCGGCACCATCACCTTGCGGCGGAAGACGCACACGAGCGTGCCGTCCTGCTTGTAGCCCTTGGTCTCGACGTAGACGATCCCGCGGTCGTTCTTGGACTTGGACGGCCACTTGTCGAGCACGGTGGTCTGGCCGTAGATCGTGTCGCCGTGGAAGGTCGGCGCCACGTGCTTGAGCGACTCGATCTCCAGGTTGGCGATTGCCTTGCCCGAGATGTCTGGTACGGACATGCCGAGCAGCAGCGAGTAGATGTAGTTCCCGACCACCACGTTCCTGCCGAAGTCCGTCGTCTTCTCGGCGTAGTTGGTGTCCATGTGGAGCGGGTGGTGGTTCATGGTGAGGAGACAGAAGAGGTGGTCGTCGTACTCCGTGACCGTCTTTCCGGGCCAGTGCTTGTACGTCGCCCCGACCTCGAACTCCTCGTACGTCCGTCCGAACTGCATCGCGCTCAGGGCTCCTTAGCTGACGGGGGTCTCGAACTTCGACGTGCGCTGCATGCCGGCGGCCCGGCCCTTGCCGGAGATGACCAGGGCCATCTTGCGGCTGGCCTCGTCGATCATCTCGTCGCCGAGCATCGCGGAGCCCTTCTTGCCGCCCGCCTCGGACGTGTAGTAGTCGTAGGCGTCCAGGATCAGCTCGGCGTGGTCGTAGTCCTCCTGGGAGGGCGAGAAGATCTCGTTGGACGCCTCGACCTGGCCCGGGTGCAGCACCCACTTGCCGTCGAAGCCGAGGGCCGCGGCGCGCTGGGCGACCGCGCGGTAGCCGTCGATGTTGCGGATCTGGAGGTAGGGGCCGTCGATCGCCTGGAGGTTGTTGGCGCGGGCGGCCATCAGGATCTTCATCAGGATGTAGTGGTAGGCGTCCGCCGGGTAGCCGGGCGGCTGCTCGCCCACGACCAGCGACTTCATGTTGATGGACGCCATGAAGTCGGCCGGGCCGAAGATGATCGTCTCGACGCGCTGGGAGGCCGTCGCGATCTCGTTGACGTTGTTCAGGCCCTGTGCGTTCTCGATCTGCGCCTCGATGCCGATCTTGCCGACCTCGAAGCCCATGGTCTTCTCGATCTGGGTCAGCAGGAGGTCCAGCGCGACGACCTGCTGGGCCGTCTGGACCTTCGGCAGCATGATGCAGTCGAGGTTCTGCCCGGCGCCCTCCACCACGGTCACGACGTCACGGTACGTCCACTCGGTCGTCCAGTCGTTGACCCGCACCACGCGCGTCTTGCCGGTCCAGTCGCCCTCGTTGAGGAACTTGACGATGGTGTGCCGCGCGCCGGGCTTGGCGAGCGGCGCGCACGCGTCCTCCAGGTCCAGGAAGACCTGGTCCGCCGGGAGACCCTGCGCCTTCTCCAGGAAGCGGGGGTTCGAACCGGGCACGGCCAGGCACGAGCGCCGCGGGCGGAGACGGTTGACGGGCGTGACGGGCGTCGTCATGCGGGGACCTCCAGAGGGTCGAGCTTGTTCGCTTTCCGGATCTCGTCGACGATGCGGCCGATGATTCCGGTGATGTCGAAGTCCTTCGGGGTGAAGACCGCGGCCACTCCGGCTTCCCGCAGCTGCTCGGCATCCCCGTTCGGGATGATGCCACCGGCGATCACCGGTATATCTGTGGCACCGGCCACACGGAGTCGTTCCAGGACGTCCGGGACCAGCTGCGCGTGCGAGCCGGAGAGGATCGACAGGCCGACCGCGTGCACGTCCTCGGCCAGCGCCGCGTCCACGATCTGCTCGGGCGTCAGCCGGATCCCCTGGTAGACCACCTCGAAGCCGGCGTCCCGCGCGCGCACCGCGATCTGCTCGGCGCCGTTGGAGTGACCGTCGAGGCCCGGCTTGCCGACCAGGAAGCGGAGCTTGCCGCTGCCCAGGTCGCGGGCGGTGGCGTCCACCTTGGCCCGCACCCCGGCCAGCGCCGAGCCCGGCTCGACGGGGACCGCGATCGGAGCCGAGGAGACCCCGGTGGGCGCCCGGAACTCGCCGAACACCTCCCGCAGGGCCCCCGCCCACTCACCGGTCGTCACGCCCGCCCGGGCGCACTCCAGGGTGGCCTCCATGAGGTTGTCGGTGCCCTTGGCGGCCTCCTTCAGCCGCTCCAGGGCCTTGCAGGGCCGCGGGTGGTTGAACGGCGGCTGGTAGCGCGTGTCGCGCCAGTGCCCGATCGCCGCCACGACCCTCGCCTCGACCGCCGGGTCGACCGTCTGGATCGCGGTGTCCAGGTCGGCGGTGAGCGGGTTCGGCTCGGTGGTCTCGAAGATGTTGACGCCGACGATCTTCTCCCGGCCGGACTCGATCCGGGCCCGCCGCTCGGCGTGCGAGGAGACCAGCTGCGACTTGAGGTAGCCGGACTCGACGGCGGCCATCGCGCCGCCCATCTCCTGGATCCGGTCGATCTCCGCGAGGGAGTCCGCGACCAGCTGGGCGACCTTCTTCTCGACGACGTGCGAGCCCTCGAAGATGTCCTCGTACTCCAGCAGGTCGCTCTCGTGGGCGAGTACCTGCTGGATGCGCAGCGACCACTGCTGGTCCCAGGGCGTCGGCAGGCCGAGCGCCTCGTTCCAGGCCGGGAGCTGCACGGCACGCGCGCGTGCGTCCTTGGAGAGCGTCACGGCCAGCATCTCCAGGACGATCCGCTGGACGTTGTTCTCCGGCTGCGCCTCGGTCAGCCCCAGCGAGTTGACCTGGACGCCGTACCGGAAGCGGCGCTGCTTGGCGTTCTCGATGCCGTAGCGCTCGCGGGTGATCCGGTCCCAGATGCGGCCGAACGCCCGCATCTTGCACATCTCCTCGACGAACCGGACGCCCGCGTTGACGAAGAAGGAGATACGGGCGACGACGTCACCCATCCGCTCCTGCGGCACCTGGCCGCTGTCCCGCACCGCGTCGAGGACCGCGATGGCCGTCGACATCGCGTACGCGATCTCCTGGACCGGCGTGGCGCCGGCCTCCTGGAGGTGGTAGCTGCAGATGTTGATCGGGTTCCACTTCGGGATGTGGGAGACCGTGTACGCGATCATGTCCGTCGTCAGCCGGAGCGAGGGTCCCGGGGGGAAGACGTGCGTCCCCCGGGACAGGTACTCCTTGACGATGTCGTTCTGGGTCGTGCCCTGGAGCTTGGTGACGTCCGCACCCTGCTCCTCGGCGACCACCTGGTAGAGCGCCAGCAGCCACATCGCCGTGGCGTTGATCGTCATCGAGGTGTTCATCTGCTCCAGGGGGATGTCCTGGAAGAGCCGGCGCATGTCACCGAGGTGCGAGACGGGCACGCCCACCCGGCCTACCTCGCCGCGGGCGAGGATGTGGTCGGGGTCGTAGCCGGTCTGCGTCGGCAGGTCGAACGCCACCGACAGGCCCGTCTGGCCCTTGGCGAGGTTGCGCCGGTACAGCTCGTTGGACGCCTCCGCCGTGGAGTGGCCGGCGTACGTGCGCATGAGCCACGGCCGGTCCTTCTCCCTCGGCGCCTGCGGCCCGGACTCCCGGCCGCCTTCGGCGATCTGACGCTCAGTCATCTATGACCTCGGGTGTCTCAGATGTTGCGGAAGCGGTTGATGGCGTCGAGGTGCTTGGCCCGCATCTCCCCGTCGCGCACGCCGAGGCCCTCCTCGGGGGCGAGGCAGAGGACGCCGACCTTGCCCTGGTGCAGGTTGCGGTGCACGTCGTAGGCGGCCTGGCCGGTCTCCTCCAGGGAGTAGGTCCTCGACAGCGTCGGGTGGATCTTGCCCTTCGCGATCAGCCGGTTGGCCTCCCAGGCCTCGCGGTAGTTGGCGAAGTGCGAGCCGATGATCCGCTTCAGGGACATCCACAGGTAGCGGTTGTCGTACTCGTGCATGTAGCCCGAGGTGGAGGCGCAGGTGGTGATGGTGCCGCCCTTGCGGGTGACGAAGACGGAGGCGCCGAAGGTCTCGCGGCCGGGGTGCTCGAAGACGATGTCGATGTCCTCGCCGCCGGTGAACTCGCGGATGCGCTTGCCGAAGCGCTTCCACTCGCGCGGGTCCTGCTCCCGCTCGTTCTTCCAGAACCTGTAGTCCTCGGCGTTGCGGTCGATGATCGCCTCGGCGCCCATCGCCCGGCAGATGTCGGCCTTCTGCGGCGACGACACCACGCAGATGGGGTTGGCGCCGCCGGCCAGCGCGAACTGGGTGGCGTACGAGCCGAGTCCGCCGCTCGCGCCCCAGATCAGCACGTTGTCGCCCTGCTTCATGCCGGCGCCGTTGCGGGAGACCAGCTGCCGGTAGGCGGTCGAGTTGACCAGGCCCGGGGCGGCGGCCTCCTCCCAGCTGAGGTGGTTCGGCTTCGGCATCAGCTGGTTGGACTTGACGAGCGCGATCTCGGCGAGCCCGCCGAAGTTGGTCTCGAAGCCCCAGATCCGCTGCTCGGGGTCGAGCATCGTGTCGTTGTGCCCGTCGCTGGACTCCAGCTCCACGCTGAGGCAGTGCGCGACGACCTCGTCGCCGGGCTTCCAGGCGTTGACGCCGGGGCCGGTGCGCAGGACGACGCCCGCGAGGTCGGAGCCGATGATGTGGTACGGCAGGTCGTGCCGCTTGGTCAGCTCGGAGAGGCGCCCGTAGCGCTCCAGGAAGCCGAAGGTCGACAGCGGCTCGAAGATCGAGGTCCACACCGAGTTGTAGTTGACACTCGATGCCATGACGGCGACCAGGGCCTCGCCCGGGCCCAGCTCGGGCAGGGGGACCTCGTCGAGGTGGATCGACTTGCGCGGGTCCTTGTCGCGGGTCTCCAGGCCCGCGAACATGTCCGTCTCGTCCTTGTGCACGGTGATCGCGCGGTACGACTCGGGAAGCGGCAGGGCCGCGAAGTCGGCCGGCGTCGATTCCGGTGACTGGATCGCGTCCAGAATGGCCTGAGTGGTCACGGTGTTGCCTCCGGCGATGCTTGCGCCCCCTGAGGGAAGGGGCGCTGAGGGTTACGTCGGTGCTGCTGAGGGTTTCGGGAAGGTGCCGTCGGTTCGGCGGGGTGGTGCTTCGGCAGCGCTTTGTGGCGCGGGAGGTTGCCTGTGACGCAGGCGTCCGGCGGGGGAGCTGGTGTGCTCACCGGGACAGGCCGGACTCCATCAACGTATGACACCGCGTGTCAGGCCGCAAGGCACTGAGTGCCACTACTTCGCCTCAGATGAAATCTTTACGTAACAAATGAGCGATGATCGATCGAACGGCATCGGAAAGTTGCCTGAAAAGGTGCTCTGACATGCCAAAACGGCCACCCGGGCGGGTGGCCGTCGTCACAGCGGGGGAGTGTCCGAGGACACTCCCGGAGGGTGGCTCAGCGCTCCTTGAGCGCCTGTTCGATGGTCCGCATGACCTCGTCCAGCGGGGCGTCGGTACGGGCCACCGTCACCAGCACCTCCCCCTGCGAGGCGACCGAGGCCGGCGCGGGCCGGCGGGGCTCGGTCTCCCGGCCCGCGCCGATCCCGTTCCCGAAGGTCTTCCGGACGATCGCGAAGGCGTGGTCCAGCTGGAGCTCGACGTCCCCCTGCCCGCCGGCCCGCAACCAGCGCCGCAGGACGTGGTTGTGGGCGGTGACCACGGCCGACGCCGCGACCTCGGCCAGCAGCGGGTCGTCGTTCGCGTCGTCCGCGTGGGCGTGCTCGTCGAAGTGGCCGAGGAGGTAGCGGGTGAAGAGGCGCTCGTAACGGGCCACCGACGCGATCTCCGCCTCGCGCAGGGTGGGTACCTCGCGGGTGAGCTTGTAGCGGGCGACCGAGATGTCCGGCCGGGCCGCGTACATCTTCATGACTTCCTTGATGCCGCGGCACACCGTGTCGAGCGGGTGCTCGTGGGCCGGGGCCGCGTTCAGCACGGCCTCGGCGCGGATCAGGGTGTCGTCGTGGTCCGGGAAGATCGCCTCTTCCTTGGAGCGGAAGTGGCGGAAGAAGGTGCGGCGGGCGACCCCGGCCGCGGCCGCGATCTCGTCGACGGTGGTCGCCTCGTACCCCTTCGTCGCGAAGAGCTCCATCGCGGCGGCCGCCAGCTCCCGGCGCATCTTGAGCCGCTGGGCCGCCGCGCGGCTGCCCGCGGCACTCTCCGGCGCGTCCGGCGTGGCGGGGGTACGTGAGGACTTGGCGGGCTGGGACATGACCCGAACGTACTGCATGTGCGCAGCTTGATGCGCAGGTCCGGGGTTTCCCCCGCCCGTGAAGGGCGGGGGAGCGTCCGCGGGGTCGAGCAGTCCGCCCCAGTCCTTCTCGTCCCGGAACCAGTCGCCGACGCCGTCAGCGGCGGGCATATTCGCGGAAGCCACGGCCGGTCTTGCGGCCGAGGCAGCCCGCGGCCACCAGATGCTCCAGGAGCGGCGCGGGCGCGAGGCCCGGGTCGCGGAACTCCCGGTGCAGCACCTTCTCGATGGCGAGCGAGACGTCCAGGCCGACCACGTCCAGGAGCTCGAACGGCCCCATCGGGTAGCCGCCGCCCAGCTTCATCGCCGCGTCGATGTCGTCGAGCGAGGCGTAGTGCTCCTCCACCATCTTGATCGCGTTGTTCAGGTACGGGAACAGCAGCGCGTTGACGATGAACCCGGCCCGGTCGCCGCAGTCGACCGCGTGCTTGCGGATCTTCGTGCAGACCTCGCGGACCGTCGCGTGCACGTCCTCGCCGGTCAGCACGGTACGGACGACCTCGACCAGCTTCATGGCCGGCGCCGGGTTGAAGAAGTGCATGCCGATCACGTCCTGCGGACGCGAGGTGGCCCGGGCGCAGGCGACGACCGGCAGCGAGGACGTGGTGGTGGCGAGCACCGCGCCCGGCTTGCAGACCTTGTCGAACGTCGCGAACAGCTGCCGCTTGACCTCCAGGTCCTCGGCGACCGCCTCGACGGCCAGGTCGACGTCCGCGAAGGCGTCGTACGAACCCGCCGGGGTGATCAGGTCCAGGGTCTGGGCGGCGGCCTCGGCGGTCATCCGGCCCTTGCCGACGGAGCGGTCCAGGGACTTGCCGATGCGGGCCTTGGCGGCCTGCGCCTTCTCCTCGCTGCGGGCGGCGAGGACGACCTCGTAGCCGGCCTTGGCGAAGACCTCGGCGATCCCGGAGGCCATGGTGCCGGAGCCGGCGACGCCGACCGAGCGGACCGTACGGCCCGGGGTGAGCGCGGCGCCGTCCAGCGGGGTGAGCGCGTCCCGGACCACGGTGGCGCTGCCCGGGGCCTCGTAGGTGTAGAAGCCGCGGCCCGACTTGCGGCCGGTCAGGCCCGCCTCGCTGAGCTGCTTGAGGATGGGCGCCGGGGCGTGCAGCCGGTCGCGGGACTCGGCGTACATGGCCTCCAGGACCGTGCGCGCGGTGTCGACGCCGATCAGGTCCAGCAGGGCGAGGGGGCCCATCGGCAGTCCGCAGCCGAGCCGCATGGCCGCGTCGATGTCCTCGCGGGAGGCGTACTTCGCCTCGTACATCGCGGCGGCCTGGTTGAGGTAGCCGAACAGCAGCCCGTCCGCGACGAAGCCGGGGCGGTCGCCGACCGCGACCGGCTCCTTGCCCAGCTCGATCGCCAGGTCGGTGACGGCGGCGACGGCGCCCGGCGCGGTGAGCACCGAGGAGACCACCTCGACCAGCTTCATCGCCGGGGCCGGGTTGAAGAAGTGCAGGCCGAGGACGCGCTCGGGGCGGGCCGAGTCGGCGGCGAGCCGGGTCACGGAGAGCGCGTTGGTGCCGGTGGCGAGGATGGTCTCCGGGCGGACGATGCCGTCCAGCTCCCGCAGGACCTGGTGCTTGATGTCGTACGACTCCGGGACCACCTCGATGACGAGGTCGGCGTCGGCGGCGGCCGACAGGTCGGTGCCGGTGCGGATCCGGGCGAGAGCGTCGGCGCGCTCCTGCTCGGTCAGCTTGCCGCGCGCCACGGCACGCGCGGTGGCGGCCTCCAGGGCGGCGAGGGACGTGGCGGCCTGGGCCTCGCTGATGTCGATGCCGATCACCTCGCGGCCGGCCTTCGCGAGGACCTCGGCGATACCGGTGCCCATGGTGCCGAGGCCGACGACGGCGATCGTCTTGAGCGGGGACAGAGAAGGGTCGGACTGGGGAGTGGCCATCGCGGGACTCCAGGAATGAGGGTGACGACTGGAAGCGCGCCCGGGTGCGCCGAGGGGCGCACCGGGTGCGGAGGGAGCTGCGTGAATGCGGGTGGTGCCGGGCTGCGAGCGCACACGCCCGGTGCTGCCGCCACGGGCGCGCACACGCCCGGAAACGGCGGATTCCGACCGGCCCTGTCCCGGAGCCGGGTCGTACTGCGGTACGAGGTACCGAACCGACCTTCGTCCTCACGGCGGCTGCGTCACCAAACCGACGTGAGCGTTACTGCGAGTGGGTGACTCGCTCGATTGAGCTTAACCGGCGGGTAACGAGCGCGCCAGCCCCCCGAGTTTGTGATGTACGTCCCTCGGTTGCCGCAACCCCTCTACGCTGGGCTTCGTGGACGAAGAGTTGCGATCACTCACGGAGCGTTTGCGGCAGGAGTCGCAGGGGACGGGCGCCTTCGACCGGCTTCTGGCCACCGAGGACCACGACGAACTGGCGGAGGTGCTCACCGCGGCCGGACAGCCCCTGTGGGCCAGGGAGCTGGCGGCGTTCCGGCTGGGGACGGCCGGGGACCGGCGGGCCTTCGAGACCCTGGTCCTCCTCCTCAACCACCGTGACCCACCCCGCTGCGTCTCCGCCGCCTGTGCCCTCGCCCGCCTCCAGGACCCGCGCACCGCACGCGCCGCCGCCGCCCTCGCCACCAACGAACTCCGCGTCGCCTACGCCCTGCAGCCCGTCCGTCTCCTGGTCCAACTCCGCGCGCCGGAGTCCGTCCCCGCCCTGATCACCACCCTGGAACGCCGGCTGCGCCCGCACGACCCCTACCGCAGGATCGCCCTCGCCTGCGTGGACGGCCTCGGCACCCTCGGCGACACCCGCGCCCGCCGCGTCCTGACCGAGGCCCTGGCCCACCCCACCCTCGCCGAGGCGGCCGTCGAGGCCCTCGCCCGCATCCCTAGGCAGAGGTGACGCCGGACTCCCTGACGTACCGCACCTCGGGCACCTGCACCCCGTCGACCTCGTACGGCTCCTCGGCGCCGTCGGCCGCGAAACCCGCCATCTCGTAGAACCGCCGGGCGCGCGCGTTCTCCTTCAGCACCCACAGGTATACGCGCGGGTGCCCGGCGCACTGCTCCAGGACCGTGGCGAGCAGCGCCCGCCCGGCGCCCGTGCCGAGGTGTGCGGCGTCCACGTAGATGGCGTACAACTCGGCGTCGCCGGTGCGCACTTCACCGTCCCGGTACGGTCCGTGCGCAGCCCACCCCACGATGGTGCCGCCCCGCTCGGCGACCAGCTCCGTCACCCCGTCCCCGGCGTCCCGGAACCGGGTCCGCCGCCGCTCGGCGTCCCGCTCGACACTGAGCCCGTCCAGGAAGGGCTGCGGCATGAGGCCCCGGTACGCGTACTGCCAGCCCCGGATGCGGATCTCCGAGACCCGGTCGCAGTCGGCGAGCGCCATCGGGCGGACACGGAGGGCGGACGCGGGGAGCGAGTCGGTGTTCATGACGGCACCCTAGGGAGCGGACGGCTCCGTCCGCCCGGGATCCGGTGTCAGCCGGCCACCACCGCCAGCGCCTCGATCTCCATCAGGAACTGCGGGCCGACGAGGGCGGCCACCTGGACGGCGGAGGCGGCCGGGAGGCGGTCGTCGGGTATGTGGGCGGCGCGGGCCGCGCGGACGGCCGGCAGGTGGGCCATGTCCGTGACGAAGTAGGTGAGTTTGACCACGTCGTCGAAGGTCGCCCCGGCCGCCGCCAGGCAGCGCCGCAGGTTCTCGAAGACCTGGCGGGCCTGGGCGGCCGGATCGCCCTCGCCGACCAGCCTGCCGTCCTCGTCCAGCGGCAGCTGGCCGGAGACGGCGACGAGCCGGCCGGTCGCCGCCACCACGTGCGTGTACTGGGCGGCGGGGGCGACGCCGTCGGGGGCGGGGATACGGGTCAGATCACTCATGCGTCCATGGTGGACCACGGGTCTGACAACGCCCCCGACAGGACGTCAGGACCGGCTCAGCCGCGGAACCCCAGCAGCCCGTGCAGGGTCGAGCCGCGGGACGACGTCGAGGCCGCCTTGGTGGTGAGGGGCTTCGGGTCGGGGGTCTTGGCGCAGACCGCGTCGGCCGTGCCGGTGCCGCGCGGGACCGTGCCGTCGGTCAGGTAGGCGGCGAGGTGGGTGTCCAGGCAGGTGTTGCCGCTGAGCGTGATGCCGTGGTTGCCGCCGCCCTGCTCCACGACCAGGCTGGAGCCGGCCAGCAGCCGGTGGACTGTGACGCCGCCCTGGTAGGGGGTGGCCGCGTCGTCCGTGGCCTGGAAGAGGAGGACCGGCGGGAGCTTGGTGTTGGCGATGTTCGGCGGCTTCAGGGACTTCGTCGGCCAGGACGCGCAGGACGCGTTGTACCAGGCGTTGTTCCAGACCATGAAGGGCGCCTTCTCGTATGCCGCCCAGTTGTCCTTGCGCCACTGGTTCCAGTCCCGCGGCCAGGAGGAGTCCCGGCACTGGACGGCCGCGTAGACGCTGTAGCCGTTGTCGCCCGACGCGTCGACGGCGGCGAAGTTCTGGTACGCCTCGACCAGGGCCGCGGTCTTCTTGCCGTTGACGTAGGCGGAGAACGCGTCGGCCAGGTAGGGCCAGTAGCCGTCGTAGTAGCCGCCGGGGATGAAGGTGTCCTCCAGCTCGGAGGCGCCCACCTTGCCGCCGGCCGGCTTCTTCGCCAGCGCGGCCCGCATGGCGTACCACTTGGCCTCGACCTTGTCCGGGTCCTTGCCGAGCTTGTACGTCGAGTCGTACTTCGCGATCCACGCCATCAGGGCGCGCTGGCGGTCGTTGAACGCGTAGTCCTGGCTCAGGTTGTCGTCGTACCAGACGCCCGTGGGGTCGACGATCGAGTCCAGGACCAGGCGGTGGATCCGGTCCGGGTGCAGCTTCGCGTAGACCGCGCCCAGGTAGGTGCCGTACGAGTAGCCGAAGTAGCTGATCTGCCGGACGCCGAGGGCCTGGCGGATCGAGTCGAGGTCCTGTGCGGCGTCGACCGTGTCGAGGTACGGCAGCAGCTTGGCGTACTTCTTGCCGCAGGCCGCCGCGAACGACCGCACCCGCTTGAGGTTCGCCTGTTCGAGGGCGGGGGTGGCCGGGACCGAGTCGGGGCGCACCGGCTTGAAGTAGCCGGGCGCGCAGTCGATCGCCGGGGTGCTCTTGCCGACGCCGCGCGGGTCGAAGCCGATGACGTCGTACTGGGCGGCCACCTTCTTGGGCAGCGTGGACGCCACGAAGCCGGCGAGGGCCAGCCCGCTGCCGCCGGGGCCGCCGGGGTTGACCAGCAGCGGCCCCTGGGAGACCGGGGCGGTGTGCGGGACGCGGGTGAGGGCGAGCGTGATCTGCCGCCCGCGCGGGTTGCGGTGGTCCAGGGGCACCTTGACCGAGCCGCACTGGAGCGTCGGGTAGTCGGTGGTGCCGCACTTCTTCCAGGTCACCGGGGAGACCTGGACGGGGGCTCGGGTGGCGGCGCTCGCGGGCAGGTCGGTGAACGAACCGGCCACGACGGCGGCGACGGCGCACAGCACGGCTGCGCGTGTTCGCATGGGTCCTCCCAGGACGGAGGGGAGCGGACCGCACGTGCCACGGTCCTCGCCGCATCGTCCCGGAAACAGGACCCGGAAGAACCCATTCTGACGATGAATGACCCAATTGGTCCGAGAGGTGCGCCCGAACGCCCCCGGACCCGCCGGTCGGTCAGAGCAGGGTGAGCTGGGTCGGCTCCGGCAGCGCGGGCTCCTCCTCCGCCGCCGGTACCGGGATCCGCCGGGCGGCGCCCGCGCGGTTCGGGCCGATGCCGTACTCCTCGGCCAGCTCGTGCACCTGACGGGTGATCCGGCGCTGGTACCACTTGGGCGCGTAGGCGCCCTCCGCGTACAGCCGCTCGTAGCGCCGCACCAGGTGCGGGTGGTGGGCCGCGAGCCAGCTCATGAACCACTCGCGGGCACCCGGCCGCAGATGCAGCACCAGGGGCGTCACCGAGGTGGCCCCGGCCGCCGCGATCGCCCGCACGGTGGCCCGGAGCTGGGCCGGGTGGTCGCCGAGGAAGGGGATCACCGGCGCCATCAGGACCCCGCAGCCGATACCGGCCCCGGCGAGGGCGCGGACGACGTCCAGGCGGCGTTCGGGGGCCGGGGTGCCCGGCTCCACGGTCCGCCACAGCTCGGGGTCGACGAAGCCGACCGAGACCGAGACGCCGATCTCCGTGACGTCCGCCGCCCGGCGCAGCAGCTCCAGGTCGCGCAGGATCAGGGTGCCCTTGGTCAGGATCGAGAACGGGTTGGCGTGCTCGGTGAGGGCGGAGATGATCCCCGGCATCAGCCGGTAGCGCCCCTCGGCGCGCTGGTAGCAGTCGACGTTGGTGCCCATCGCTATGTGGTCGCCGAGCCAGCGGCGCGAGCCCAGCTGGCGTCGGAGCAGCTCCGGCGCGTTCACCTTGACCACGATCTGGGTGTCGAAGCCGATCCCGGTGTCCAGGTCCAGGTAGCTGTGGGTCTTGCGGGCGAAGCAGTACACGCACGCGTGCGAGCAGCCCCGGTACGGGTTCACCGTCCACTCGAACGGCATCCGCGAGGCGCCCGGCACCCGGTTGATGATCGACCGTGCCCGCACCTCGTGGAACGTGATCCCCCGGAATTCTGGCGTGTCGAAGGTCCGGGTCGTGACCGCGTCCGCGCCGAACAGCGCGGTGCCGGCCCGGCTGTGACCGGTCTCCTCGGTGAGGTTCTCCCAGCGCATGACGCCTCCTCGGTAGCACTGCCCACAGAATAGAACATCTGTTCCCATGATCGTGCGAACGATCTGTGGAGACCGCGCGGACGTCGTTCCGATCACGTTTCAGACCGCTTCCGGCACCCCGATTTGGGCGGCCGGGCGCCGGGGTGGTTGGCTTGGCGCAACCCCGAGAACTCAGGTGCTGGAGGAAAGCGATGGCGCAGGTCGAGGCCACTACGGAGCGGGTCGTCGGCGCGGACGCGGAGACGGTGTTCGACGCGATCGCCGACTACAGCGGCACGCGCGCGAAGCTGCTCCCCGAACACTTCAGCGAGTACGAGGTGCGCGAGGGCGGCGACGGCGAGGGCACCCTCGTCCACTGGAGGCTGCAGGCCACCAGCAAGCGGGTCCGGGACTGCCTCCTGGAGGTCACGGAGCCCACCGACGGGGAGCTGGTCGAGAAGGACCGCAACTCCTCCATGGTCACCACCTGGCGCGTCACCCCGGCCGGCGAGGGGAAGTCCCGGGTCGTCGTGCACACCGCCTGGCAGGGCGCCGGCGGCATCGGCGGCTTCTTCGAGAAGACCTTCGCGCCCAAGGGCCTCGGCCGGATCTACGACCAGGTGCTCGACAAGCTCGCCACCGAGGTCGAGAAGTAACCCGAGAAGTAACCTCCCGGAGAACCGGGCCTGTTGGCCCCTCACCGGTTCGGGTGGATCTCCGGCCCCGCCGGTTTCGTGCCGTAACTCGTCGTGCTTGCTCGCAGTTGTCGCCCTACGGAAACGAGGCGGCAGTCGTGCGCAGGCGCGACGAGGGGAGCGGTACGTGGGCGGGACGACGCTGGTGCACTACGAGGAGCCGGCCGCGGTGTCCGCGGTCGCCCCCGAACCGGAACCCGCCCCGGTCTCCGGACTCGGGCCGCGCCGCACCCGGCTGGTGTTCTGCGGGCTGATGCTCGCCCTGCTCCTCGCCGCGCTGGACCAGATGATCGTCGCCACCGCGCTGCCGAAGATCGTCGGCGAGCTGCACGGCCTCGACAGGATGTCCTGGGCGATCACCGCCTACCTGCTCACCTCCACCGTCGGCCTCCCCGTCTACGGCAAGCTCGGCGACCTCGTCGGCCGCAAGGGCGTCTTCCAGTTCGCCATCCTCGTCTTCGCCGTCGGCTCCGCGCTGGCCGGACGGGCGCAGAGCATGGACCAGTTGATCGCCTTCCGTGCCGTCCAGGGCGTCGGCGCGGGCGGGTTGATGATCGGCGTGCAGGCGATCATCGCCGACATCGTGCCGCCCCGGCAGCGCGGCCGTTTCATGGGCCTGATCGGCGCCGCCTTCGGGCTCGCCTCCGTCGCCGGGCCGCTGCTCGGCGGCTACTTCACCGACCACCTCTCCTGGCGCTGGTGCTTCTACGTCAACGTGCCCTTCGGGCTGGTCACGCTCGCCGTCATCACCGCCGTGCTCAAGCTGCCCAAGCCCCGGGTCCGGGGCCGGTTCGACGTGTTGGGCACCCTGCTGCTCGGCGTCGCCTCGACCTGCCTGGTGCTGCTGACCAGTTGGGGCGGGACGGAGTACGACTGGGGCTCGCGCGTCATCCTCGGACTGGGCGCCGGCGCGCTGGTCGCCGGGGTGCTGTTCGCCGTCGTCGAGCACCACGCGGTCGAACCCCTCATTCCGCTGCGGCTGTTCCGGGACTCCGTCTTCAACGTCACCGGTCTGGTCGGACTGGTCGTCGGGGTCGCCCTGTTCGGCGCCGCCAGCTATCTGCCGACCTTCCTGCAGATGGTCGACGGCGCCTCGGCGACCGAGTCCGGACTGCTGATGCTGCCCATGATGGGCGGGATCGTCGGCGCCTCGATCGTCGCGGGACAGCTCATCAGCCACACCGGGCACTACCGGGTCTACCCGGTGCTCGGCGGGGGAGTGTCGGTCGTCGGGATGTGGCTGCTGTCCCGCCTCGAAGTCGGCACCCCGCGCTGGCAGTACAGCATCTGGATGGCCGTCCTGGGCGCCGGGATCGGCATGGTGATGCCGGTGCTCGTCCTCGCCGTGCAGAACTCCGTACGGCCCGCCGACCTCGGCACCGCCACCAGCGCCAACAACTACTTCCGGCAGATCGGCGGCAGCGTCGGCGCCGCCGTCTTCGGCACCCTCTTCGCCGACCGGCTCACCGACGCCCTGCAGAGGCGTCTCCCCGCCCACGCGGGCGCCCGCCTGCCCGACCCCGAGTCCCTCACCCCGCAGCTCGTGCACGCGCTGCCCCCGGCGCTGAGCGACGCCTACATCCGCGCCTACGCCGACGCGATGCCCAGGATCTTCCTCTACCTGGTCCCGGTGCTCGTCCTCGGCCTGCTCGTCGCCTGCTTCCTCAAGGAGAAACCGCTGGTGTCCCACCCCACCGCCGAATCGGAACCGACAACCGCCAACGCCGCGGTCCCGCAGGCCCGGTCGCCCCGCACCGGCGCCGGGATCCCGGTCTGCGGCACGGTGCGGCACCCCGACGGGACCGTGGTGCCGCGCGCCGCGCTCACCCTCATCGACGCCGTCGGCCGGCAGATCGGCCGCGGCGCCAGCGCCGAGGACGGCCGGTACGCGCTGGCCACCCCCGGCACCGGCTCGTACGTCCTGATCGCCGCGGCCGGCGGCCACCAGCCGCAGGCCGTCTCCGTGACGGTCGGCGAGCGCCCCGTCGAGCTGGACGTCGTCCTCGGCGGCGCCGGGCGGCTCGCGGGCAGCGTGCTCACCGCCGACGGCACCCCGGTACGGGACGCCACCGTCACCCTCACCAACGTGCACGGCGAGGTCGTCGCCAGCGTCCGCAGCGGGCGCGAGGGCGGCTATGTGATCACCGAGCTGGTGGCAGGCGAGTACACCCTCGCCGGCAGCGCCCCCGCCTTCCGCCCGGCCGCCCTCCCGGTCACCGTCCAGGCCTCCCGGGAGACCCGGCAGGACGTCGAACTCGCGGGCGGCGCGGTGCTGAAGGGCACCGTCCGGGCCGGCGGAGGCCGGCCGGTGGAGGACGCGCGGGTGACCCTGCTCGACGCCGCCGGGAACGTCGTGGACACCCTCACCACCGGCGCCGACGGGACGTTCCGGTTCGTCGACCTCTCCTCGGGCGAGTACACGGTCATCGCCGCCGGTTACCCGCCGGTCGCCACCGTGCTCCAGGTCGCGGGCGGTGGCCGCACCGAACGCGATCTCCAGCTCGGCCACGAGGACTGAGGAGGACCGAGAGCGAGGAGCGGTCGGTACGCGGCGGACGCGGTTCGCGCACCGTACGGGGGCGCGGACCTGCGCGCCGGGGCGATCCGGTGAAACCAATTCCAGGATTGCCACACATCGCAACCGGCGGCCACCGTACCGTAGTGACGGGCGGCACAGATCTTTTACGGAGCCGTGGGGAGAGAGGGCCTGGGCCATGGACCATGGCAGCGAGCGGGACACGGATCCCGGCCTCGGTGCTGGGGACGGCGCGTCGGGCCGCATCCCCCTGGCCGTGGTCGTCGTCGACCGCGACGGCGACGTCTCGCACTGGAGCACCGGCGCCCGGCGGCTCTTCGGCGCCGCCAAGGAGGAGGCCATCGGCCACTCCGTCCTCGACCTGCTGCCCGTCTCCGGCGCGCTCCCCGAGGACGACGAGATCACCCCGTACGGCGCCTACGCGGCCTACGACGGCCTCGGACCCGACCTGGAGTCCTCGCTCGACGGACGGCTGAGCTTCCCGGCCGCCGGCCGCGCCCGGCTCACCGTGCCGGAGCACGAGCACGACCGCGTGGACGTGCTCTGGTGGGCCTACCCGCTGGTCGGCCCGGGGAACGAGCGGCTGCTGGTGCTCGCCGCCGACGCCGAACGGCTGCGCAGGGCCGAGCAGGACGAGGGCATCGCCTTCGAGCGCATCGCGCCCGGCTTCGCCCTGCACACCGACTTCCCCGGCGCCGAGGAGCTGGCCCGCAGGCTCCCCGAGATCCTGCCCAGCATGAGCGTCGAGGAAAGCGCCCGGATCGTCGCCCAGGTCCTCGAACTCGGCTACCCCATCCTGGAGTTCAGCCAGAACGACCGGGTGCCCGTGACCCCCGACTGGGGCGTCGCCCGGCGCACCGAGCGGCTGGCCCGCCGCGAGCGCGCCGCGCATGTCGCTGCCCAGGGCCTGCCGGTGCCCGCCGAACTCACCGACGACGAGGGCGAGGACCTGGAGTACGCGGCCGTCCGTGAACGCCTCGAATTCCTCACCGAGGTCAGCGGGAAGATCGGCACCTCGCTCGACCTGTCCCGCACCATCGTCGAGGTCAGCAGAGCCGTCGTCCCCCGCTTCACCGACGTCGCCGGCACCTACCTGCGCGAACAGGTCGTCGCCGGTGAGGGGTTCCCCGACGGCGTGCCCGACACCACCACCATGTGGCACCGGGTCGCCCTGGAGCACACCGACGAACCCGGCCGCTGGGACGACGTCGTCCCCGTCGGCGAGGCCATGCCGTTCCCGGCGCACACCCCGTTCTTCCAGTGCATGACCACCGGCGAACCGGTCCTGGTGCCGCGGATCAGCGTGGAGATGGGCCACGCCATCGCCTCCCAGTTCGAGAAGCGGGACATCCGGCCGCTGATCACCGGCCGTTCCATGCTGGTCGTCCCGCTCAAGGCGCGCAATGTCGTGCTCGGCTTCATGATCCTGCTGCGCCACCCCGAGCGCGAGATGTTCAACGACATGGACCGGGTCACCGGCGCCGAACTCGCCGCCCGCGCCGGGCTCGTGCTCGACAACGCGCGCATGTACACGTACCAGGAGAGCGTCGCCGAGACCCTCCAGGACAGCATGCTGCCGCACATCCCGCCGCGCATGGCGGGCTGCGACATCGCCACCCGGTACCTCCCGGGCACCCTGCTCGGCCGGGTCGGCGGCGACTGGTTCGACTCGGTGAAGCTCCCCGGCGCCCGCACCGCCCTGGTGGTCGGCGACGTGATGGGCCACGGCCTCAACTCGGCCGCGATGATGGGCCAGTTGCGGACCGCCGTGCAGACCATGGCGGCCATGGACCTGCCGCCCGCCCAACTCCTGCGCAACCTCGACGACCTGGCCCAGCGCCTCGGCGACGGCTACCTCGCCACCTGCCTCTACGCCGTCTACGACCCGATCGGGAGCGAACTGCACCTCGCCAACGCGGGCCACATCCCTCCCGTGCTGGTCCGGGCGGTCGACGGGCGCAGCGAACTCCTCGACCTGCCCACCGGGGCGCCGATAGGCGTCGGCGGGGTCGCCTTCGAGTCGCTGCGGGTACGCGTCGAACCCGGCGACCGGCTGGTCATGTGCACCGACGGACTGGTCGAGATGCGCGGCGAGGACATCGGCGTCGGCCTCGCCACCCTCTGCGAGTCCGCCGCCCACCCGGCCGCCTCCATGGACGACGCCTGCGACACCATAATCCGCGCCCTCAACACCCGCGGCGGCCGGAAGGACGACGTCGCCCTGCTGATGGCCCGGCTCAACGGCATCGAGCCCGAGGACGTCGCCGAATGGCGGCTCGCCCTCGACCCGGCCGAGGTCCGCCGGGCCCGCGCCGTCGTCCGCGAGCAGCTCCACGACTGGGGCCTGGCCCGGCTCGCCGACCCGGCCGAACTGATGGTCAGCGAACTCTTCACCAACGCCCTCCGGCACTCCCACAGCCGCCCGGTCCAGCTCCGGCTGATCCGCGGCGAGACCCTGCTGTGCGAGGTCGATGACGACGACCACACCCTGCCGACCCTGCTCAGCGCGCGCCCCGACGCGGACGCCGGACGCGGCCTGCGGGTGGTCAGCACGCTCGCCCGGGAGTGGGGCACCAGCCGTACCGCGGCCGGGAAGACCGTCTGGTTCGAACTCACCTCACGGCGCCGCTGACCCAGGGGGCGCACGTTCGCCGAACGAGTGGTGAAGGAACGCGCCGGGCGCTTGTGGCCGAAACGTGCGCAGGGTAAACCGTACTGACCCGTCAGTGACGGCGGTCATCTGTGGTTTTACCCTGGGGAGTTGGCCATGAGCGTGACGAGTCGGTACCGGCATGCCTGGGAGGGTTTCTGGAAAGAAGCCCCCGAAGAACCCGGGGCGGTGTTCTGGGACGCCGAACCGGACGTGACCGCCGCGGTCCACGTCGCTCTCTTCGAATCCCAACTGACCGACCCGGGGCTGCCCCTGGTCGACCTGGGTTGCGGCAACGGCACCCAGACCCGCTACCTCGCGCGGCGCTTCCCGCGCGTCCTGGGCGCCGACATATCCGAGGCCGCCCTGGACCACGCCCGGCACGCGGACCCCGCGGCACAGGCCCGTTACCGGCTCCTGGACGCGGCCGAGAAGAGCGAGGCCGAGTCCCTGCACGCGGAACTCGGCGACGCCAACGTCTACATGCGGGGCGTCCTGCACCAGTGCGAACCGGATGACCGGCAGCCGCTGGTGGACTCCATCGCCACCCTCGTCGGCAGCCGCGGCCGGGTCTTCCTCGTCGAGCTCGCCGAGGCCGCCCGCCCCGTCCTCGGCGGCCTCGCCCAGAGCCCGTCCGGCCCACCGCCCAAGCTCGCCCCGGTCTTCCGCCACGGGATCGCCCCCGGCGAGGTCGCCGACGACGCGGTCCCCGCCTACCTGCGCAGCGCGGGCCTTACAGTCCTGGCGAGCGGCGAACTCCCCCTGACCACCACGGAGTCCACACCGGACGGCGAGCTGATCGTGCTGCCCTCGAAGTGGATCCTGGCCGGCCGCGAGAGCTGACGGCTAGCGGACCGCGAGGAACCCCGCCCACGCCGCACGCGACACGGAGACGACGGGTCCGGCCACAGCCTTGGAGTCACGGACGTACACGACTCCGGGGTCGGCCGCGACCTCTACGCACTGGCCGCCCTCGGTGTCGCTGTAGCTGCTCTTGAGCCAGGCGACCTCGACGCAGTCCCCGCCCTCGGTTCCGCTGTAGCTGCTTTTGAACCAGGCGAGGTCGGACACGACGGCCGAGAACTCAGCGGTGTTCATAGCTCTCCCAGCAACCTTTCGATGAACTCCAGGGACTCTCGCGGACTGAGAGCCTGTGATCGGATGATCCCATAGCGGGCAGCCGCGAGAGCCGTCTGTTCCGGGTCGGTCTGCAGGGTGCTGGTGTTCTGCGCCTCGACGTACATGAACTTCATGCCGTCCTTGCGCGTGACGACGGTGAAGGGCCCGTTCACGCCCGCGTTGTCCTCGCAGTCGGTCGGCATCACCTGAATCTCGACGTTGCGCTTCTGGCCGACCAGGAGAAGGTGCTCCAACTGTCCTCGCAGCACGTCCTTGCCGCCGTATCGGTGTCGCAGTACCGACTCGTCCATCACGAAGCTCAGCAGAGGTGAAGGCCGCCGGTCGAAGATGTCCTGGCGGGCCAGCCGTGCGGCTACTCGTTGCTCGGTGACCTCCTGATCCAGGGTGGGGCGCCGCATGGCCAGCAGAGCCCTCATGTACTCCTCGGTCTGGAGCAGGCCCTTGACCACCAAGGCGTCGTACGCGAGCAGTTCGATGGCCTCCTTCTCCAACTTCGCCATCCCCTGGAAGAAGACCGGATACTGCGCCCTCTCCACCTCCTCCTTCCACACCGTCAGGAGCCCCTCCGCGCCCAGCGCCTCGTCCGCCTTGTCGATGGTTCTGGGGGACGGGATCCGGCGGCCCTGCTCGAACGACGCGACCGTGGACGCCGAGTAGCCGATCCGCCGCCCCAATTCCTCGCGTTCCAGGCCTGCCCGTACCCGCAGCGTCTTCATGGTCTGGCCGAACGCCGCGACCACCCCCCGCCCCGAGGCGTCCGCCGCCTGGCCCGCGGAGTTCTCTTCGTCCGTCACCTCGGTCACCCCTACCGCCTCCCTGCCCCAACGCCCTTGTCCGGGACGGCGTCACGCCGCGCCGCTCGTACTCGCACCGCCACCGCGCGTACAACCGGCCCGCGTCAGTGCGTCACCACTGGTCACGCTACGCGACCGCGGACACCGTTGTCGGCATGACGAACAAACCCGACCGTGACTTCGAGATGCGCTTCACCTCCACCCCGCGCGGCGCCCGGCTCGCCCGCAGACTGGCCGCCCACCGGCTGGACACCTGGGGAATCCCGTACGGCGGCGGCCCGCACGAGGCGATCGCGCTGGTCGTCGGCGAGCTGACCGCCAACGCGGTGCGGCACGGGCATGTGTCCGGCCGGGACTTCCACCTGCGCCTGTACGTGACCGGACCCGCCCGTACGGTGGTCCGGGTCGAGGTCTCCGACACCCGCGCCGAACGCACACCGCCCCGTCCGGAGGCGCTGCGCGCGCCGGACCCCGAGGACGCCGGGGGCCGGGGGCTGCTCATCGTCGCGGGGCTGGCGTCTCGTTGGGGCTGGCACGTGCGGTCCGACGGGCCGGGCAAGACGGTGTGGGCGGAGTGCGCGGCCCCGGCCCAGGCTCCGTCCCGGCCGCGGTCAGCTCTTGACGCCGAAGAAAGTGAGCTCGTCCTCGTCGGGGATCGAGCCCTTGCCGTACTCCGTGAGGTAGGCGGCCGCCGGTCCCGCCCGGTACAGGGGGCTGTCCACGGTCAGCTGGTCCTTGCGGTGCTTCCGGTCCACGGGGTCGGTGACGCTGTCCAGCCAGCGGACCGCCGCGGCCGGGTCGGAGCCGGGGTGGTCGAACCGGGCACAGGCGCGCAGGAAGGCCGCCCGGCCGGGTGCCTTCACGGTGGCCCCGCATGACAGGTACTCCAGATCGCCGGCCAGGTCCCACAGCCCGGCCACCCAGAGTTCGGTGCCGCTGGACGGATGCGTGGTTCCCGCGGCGTGCCATACGGCGGGTCCGCTGCCTTTCGGTATGGCGGCGAGCTTCTTTCGGGCGGCGAGGCTGATGTGCCACTGCCGGGCCAGGGCGTCGATGAAATCGGTACCCGTGTAGTTCCGCTTCAGCACCCCGTAGGAGTACCCCTTGGGAAACCCGGGCTCGTCGACGTTGATCGGCGCGGTCGGCCAGGCCGAGAGGTCGAAGGAGGCGGAGGCCGACGGGGACGGCTCGCCGGAGGTGGGGGAGGACAGCGGGGCGGAGGCCGCCGGGCTCGGGGTCCCGGCGGAGGAGGTCGTGTGGTGCGAGGACGAACACCCGGCGAGAGGCAGGGCCAACGCCACCATGGCTGCGGCGAGTCGGCGGTGGCGTAGGGCGGTCAGGTGCATGGTCGGGGCTCCGGGACGTAGGGCGAGGACGTGGGCGGCGGTGCGCCGGGCGTCCCGGCCGGGGCCGGTCCGCGGGCGCACCGCCATGGTGGGCGAGGAAGGAAGAGGGGTCAGGAGTCGGTGAAGCAGTGGTCCGAGGTGGCGACGGTGGTGGTCGGCTGGAAGACCACGGCGTCGTAGGCGACGTCCTGGTCGCCGGTGTAGTCACTGCGGCTGACGTTGTCGAGTTGGATGTTGGCGCCCTGCCACAGCCGGAGGGTGCCGAGGTCCACCCAGACGTCGTTGCCGTTGCTCTTGGTCGCCTGGTTGACGTTGCACACGTGGGTGGGCTTCGCGCCGGCGTTGTTCATGCCGACGTGGACGGTGTAGGGAACGACGGCCTGTGCTCCGTGGCTGGGCAGGTGGACGTAGATGTCGTAGAGGACGCCGTTGGTGCCGTAGTCCGCCATCAGGGCCGGGTCGGGCGTCCAGGTGGCCAGGACCTTGTGCCAGAGGTCGCCGGCCTCGGGGACGGCGCCGCCGGGGTAGGCGTGGGTGAACCAGACATGCCCGTCGTAGCCGGCGCCCAGCTGGTGCAGGTCGATGGGGGCGATGTCGCCGGTGGCCCGCCAACTGCCGTCACTGCGCTGGTAGGTGAAGTTGTCGCCGAGCTGGAAGGTGAACTTGCCGTCGTTCGTACGGGAGTCGGTGCAGCCCTGGGTGTTGTCCTTCGGGTCGGGTACGTCGTCGATCAGCAGACCGGCCGGGGCGCCGCCGCAGGGGCCCGCCTTGTACTGGCGGTCGAGCGCGGGCTCGCCGGCGCCCAGGGAGTAGACGAGGTTCTCGCTGGAGCCGGTGGTGCTGTCCTCGCCGCCGCCCCAGCTGACCGAGCCGTTGAACCAGCAGGTTCCGTCCTCGGCCGGGCACGGGTCGGTGCCGGAGGCCGCGCCGGGGTCGCAGTTGTTGGAACTGTCGCAGTAGGCGCGGTAGTCCAGATCGAGGTTGAGCTTGCCGGCCGGGCTGGTGCCGCCGACCGGGAACTGCGGCAGCGCGTACGAGGGCTGGCTGTTGTAGGTGCGCTGCGGTGTCTCCACCCAGCCCATGATCTTCTCTTCGTAGGGCCAGTTGGCCGGGTGCGCGGCGTCGTCGTAGGAGTCCCGCAGGAAGGGGGCCCGGTCGGCGGGGTAGATCGGGTTGGCCGGGTTGTTGAACCAGCCGAGTCCGGTCTGGCCGCCGTTGGTGGAGGCGTCGGTGTAGACACCGCTGTTGTAGCCCCACAGCGCCATGAACCAGTTCTCGATGTAGGCCGAGTTGCCGGTGTTGACGTTCATGCCGAGCGTCTTGAGCTGGTTCCAGGTCTTGCTGAGGATCTGTACGCCGGCCGCGATGTTCGCCGCGTAGTCGGTGGCGATGGCGTACGCCTCGGTCGGCTCGTAGGGGTCGGGCTTGGCCTCGTTCATGCCGCTGGTGACCTGGGCGATGCCGTAACCGCAGTCGGCGACGGAGCCGTTGGGGTAGGTGTGGATGCTGTCGGCGTTGCCGTAGTAGTCGCCGAGCAGCGGGTTGCCGCCGTCACCGGGGACCGAGTGCCAGGACGCCTGCTTGAAGTTGGACTCCTGGGCGAGGATGCCGAGCATCACCTGGGCGGGCACGGTGCCGCCGTCGGTCAGCGTGACCCGTGGGAACAGCGACTCGGGGTCGTAGGCGTCGCTGCCGGTGCCGAGGTAGTTCGCCGGGCGGGTGATGTCCAGGTCGCCGTGGACGGCCTGGTCGACGGCCCACTCGACCTGGTTGGCGCTCGGCTGGAGGGCCTGGGCGTCGACGTCGTTGCGCTTGACCAGGCAGTTGGTGAAGTGGGACTGGGGGTTGGGATCGGTCGGAGCCACGCCGGCGTGCGCCAGGAAGTCCTTCTCCGACTGGCCGTCGACGGTGGGTTCCACGTCGTCGGCGGTGGCGTCGGCGGCCGTGGCCTCCGGGGTGACGAGTTCCGTGGTGGCCGTGGAGCCGGAGGAGGTGGCGAGCGCGCCCACCGTGAGGACTCCGGCGCCCTGGCCGTCGGCGGAACCGATCTTCGAGGTGATGCCCTTGAGCTCCTGCGAAGCCACCGAGGTGGTCAGCAGATGCCCCTCGCGTGAGGCTGCCACCGGCTTGTCGGTGCTGCTCGCCTTGACGAGGCCGGGGGCTTTGGCTGTGTCGATGTCCGAGACCTGACCGGCGACCAGGTCACCGCCGTCGCGTGGGAAGAGGGCCAGTTTGCCGAGCGGGGCGCTGCCCAGTTCGGTGAGTTTCGTGCCGGTCCAGCGGCGCAGGACGTCCTTGCCGCCGTCGACCTCGGCCACGTCGACGCCACCGCCAGCCGCCGGTGCCAGGGCGAAGGCACGGCCGGGCAGGTCGGTGAGCGTGCCGGTGCTGCCGTCGGCGCCGACCTTGACGAGCCGTCCGCCGAGCACGCCGATGTCGCCGCCCGTGGTGGGCAGCGGGTTGGTCAACTGACCGGCGACGGTGGTCTTCCCGACGGTCTCCCCGGTTCTGGCATCGATGTCGAGGAGGGTCGTGGTGCCCTTCGCCGAGTCGCCGACCGTCGTACGGGTGAAGGTGACGGTGTCGCCGGCTCCGCAGCCGGGCGAGAAGTAGGCGAGCTGCACCTTGGTGGCGGCCTGGGTCACCTTGCCGGTGTCCAGGTCGACGACGGCGGCGAAGGCGTCGTGCTGCATCAGGGCCGGTGTGTTGACGGCGGACGAGGGTGCGTAGACCGCGGCGGCGTACCGGCCGGAGCCGGTCTGGCACACGTATCCGGTCCAGGGGCCGATCCCGTCCAGCCCTTCCTGGGTGAGATCGGCGACCTCACGGTAGGCGAAGGACTTCGACTCGTCCGCCACCAGGATGTGGAATCCCTGCGAGTCACCCGTGCCGGTCACCGCACGGTCGGAGGACGACTTCCAGCCCTTGCCGAGTGCGGCGTCCGGGGAGGCGAACAGATGTCCGCCGGTGTGGGACTCGGTCGTGGCGGCGACGGTCACGGCGGCTGCCCCGGTGGCCGGCAGCAACCCCGCGGCTAGCGCCGCGCAGGAGACGGCGGCCAGCCGCGACACGAAACGAGCGGACCGGGTCCGGGACCGTCCGCCGCGACCTGACCGCCTGCTGGCGGCCGGCGCGCTGGTCAGTGCCATGCGGTACACAGTCCGTGGTCCCCCTCCTGCTGCCAGACCTCCGGCGCGGGGTCCGCGCCGGGTCCGTCGTCCTCGGTGCATCCCTTTGCCTGGGCGTTGCCGCCGACCATCGGAGTGGGCTTGGCCACGTCGCCCGGGTTCAGATAGTCGGCGGTGTAGTACGCCTCCGTGCCGCCGAACTGCGGCAGGTAGTAGATGTCCACGGCGATCGTGGAGTCCAAAGCGGACGTCACATAGGCCCAGGACGCGTCGCACGTGGGGGAGTGGTAGAAGCGCACGGACAGATTGGTCGCATCGACCTCGTCGAGGAGCCGTGCGTCGCCGTCGCAGCCCATCGTCACCGGACTGGCACCGTCGCACGCCGACCCCTGGCAGCCCACCGCCGAGGCGGGCGTCGAGACGGTGAGCACGCAGCCGCCGGCCAGGGCGAGGGCGGCCAAACAGGACAGGAGGCGTCTTCGTCTGGGCATGAACCATCCTTTGCCGATGGAATTAAGGTAAATCTCATGCACCGGAGGTGGATTCGCCGAGACGCCGTGCTACGCGCCGCCACCACCCCCGTAGTCGTCACCCAGCAGCGCGTTTGATTGTGTGACCCATACAGCTTCATCGCCATCATCCGGCCGGGAGAACCAAGCCTTCCCCAAGGGAAGTTCAAGGAATTCGGCCTCGACGTCGTCAACGTCCTTGAAAACAAAGGTGATTCATGTCACCTGTAGCGCGGAGAGTGAGATCGGGCCGCAGGGTGAAGTCGAAGTAAAAACCCCCAACTTCCCCCACGATCGGACACGCGCTGCCACCGTCGGTGAACGGCCCCGGGTTCTCCGGGTGTCGACGGTCGCCCATGCCCTTCCGCTGGAACTCGGCCCCCGCCTACCCTGACGCGGTTCGCTGACGGAAAGCCATCTGTGATCTTTCAGTAGAGAGAGTCACGACCTGAGACGCAGCAGGGCGCGGCAGTGCCGACTCCCGCCTGCCGCGGGCCGCCGCGGAATTCCGCTCTGTCAGACCTTGGAGAATTCTTGAGACCGAGACGTAGAGCACGGACATCCGTCGCCCTCACATCCGTCGTGCTGGTGGTCACCGGGCTGTTACCGGCCGCTGCGCCGGCACTCGCCGCCGAGGCGGAAACGGCACCGACCCCCGAACCCTCCACCGCCCGGTCCGCACCGTCGTCCCAGGTCGACCATCCGGACCGGAAACTGGGCACGGGCTGGAAGACCTCCAAGGACCGGGCGGTGACGAGCGCGGCCGACACCGTCGGCCTGAAGATCCTGGTGGCGGACTCGGCGAAGGCCTACGCCTGGAAGACCGTCGCCTCGTTGTCCGAGCCGGGGATGCCGGCGGACACCTGGATCGGCAACCAGTGCGTGATGGACGCGGATCACGTCGCCGCCGTGTACGCACCCCGCACGTTCACCAACCAGCCGGACCTGATGCAGGGCGGCGCGTTCGCGGCCATCGTGGACATCGCCACCGGCAAGACGGTGAAGCTGCCGTTCACCGCATCGCTCGCCTACTTCGACCCGTCCTGCAACACGGTCACGCACACGGCCGCGTTCACCGCCTTCCGCGACATGAACGACCCGGCGAAGACGGAGACCCGGGTCGTGACCGTCGATTCCGCGGGCAGGACGATCGGTTCGGCGGCGACGGCGGGTGAGATCACCGGCGCGGTACCGGTCAAGGACGGCGCGATCGGCGGACGCGGGCACGCACTGGTCCACATCGACAACGCGGGCAGGGTGACGACGCTCGCCGCCGCCGACAGCGTCCCCTTCGACATCCGGCCCACCGCGAACGGTCAGGTCGCCTTCCTCGACCACGCGGGCGACTCCACCGCGCACGCCAAACTCTGGCCGGGGAGCGGCGAGCCCTCCGTGATCGCCTCCGGCAGGCTCGACGACCTGGACCTGCGCCAGGGAGCCGAGGGCCGGGTGTTCCTCACCGGCGGACCGTCCGCCACACACCTGAAGGACACGGACGTCACGCGCCTGGACGCGCCCGCCGACACGGACGTCTCCACCCTGGGACGCCTCGCCGTCGACCCCGTGCTCACCCCCGGCGTCCGCCGCGGCCTGGACCGGATCAAGGACGCGGGCCAGAACTTCACCACGAGCGGCCCCGGGCCGGAGGACACCGCAACAGGCGCGCCGGACACCGTGACCGACGACGAACCGACCACCGTGACGTCCACCGCCACCGGCACCGGAGAGAAGATCACCCAGTCGGTGGCCGAGACCGCGGCCGACGGCGGCACCTCCCTGTCCCCCGCCCTCACCGGCGCGACCACGCCTGCCGCCCTCACCTCCACCGACACCGACCCCCGTGCCCACGACCCGGTCGACACCGACCGCTGGTGCTCGGTGCCCCGCAACGATGTCGGCTCCCAGGCCCTGCAACCCACCCCGAACCAGGTCGAGTGGGCCGTCGACATGGCCGTACGCGGTGACCTGCGCGCGAGCTACCTCACCCAGGGCGGCTGGCGTGACCAGATCGGGCTGAGCACCATCGACCCCCAGGGCCTCTTCCCCCTCCCGTCGTTGACCGGCGGCGGCCGGATCCCGGCCAACGTGCTGCTCGGCGTGATGGCGCAGGAGTCGAACCTGTGGCAGGCCGAACCGGGCTCGATCCCCGGCCAGATGGGCAACCCGCTGGCCTCCTACGCCGGTTTCTACGGCCATGCGGGCGACGACCCCGCCGCCTACTGGAAGATCGACTGGGCGAACTCCGACTGCGGTTACGGCGTCGGGCAGGTCACCGACGGCATGCGCCTCGCCGGGTACGAGAAGGAGGGCGAGACCGCGCTGCCCGTCACCACGCAGCGCGCGGTCGCCCTGGACTACTCGGTGAATGTCGCCGCCTCGCTGTACATCCTCGCGGACAAGTGGAACGAGATCCACGAGTCGGGGCAGACGATCACCGTCAACAACGACGACCCGGCCAAGCCCGAGAACTGGTTCGCGGCGCTGTGGAACTACAACCTCGGCTTCAACAAGGCGGCGGACGCGGGCACCAACGGCAACTGGGGCCTCGGCTGGTACAACAACCCCGCCAACCCCGTGTATCCGCCGTCCCGTTCGGCTTTCATGAACACCGACATCGACCCGAGCGCCGCCAAGGACGCCGCGCATCCGCAGGACTGGCCCTACGAGGAGAAGGTGATGGGCTGGGCCTCCTGGTCCATCGACACCGGCTTCTCCTACGCCACCTCCGGCCGCCAGGACTGGCCGGGTGAGTCCGGGTTCTCGTCCGCTGGCTTCCGCCCCGCCTACTGGAACGGCACAGCCGACGCCTACACGGTTCCGGGCAGCGCGACGTACAACCGCGCGCACGCCACGCCGCCGCTCAGCACCTTCTGCAACACCGCGAACAACTGCGACACCGCCGACCCGCCCGACTGCCCCGACGCCGCCTGCTACACCCAGTACTGGTGGCACGAGTCCAACGCCACCTGGAAGAGCGACTGCGCCACCACGTGCGGCTTCGAGAACATCAAGTACCTGACTCTGGTCGCCGAACCAGGCCGCGGTACCCGGCTCCAGTACGGCACCCCTGTCTGCACCGACGACGGTCTGCCCGCGGGTGCGCTGATCGTGAACTCCGTACCGGACAACACGAACACATACAGCTCGTGCGGCACGACCGGTACCGATGACGGAAGTTTCGAGTTCACGTTCAACTCCGACGGCACATCGGGTCCCGGCCTCGGGCAGTACGAGGCGAAGGGAGACCTGTCCCAGGTGGGCGGCGGATACGGCGGCCACTTCTGGTACGCGCACACCCGCAACGCCGCCCACCTCGGTGGTGACGACGGGGTCATGACGGTCGACGGAACCTGGACCCTCGGCCAGGATCTGGACGGCTGGGCCCGGGTGTTCGTGCAGTTGCCCGATACCGGCGCGCAGACCCAGCAGGCCCACTACGTCATCCACGGGGTGGACGGCGGCGACCGGGACCGTTATCTGAACACCCACTACGGCGCGAACACCTGGGCCGAACTCGGTGTGTACCGGTTCACCGGAACTCCCCGGGTGGAGCTCACGAACACCGCCGAGGACGGCACCGCCGACGAGGACGTGGCATACACGTCGGTGGCCTTCCAGCCGCTGTCGGCCAAGCCCCGGATGATCGTCCAGATGGGGGACTCGTACTCCTCGGGCGAGGGCGCGGGCGGCTACAGCGCCGAATCCGACCGGGACTACGGAGAGAGCACCTGGAACGCGTGCCGACGGAGCGAGAACTCCTGGGCGCGTAAGACGACACTGCCGAACGGCTCCGCCACCATCGGTGAACTGAGCGACTCCCACACGGACTCGCTGGATCTCCAGAACGTCTCCTGCTCCGGCGCACACACCTGGCAGGTGCTGTCCGGCACACCCGTCAACGCGGACGACGAGGAGACATGGGGCTTCGACGGGAACTTCCATGAACGGTTCCAGATCGACTCGGGCGTCCTCAGCGACGACACCGACCTGGTGGCGCTCACCATCGGCGGCAACGACGCGGGCTTCCCGGACGTGATGCGGATGTGTGCCACGACCGGGTGTCCTTCGGAGGACGACATCGAGAGCGACATCGACGACGCCGTGTCCGGCACGCAGGACTCGACCGGGGTCAAGGACGTACTGAACGCGATTCACGCGGAGGCACCCAACGCCGACATCGTCCTGCTCGGCTATCCCCGCATCTTCGACGAGAACGTGACCCTCTGCGTGAGCGGTGTCGGCGGAGCCGGGATGGCGAGGGTGGACGCGATGGCCGACTACATGGAGACCAAGCAGCAGGAACTCGTGGACTCGCTCAAGCTGCAGGGTCTCCCGGTCAGCTTCGCATCCCCGGACAGCGACTTCGAGGGCAAGCGGGCCTGCGACGACGACGAGGGCATCAACAAGATCGTGACGGCCCCCGAGGGCGACGGCGACTTCCGGTGCCTCAGCACGGACTCCTGGTGCATCAGCCGGGAGAGCTACCATCCGAACGGCGTCGGCACCTCCGCCTACGCCGACACATTCAGCCGCGCGGTCGGCGAGCTCTAGGCAGCCATGGCATCCGAGCAACGAGGCAGGACCGCACCCTGGGCGAAGACCCTGGGTGCGGTCCTGCTCGCCCTTCTGACAGTCACCGTGACCTACTACGCCGTCGGCGCCCATCGGGCGGACCAGCGCAAGGCGGCCGCTCTCAAGGGAACGCGGGAGGACGCCCAGCGTTTCGTGGACGACGTCCTCGCTCGTGACGGGGGTTTTCCCACCACGCGCCGGCAGATGGACGAGGTGTACGCCACCGCGGTCGGTCGCACCGGCGCGTGGCTCTACTACCTGCGGTTCGACGGTGCGGGCGCGCGCGTCCTGGCGCGGTTCTCGCGTTCGTACGAGCCCTTCCCGCACCTCTTCGGCTCAGGGGACACCAAGGTCAGCCGCTGCTTCACCATCGACTTCCCGTCAAGGACCGCGGACCCGACCCAGGTTCGGATCACCGCGCACGAGCCCGACGAGTCCTGCGAGGACGTCGCGGCGGACAAGCCGGAATCCAACGGGGCATGACGACCGGGCCCGAGCAGGTGATGGAGTCCTGAGGATCGGCCCCCGGCTGCTGATGCGGACGGGGGCCGGGTGTGGGGCGGGTCAGGAGTTTTCCGCGGTTCCGCCGCCGAGGATCTTCAGCTGTTCGGAGTCGGTCAGTCTGTTCACGAACATGACGAGTTTTCCGGTGGTGAGGATGCCGCTGACGGTGGCTGCCTTCTTCTTCGCGTACAGGGTGTCGGTCTCCTTCTTGGCCTGGTCGAACCATGTGGTCGCCCTGTCCGCGTCGGTGCCCGGGGCGTCGACCGCGGCGCAGGCGCGGAGGAAGGCGGTGGTGTGGGTGTTGCCGTTTGCTGCGACGCAGTCCAGGAAAACGAGTTCGTCGGCCTTCGTGACCGTCAGGTACAGGGACAGGCCCTTGCCGTTGTCACCGGTGATCACTGTCTTCCTGCGGCCGCCGGGGAACTCCTCCTCCTTCGGAGCTCCGAGGTTGATGCCCCATGCCTTCGAGAGGTTGTCCAAGAACGCCTTGCCCGTATAGCCCTTGGCCATGGCCGTCGCCTCGCCCAGCCTCGGCATTTCCTCTGCCGGGATCGCGTGGGTGGGCAGGGCAGCGGCTGACGGTGGTGTGAAGGAGGGGGCGGGGCTCGGCTCGGTCGGTGGCGGCTTGTGCTCGCCGTCCGCGGCGGCCGGGGGATCCTGTTGCTTGTGCGCGGTGCAGGAGGTGAGTGTCAGGACGGCACCCACGACCGCGGAAGTCAGCGCGAGGCCGACGCGCTTGCTGTGGCTCATCAGGGACCACTGTCGATCAGTTGGCATGCCTGTGTGGTGACCTTGCTGTTGTGCGGGACGAAGGCCATCGCGTCGAAGGCGACGTCGGCGTCTCCGGTTCCCGCGTCGTGTAGGTTGTCCGCCTCGATGCGGCCGCCCTTCCAGAAGGTGAAGGTGCCGAACTCGAACCAGGTGTCGCTGCCGTTGCTGCGGGTTGCCTGGTTGACGTGGCAGTAGTCTGCCTTGGCCCCCACGGTGTTGTCTCCGGGGATGAAGTTGTACTTCACGTTCGCCTGGCCGCCATGGCTGGGCAGGTGGACGAACACGTCGTACCGCTTGCCGGGTTGGTCGCCGGCGGGCAGGCGGGCCTGGTTGAGTTCCCAGCGGCCGGTGACCTTGTGGAAGACGTCGCCCGCGGGGTAACTCGGTTGTCCCTCAAACGCGTGGGGATTCCGCGAGCCGAAGACCCGGAAGACCTCCGCCGACCGCCTCGGCCGACCGCCCTCCTCGTCAGCCCGCTCGGCATCGACCGGCTCCGGGTCCGTCGCCGGCACCGGCGCCGCATACGGGAGTGGGCTCGACCTTCGTTCCGCCTCGTAGGAAGTTCACCCGTCGACGCGTAACGTGAAGCACCATGAAGATCCTCATCAGCGCCGACATGGAGGGCGCCACCGGGGTGACCTGGCCCGGCGACGTGCTGCCCGGCGCGCCGCAGTGGGAGCGGTGCCGGCCGATGTTCACCTCCGACGTCAACGCCGCCGTCCTCGGCTTCTACGACGGCGGCGCCGACGAGGTCCTCATCAACGAGGCCCACTGGAGCATGCGCAACCTGCTCCTGGAGCAGCTCGACGACCGCGCCCAGATGATCACCGGCCGGCACAAGACGCTCTCCATGGTCGAGGGCGTCCAGCACGGCGACGTCGACGGCGTGGCCTTCATCGGCTACCACACCGGCGCCGGCATGGAGGGCGTCCTCGCCCACACCTACCTGCCCAACTCCGTCACCGGCGTCTGGCTCAACGATGTCCGCGCCAGCGAGGGCCTGCTCAACGCGCACGTCGTCGCCGAGTACGGCGTCCCGGTCGTCCTCTTCACCGGCGACGACCTGGCCTGCGAGGACGCCCTCGGCTACGCGCCCGAGGCCCGGAAGGTCGCCGTCAAGGACCACGTGTCCCGGTACGCGGCCGTGTGCCGGACGCCCGCCCGGACCGCCGCCGACATCCGCGCCGCCGCCAAGGACGCCGTCCAGCTCGCGGTGCGGCACGAGCCCGTGACCGGCGGGCCCTTCACGATCGCCCTGGAGTTCGACGCCGAGCACCTCGCCCTCGCCGCCACCGTCGTCCCCGGCGTGGACCAGGTCGGCGAGCGGAAGGTGGCGTACACCGAGGGGACCATGTACGACGGCATCCGCACCTTCAAGGCGGTCACCACGATCGTCTCGGCCGCGGTGGAGGAGCAGTATGGCTGACCAGCAGGCACTCGACGAGGTCGTCCGGTTCACCTCCGAGCTGATCCGGATCGACACCAGCAACTTCGGCGGCGGCGACTGCCGGGAGCGGCCGGCCGCCGAGTACGCGGCCGAACGGCTCGCGGAGACCGGCCTGGAACCGATCCTCCTGGAGCGGACCGCGGGGCGCACCAACGTCGTCGCCCGCGTCGAGGGGACGGACCCGGCCGCGGACGCGCTCCTGGTCCACGGCCACCTCGACGTCGTACCCGCGCAGGCCGCCGACTGGAGCGTCGACCCGTTCTCCGGGGAGATCCGCGACGGGGTGGTGTGGGGGCGGGGCGCCGTCGACATGAAGAACATGGACGCGATGATCCTGGCGGTCGTGCGGGCCTGGGCCCGGGAGGGGGTACGGCCGCGGCGGGACATCGTCGTCGCGTTCACCGCCGACGAGGAGGCCAGCGCCGAGGACGGCTCCGGGTTCCTCGCCGACCACCACCCCGAACTGTTCGAGGGCTGCACCGAGGGCGTCTCCGAGTCCGGCGCCTTCACCTTCCACGACGGCACCGGGCGGCAGCTCTACCCCATCGCCGCCGGGGAGCGTGGCACCGCCTGGCTCAAGCTCACCGCGCGCGGCCGGGCCGGCCACGGCTCCAAGGTCAACAGCGAGAACGCGGTCACCCGGCTCGCCGCCGCCGTCACCCGCATCGGCGAGCACCGGTGGCCGCTCCGCCTCACCCCGACGGTCTCCGCCGCCCTCACCGAACTCGCCGCCCTCTACGGCATCGAGCCCGACCTGCACGAGGTCGACCTCCTCCTCGACAAGCTCGGCCCGGCCGCCAAGCTGGTCGAGGCCACCGTCCGCAACAGCGCCAACCCGACCATGCTGAACGCCGGTTACAAGGTCAACGTCATCCCCGGCGAGGCCGTCGCCTTCGTCGACGGACGCTATCTGCACGGCACCGAGGACGAGTTCCGCGCCACCCTCGACCGCCTCACCGGCCCCGACGTCGACTGGGAGTTCCACCACCGCGAGGTCGCCCTCCAGGCACCGCTGGACTCACCGACGTACGCCCGGATGCGGGCCGCCGTCGAGGAGTTCGCGCCCGACGGGCACGTGGTGCCGTACTGCATGTCGGGCGGCACCGACGCGAAGCAGTTCTCCCGGCTCGGCATCACCGGCTACGGCTTCGCCCCGCTGAAGCTCCCCGAAGGCCTGGACTACCAGGCCCTGTTCCACGGCGTCGACGAACGCGTCCCCGTCGAGGCCCTGCACTTCGGCGTCCGCGTCCTGGACCGCTTCCTGCGCACAGCGTGACACCCGAGAGGAGAGAGCACGTGGAGACCAAGGCGTACGGCTCGTGGCCCTCACCCGTCGACGCGGCCCTGGCGGCGGCGCACGACGGCTTCGCCGAGTGGGTGGGCTTCGTCGGCGACGAGCCCTGGTGGACCGAGCCCCGGCCCACGGAGGGCGGCCGCAGAACCCTGGTCAGCGGCTCCACCGGGGAGTCCGTCCTGCCCGCGCCCTGGAACGTCCGCAGCCGGGTCATCGAGTACGGCGGACGGCCCTGGGCCGGTGCCGTACCCGACGGCGAAGGTCAACCGCTGCTGGTCTTCGTCCACTTCGACGACCAGCGGCTGTACCTGTACCGCCCCGGCGAGGAGCCCCGGCCGCTGACCCCGCCCGGACCCCGCTGGGCCGACCCGCAGTTGCTCCTCGACCGGGGCGAAGTCTGGTGCGTCCTGGAGGAGTTCACCGGGCCCGCACCCACCGACGTCCGTCGGGTGCCCGCCGCCGTACCGCTGGACGGCTCGGCCGCCGACGACCGGGCCGCCGTACGCGAACTCACCGAGGAACGGCACCGGTTCGTCACCGGACCGCGTCTGACGCACGACGGACGCCGGGCCGCCTGGCTCGCCTGGGACCACCCGCGGATGCCGTGGGACGGCACCGAACTGCTGGTCGGCGAGGTCGGCGCCGACGGAAACCTGCACTCGGTCCGCACCGTGGCCGGCGGCCCCACCGAGGCCGTGGCCCAGGTGGCGTGGTCCGCCGACGACCGGCTGCTGTACGCGAGTGACCGCAGCGGCTGGTGGAACCTGTACCGCGACGACGTGGCCCTGTGCCCGCGCGAGGAGGAGTTCGCGGGACCGCTCTGGCGGCTCGGTCACAACTGGTTCGCACCGCTGGACAACGGGCTGGTCGCCGTCCTCCACGGCCGCGGGGCGATGACACTCGGGATACTCGACCCGGAGACCGGCGAGATCGCCGACGCGGCCGGGCCGTGGACCGAGTTCTCCGCCACCCTCGCCGTGCACGGCACCCGCGTGCTCGCGGTCGGCGCCGGCCCGCGCACCGCCCACGAGGTCGTCGAACTCGACACCGCCTCCGGCCGGGCCCGGGTCGTCGGCACCCCGCACCGGGACGCGGTCGACCCCGCCTACTACCCCGATCCGCGGATCCGCACCTTCGCCGGCCCCGGCGGCCGAGAGGTGCACGCCCACATCCACCCGCCCCACCACCCCGGCCACCGCGCCCCCGAGGGCGAACTGCCGCCCTTCGTCGTCTGGGCACACGGCGGCCCCACCAGCCGGACACCGCTCGTCCTCGACCTGGCCATCGCCTACTTCACCTCCCGGGGCATCGGCGTCGCCGAGGTCAACTACGGCGGCTCCACCGGATACGGGCGGGAGTACCGGGAGCGGCTGCGCGAGCAGTGGGGCGTGGTCGACGTCGAGGACTGCGCGGCCGTCGCGCTCGCCCTCGCCGAGGAGGGCGCCGCCGACCGGGCCCGGCTGGCGATCCGCGGCGGCAGCGCCGGCGGCTGGACCACCGCCGCCTCCCTGACCAGCACCGACGTCTACGCCTGCGGCACCATCTCCTACCCCGTCCTCGACCTCACCAGCTGGGGCGCGGGGGAGACCCACGACTTCGAGTCCCAGTACCTGGAATCCCTGATCGGCCCGCTCGCCGAGGTGCCCGAGCGGTACGTCCAGCGGTCGCCCAGCGAACACGCCGACCGGCTCACCGCGCCCTTCCTGCTGCTCCAGGGGCTGGACGACGTGATCTGCCCGCCCGCGCAGTGCGAACGCTTCCTCGCCCGGCTCGACGGCCGCCCGGTGCCGCACGCGTACCTCACCTTCGCGGGCGAGGGCCACGGCTTCCGGCGCGCGGAGACCCTGGTCCGCGCGCTGGAGGCGGAGCTCGCCCTCTACGCTCAGGTGTTCGGGCTGGACGTGCCCGGAATCCCCGAGCTGGAACTGGTGAAGTGAGCGAAGTACCGGAACAGAGCGACATGCCGGAACGGATCGAAGTGCCGGAGCAGGCCGAAGTGGCCGAACTGGTGAGACCGCCGCGGCTCTCCGCCGGAGCCCGGGTCGCCGTCGTGGCGACGAGCGGGCCGGTGCAGGAGGAACGGCTCCAGGCGGGCCTCGACGTCCTGCGCGGCTGGGACCTCGACCCGGTGGCCGCACCCCACGCGCTCGCCAGGGACGCCGAACTGGGCTACCTCGCGGGCTCCGACGCCGAGCGCGCGGCCGACCTCCAGCGGGCCTGGTGCGACCCGTCCGTCTCCGCCGTGCTCTGCGCGCGCGGCGGCTACGGCGCACAGCGCCTCGTCGACCTGCTCGACTGGGAGGCGATGCGGGCGGCGGGCCCGAAGGTGTTCGTCGGCTTCAGCGACGCGACCGTGCTGCACGAGGCGTTCGCGACCCGGCTCGGCCTCGCCACCCTGTACGGTCCGGTGGCCGCCGGCGCCGACTTCGTCAAGAGCACCGAGGCACAGGAACACCTGCGGGCCACCCTCCTCGCCCCGGAGACGGTCCGCACCATTGCCTCCCGGGGCACCGCGCTGGTGGGCGGCCGGGCCACGGGCGTCACCGTCGGCGGCTGCCTGCGGCTGCTCGCCACCGGCATCGGCACCCCGCACACCCACACCGGCACCCGGGGCGGCCTGCTCCTGCTGGAGGACGTCGGCGAGGCCCCGTACAGCCTCGACCGGAGCATCACCCAGCTGCTGCGGTCCGGTCTGCTGGACGGCGTCGCCGGGATCCTGCTCGGCTCCTGGGACCGGTGCGGGCCCTACGAGCGGCTGCGGCCGATGCTCCTCGACCGGCTCGGCGGCCTGGGCGTGCCGGTGCTGGAGGAGTTCGGGTTCGGGCACTGCGAGGCGGCCCTGACCATGCCGCTCGGGGTCGCCGCCGAGCTGGACGCGGACGCGGGCACGCTGACCCTGCGGGAGCCGGCGCTGAGCTGAGGCCGGCGCCGAGCCGGGGCCGGCGCCGAGCCGGCGGCCCACCCGGGGGGCCGTGCGGTGTATTCCGTGAGGCGTCCGCGCCGGGTCCGCGTAGGGTGTCGGGATGCCGCACACCGCTTCCCGCTATCTCGCCGAGGGCCCCCGCGTGGGCATCCGCCCGTACACCTACGAGGACGGTGCCGAGTTCATCGCCCGCGCCAGGGAGAGCAAGGACCTCCACCAGCCCTGGTTGTTCCCGCCCACCACGGACGCGGCCTACGCCGGCTACGCGGGGCGGCTGATCGAGGACCGCAGCAAGGCCGGGTTCCTGGTCTGCGAGAAGGAAGCAGGGGAGGGCGGGGCGGGCGGGGAGCGCGGTGAGCAGGGCGGGGCGATCGCCGGGTTCATCAACATCAACAACATCGTCGAGGGCGGCTTCCAGTGCGGTGCGCTCGGCTACGGCGTGTTCGCGCACGCGGCCGGGCGCGGCCTGATGCGGGAGGCGATGGGCCTGGTCGTGGACCACGCCTTCGGACCGATGCGGCTGCACCGGCTGGAGATCAACGTGCAGCCTGGCAACGCCGCGTCCATCGCGCTCGCCCGCGGGGCCGGGTTCCGGCTGGAGGGCTTCTCACCGAACATGATCTACATCGACGGGGCCTGGCGGGACCACGAACGCTGGGCGATCACGACGGAGACGCGGGCCGGCGCCTGACCTCGTACGGAGGCGGCCTTTGCGTAATCCTGACCGGCAGCTCCCCTGGTCAGCTCAACCGGCGGCGGGTTCCATGGTGATCGTGACGAGGATCCGACGTGAGGTACTGACCCTGCCCGCGGCGGAGTTGGGCCCGGACAACCCGCTGCCGCCGCTCCGCCTCCTCGAGGAGATCCACCGCGTCGACGAGCGTGACCGGGAGGACCTGCCCCGGGACATGGCCCGTCAACTCGGCCACGAACCGCTGGGCAGCCTGCTCCCGGTGCGGATCCGTGACGGCTACGGCAGAACGCGCACACCTCGCGGGATCGACGCCCTGGTGATCGAGAACGACCGGCTGCGCGCCACCGTCCTGCCCGGTCTCGGCGGGCGCGTCGCCTCCCTCGTGCACCTGCCCACCGGCCGCGAACTCCTGTACCGCAACCCGGTGTTCCAGCCCGCCAACCTCGCCCTCAACGGCGCCTGGTACGCCGGCGGCATCGAGTGGAACATCGGCGCCACCGGTCACACGGCCCTCTCCTGCGCCCCGCTGCACGCGGCCCGCGTCCCCGCCCCCGACGGCGGCGAGATGCTCCGGCTGTGGGAGTGGGAACGGCTGCGCGACCTGCCCTTCCAGGTCGACCTGTGGCTGCCGGACGGCTCCGACTTCCTGTACGCCGGGGTCCGCGTCCGCAACCCGCACGAACACCCGGTGCCCGGCTACTGGTGGTCCAACACCGCCGTACCCGAGGACCGCCGGATCGTCGTCCCGGCCGAGGAGGCCTGGGAGTTCGGGTCCGAGCGCAGGCTGCGCCGGGTGCCCGTGCCGGCCCCCGACGCCCGACACCCCTACCCGGCCGACTGGTTCTACGACATTCCGGACGGGCGGCGCCGCTGGATCGCCGCGCTGGACGCCGACGGCCACGGCCTGGTGCAGACCTCCACTGACGAACTGCGCGGCCGGAAGCAGTTCGTGTGGGGCTCGGGGCCGGGCGGCCGACGCTGGCAGGAGTGGCTCGGCGGGTCCGGCACCGGCGGCTACCGCGAGATCCAGGCCGGGCTGGCCCGCACCCAGCTGGAGCACGTCCGCCTCGACGCGGAGCGCGAGATCTCCTGGCTGGAGGCGTACGGCCCGCTCTCCGCGGCCCCGCAGGACGTGGCGCGGCAGCTTGAACTCGCCCTGCCGCGCGCGGAGTTCGACGCCGCCCACGCCGCCTGGAAGCCGTACGCGGACGCCGAGCCCGGCGAACTCCTCGCCACCGGCTCCGGCTGGGGCGCCCTCGAAGCGCTGCGCGCCGACTGGAAGCTGCCCGGCACGCCGTTCGCCGAGGCCACGCTGACCGAGGAGCAGGCGCCCTGGCGCGAGCTGCTGCGCACCGGCACCCTGCCCGAACCCCGCCGGGTCAGGCCGCCGGGACCGACCCTGGTCGCCCCGCACTGGCGGGACATGCTGGAGACGGCGCCCGCCACCCCGCACACCGAGTACCACCTGGGTGTCGCCCAGTGGCACGCCGGCGACCGCGCCCAGGCCGTCCGCAGCTGGGAGCGGGCCCTCGCCCTCGCCCCGTCGCTCTGGCCGCTGCTGCGCTGCCTCGCCGTCGCCGACCAGGAGTACGGGCAGCACGAGCGGGCCGCCGAGCGGTACGCCGACGCCTTCGACGACCTGTGCCGGGAGCGCCGCGACGACGGCGCGACCTGGACGGCGGCCTGCGCTGCGCTCGGCCGCGAGGCCGTCGAGGCGCTGCTGCGGGTACGGCGGGTCGCCGAGGCCCGCGCCGTGTGGGAGGCGCTGCTGCCCGCGATCCGGGAGCGCGGGCGGTTCCGGCTCCTGGAGGCGGAGCTGCTGCTGGCCGAAGGGCGGCGGGCGGCGGCCCGGGCCGTCTTCGAGGCCGGGTTCGAGGTGGCCGACCTGCGGGAGGGGTCGGACGCGCTCGGCCGGCTGTGGGCGCGGCTCGGTGACGAGCCGCTGCCCGCCCGGTACGACTTCCGGATGCGGCCGCAGGGCCTGTGACCCGGCCGGTTCAGTCCCGGTGCTGGTCGACGTACTCGAAGACCGAGCCGTCCGGGTGCATCGCGAGCAGCGTGTGGCCGACGGGGGTGGCCATCGGCCCGGCGAGGACGCGGGCGCCGAGGTCGTCGAGGAGCCGGTGGGCCGCGCCGACGTCCTGCACCGCGATGGTCGCGGCCACCTTGCGCAGCACCTCCAGCTCCGACTCAGGTCCGCTCATCAGGAGGAAGGAGCCGACCGCGGCGACCTGGACGTCGCCACGTTCGAAACGGAGGGCTCTGCCGCCGGAGAGGCGTTCGTAGAACGGGATCGCGGTCTCGAGGTCGTCGACGCAGATGCGCAGGGAGGCGCCCAGAATCTCCATGGGCACGAGCCTAGTTGCCGTGGGCCGGGTGTGGGTGCGGAGTCGCCTTGTCATCGGGACCGGCCCGGCTACTGTGCGCGCTCGACTGCGGACCGTGTGTGGTTGATCGCGCAGTTCCCCGCGCCCCTTGGGGGGCGCGTTTCGACGCGCGGGGTTTTGAGGGTGAGCCTACGGTTACGTGGGTGGTATGCGCCTCGGCCATGAGTGACCGTCCTCCGGAAGGAGCCTCATGAACACCGCCGAACTCGTCGAACTCGCCCAGCAGTTGCGCGTGGACAGCGTGCGGGCGGCTGCCGCGGCCGAGTCGGGGCATCCGACCTCGTCGATGTCCGCCGCCGATCTGATGGCGGTCCTGCTCGCCCACCACCTGCGCTACGACTTCGAGCGGCCCGACCACCCCGGCAACGACCGCTTCGTCCTCTCCAAGGGCCACGCCTCGCCGCTGCTGTACGCCGCCTACAAGGCCGCCGGTGCCCTCGACGACGCCGAGCTGCTCACCTTCCGCAAGCTCGGCAGCCACCTGGAGGGGCACCCGACCCCGCGCCGGCTGCCGTGGGTGGAGACCGCCACCGGCTCCCTCGGCCAGGGCCTGCCGGTCGGCGTCGGTATCGCGCTGTCCGGGAAGCGGCTGGAGCACGGCCGCTACCGGGTCTGGGTGCTGTGCGGGGACAGCGAGCTGGCGGAGGGGTCCGTGTGGGAGGCCGCCGAGCACGCCGGGTACGAGCACCTCGACAACCTCACCGCGATCGTCGACGTCAACCGGCTCGGGCAGCGCGGCCCCACCCGGCACGGCCACGACCTGGACGCCTACGCCCGCCGCTTCCAGGCCTTCGGCTGGCACACCGTGGAGATCGACGGGCACGACGTGGACGCCGTGGACCGCGCCTGCGTCGAGGCCGCCGCCACCCCCGGGCAGCCCACCGTGATCCTGGCCCGCACCCGCAAGGGCCGGGGCGTCGCCGCCGTCGAGGACCGCGAGGGCATGCACGGCAAGCCGCTGCCGGACCCCGAGGAGGCCATCGCCGAACTCGGCGGGGTACGGGACCTCCGCGTCCACGTGAAGGAGCCGCCGGCGGCCCGCGCGCTGCACTCGGTGCCCACCGGCGCGCTCGAACTCCCCCGCTACGACAAGGGAGAAGAGGTCCCCACCCGCGACGCCTTCGGCAAGGCGCTCGTCGCGCTGGGCCACGCCCGCGCCGACGTGGTCGCGCTGGACGGCGAGGTCGGCGACTCCACCCGTACCGAACTCTTCGGCAAGGAACACCCCGACCGGTACTTCGAGTTCTACATCGCGGAACAGCAACTCGTCGCCGGAGCCGTCGGCATGGCCACCCGCGGCTGGGTGCCGTACGCCGCCACCTTCGCCGCCTTCCTCAGCCGGGCCTACGACTTCGTGCGGATGGCCGCCGTCAGCGGCAGCGGGATCAACCTGGTCGGCTCGCACGCGGGCGTGGCCATCGGGCAGGACGGGCCCTCCCAGATGGGCCTGGAGGACCTGGCGATGTTCCGCTCGCTGTACGGCTCGACCGTGCTCTACCCGTGCGACGCCAACCAGACCGCCCGGCTCGTCGCCACCATGGCCGGGCTCGATGGCATCCGCTATCTGCGCACCTCGCGCGGGGCGAGCCCGGTGGTCTACGGCCCGGACGAGGAGTTCCCGGTCGGCGGCAGCAAGGTGCTGCGCTCCTCCGAGGAGGACCGGCTGACCGTGGTCGCCGCCGGGGTCACCGTGCACGAGGCGCTGAAGGCCGCCGACGCGCTCGCCGAGGACGGCATCCTGATCCGGGTCGTCGACCTGTACTCCGTGAAGCCCGTCGACCGGCAGACGCTGCGCACGGCCGCCGAGGAGACCGGCTGCCTGCTCACCGTCGAGGACCACCACGAGGAGGGCGGGCTCGGCGACGCGGTGGCGGAGGCGTTCGCGGACGGCAGGCCCGTGCCGCGGCTGGTGCGGCTCGCCGTCCGCACCATGCCGGGTTCGGCCGCCCCCGACCAGCAGCTGCACGCCGCCGGGATCGACGCCGACGCGATCGCGGTGGCCGGACGGCTGCTGGTCGAGGAGGCGATCGTGCGGTGAACCCGCACGGACTCCGACCCGCCGCAAGGAGAAGACGAAGACGAGGGTGAGGGTGAGGGCGAGGGTGAAGTCGAGAGCGAGGGAGGAGCAGGAGTGGGCACGTACGTCTACGGCGTCACGGCCGCCGCGCACCCCGCTCTGCCCGAGGGCACGGCCGGGGTCGGCGATCCGCCGCGCCGGGTGCGGGTTCTCACGGAGGGTGAACTGGCCGCACTGGTCAGCGAGGCCCCCGACGGGCTGCGGCCCGGGCGCCGGGACCGGCTCGCCCACCAGAACGTGCTGGCGGTGGCCGGAGGCGGCGGCTGCGTGCTGCCCATGCGGTTCGGCAGCGTCGCCCCGGACGACGACACCGTCACCGGCGTCCTCGCCGAACGCGCCGACCACTACCGGGAGCGGTTGCGCGCCCTCGACGGCAAGGTCGAGTACAACGTCAGGGTTTCCCCCGTCGAGGAGGCCGTGCTGCACCGCGTGATGTCCGAGAACCCCGAGCTGCGCGCCCTGGCCGAGGCCGGCCGCAAGGCGGGCGGCGCAAGCCACCGGAGCCGGCTGCTGCTCGGCGAGATGGTGGTGGACGCCGTACGGGTCCGGGAGGCCACGGACGCGGCCGAGGTGCGGCAGGCGCTGGAACCCGAGTCGGCCGCCGTCAGCGCGGGGCCCGGCTCCGCCGACCGGCTCGTCGACGTGTCCTTCCTCGTGGACCGGCACTCCGCCGAGACCTTCCTGGCCGGGGTCGAACGGCTGCGCAAGAGCCATCCGCATCTCGACCTGAGCCTCATCGGGCCGCTCCCGCCGTACAGCTTCGTCGAACCGGGGCCCGCCGAACCCGCGGTCTCCACGGCCGGCCGCGGACCACGTCACGAGGAGGACGGATGACCGCACAGGGCGGACTCCGGTACGTGTACGCCGTCTGCCGTCCGTTCGCGGCGGCCCTGCAGGCCCAGCTCACCGGCGTGGCCGGGGTCCCGCCGGGGCTGCTCAGGCACCACGGGCTGGTCGCCGTCGTCAGTACGGTCCCGGAGGGCGACTTCGCCGAGGAACCGCTGCGGGACCATCTGGCGGACCCGGACTGGCTGGCCGCGACCGCCCGGGCCCACCAGGGCGTGATCGACGCGCTCACCACGGTCACCACGCCGCTCCCGCTCCGGCCGGCCACGGTCTTCCCGGACGACAGCGGCGTACGGATCATGATGGAGGCCCGCGAGGCCGACTTCCTGCGCACCCTCGACCGGCTCGAAGGACGGGTCGAGTGGGGGGTGAGGCTGTACGCCGACCCGCCCGGGCCCGAGGCGAAGCGCCGGGCCGCCGAGGAATTCGCCCACGACCTGCACGAGCGGCTCTCGGCACGCGCCGAGGACTCCCGGCTGCGCCCTCCGCGGAGTGCGACGCTCTCCGAGGCGCCCGGGCCGGGCCTGCTCGACGCGGCCTATCTGGTGCCGCGCGCGGATTCCGAGGCATTCGTCGAACTGGTCGACCGCACCAGGGACCAGGCACCGGGTATCCGGGTGGAGCTCACCGGGCCCTGGGCGGCCTACTCCTTCACCGAGCAGGGCGCCGGAGCGGCCGGGCCGCGCTGACCGTCGGCGCACGCCGTGCGGCGGCCCGGCTCGCTTGCGGGCCCGCTTGCGGGCTCACTTGCGGCCCAGGATCTCTCCGTGCAGTACGGCGAACCAGCCGTCCTCCTGCGCCGCCCACTCCCGCCAGGCCGCCGCGATCTCCGCCAACCGCTCCGTGGTCGCGTGGCCGCCCTCGGTGGCCCGCTCGGCGTAGGAGGAGGCGACCGTACGGTCCGCCCACAGCCCGCCCCACCAGGCCCGTTCCTCGGCCGTGCTGTACGTCCAGGTGCCGGAGGTGGCCGTGATGTCCGTCAGCCCGGCCGCCAGTGCCCAGGACCTCAGCCGCCGGCCGGCGTCCGGCTCGCCCCCGTTGGCGCGGGCCACCCGCCGGTACAGGTCCGACCAGTCGTCCAGGCCGGGCACCGCCGGGTACCAGGTCATCGCCGCGTAGTCCGAGTCCCGTACCGCGATGAAGCCGCCCGGTTTGGTCACCCGGCGCATCTCGCGCAGCGCCTGCACCGGGTCGCCCACGTGCTGGAGCACCTGGTGGGCGTGGACCACGCAGAAGGTGTCGTCCGGGTAGTCCAGCGCGTGCACGTCGGCGACGGCGAAGTCCACGTTCGTCAGACCGCGCCCGGCGGCGGTCGCGCGGGCCTGCTCCAGGACGCCCGGCGCGTGGTCGACGCCGGTGACCCGGCCGTCCGGGACCAGTTCGGCCAGGTCGGCGGTGATCGTCCCCGGACCGCAGCCGATGTCCAGGATCCGCATGTGGGGCTTCAGCGAACCGAGCAGATAGGCCGCGGAGTTGGCGGCGGTGCGCCAGGTGTGGGAACGGAGCACCGACTCGTGGTGCCCGTGCGTGTAGACGGCCGTCTCCTGTGCCTTCGACATGGCTCAACCCCTTCGCGTCACACCGGCGGACGGGGCCGGACGGCCCCGTCCCGCGGTATCCGCAACGCTACGCCCGCATGTCGAATGATGAGACCTGCGTTTCGCGATATGGACTGACGGCTCGTCACGCCGGATGGGTGGATCAGGGCAGCGGCCGGTACACGGTCAGGGCCCTCGGCAGCTTCTCCACGGTCAGCTCACCCGTCACATCGGTGACTTCACCGTCGTAGGCGAGCGGTGTGCCGGCCCCGATGCCGGTCAGGCGCAGCCGGGTCACCCGGGCCCCGGCGCGGGTGGCGTCCGGGTGCCTCCCGCCCGAGCGGACCCGGGAGTGGGGGAGGGGGAGCGGGCCCGCGAGGGCGGCGGAGAGCAGGCGGAGCGCGGGATGCCGGCCGCCGTGCACCACGCGTACGTCGAGCCGCCCGTCCGCCAGGTCGGTACGGCGGCCCGGGGTCAGGGCCAGCCGGTGGTAGAGGCAGTTGCCGACGAACAGCAGCCACAACGGGTGCGTCTCGCCGCCCAGTTCGACCCGGAGCGGACGCCGGTCGGTGCGCAGCACCCGCAGCACGGCCAGCACCTCGGCGGGCCACGCGCCGATCCGGTGCGACCAGCGTTCCCGCTCCCGGACCAGCTCCGGATAGACGCCCAGGCTCAGCGTGTTCAGGAAGACGCCCTCCAAGCCGCCGGAGGCGAACCGGCCGACGTCCACCCGGATCGCCTCGCCCTCGCGCACCGCCCGGCCGAGGCCCCGGCCGTCCTCCACGCTCAGGTCGTGGGCGAAGTGGTTGAGGGTGCCGCCGGGCAGTACCGCGAGCGGCAGCCCGTGGCGCAGGGCGACGCCGGCCGCCGCGTTCACGGTGCCGTCGCCGCCGCACACCCCGAGCGCCCGCGCCCGCGCCGCCGCCTTCGCCAACTCGGCCTCCACCTCGCCCGGTTCGCACTCCACCAGCTCCGCGGCGGGCAGCTCGCGGTGCAGCACCCGCATCCGCTCGGCGCTGCCCGAGGCCCGGTTGGCCACCACCACCAGTCCCTCCCCGTCCGGCAGCGCCGGGGCCTCGGCGCGCGGCCGGGGCGGCGGGCCGGTCTGCGCCCGGGTCGGCACCAGTCCCCGTACCGCGAACGCGGCGCCCATCCCGAGCGCCGCGCCCGCGAGCACGTCGCTCGGGAAGTGCACGCCCGTGTACACCCGGGACATGACGACGGAGAACGCCAGCGGAGCCACCGTCGCGCCCCACCCCGGGGACTCCAGGGCGACCCCGGTCGCGAAGGCCGCAGCCGACGCGGCGTGCCCGGAGGGGAACGAGGTGGTGATCGGCTGCCGCTTCAGGTGCCGTACCGCGGGCACCGGGTCGAGCAGCGGGCGCGGGCGGCGCACCGAGCGCTTGCCGAGGGTGTTGATGGCCAGCGAGGCCAGGGCGAGCGAGGCCAGGCCGCGGGCGGCGGCCCGGCGGGCCCGGGGCGTGCGGGTCGCGGCCACCGCGGCGGCGGTCGCGCACCACAGCACGCCGTGGTTGGCGCCGCGGCTCAGCCGGGGCAGTACCGGCTCGGCGAACGGCCAGTTCCGCTCGGCGGCGAACTCGAACAACCGGCTGTCGAGGGCGAGCAGCCGGTCGCGCAGCGCGTGCCGGCCGGGCTTCGGGACGGTGAGGTCGACGTCTGGGCTCATGCGGGTGCGGGTACCCTGAAGTGGCACTTTCCTGCCTGCCCGCGCCGCGGTCGAGTGAGCCGAGTGAGAGGAACCCTGGATGCGCCTGCTCCTCATACGTCACGGACAGACCCCGACCAACGTCGACTTCCTGCTCGACACCGCGGTACCCGGTCCCGGTCTGACCGCCCTCGGCGAGCAGCAGGCGGCGGCCCTCCCCGCGGCCCTCGCCGGCGAGGACATCGAGGCCCTCTACGTCTCCACCCTCACCCGCACCCGGCTCACGGCCGCCCCGCTTGCCGCCGCCCGCGGTCTCGACCCGGTCGTCCGCGACGGCATCCGCGAGGTCTTCGCCGGCGACCTGGAGATGCTGCCCGGCCACTCCGGGCGGGGCGAGGAGTACATGCGGACCGTGTTCGCGTGGGCGGCCGGGGACACCGCGCCGCGCATGCCCGGCGGGGAGACCGGGGACGAGGTCCTCGGCCGCTACGACGCGGTGGTCGCCGAGGCCGCGGCGAGCGGCGCCGGGACGGTCGCCATGGTCAGCCACGGCGCGGTGATCCGCCTCTGGGCGGCCGCCCGCGCCGACAACGTGGACGTCCCCTACGCCGCCTCCCGCCTCCTCGCCAACACGGGCGTCGTGATCCTGGAGGGCTCCCCTGCCGACGGCTGGAAGGCGCTGTCCTGGGAGGGCGCGGTCGTGGAGCCGGCGGGGGCGAGCGGGCCGACCGGGGAGCCGGTGGAGTAGGGGCCGCCGTCTTCGGCCGCGGGCCCGGTGGGGGCTGGTCGCGCAGTTCCCCGCGCCCCTTTCAGGGGCGTCCACCGGGCGCCCCTTCAGGGGCGCGGGGAACTGCGCGAGCAACCACGACGCACCCGCACCCGAAGGCGACGGCCCGATAACGGTTTGCCCCATCCCGGCCCCGCCCCGCAGAATCCCTGACCATGGGACATCTGGAAGCCGCGCACCTGGAGTACTACCTCCCCGACGGGAGGGCCCTGCTCGGCGATGTCTCCTTCCGGGTCGGCGAGGGCGCCGCCGTCGCCCTCGTCGGACCCAACGGCGCCGGTAAGACCACCCTGCTGCGGCTGATCTCCGGCGAGCTGAAACCGCACGGCGGCACCGTGGCCGTGAGCGGCGGCCTCGGCGTGATGCGCCAGTTCGTGGGCTCCGTACGGGACGAGACGACCGTACGGGACCTCCTCGTCTCCGTCGCCCCGCCCGGCATCCGCACGGCCGCGCAGGCCGTAGACAAGGCCGAGCACGCCCTCATGACCGTCGACGACGAGGCGGCCCAGCTGAAGTACGCGCAGGCCCTCGCCGACTGGGCCGAGGTGCGCGGCTACGAGCACGAGACCCTCTGGGACATGTGCACCACGGCCGCCCTCGGGGTGCCGTACGAGAAGGCCCAGTGGCGCCAGGTGCGTACCCTCTCCGGCGGAGAGCAGAAGCGGCTGGTGCTGGAGGCCCTGTTCCGGGGCACCGACGAGGTGCTGCTGCTCGACGAGCCGGACAACTACCTCGACGTGCCCGGCAAGCGCTGGCTGGAACAGCAGCTCAAGGAGACCCGCAAGACGGTCCTGTTCGTCTCCCACGACCGCGAACTCCTCTCCCGCTCCGCCGAGAAGATCGTCTCCGTGGAGCCCTCGCCGACCGGCGCCGACGCCTGGGTGCACGGCGGCGGCTTCGCCACCTACCACGAGGCCCGGCGCGAACGCTTCGCCCGCTTCGAGGAGTTGCGCCGCCGCTGGGACGAGAAGCACGCCCAGCTGAAGAAGCTGGTGCTGAGTCTCCGTCAGGCCGCCTCCATCTCGCACGAGTTGGCGTCCCGGTACGCGGCCGCCCAGACCCGGCTGCGCAAGTTCGAGGAGGCCGGCCCGCCGCCCGAGCCGCCGCGCGAGCAGGACATCAGGATGCGGATCAAGGGCGGCCGTACCGGCGTACGGGCCGTGACCTGCGCGCAGCTCGAACTCACCGGCCTGATGAAACCGTTCGACCTGGAGGTCTTCTACGGCGAACGGGTCGCCGTCCTCGGCTCCAACGGCTCCGGCAAGTCGCACTTCCTGCGGCTGCTGGCCGGCGAGGACGTCGCGCACTCGGGGGAGTGGAAGCTGGGCGCACGGGTGGTCCCCGGGCACTTCGCGCAGACCCACGCCCACCCCGAGCTGGAGGGCCGCACCCTCCTGGACATCCTGTGGACGGAACACTCCCAGGACCGCGGCGCGGCGATGTCCCGGCTGCGCCGCTACGAACTCACCCAGCAGTCCGAACAGAACTTCGACCGGTTGTCGGGCGGCCAGCAGGCCCGGTTCCAGATCCTGTTGCTGGAGCTGCAGGGTGTGACGGCACTGCTCCTGGACGAGCCGACCGACAACCTCGACCTGGAGTCCGCCGAGGCCCTCCAGGAGGGCCTTGAGGCGTTCGACGGCACGGTGCTCGCCGTCACCCACGACCGTTGGTTCGCCCGCTCCTTCGACCGCTACCTGGTCTTCGGCAGCGACGGCCGGGTCCGCGAGACCGCGGAGCCGGTGTGGGACGAGCGCCGTGTGGAGCGGGTGCGGTAGGGCGGGGCGGTGCCGTAGGGAGGCCCGCGCGCCCGGATGTTCGTACAGTGGAGGCAGGAATCCGGACCGCCGGGACCCACACCACGAGCGGGGTACCACCATGACCGGAGTCGACCCCAGCCGGCTGGACGAGCAGCAGCTCATGAAGGAGCTGGAGACCATCCACCGGACGCGCCACGACACCCTGCTGTACGGCTCGAACGACGCGCTGCGGGCCCACAACGAGCGCATGGCCCAGCTGGAGGGCGAGTACCTGCGGCGCCACCCCCGGCGTCTCGTCGCCGCCGGCCGTACCCGCGAGGGCGCCCGGGAGCGGAACTGCGCCGAGACGGCGACGCCGGGCGCCACCGCGGGCTGAGGCCGTCCGGCCGCGGAACGTCCGGCCACGGCACGGTCGGCTCCACCTGCTCGACACGCCCTCCGGCGCGCCCTCCCACGCGGGAGCGTTCCCGCGCCGGATCCGGGCTGTGACGTCACCCGAAAGTGCGGGCGTGTCCCGCGAATGGGTCCTGCCGCGCGCGGCGGGGCGTGGGCCGGGCTGTGATGGCTGCGGGGGTACGGGCCCCGTGCCTCCGAGTCGTCCGTGCAAGGAGTTCCTCCCATGCGCCGCACCGTTCGCACCCTGTCCGTCGCCGTCCTGGCGGGTGCCGCGTTCGGCGCCACCGGCGCGGCCGCCGTGGCCGTCGACCCCGCCGCCGGGATCAGCCCCGCCGACGCCCGGCCGGGCGCCGTCGTCACCGTCTCGGTGACCTGCGCGGCCGCCGGGGGGCAAGCGCCCGCGGCCATCGACGCCACCTCGTCGGCGTTCGCCGGGCGCACCGTGCGGCTGGCCAGGGCCGAGCAGGAGAGCGGCCTCGTCTACCGGGGGACCGCACGGGTCGTCTCCGACGACCGGCCGGTGACTTATGCGGAGGGGGACGCGGCGGGCGCCGGGCAGGACGGTACCCGGACCGTCGACGGGACCTGCCCGGCGGCGGCGAGCGGTCAGCAGGGACGGCCCTGGAGCGCGCACCTGGCCGTCGCGCGGGACGACGCCGGTACGCCCTCCGTGGGGGACGGCGGCACGTTCCCCCAGGGCGACGGCGGGGCGATGCCGCAGGTCGGCGGTGGGGCCGTGCCGCCCGTCGGCAGCGGCGTGGTGCCCCCGCCCCAGGTGGGCGGCGGGACGGTCACCGGCGGCTCCGGCGGGACGGTCACCGGCGGGGACGACGGAACCGTCACCGGCGCGGACGACGGCATGTATGACGGCACGTCCGCCCGTGGCGACGCGGGCACGGCTCCCCGAGAGGACGCGGGCACCGGCGTGCGCGGGGACGAGGGCGTCACCGGCCGTGCGGACGACGGCAGCACCGGTCGTGCGGACGACGGCAGCACCGGTCGTGCGGACGACGGCAGCACCGGTCGTGCGGACGACGGCAGCACCGGTCGTGCGGACGACGGCACGGCCTCCCGGGGTGATGACGGCACGGCCGTCCGCGGTGATCGCGGTGACGGTGACGCGGCGTCGCGGGGCGACGTCGGTGCCTCGGTCCCTCGGGGAGAGGACGGTGACGTCTCCCACGGGTCTCACGCGGAGGGCGAGCGGCCCTGCTCCGGAGGACAGCAGTCGTGCGGTGGCGCGCAGGAGTGCGGCGACGACGGCTCCTGCGCCGCGTCGGGCGTGCAGCACGGGGTGGCGGCCGGGGACGGCGGCGCCTACAACACCTCCGTACCGGCGCTGGTCGCGGGCGCCATGCTGATCGCGGCGGCCTGCTGCGGCGCCGCGTACCGGCTGTGGGGCGGGCGGGCGTACCGGCTGTGGGTCGGGAGGTCCGGCGCGGACGGGTGACCGGGCGGTCGCCGGGTACCCCGGAGCGCCCACTCCGGCACCGTACGCACGACACGGACCGGACCAGCACACGGCACCACGGACTGCGCGGAGGCGGACATGCGGCGGACGGATCCCGAGAGCCACGGACCGGCGGCCGGCACATCCGCGGAGGAGACCGCTCCCGCCGTACCGGAAGGCCACGGGCCCGTCCGCTACGGGCCGCCCCTGCCCGACGACGGGCTGCCCGTCCTGCCCGAGCTCGCCGCCGTACTGGCCGCCGCCGCGGACCGGGGCGCGGAGGAGCCCGTCGGCGGCGGACCGGCGCTGCTGGAGGCGGCCCGCGGCTACTGGGCGCGCCGTGGGCTGCCCGCTCCGACCGACCGGCTGACGGCGGGTCCCGGCGCCCCCGCCCTGCTGCTTGCGCTCACCGCCGCGCTCGGCGGCGACGTGCTGGTGCCGCGCCCCTGCGCCGCCTGGTGGGCGCCGTACGCCCGGCTTCTCGGCCGGCCCGTCTTCCACGTGGCCACCCCGGCCGAGTCCGGCGGCGCCCCCGACCCGTACGCGCTGCTGGAGACCGTGCGCCGGGTCCGGGACGAGGGCGGCGACCCCCGGCTGCTGGTGCTCTCCGTGGCCGACGACCCCACCGCCACCGTCGCCCCGCCCGAACTGCTGCACGAGACCGTGGAGGCCGCGGCCGGCGCGGGACTGCACCTGGTCAGCGACGAGACCTGGCGCGACACCCTGCATGCCCCGGACGCCACCGTGCTGCTCAGCCCCGCCGAGATGCTCCCCGACCGGGTCACCGTCGTCACCGACCTGGCCGGTGCCCTGCTGCCGGCCGGCTGGCCCGCCGCGGTCGCCCGGTTTCCGGCCGGCGCCACCGGCGGGGCCCTGCAGGCGCGCGTGCTCGACATCCTCACGGCGGTGGGCGCCCGCCTCGCCGGACCGGTCGCGGTCGCCGCGGGGTACGCGCTCGACGAGCCCGAGCCCGTCACCGCGCGCCGGGAGGCCGTCGTACGGCTGCACGCGCGCGTGGCCGCCGCCGCGCACGCCGCGGTCGTCGCCTGCGGGGCCCTGGCCCGGCCCCCGCAGGCGGGCCGTCACCTGTACGCCGACCTGGAGCCGCTGCGCGCCGCGCTCACCGGCCACGGGGTCGGCGACGCACAGGAGTTGGAGGACTTCCTCACCGCCCGGCTCGGCATGCCGGCGCCCGGCGGCCACCGGTTCGGCGACGACCTGGGCGCACTGCGCGTCCGGCTCGCCACCGGGCCGCTGCTGGGCGGCACCGAAACGGAGCGCCTGGAATGCCTCACGTCACCCACGCCGTTGGAACTGCCACACGTGCAACGCGCGTTGATGTCCTTGGGGTCGGTACTCGACGATCTCCGCGACGACGCTCAGCGATGGGAGCCTCCTCGATGACGCAGCAGACGCATGAGTCAGGGTCCGCGACGACTGCCACCACGACGACTGCCACGACGACTTCGACCACGACGACTGCTCCGACGACGCAAGCCCTCACCACCCCTGCCCTCACCACCCCTGCCCTCGCCACGCCTGCCCTCGCCATGCCTGCCCTCACCACGACGGTCGCGACCGCCGCTAGCGCCATAGCGGCCACGGCGACCGGAGAAGCCGGTCCCGGCACGGCCCTGTCCCCGACTCCGACCCCGTACGCGCCGCCGTTCCCGCCGCTGGCCGAACCCCGCCCGCTGGGTGAACTCCGGGTCTGGCCGCGGACCTTCCACGACCGCCTGACCGCACCGCTGCCCGGCCTCAAGGCCATGGCCCGGTTCGCCCGCGAGGGCTCCGTCCGCCCCGGTCGCGAGGGTCTCGCCGACGTCCGCCGGCTGCCCTACGAACCCGGCCCGCTGCCCCGCGCGGACCCCGACACCGTCGCCGTCACCTGGGCGGGACACGCCAGTTGGGTCGTCCGGATCGGCGGTCTTACCGTCCTCACCGACCCGGTCTGGTCCCGCCGCATCCTCGGCACCCCCGCCCGCGTCACCCCGGTCGGTGTCCCCTGGGAGACCCTGCCGCGCGTCGACGCGGTCGTCCTCAGCCACAACCACTACGACCACCTGGACGCCCCCACCCTGCGCCGCCTCCCGCGCGACACCCCGGTGTTCGTGCCGGCCGGGCTGGGCCGCTGGTTCCGGCGCCGCCGGTTCACCACCGTCACCGAGCTGGACTGGTGGGAGGCGGCCGAACTGTCCGGGGTCCGCTTCGACTTCGTCCCCGCCCACCACTGGTCCAAGCGCACCCTCACCGACACCTGCCACAGCCTCTGGGGCGGCTGGGTGCTCACCGCCCCCGACGGCGCCCGCGTCTACTTCGCCGGGGACACGGGCTACGGCCACTGGTTCTCCCGCATCGGCCGCCGCTACCCCGGCATCGACCTCGCCCTGATGCCCATCGGCGCCTACGACCCCCGCTGGTGGCTCAGCGACGTCCACCTGGACCCGGAGGAGGCGGTACGGGCGACGCAGGACCTGGCGGCGCGGCGCATGGCCCCCATGCACTGGGGCACCTTCATCCTCTCCGCAGAGCCGGTCCTGGAGCCCTTGACGCGGGTACGGGCGGCTTGGGAGCGGGCGGGGTTGGCCCGGGAAGACCTCTGGGATCTGCCGGTGGGAGCTTCAAAGATGCTGGAGTGGAGCGCCCCGTAAGGGACGCGGGGCTGTATCTGTATGCGGCTGTCGCCGCGTGGGCGCGATCAGCCACGAAGCACCGGCACTCCGCAACGCACCTTCACGCGGCGGACCGAACCCGTCGCCACACACTCGGCGCCACACTGATCGCCACCGTCAGCGCGACCGCCACCACAACCCCCTCCCACGGCTCCGGAAACAACGACCCGCCCAGAATCCCGATCACCTGATACGCCGCCGCCCACGCCAGGCACGCCGCCACGTTCCCCCGCGCGAACCGCCGCAACGGCCACTGAGCCAGCAGACACGCCAGCATCACCGGTATCCGTCCGGCCGGCACCAGCCGGGACAGCACCAGCACGGCCACCCCGTGCTCGGCCAACTTCCCCTGCGCCTGCTCCAGCCGCTCCTCCGGCGCCCGCGCCCGTATCGCCTCCAGCCACCGCGACCCGTTCCTCGACCGCAGCCCCCGCCGCCCCAGCCAGTACAGCGCCGCGTCCCCCAGGAAGGCCGCCAGCGAAGCCGTCACGAAGACCAGCGCCAACGCGAACGGTGCCGTCTGGTGGAACGCCACCACCGCGGCCGAACTCACCAGCGCCCCCGTCGGCACCACCGGCACCAACGCCCCGATCAGCACCAGCAGGAACAGCGTCGGATACCCGATCGCCTGCTGCGCGGACTCGGTCGAGGTGGAGGTCGCCGCCGTGGAGCCGGCGGCGGCCACCATGACCACCAGCAGTCTCACCGCGCGACCTCCAGCCGCACGCTCTCCCCGTGGCCGAGCCTGTGCACCGCCACCTGCGGCGCGTACTCCGCCGCAAGGCGCACGAACTCGTCGCCGGGCGCGTGGAACTCGTGCGGGCGTACCCCGTCCATGCCGATCGGCCAGTACGTCCCGTAGTGCACCGGCACCGCGCTGCGCGGCCCCAGCAGCGCCAGCGCCCGCGCCGCCCGGCCCGCGTCCAGATGCCCCTCGCCGAGGTGCGGCCCCCACCCGCCGACCGGCAGCAGGGCCACGTCCACCGGCCCCACCGCCTCGGCCATCTCGTCGAACAGCCCGGTGTCCCCGGCGAAGTACGTCCGCGCCGCGCCCTCGACGACGTACCCGAGAGCGGGCGAGCGGTGCGGTCCGACCGGCAGCCGGCGGCCGTCGTGCCGCGCGGGCACCGCCCGTACGACGAGGGGGCCGACGGCTGTCTCGTCCCCGACGTCCACCTCGGTGATCCGCAGCCGGCCGAGGCGGCGGAGCGCGGGCACCGCCCGTGGTGCGCCCCGGGGCACGAGCAGGCGCGTGCCCGGGGCGAGGCCGGCGAGCGAGGGGACGTGCAGATGGTCCGCGTGCAGATGCGAGACGAGCACGAGGTCCGCGCGGCGGGCCTCGGGCGGCGGCGGGGCGCCCCGGCGACGGCGCAGGTGGGCGAGCCGGCGCGCGAACAGAGGATCGGTGAGCAGGCGCATGCCCGAATCCTCGATCGTGCAGGTGGCGTGACCCCACCAGGTGATCTCCACCGGCACCTCTTTGCCTCCTTCGCGCGACTCCCCGAAGCCTACGTGCAGGAGTAGGGTCGGCGGCGAAACCCGGAGGTGAGGGGGGACGCCATGGGACAGGTGCGGGGTGCCTCCGGCGGGCTCGCGCCGGTGCGGGTGACCGCGATCGCGAGTCTGACGCCGCTGGAGGAACTGGAGATCGACCCCTTCCTGGTCGATTCCCGCAGCCAGCACGCGATGTGCGCGCGCTGGGCCGTGGAACACGGCTACGTCATCGCCCGCGAACTCCTGGTCCGCGGCCTGCGCCCCGACCACAGCGCCCTGTGGAGCGGCGTCCGGCCCGGCCTCGACGTCTTCGTCGCCCCGAGCCGACGGGTCCTGGAGAGCGCGCTGTCGTCGGTCGAGGACTTCATGGCGGAGTGCGCGAGACGCGGGGTCCGGGTGGAGACGGTGGGCCGCGCCGAGCCGTGCTACGACGCGCAGATGAAGGCCCGGGTCCACCGCAGGCTGTCGATGCCGACGGCGGGCTACGACGGACGCTAGGCGCTCCGCGGGCAGGGCCGCGCGACCCGTCGCGGATCCTCCGCGCCGCCGTCGTGGCCGGTCGCGCTGTTCCTCCCTCCGGTTCGCCATCGACGTCACACGCGTCCCGTGCTCGTCCGTGTGAAAGTGTTGACGGCGGTGGACCCGCAGTCGGCGGGGTCGCGGAGGTGAGGTCGGTGGGGCGTGCGGTGGCGGCGGGTCGTCAGTCAGGTCGGGCGGAGCGTCACGGTGTGGGCGGTGTCCACCGTCACCATGCTGGTCCTCGCCGGCATCCTGCCCGACTTCCAGCTCCAGTCGCCCGACGGTGACAGCACCACCCGCATCGCCGTGACCGCCGCTCTCGGCGCCGGCGCCTTCGGTGTGCTCTCGGCCGTCGTCTGGCCCCTCCTCGTACGGCTGCTGCTGCTCGTGCCCGCCCTCGTCCTCGGCCTGCTGGTCTTCTTCCTCAACGGCTCCCTCCTCCTCGTCGCCCTGCGCATCAACCCCTCCGGGCAGAGCGAGGCCGCGCCGGAGACCGCCGTGATCGTGGCCGCGGTGATGTCCGCCGTCGCCTCGGCCACCGGCGGTGCCCTCGCCGTCCGCGACGACGACGCCTACCGCAGCCGGCTCTCCCGCCTCGCCATCCGCCGTCGCAGATCCCATCCGCCCTGCCCGGCCACCCCCGGCACCGTCTTCCTCCAGCTCGACGGCGTCGGCCACGACGTGCTCACCGCCGCGGTCGCCAAGGGCCTGATGCCGACGGTGGCCGGCTGGCTGGGCGCGGGCGAAGGACACTCCAGCCACCGCCTCACCCCCTGGCGCACCGACTGGTCCAGCCAGACCGGCGCCAGCCAGCTCGGCATCCTGCACGGCTCCACCTTCGACGTCCCGGCCTTCCGCTGGTACGAGAAGGACAGCCGCGAGGTGATGGTCTGCAACCGGCCGACCAGCGCCGCCGAACTCCAGCGCCGGGCGATCGAGCGCACCGCAGACGGCGGTCTGCTCACCCTGGACGGTGCCAGCCGCGGCAACCTGTTCGGCGGCGGCGCCGACGAACAGGCCCTCGTCCTGTCCATAGCCACCCGCCGCCGCGGCCGGGAGAACCGTTCCCGCGCCGGTTACTTCGCTTACTTCGCCGACCCGGCCAACGCCGTCCGCACCGCGCTCTCCTTCTTCGCCGAGGTCGCCCGCGAGATCGGCCAGTCCACCGCGGCCCGGCTCCGCAAGCAGCGCCCGCGTGTCGGCCGCGGCGGCCTCTACCCCTTCGTCCGCGCCTTCGCGACCGTCGTCGAACGGGACGTCGTCGTCGCCGCCGTCATGGGCGACCTGCTCGTCGGCCGCACCGCCGTCTACGCCGACCTGGTCGCCTACGACGAGGTCGCCCACCACTCCGGCCCGCACAGCCGGGACGCCGAGAAGGTGCTGCAACGCCTGGACCGCGCCCTCGCCCTGATCGAGAAGGCCGCCGAACACGCCCCGCGGCAGTACCGGATCGTCGTCCTCTCCGACCACGGCCAGAGCCCCGGCGAGACCTTCCACACCCGCTACGGCCTCGGCCTCGGCGACCTGGTCCGGGCCGGCTGCGGACTGCACGTGCCGCGCAGGGCCGAGCGCACCCACAGCGGCACGGAGGCGCGGGCCGCCGTCCGCGCGGCGCTGCGCAGGCCGGTCGAGGAGGGCGGCGAGAAACACCGGCCCACCCGGCACTCCGAACCGATCGTGCTCGCCTCCGGCAACCTCGGCCTGGTCTCCTTCCCCGACGTACCGCACCGGATGACCAAGGAGGAGATCGACGCACGCCACCCCGCGCTGCTGCCGACGCTCGCCAACCATCCCGGCGTCGGGTTCCTGCTGGTGCGCAGCGCGGAGCACGGTGGCGTGGTGCTCGGCGCGTACGGCGCGGAGATCCCGCTCGACCGGCTCGACGGCCCCGCGGGGCCGCTGGCCGTGTTCGGGGCGGGCGCCGCCGACGCCGTGCGGCGCACGCACTCCTTCCCGCACACCGCCGACATCATGGTCAACTCGTGGTACGACCCCGAGAGCGGGGAAGTGCTGGCGTTCGAGGAGCAGATCGGGTCGCACGGGGGGCTGGGGGGTGCGCAGGGGCGGCCGTTCCTGCTGTCGCCGGTCTGTGTGTCCGAACCGGTGGGGGAGGGGGAGGAGCTGGTGGGGGCCGAGGCGGTGCACGGGGTGTTGCGGCGGTGGCTTCGGGAGGCGGACGGCCCGCAGGTGCCGTTGGCGGAGGACCGACAGGAGAACGTCGCGTAGTTCGTTCGCTGCGGGGCGGTGGGGACTTGTCGCGCCCACGCGGCGGAGCCGCAAATTGACACAGCCCCGCGCCCCTGACGGGGCGCGTCCCCACCGGCGAAAAATCGGCTGCGTTCGTGAAGCCTCCGGCTCACACTGTTCGAGTCGCAGTAGTCCTCGAACACCCTCAAGGAGCAGCCTCTTGCAGGCAGCCGTGTCCGTCACGCCCTCCCGTATCCCCGAACTCCTCCTCGGCCTCGCCACCGTGCGGCCGGTGTTCATCTGGGGCGCCCCCGGTATCGGGAAGTCGTCCCTGGTGCGGGAGTTCGCCGATTCGCTCGGACTGGAGTGTGTGAGCCTGCTGGGTACGCAGCTCGCGCCCGAGGACCTGATCGGGGTTCCGCAGATCAGGGACGGGCGGTCGGTGTTCTGCCCGCCCGAGTCGATCGCTCGCGACGAGCCCTACTGCCTCTTCCTCGACGAGCTGAACGCGGCCACCCCCGATGTGCAGAAGGCGTTCTACTCGCTGATCCTCGACCGGCGCATCGGCAACTACGAGCTGCCCAAGGGCTCGATCGTCATCGGCGCCGGCAACCGGGCCACCGACAACGCCCTCGCCCGGCCCATCGCCTCCGCGCTCGTCAACCGGCTGGCCCACGTCCACCTGGAGGCCTCCGCGCACGACTGGCTCGCCTGGGCCGGGGCCAACGGCATCCACCCGTGGATCCTGGACCACCTCACCGACCGGCCCGACCACCTGTGGTCCAAGCCGCCGAAGACCGAGGAGCCGTTCTCCACACCGCGCTCCTGGCACATGCTCTCCGACGCCCTGCACTCCTTCGGGCGGGAGCTGGACGAGGAGACGCTGAAGGTGCTGGCGCACGGCACGCTGACCCCCGCCCACGCCACCGCCTTCTGCGGGTACGTCAAGATCGTGCGCAGCCGGTTCGGGATCGAGGCGATCCTCAAGGGAGACGCGGGATGGCCGCCCCGGATCGAGGACCGCGACCTGCTCTACTACCTCGCCGAGTCGTTCCGGGGACGGCTGGTCAAGGAACTGCCCGTCGACAAGGAGCACATGTCGGCGAACGGCCGGCAGACCGCGTACCGCGCCAAGTCGCTGCTGGTGCAGCTCGCCGAGATCTCCGTCGAGGTCGCCCAGACCGTCATCGCCTCCGACGCCGACGGCAACCCGGTGCTGCCCGCCTGGTTCCTGATCGAGGCCGCCCGGGACATGCCCCGGCTGGTGGAGGCCCGGCGATGAGCCGGGCCGCCGCCCGCAAGAAGCAGGACCCGGCCGCCGAGAACTTCGCGGCCGGCGTCGAGCTGCTCCGCGCCAACCCCGCCCTGCGGGCGGTGGAGTTCACGATCTGCCGGCACGAGAAGTGCGAACTCGGCCCTCGGGAGGGGCTGGTGCGCGCGGACTCCGACGGAGTCCTGCACGCGCACGCCACCCGGCGGGCCGAACCCGCCGAGTGGGCCTGGGCGTTGGCGCACTGCACCATCCATCTCGGCTTCGGCCACCTCCCGGCCGCCACCGGGCCGCGCGAGCAGCCCGACCGCTACGACCTCGCCGCCCGCTGCGCCGTCGTCAACCGCTTCCTGGAGACCTTCCCGATCGGCGAGGCCCCCGACCACCTGCCCGCCTCCTACCCGGAGGGCGACGAGGAGCGGCTCGCCGCCGGCTGGCGCCGGACCGGCGGCATCCCGGCCGCCTACGAGCACGGCGGGACGAACGGCGGCGAGCCCGACCAGCTCCTCCTCTCCTGGAGCAAGTGGGCCGGCCAGGTCCCCGACTGGCAGGTCGGGTTCGCGCACGCGCTGACCCGTACCATGTCCCGGGCGATGGACCTGGCCGGTGGCCGCCGCACCTCCATGGCAGGGCCGCCGACCCCGCGGCGCCCCTGGGAACGGGCACTGAGCTGGTTCGTCTCCTCCTACCCGCTGCTCGGCGGCATCGCGGCCGGCATCACACTGGTCGCCGACGCCGAACTGGCCCGCGCCCACGACATCGCCGTCGCCGCGGTGAACCCCGAGGCAGGCGAGATCTACGTCAACCCGCTGCGGACCATGGACGAAGAGGAGTGGCGGTTCGTCCTCGCCCACGAGATGCTGCACGCGGCCCTCCGCCACGGCGACCGCCTCGGCGCCCGCGACCACTACCTCTTCAACATCGCCTGCGACTACGTCATCAACGGCTGGCTGGTCGAGATGCGCGTCGGCACCATGCCCGAGGGACTGCTGTACGACGCCGGGTTGAGGGGGCTGTCGGCCGAGGAGGTGTACGACCGGATCGCCGTCGACCTGCGAAGGATGCGGCGGCTCGCGACGCTGCGCGGCAAGGGGCGCGGTGACGTGCTCGGCGCACCGCTCGGACCGCCCGGCGCCTACGTCGACCTCGACGAGTTCTACCGCCGCGGACTGTGCCAGGGACTCGACCTGCACCAGACGCAGGACCGGGGCCTGCTGCCCGGCGGCCTGGTCGAGGAGATCCGCGCGCTCAGCCACCCGCCGCTGCCCTGGGACGCCCGACTCGCCCGCTGGTTCGACGAGTTCGTGCCGCGCCCGGAGGCCGTACGGTCGTACGCCCGCCCCTCGCGCCGGCAGTCGTCCACCCCGGACATCCCGCGCGCCGGCCGGTACTTCCCGCCCGAGGAGGTCGCCCGGTGCACCTTCGGGGTGGTCCTCGACACCTCCGGCTCCATGGACCGCACCCTGCTCGGCAAGGCCCTCGGTGCCATCGCCTCCTACGCCGAGGCCCGTGACGTACCGGCCGCACGCGTCGTCTTCTGCGACGCGGCCCCGCACGACGCCGGCTATCTCCCGACCACCGAGATCGCCGGCCGGGTCCGGGTGCACGGCCGCGGCGGGACGGTCCTGCAGCCCGGCGTCGACCTGCTCCAGCGTGCCGACGACTTCCCGCCCACCGCGCCGGTCCTGGTGATCACCGACGGCTGGTGCGACGTCCTGCGGGTCCGCCGCGAGCACGCGTACCTGATCCCGGACGGACGCCGCCTGCCGTTCACTCCCCGTGGGCCGGTCTTCCGGGTGCGGTGAGCCCCGATGTGATCGGATGGGGGCGAGCGAACCGGTTCATTCGCCTTCATCGCCGAAAGGAACAACCGTGGCTACCACGCGCACCGCACACACCGTCTGGGAAGGCAGCCTTACCGAGGGCAACGGTGTCATCACCTTCGACTCCTCCGGTATCGGCGAGCAGCCCGTCACGTGGGCCTCGCGCTCCCAGGAGGCGAACGGCAGGACCAGCCCGGAGGAGCTGATCGCGGCCGCCCACTCCAGCTGCTTCTCCATGGCGCTGTCGCACGCCCTGACCGGGGCCGGCACCCCGCCCACCAAGCTGGTCACCAACGCCGACGTCACCTTCCAGCCGGGCACCGGCATCACCGGCATCCACCTGACCGTCGAGGGCACCGTCCCCGGCCTGGACGCGGACGGCTTCACCGCCGCCGCCGAGGACGCCAAGAAGAACTGCCCGGTCAGCCAGGCCCTGACCGGCACCACCATCACCCTGGACGCGAAGCTCGCCTGATCGCAGTCCCCGCCGCGATGCCGCGCCCCCTCCTCCGAGGGGGCGCGGCATCGTTGTTTACGGGGTACCCGGCATTGACAACGGCTCGCTCAAGTTTTGTGCTGGATTCGGGGAAGCGCCCGGGCGGAAAGGGGACGGACATGGCACGTGCGGTCGGTATCGACCTCGGTACGACGAACTCGGTGGTGGCCCTGCTGGAGGGCGGTGAGCCCACCGTCGTCGCCAACGCCGAGGGGGCGCGTACCACCCCGTCGGTCGTGGCCTTCGCGAAGAACGGCGATGTGCTGGTCGGCGAGGTCGCCAAGCGGCAGGCGGTGACCAACGTGGACCGCACCGCGCGCTCGGTCAAGCGGCACATGGGCGACGCGGCCTGGCGGTTCCCGGAGAGCGGGAGCGTCGACGGCACCCGGTTCCGGGCCCAGGAGCTCTCGGCACGGGTGCTGCAGAAGCTCAAGCGGGACACCGAGGCCTACCTCGGCGAGGACGTCACCGACGCGGTGATCACCGTACCCGCGTACTTCGACGACTCCCAGCGGCAGGCCACCAAGGAGGCCGGGGAGATCGCCGGTCTGAAGGTGCTGCGGATCATCAACGAGCCGACGGCCGCCGCGCTCGCCTACGGCCTCGACCGGGGCGAGGAGCAGACCGTCCTCGTCTTCGACCTCGGGGGCGGCACCTTCGACGTGTCGCTGCTGGAGATCGGCGACGGGGTGATCGAGGTCAAGGCCACCAACGGCGACACGCATCTGGGCGGCGACGACTGGGACCAGCGGGTCGTCGAGCATCTCGTGAAGCGGTTCAAGGGGCAGTACGGCGTCGATCTCGGCAACGACAAGATGGCGGTGCAGCGGCTGCGCGAGGGCGCCGAGAAGGCGAAGATCGAGCTGTCGTCGTCGACGGAGACCTCGGTCAACCTGCCGTACATCACCGCCTCCGCGGAGGGGCCGCTGCACCTGGAGGAGAAGCTGACTCGGGCCCAGTTCCAGGAGCTCACGGCCGACCTGCTGGACCGCTGCAAGAAACCCTTCCACCAGGCCGTCAAGGACGCGGGCGTGCAGGTCTCGGCGATCGACCACGTCATCCTGGTCGGCGGCTCCACCCGGATGCCCGCCGTCACCGACCTGGTCCGCGAACTCACCGGCAAGGACCCGCACAAGGGCGTCAACCCGGACGAGGTGGTCGCGGTCGGCGCCGCCCTCCAGGCGGGTGTCATCCGCGGCGACGTCAAGGACGTGCTGCTGCTCGACGTCACCCCGCTGTCCCTGGGCATCGAGACCAAGGGCGGCATCATGACCCGGCTCATCGAGCGCAACACCACCATTCCGACCCGGCGTTCGGAGATCTTCACGACCGCGGCCGACAACCAGCCCTCGGTGGGCATCCAGGTCTACCAGGGCGAACGCGAGATCGCCGCGTACAACAAGAAGCTGGGCGTCTTCGACCTCACCGGCCTGCCGCCCGCGCCGCGCGGGGTGCCGCAGATCGAGGTGGCCTTCGACATCGACGCGAACGGGATCATGCACGTCTCGGCGAAGGACCTGGCGACCGGCCGCGAGCAGAAGATGACCGTGACCGGCGGCTCCGCCCTCCCCAAGGACGACATCGACCGCATGATGCGGGAGGCCGAGCAGTACGCCGAGGAGGACCGCAGGCGCCGCGAGGCCGCGGAGACGCGGAACCAGGCCGAGCAACTCGTCTACCAGACCGAGAACTTCCTCCGGGAGAACGAGGAGCGGGTGCCGGCCGGCACCAAGGCCGACGTGGAGGCGGCGATCACCGAGCTCAAGGCGCTGCTGGAGCGGAACGCCGACACCGGCGAGCTGCGGCAGGGGGTGGAGAAACTGGCGAGCGTGAGCCAGCAGATGGGGCAGGCCATGTATGCGGCTGCCTCCGGCGGTTCGGCCGAGGAACAGCGGGCGCCCCAGGCCGAGGAGGAGGGAGTGGTGGACGCCGAGATCGTGGACGACGAGAGGGGTGCGGCCGGGTGAGGCACCGCCGGGTTCCGCCGTCGTGGCCGAGCGCCGTTGCGGCGGAGAGAAATACCTAGTTCTCTGTGGTCTCCCAGCCTCTTCGTTCCGGGCGGGGGCCCAGCTGCCTCGGGTCCCTTGAGCGGTACACCAGGTACGGGCGGAACAGGTACTGCACCGGGGCGCTGAACATATGGACCAGGCGGGTGTAGGGGACCAGGGCGATGAGGAGCATGCCGATGACCGCGTGGACCTGGTAGAGGACCGGGACCTCCGCCATGAGTGCCGTGTCCGGGCGGAGGGTGAAGAGGCTGCGGGCCCAGGGGGCGATCGTGGCGCGGTAGTCGTAGCCGTCGCCGGAGCTGTGGCTCAGCTTCGCCGTCATGCCCAGCACGATCGCGGCGACCAGGACCAGGTACATGACCTTGTCGTTCGTCGTCGTGGCGCGCAGGACGGGGGCCCGGGTGCGGCGGCGGTAGAGGAGGAGGGCCAGGCCGGCCACCGCGAGGACGCCCGCGAGCGTGCCGCCGTAGAGGGAGAACAGGTGGTACGTGTGCTCGCTGACGCCGAGCGACCGCGTCCAGGACGCCGGGACGAACAGGCCGACGACATGGCCGGCCAGGACGAACAGGATGCCGTAGTGGAAGACGGGGGAGGCGATGTCCAGCAGCCTCGACTCGTAGACCTGGGAGGAGCGGCTGGTCCAGCCGTACTTGTCGTAGCGGTAGCGCCAGACGAGGCCGGCCACCAGGAGCGCGAGGGCGACGTAGGGCAGGGCGCCCCACAGGAGGGTGGTCATGGGCGCACTCCGCCGGGCGTGGCCGGCAGGGCGGCGCAGACCGCGTCCAGGACGCACGCGTAGGGGGTGCCGAAGTCGGTGAGCCGGGAGCGGAGTTGTGACAGGCAGTCGCGGTGCTCGGTGAGCAGGTCGGTGTTGCCGGTGCGGGCCGTGAACTCCAGGACGGCGGGGAGGAAGTCGGGCAGCTCCTCGCCGGTGAACTCCATGCCGTACGCCTTGTAGATGTCCTGGAACCGGACCAGGGACATGCCCCGGCGCCGGGTGTCGCCGTCCCGCCACCAGCTGAGGTAGAGGCTGTGCCGGTTCTTGAAGTCGAAGACCTGCACGTAGTGCGCGGCCAGCTCCTGCGGTGGGGTCACCGTCGCGTGGTCGGTGAACTCCCGCAGTTGCGGGGCGGCTTCGCGCAGCAGCGGCAGCCGGGCGACGAAGTCGTCGTCCGGGTAGGTGAGACAGAGCGCCGCCGCCTGGTAGAACACCGCGTCCGAGGGCATCAGTCCTCCTTCGCCTCGTCGGGAGTGTCGGCGGTCTGCCGTCTGCGCAGACCGTGGAAGTTCTGCACCGACACCACAGGGAGCAGTTTCCGGCCCGAGTCCTGGCCGAACGGGCCGTCGCCGCCCATGCCGGGGCCGCCGTCGAAGTCGAGGCTGCACCCGTCGGGCAGCGCGGACTCCTCCAGACGGCGGGCGTCGCCGACGGCCGCCGTCGGGATCACGTACCGGTCCTCGTACTTGGCGATCGCCAGCAGCCGGTACATCGCCTCGATCTCCTCGGGCCGCATCCCGACCGCGGCGGTGACCGCCGGGTCCGGTTCCTCGCCCAGGTTGAGCGCCCGCATGTGGGAGCGCATCGCCGCGAGCTTCTCCAGGCAGGCGCGGACCGGGGCCGGGTCGCCCGCGCTGAACAGCTCGGCCAGGTAGGCGAGCGGGATGCGCAGGGTGTCGATCGCAGCGAACAGGTTGTCGGCGTCCTCGCCGTCGTGGCCGGTCTCGGAGAGCGCGTCCACGACGGGGGAGAGCGGCGGGATGTACCAGACCATGGGCAGCGTGCGGTACTCCGGATGCAGCGGCAGGGCCACCCGGTACCTGCTGATCAGGGCGTGGACGGGGGAGCGGCGGGCCGCCTCCGTCCAGTCGTCCGGGATGCCCGCCGCCGCGCAGGCCCGCCGCACGGCCGGATCCTCCGGGTCGAGGAAGACGCCCAACTGGGCTTCGTACAGCGCCTTCTCGTCCTCGGTCTCGGCCGCCGCCGTCACCTTGTCGGCGTCGTAGAGGACGACCCCGAGGTAGCGCAGCCGGCCCACGCAGGTCTCCGAGCAGACCGTCGGCAGGCCGACCTCGATCCGCGGGTAGCACAGGGTGCACTTCTCGGCCTTGCCGGTGGCGTGGTTGAAGTACACCTTCTTGTACGGGCAGCCGGTCACGCACATCCGCCAGCCCCGGCACCGGTCCTGGTCGACCAGCACGATGCCGTCCTCGGTCCGCTTGTACATCGCCCCGGACGGACAGGAGGCCACGCACGACGGGTTGAGGCAGTGCTCGCAGATCCGGGGCAGGTAGAACATGAAGGTCTGCTCGAACTCGAACCGCACCTTGTCCGAGGCATGTTGGCGGGCGCGCTCGACCATCGGATCCAGGTCGCCGTGGGCGGGGGCGCCCGCGAGATTGTCGTCCCAGTTCGCGGACCACTCGATCTTCATCGGTTTGCCGTCGAGCTGGGAGACCGGGCGGGCCACCGGGTAGTCGTCGCCGAGCGGGGCGTCGGTGAGGTTGCGGTACTCGTACGTCCAGGGCTCGTAGTAGTCCTTGATCTCCGGGAGCCTCGGGTTGGCGAAGATCCCGGCCAGCTTGTGCAGCCGGCCGCCCGCCTTCAGCTTCAGGGCGCCCCGCCGGTTCAGCTCCCAGCCGCCGCGCCACCGTTCCTGGTCCTCGTAGCGGCGCGGATAGCCCTGGCCCGGCCGGGTCTCGACGTTGTTGAACCAGACGTACTCCATGCCCCGCCGGTTGGTCCACGCCTGCTTGCAGGTGACCGAACAGGTGTGACAGCCGATGCACTTGTCGAGGTTCATGACCATCGCGATCTGGGCCATCGGACGCATCAGTACTCGACCTCCTGGGCGCGGCGCCGGATCACCGTCACCTCGTCGCGCTGGTTGCCCGTCGGGCCCAGGTAGTTGAAGGCCCAGGACAGCTGGGCGTAGCCGCCGATCAGGTGCGAGGGCTTGAGGATCAGCCGGGTCAGCGAGTTGTGTATGCCGCCGCGCATGCCGGTGGTCTCCGTCTTCGGGACGGCCACCGTGCGCTCCTGGGCGTGGTGCATGTAGACGGTGCCGGCCGGCATCCGGTGCGAGACGACCGCGCGGGCCACCACCACGCCGTTGCGGTTGACCGCCTCCACCCAGTCGTCGTCCCCGACCCCGATCGCGTCCGCGTCCTGCGGGGACATCCAGATGTTCTGGCCGCCCCGGGAGAGCGCCAGCATGAACAGGTTGTCCTGGTACTCGGAGTGGATCGACCACTTGCTGTGCGGCGTGAGGTAACGGACCGTCACCTCCTGCTGCCCGTCCGGACCGAGGCGTGGCTCTCCGAACAGCCTGTTCATGTCCAGCGGCGGCCGGTAGACGGGCAGTGCCTCGCCGAGTTCGTGCATCCAGTCGTGGTCGAGGAAGAAGTGCTGGCGGCCGGTGAGCGTGTGCCAGGGCTTGAGGTGCTCGGTGTTGAGGGTGAACGCGGTGTACCTGCGTCCGCCGGACTCGCTGCCCGACCACTCCGGCGAGGTGATCACCGGGACCGGCGCGGCCTGGGTGTCGGCGTACGTGACCAGCCTGCCCTCGTGCTCGGCGGCCAGGTGGGCCATCTCCTGCCCCGTGCGCCGCTCCAGGGTGCGGAAACCCTGGGTGGCGAGGCGGCCGTTGGTGGTGCCGGAGAGGGCGAGGACGGCGTTGGCCGCCTTCACCGCCGTGTCGAGGGCGGGCCGGTCCTGGTATCCGGTGCCGTTCAACTGCCCCAGACGCGCGACCTCTTGGTCCGGCTTGAGGGTGATGCCCTTCGCGGGCAGGCCCAGTTGTTCCACCAGCGGGCCGAGCGCCGCGAACCTGGCGCCGACCGCCGGGTAGTCCCGCTCGACCACGACCAGGTTCGGCATGGTCCGGCCGGGCACCGGCTCGCACTCCCCGCGCTTCCAGTCCCGCACCACCCCGCCGGGCTGCGCGGTCTCGCCCGGGGTGTCGTGCTGCAACGGCACGGCCACCAGGTCCCTGCGCACACCGAGATGGTCCACGGCCAGCTCGCTCAGCCGCTCCGCGAGCGCCTTGAAGGTGTCGAAGTCGGTGCGGGCCTGCCAGGGCGGGTCGACGGCCGGGGTGAAGGCGTGCACGTACGGATGCATGTCGGTCGACGACAGGTCGTGCTTCTCGTACCAGGTGGCGGCCGGCAGCACGACGTCCGACAGCAGCGTGGAGGAGGTCTGCCGGAAGTCCAGGGAGAGCAGCAGGTCGAGCTTGCCCTCGGGTGCCTCGTCCCGCCACCGCACGTCCCGGGGCCGCTGGTCCGGGTCCGCCTCCTCGGCGCGCAGGGAGGAGTGCGTGCCGAGGAGGTGCTTGGTGAAGTACTCGGCACCCTTCGCCGAGGAGCCGAGCAGGTTGGCCCGCCAGAGGGTCAGGACGCGCGGCCAGTTCTCCGGGGCGTCCGGGTCCTCGCAGGCGAACTTCAGGGTCCCCGCCCGGAGTTCCGCCACCGCCTCGGCCACCGGATCGCCCGGCGCCTCGCCCAGTGCGAGCGGACTGCGGTCGAAGGTCGGGTACGACGGCATCCAGCCCGAACGGGCCGACAGCGCGAGGCAGTCGGCGCCGGTCATCCCGGCGAACCTGCCCTCTCCGAGCGGCGAGGCCAGCACGTCGGCGCCGAACCGGTCGTAGCGCCACTGGTCGGTGTGGAGGAACCAGTAGGCCGTGCCGATCATCTGGCGTGGCGGCCGGGACCAGTCGTTGGCCGAGGCCAGGCAGGCCCAGCCGGTGACCGGGCGGCACTTCTCCTGGCCGACGTAGTGCGCCCAGCCGCCGCCGTTGCGGCCCTGGCAGCCGGTCAGCTGGAGCAGGGCCAGGAACGCGCGGTAGATGGTCTCGGAGTGGAACCAGTGGTTGGTGCCGGCGCCCATCAGGATCATGCAGCGGCCCTTGGAGCGCTCGGCGGTCCGCGCGAACTCCCGTGCGATCTTGATGCACTTGGCGGCCGGGACCGAGGTGTGCCGCTCCTGCCAGGCCGGGGTGCCCGGGGTGTCCGGGTCGTCGTAGTGGGTGGGCCAGCCGCCCGGCAGCCCGTGCCGCCACACGCCGTACTGGGCGAGCAGCAGATCGTAGACGGTCGTCACCAGCGGACCTTGCGCACCGCCGAGGCGGGTCGCCGGGACCCCGCGCCGCAGCACGTCCCCGCTGCCCTGGCCGTGCGCGCCGCCGTCCGTGTCGAAGCGCGGCAGCAGCACCTCGACCCCGGCCGCCACCGCGCTGCCGTACAGGGTCAACTGCGGTTCGATGTCGCCGAGGTCGAGATTCCAGCGACCCTTGCCCGGGTCCGTCCAGCGGAAGCCGAGGGAGCCGTTCGGAACCACCGCGCGGCCGGAGACGGAGTCCAGGACGACCGTCTTCCACTCGGCACCCTCGCCGTCCTGGCCGAGGTCGGCGGCGCGCAGGAACTTGCCCGGCACGTACGCGCCGTCCCGCTCGGTGAGCGTCACCAGGAACGGCAGGTCGGTGAACTTCCCTACGTAGTCCGCGAAGAACGGGGTCTCGCGGTCGACGAAGAACTCCTTGAGGATCACGTGGCCCATCGCGAGGGCCAGCGCGCCGTCGGTGCCCGGGTGCGGGTGCAGCCACTCGTCGGCGAACTTGGCGTTGTCCGCGTAGTCGGGGGAGACCACCACGACCTTCTGGCCGCGGTAACGGGCCTCCGCCATCCAGTGCGCGTCCGGGGTGCGGGTCACCGGGACGTTCGAGCCCCACATCATCAGATAGGCCGCGTCCCACCAGTCGCCCGACTCCGGCACGTCCGTCTGGTCGCCGAAGACCTGCGGCGAGGCCACCGGCAGGTCCGCGTACCAGTCGTAGAACGACAGCATCGGGGCGCCGATCAGCGAGTGGTAGCGGGCGCCGGCCGCGTGCGACACCATCGACATCGCGGGGATCGGGGAGAAGCCCGCGATCCGGTCCGGGCCGTACGTCCTGATCGTGTGCACCTGCGCGGCGGCGACGATCTCCACCGCCTCGTCCCAACTCGCCCGTACCAGACCGCCCTTGCCGCGGGCCTGCTGGTAACGGCGGCGGCGCTCCGGGTCGTTCTGGAGGTCCGCCCAGGCCAGCACCGGATCCCCGAGCCGCCGCTTCGCCTCCCGGTACATCTCCAGGAGCACGCCCCGGACGTACGGATACCGCACCCGGGTCGGCGAGTACGTGTACCAGGAGAACGCGGCGCCGCGCGGACAGCCGCGGGGCTCGTACTCGGGACGGTCGGGACCGACCGACGGGTAGTCCGTCTCCTGGGTCTCCCAGGTGATGATGCCGTCCTTGACGTACACCTTCCAGCGGCACGAGCCGGTGCAGTTCACCCCGTGCGTGGAGCGCACCACCTTGTCGTGGCTCCAGCGGTCCCGGTAGAAGGCGTCCGCCTCCCGGCCGCCGGTCAGGGCCACACTGTGCAGGTCGGGCGCGGGCGTGCCGGGCCGGAAGAACCGGCCGGCGCTCAGCAGCGCCGCACCCGGCTCCTTCGGCGGTGTCCGCGTGTCGGTCACGTCCGCTCCCTCGCTCACCCGTCGCTTCGACGCTAGGGGCGGGCCGGGGAACGCACCTGTTCAGGGCGCCCGGACGGGTCAGACCTTGCGGGCGACCCCGCCGTACACCGGGACGATGCCCTCCGCCTGGATGGCCACGTCCACCGGCTCCGGGCGCCAGCCGGAGACCGGGATCACCCCGGGGCCGAGCAGCTCCAGGCCCTCGAAGAAGCGGTGGAAGGCGGGCAGCGCACGCGGGTGGAAGGGCGTGCCGCTGCGCCGGAAGTTCGCCGCCGCCTGCTCCATCGCCTCCGGGCTGAGGTCCGGGGTGACCTGGGAGAGGATCAGGTGGCTGCCCGGGGCGAGCGCCTCGACGTACCGGCGCAGCAGGCCGTACACGTCGTCGCCGTCCGGGTCGTCGTCGAGGTAGTGGGTCAGCGCCACCAGCGACAGGGAGACCGGCTCCTTGAAGTCCAGGCTCTCGGCGGCCCGGGCCAGCAGGGTGTCGACGTCCCGTACGTCGGCGTGCACGTACGCGGTGCTGCCCTCGTCCGTGCCGCGCAGCAGCGCCTCCGCGTGGCGCAGCACGATCGGGTCGTTGTCGGCGTACACCACCTTCGACTCCGCCGCCACGCTCTGCGCCACCTGGTGCAGGTTCGGCTCGGTCGGGATGCCGGTGCCGATGTCCAGGAACTGGCGGGTGCCGGACTCGGCGACGGCCCGTACGGCCCGCTGCATGAACCGGCGGTTGGCGCGCGCCCCGCGCAGCACGGTGCCGTCCACGGCGAGAATCCGCCGGGCCAGCTCCTCGTCCACCGGGTAGTTGTCCTTGCCGCCCAGCCACCAGTCGTACACCCGCGCCGGATGCGGCCGGCTCGTGTCGATCGAGGTCGGGGCGGGCTCGGGTGCGGTCACGGTCGGTGCTCCTCGGATCAGGGTCTGGTGCGGGATCGGAGTGTGACGCGGGGATCGGAGTGTGGCGCGGGATCAGAGCTTGTCGCGGTACTCGCGCAGCAGTTCCTCGGTCCGGTGTGCCGAGGCCGCGCGGGCCGTCATGTGGTCCAGGACCTCCAGATGCGCCCCGACCTCGTCACGGGAGTCCAGGTACAGGGCGCCGGTCAGGTACTCGGTGAAGACCATGTCGGGCAGCTCCGGCTCACCGAACCGGAACAGCGTGAACGGCGCGTACGTCCCCGGGTGCGGGCCGCTCGCGAACTCGGCGATCTGGAGGGTGATCCGGTCCCGCTCGCTGTAGGCGAGGAGCTTGTCGACCTGGTCGCGCATCACCTCGGAAGGGCCGCTGACCGGGCGCCGCAGCACCGTCTCGTCCATGATCACCCACAGGTGGGGCGGATCGTCCTGCTCCAGCAGCCGCTGCCGGGTCATGCGCAGCGCCACATGCCGTTCCACGGCCGAGGGATCACTGTGGCCGATCGTCCCGGCCTCCATCACGGCCCGCGCGTACGCCTCGGTCTGCAACAGGCCGGGCAGGAAGTGCGGCTCGTAGGAGCGGATGACCCGGGCGGCGCCCTCCAGGCTCACGTACAGGCTGAACCAGTCCGGCAGCACGTCGTGGAACCGCTGCCACCAGCCCGGCTGGTTGGCCTCCTCGGCCAGCCGCACGAACGCGGCCTGCTCCTCCTCGGGCACCCCGTACGTCTCCAGCAGCACCTGGATGTACGGGATCTTCAGCGAGACCTCGGCCATCTCCATCCGCCGTACGGTCGCCTGGGCCACCCGCAGCACCCGCGCCGCCTCGTCGCGCCCCAGGCCGGCCGCCTCGCGCAGCTCCTGCAGCCGCTTGCCGAGCACGACCTGCCCCACTGTGGGCGCAGCACGCCGCTCACTCACGCCACGCCTCCCCTACGTGCCCAAGTACGGGGAGCAGTGTGTCACGCGATGCCGCGTCGCACACCTGGTCGAGGGAACTACTTCCGTCAACTTACCGGTGAGTGCGGGTACTTGGTGCCAGCACGCAGTGCCACCCTCGGCGGGGCCGGGCGAGGCGGGGCCCAGGGCGACGACCGTGGCGAGGACCCGGACACGCGACCGTGGTCACCGCCCGGAGCCCCCGGTCATGGCAGGCTGAACGCACCCACGCCACTCGCCGGTCCCCGGGAAGGAAGCCGCACCATGGCCGTCGCACCGCTGTCGCAGCAGGAGATCGAGGACCGGCTGGCCGAGCTGCCCGGCTGGTCGCTGGACGGCGACCGGCTCGCCCGCGCCTACCGGCTCGACTCGCACTTCGCCGCCGTCGCCCTGGTCGTGCACATCGCCCGCGTCCAGGACGAACTCGACCACCACTCCGACCTCACCCTCGGCTACAACACCGTCGCCCTGACCGTGAACACCCACAGCGTGGGCGGCGCCGTCACGGCCAAGGACTTCGAACTCGCCCACAGGGTGGAGGACATCGCCCCAGGCCACGGCGCACACTGAGCCATGTGCTCGACTACGACAAGGAAGCCGGGGCCTACGACGCGACCCGCGGCGGCGAGCCCCGCGCCGAGGCAGCCGCGGACGCCGTCCTCAGCCTGATCCCCGACAGCATCGGTAGTGCGGGGAGCACGGGGGGCGCCGGAAGCGTTGGGGGCGCCGACGGTGCCGGGAGCGCCGGCAATGCGGGCACCGCGGGCAGTGTGGGCGGCGCGGAAGGCCCCGCCCGCCGTGATCGCGCGGGCAGTCCGGACCGCGACGGCAGTCCGGTGCACGCAGGGCGCCCCAGTCGCCCCGGACGTCTCCTCGACCTCGCCTGTGGCACCGGCATCGTCACCCGGCGGCTCGCTGCCGCTCGGCCCGCGCTCCAGGTCACCGGGGTGGACCGCGCGCCCGGCATGGCGCGGATGGCGGCGGTTCGGCTGCCGCCGGGATCGGTCCTGCTCGCCGACAGCCGTCGGCTGCCGTTCCCCGACGCCACGTTCGACGTCGTCACGACGGTCTGGCTGCTCCACCTCATGGCGGACGGCACCGAGGTCCGCGGGATCGTCGCCGAGTGCGCGCGGGTGCTGCGGCCCGGCGGGGTGTACGTCACCACCGTCGACAAGGCCGCCGCGCACGACGTAGGCAGCGACATCGACGCCGTCCTCGCCGCCCGCCCGCGCCGCCCGGCTTCCGACGCCGCCGCGGAGGTGCGCGCGTACGCCCTGGCCAACGGCCTGCTGCCTGCCGGGCAGGCCGCCTTCGCCGGCGTCGGACAGGGCCGCAGCCCCCGCTCCACCCTCGCCGACCTGCGGCGCGGCTGGTTCACCATGCTCCCGCCCGACGACCCGCGCACCGAGGACTTCGCCCGCCGGCTGGCGGCCCTGCCCGACCAGGACCGCCGCCGCCCCGACCCCCGCTTCGCCGTACGGGCGTTCAGGAAACCGGCGGCCTGCTGAAGTCCATCGTCCAGTTGGTCAGCCAGCTCTCCCCGCCGTCCACCGAGAACGCCTGCTCCCAACGCGCGCCGGAGGGGGACACCCCCGACCACACGAACCGCACCCGGACGTCCTCGCCGTCGTGGCTGTCGTCGCCGTAGAACTCCCCGCGGTCACCGTCGAACCGTCCGACGACCGGCGGGAACAGCCTCCCGCTCCGGCTCGCCGCCCAGTGCAGCGACCACTGTCGGGTCTCCGGGTCGAAGAGCCGCAGGGTCGCGCCCTTCGCGCCCAGGTACGGCATGTCGATCTCGTCGACGTTGGCGGCGCCGTCGAACAGCGGCCGGCAGCTGCTGACGGCGGGGAACTCCACCCAGGCGCTCTCCGGGTCGAGGAAGCCGGTACGGCGGCGGTTGCGGACCTCCCAGTCGCCGTGCAGGAAGTCGAAGTCGTTCGGGGTGCTCATGCGCGGCCTCCGGTGGTTCCTTCGGGCAGGGAGTCGGCCAGATAGGCCTCCAGGTCGGGTACCTCGGGTACGAGCAGGTGCCGTACCCAGGCGTCCCGTTCGTGCTGGATCGGCGGCAGCTCCCAGACACAGCCGATCCACGGCAGGTCCGGCTCGACGAAGTGCTCCGGGTCCTGGTCCGGACAGCCGAGCACCGGCTGGCCCGCCGCGGCGCCCCGGAAGTGGAGCACGTTGTCCCAGACCCAGCTGTACGCGTTGAGGTAGGCGCCGCTGTCCCCGCCCCGGTGCAGGACCACGAAGGTCGCGGGCGGGGTGCCGTCCGGCTCCGGCAGCAGCCGGGGCAGGATCGCGTACGCCGCCTCCTCGACGCCGGGCGCGATGCCCGCGGGATCGGCGGTGACGTGGTAGCGCTTGACGCGCCGGCCGGCCACCGTGATCGGCGGCGGCACGGTCAGCAGTTTCTCCGTGAAGCTCATGGGCGTGACGCTAGGCCCGCTCCACTGACACCCTCTGTCAGTGGAGTCGGGGATCCTGGGACGGTGAAGTCCAGCCGGCTCGTCGCCATCGTCCTCCTGCTCCAGACCCGGGGCCGGATGACCGCCGCCCAGCTCGCCGCGGAGCTGGAGGTCTCCGCTCGCACGGTCTACCGGGACATGGAGGCCCTGAGCGCGGCCGGCGTCCCGCTGTACGGCGACGCGGGCCACGCCGGTGGCTACCGCCTCCTCGACGGCTGGCGCACCCGCCTCACCGGTCTGACCACCGCGGAGGCCGAGGCCCTCTTCCTGGCCGGCGCCCCCGGCCCCGCCGCCGACCTCGGGCTCGGCCCGGTCCTGGCCGCCGCCCAGCTCAAGGTCCGCGCCGCCCTGCCGCCGGAGCTGCGCGGCCATGCCGACCGGATCAGCGGCCGCTTCCACCTCGACGCCCCCGGCTGGTACGCGGACGCCGACGACACCCCGTACCTCCCGGCGGTCGCCGAAGCGGTCTGGAACGGCCGTGCCCTGGACGTCCGTTACCGCCGCTGGCGCGAGCCGACCGAGGTGCGGCGCCGCCTGGAACCGTACGGACTGGTCCTCAAGGCGGGCCGCTGGTACGTCGTCGCGGCCCCCGGCCCGCGTACCTACCGTGTCGACCAGATCCTCGAACTGACCGTTCTGGAGGAGGAGTTCAGCCGCCCCGACGGCTTCGACCTGGCCGCCCACTGGACCGCCTACCAACGCGACTTCCACGCCCGGCTGTACGGCGGCGGTGCCGAGGCACTGGTGCGGCTGGCGCCGGGGGTGACGCTCCCCAGGGCGAAGACGGTCGAGGTGACCGCTGCCTGGACCGTGGCCCGGGTCCCCGTCGAGTCGGCCGACCACGCGGTAGCCGAATTCCTGCGCCTGGGCACGGACATCGAGGTCATCGACCCGCCCGAGCTGCGCGAACGCATGGCCCGAACGATCGCCGAACTGTCCGAAAGATACGGCAACCGCAGGGCCGGTGGCGCCGACTGACAGAGGACCCGTCCGACTCCCGGAAGGTACCTCACGTGCAGCACCAGCACCCGCACCGCAGAAGCCGTTCCGCCGTCCTGGCGGCACTGACCGCCGTGACCGCCCTGATCGCCGCGGGCCTCACCGCACTCTCCACGACCGCCGCCGCCGCGGCCACCGCCCGCCAGGTCGAGGCCCTCGACCGGGGCGTGGTCAGCGTCCACACCGACTCCGGGAACCTGGTCGGCTGGCGCTGGCTCGGCACCGACCCCGACGACGTCTCCTTCAACGTCTACCGCGCCGGTACCAAGGTCAACCCGACGCCGGTCACCGGCTCCACGAACTACTTCCACTCCGGCGCCCCGGCCCAGGCCGACTACACCGTCCGCGCGATCGTGAACGGCGTCGAACAGGCCGACTCCGTCCACGCGATCCAGTTCCGCGCCGGCTACAAGGACGTCCCGATCACCCCGCCCGCCGGTGGCACCACCCCCGACGGCGTCTCCTACACCTACGAGGCCAACGACGCCTCCGTCGGCGACCTCGACGGCGACGGCCAACCGGACTTCGTCCTCAAGTGGCAGCCCACCAACGCCAAGGACAACTCCCAGTCCGGCTACACCGGCGACACCGTCCTCGACGGCATAAAACTCGACGGCACCCGCCTGTGGCGCATCGACCTCGGCCGTAACATCCGCTCCGGCGCGCACTACACCCAGTTCCAGGTGTACGACTACGACGGCGACGGCAAGGCCGAGGTCGCCATGAAGACGGCGGACGGCACGGTCGACGGCACGGGCGCCGTGATCGGCAGCGCGTCGGCCGACTACCGCAACTCCAGCGGCTACGTCCTGTCAGGACCCGAGTACCTGACCATGTTCAACGGCCAGACCGGCAAGGCGATGGGCACCGTCGACTACGTCCCCGCCCGCGGCACCGTCTCCTCCTGGGGCGACTCGTACGGCAACCGCGTCGACCGCTTCCTCGCCGGGACCGCCTACCTGGACGGCGCCCGCCCCTCCCTGATCATGGCGCGCGGCTACTACACCCGCACGGTCATCGCCGCCTGGGACTGGCGGAACGGCGCCTTCACCCGCCGCTGGACCTTCGACACCAACTCCTCCACCAACACCGGCAAGGGTTACGACGGCCAGGGCAACCACCAGCTGTCCGTCGCGGACGTCGACGGCGACGGCAAGGACGAGATCGTCTACGGCTCGATGGCCGTCGACGACAACGGCTACGGCCTCTGGACCACCAAGAACGGCCACGGCGACGCCCTGCACGTCGGCGACCTCGACCCCGCCCGCCCCGGCCTGGAGGAGTTCAAGGTCGACGAGGACAGCTCCAAGCCGTCGTCCTGGATGGCCGACGCCAGGACCGGCGAGATCCTCTGGTCCACCGACCCCAACGGCGACAACGGCCGCGGTGTCTCCGGTGACATCTGGGCCGGCAGCGCGGGCGCCGAGTCCTGGTCGTCCCACGCCGACGGGGTCCGCAACCCGCAGGGCACGATCGTCGCGAGCCGCAAGCCCTCCAGCACCAACTTCCTCTCCTGGTGGGACGGCGACCCGGTCCGGGAGCTCCTCGACGACACCCACATCGACAAGTACGGCACCTCCGCCGACACCCGCCTCCTCACCGGCGCCGACGTCCACTCCAACAACAGCACCAAGGCCACCCCGTCCCTGTCCGGCGACATCCTCGGCGACTGGCGCGAGGAGGTCGTCTGGCCGACGACGGACAACACGGCCCTGCGCATCTACTCCACCCCCTACGAGACCACCACGAAGATCACCACACTCCTCCAAGACACCCAGTACCGCACCGCCCTGGCCTGGCAGAACACCGCCTACAACCAGCCCCCGCACCCGAGCTTCTTCATCGGCGACGGGATGACCACGGCGCCTCGGCCGACGGTGTACACGCCCTGACACGAAGAGGGCGCGTGCCCGGTGCGGCACGCGCCCTCGCTCGTCAGGCGACCGTGCAGGTCTGGTCGCCCAGCTTGAAGGCCGTGGGTCTGGTGTTCGAGCCGGTCCAGGTGCCGGTGAAGCCGAAGGAGACCGACGAGCCCGCCGCCACCGTGCCGTTCCAGCTGACGTTCTTGGCGGTCACCGCCGCGCCGGACTGGGTCCAGTCGGCGTTCCAGAGCTGCCCGACGGTCTGGCCGTTCGGGAAGGACCAGCCGAGGGACCAGCCGCTCCAGGAGGCGCTACCGGTGTTGGTGAGCCGGACGTCCGCCTGGAAGCCGCCCGTCCACTGGTTGGTGACGGTGTAGGCGACCGTGCATGCGCCCGTCGGCGTCGGGTCCGTGCCTCCGCCACCGCCACCGCCGGTGTCCGAGGTGTCGCCGTAGATCACACCCCGGCCGTTCGTCGAGACGTACACCCGCCCGTACACCCGCGGGTCACCCGTGATGGCCGCGCCCGTCCAACCCCACTGGTGGGCGTCGTCGTTGATGCGGGTCCAGGTGGAACCCGCGTCCGTGGAGCGGAAGATGCCGCGGATGCCGCCGATCTTCGCGCTGGTGTAGAGGGTCTGGTACGAGGCTCCGGTCGCCGCCTTGCCGAAGCCGATCGTGTCGGCCTGGTCGACGTTCGCGAGCCTGGTGAAGGTCGTGCCGCCGTTCGTGGAGTGCCAGAGGCCGTACGCGCCGTCCGTCGCGCCGCCCGCCAGCCATACGTCGCCCTTCGTCCCGGGCAACGCCTTGAACCGCACGCTGTCGCCGCTCGGCAGCCCGGTCGCGGCGGACGCCGTGAACGTCGCGCCGCCGTCCGAACTGACGTAGAACTTGCCGGACTTGAAGCCGTAGAAGGTCTTGGGGTCGACGCGGTCGGACTCGACGACCGCGCCCGCCGGGATGCCGCTCGACGCCGACCAGGACGAACCGAAGCCCGTCGTGTACTGCACGCCGGCGCCCGCCGGACTCCACAGGAACCGGCTCCCGTCCGAGCCCGCGGCGACCGTACCGCCACCGCTCACCCCCGAAGGGTCCGTCCCCGCGAACCAGTTGGCCCCGTTGTCCGTCGAGAACGCGATGTGCGGGCCGGAGCCCAGATTCCCCACCCGGACCACCGTGTCCGGGTTCGACTCCGCGAAGTCCAGGCTCGTGGTCGTGGTGAACGTCGGGGACGTGTACATCATCGACGGAACCTTGGTGAGGTCCGTGTGGCGGAAGCCGCCGATGTCACCCAGCGCGCTGAAGAGCTGGGCCCCGCCGGACGGGGGAGCGGCCAGGTCATTGACCGAGGTCTCCTCCAGGCCCTGCACCATGGGTTTCACCGTGAACTGGCCGCCGCTGTCCCACTTCGTCAGGTCCTCGGTGCCGTACAGCGTCGCGCCCGTCCCGTACATCATCCGGTCCGAGTCGAACGGGTCGATCTCCAGCGACTCCGTCATCCACCCGAGTTTCGGGGTCTGTTCCGGCGGCGACGGGTTCGCCCCGAAGGTCAGCCAGGGGGAGGACGAGACGTCGATCGTGTAGCGGTTCGAGCGGTTCGGGTACGACGTGTAGTCCCAGGCCTTCGTCCAGGTCGCCCCGCTGTCCGTGGAGCGGAAGAGCTGGGTGTCCGGCCACCAGGAGCTGTAGGCCGTCGCCATCACCGTCCCGGGATGCTGCCGGTCCACCGTCAGGCCGCTGAACCCGTAGTAGGTGTCGGCCTCCGCGACCGGGCTGATGTCCGTCCAGGTGCCGGTCGCCGTCGCGTACCGCCACAGCCGCCCCTTGCCGCCGTCGTACGGACCGCCCTTGTCGCTGTAGGCGAGGTAGAGGTAGCCGTTCTTCGCGTCCAGCACGCCCTTGTGGGCGAGGTATCCGGTCGGCTGACCTGCGAGCCTCGTCCAGGTCGCGCCCGCGTCCGTCGAGCGGTACACCGCGTTGTCCTTGTCGGCGACCCCGACGTAGACCGTCTTCGTCGCCGTACCCGCCGTACCCGTCGACTCGTCGAAGGTGACCCACACGATGCCCTGGTTGTCCGAGGCGTAGCCGGTGGTGTCGGTCGAATCCTGGACGTAGTTGCCGACGTTGGGGAAGTTCGTGACCTGCGACCAGGTCACCCCCGAGTCCGTCGACCGCCACAACCCCTTGCCGCTGGGCGCGCCCAGATACAGCACGCTGTCCTTGTTCGGGTCGATCGCCAGCCGCTCGCCCATGCCCCGGCCCGGCATGTTGCCGCCCAGCTTGAAGGGCAGATCGGTCTTCTGCCAGCTCGCGCCCCGGTCGGCGGAGCGCAGCACCGCGCCGTTCGTCGGGTCCCAGCTGTTGGTGTAGGTCCCGACCGCCGCGTACACCTTGTCCGGGGCGACCGGGTCGGACGCCAGGCTCACCACACCCGTGTGCCCCCAGTCGTCCCAGCCGACCGAGTCCAGCAACGGCGTCCAGGTCTGCGTCGACTCCGACCAGCGGTAGGCACCGCCGATGTCGGTACGGGCATAGGCGAGGTTCTTCTCGGTGCGGTTGAAGACGATGCCGGGGACGAAACCACCCCCGTCGATCCGGGCGTTGTGCCAGGTGTAGGTGTCGGCGGCGAGCGCCACCTGCCCGGTGGGGGTGGCGAGCGCGGGCGGGGTACCGGCGAGCAGCCCGGCCGCGAGGGCGAGAACGGCGGTGAGGATGCGAGTTCTTCGCATGGGGGGTCCCTTCCAGGGAGGGCAAGCGCTTTCTTCCGGGTGTGAGAGATGCCGGGCGACCCCCAGTGCGGGTGGGGATCGCCCGGCCGGTAGGCCCCGCCGTCAGGTGGCGGAGCCACGCACACAGAGCTCTTTCGGACGGTTCCTAGGGAGAAGCGGCGCCCACAGCGCCCCGTCAGGGGCGCGGGGCTGTGTCTGATCTGCGGCTACCGCCGCGTGGGCGCGACCAGCCGAAGCGGACCCGCAGCCGAACCACGGCCCTACCCTCATTGCGCCCGGCGGGGGCTATTCGAGAAGCTCCGCGTACGAGCCCATGGCCAAGGCGATGTCCGCCTGGGCCCAGAACCGGTGATACGTGAACACGGGCGCGGCCCCGCCCGCCAAGTAGCTCTGGATCTTCGACCACGCGGGGTCGTTCTGGTAGAAGCTCCGCAGCGACGCGAACGTCGACGACGAGTTGATCGCGTCCCCGTTCGGCATCTTCCCGGACCAGCCGCTCGGTACGTACACGGTGTCGTCGAACCGGTTGTAGTCGGCCCGCGTCTCCGGCACCGCGATCCCCAGGCTGTCCTGGTAGTGCCCCCACATGCCGTCGAGCAGCGCCTTGGCCGTCGACTTCGCCGTCGCGTCACCGGACTTGGCGGCGTAGTACGTCAACGTCTTCGCGTACGCGGCGGCGACACCCACGTCGTTCGTGTAGTCGGCGACCGTGACGTGAAGTCCGCTGTTCGCCCCGGGACTCGACGCGTTCCAGGTGTCGGGCTGCCCCGACCACTGAAGCGTCGACGGGATCAGATACGTGCCGTCGGGGTTGATCGTGGTCTTGGACAGCGCCCACGCCACCCACTTGTCGAGGATCGCCTTGGCGCTCGCGTTGCCGGTCTGCTGGTAGTACTCGGCGACCCGCTCCATCGACCAGGCCTGGAATCCGAACCACTGGTTGGACGGCGGGTCGTGGTACACCGGCTCCCAGTCGTAGTACATGCCGTAGAACGTCGACGTACCGGACGGCGGGCTCGCGTACCGCCCCTGCCAGCTGTTGGTCGCGCCCCCGGCGATGGCGCCCTCGGACGACTGCAGCCAGCGGTAGAACTCCAGCTGCCGGGTCAGGGACGTACCCCAGTCCGCGGCTCCCGTGGCCGACTTGGGCTTCAGGTCGGCGTACGAGCTGAGTGCGTACGCGGCGAGCGGGTTCTGATAGCCGCCGTGTACATGGCTCGACCCGATCCGCCAGGCCCAGCCCGCACTCGAATCCGTCGCCCCGCCCCACGCGTAGTACCAGGAGAGCAGGTAGTCCGAGGCGTCCTTGCCGGTGCCGGCCGCGCAGGTCGTCGGCCCCACACAGTTGCCGATCTTCTTGAAGTACTTGTCGTACATGGCGTAGCGCAGATAGTCGCCCATCTTCGCCGCCTTGCCGACGGTGGCGGAGACGTCACCGCCCTTGCCCTGCTCCTTCGCCCACACGTCCGCCCAGTACGCGGCCTGCACCGCACGCGCGTCGGCGTCCGGGGCGTCCGTGTACTTCCACTGCTTGGCGTAGGACGAGTCGCCGGTGAACAGGTCCAGGTAGCCGTTGGTCCCGCCGTACTTGAAGGCGTCGCAGGTCGGCTGCGGAACGGTCTCCCACACCGACTCCTGCGGACCGCGCTGGAAGGTGTTGATGTACGACGGCCCGTCCGCCGTCGGCCCCGCCTCGCAGCCACCGCCCGGCGTGTCACCGTAGCCGTAGACGTTGTCGACGTCCTGCAGCCAGTGCATGCCGTAGACGTCGTCGGTGCCGTACGCGGACTTCAGCTCGGCGGCGATCGGATCCGATCCCACCGGCACCGACGTGTCCAGCTTCGCCGGATACTCGTTCGGAGTGTCCGACTCGGGGGCGTAGGTGGCCGGTTTGGACGCGTTGTAGAAGGAATTGGTCGGCTGGTCGGCGTGGGTGGGGATCATGTACTTCTCCATGAGGGCCCACGCGCCGTTGAACTTGGACCAGTCACCGGTGACCTTGCCGTACATGGCCTGCAGCCAGAGAAGGTAGCTGTACGCCTCCGACGTGGTCTCGTGGCCCTGGTCGGGGGCCTCGACGATCAGCGTCTCGACCGAGTGGTAGGGGATCCCCTCGGGGGAGAAGTAGCCGTTCGCCGGGTTGGTGATCTTCCCGTAGAGGTCCAGGAAGCGCGCGTCGTACGCGTTCGACGCGGCCAGCTCGGTCACGGTGACCGTGGCGCCGGTGTAGCCGGTCGCGGACGCCGTGAAGGTCGCCGAGCCGGTGCCGGAGGAGTCCGCGGCGACGGTCACGTTCTGCGCGGTGCTCCAGTTGGACGGCGTGAACGTCAGCGACGAACCGGCGCTCACCGAAAGGCCGGTGTTGCCGGCCGTGCGCGCCACCGACACCGTCACAGTGGCGCTCGGCTGCTTCGACAGACTCACCCCGAAGGTGCCGGTCGCGCCCTGCTGGATGCCGAGCTGGGCAGGCGAGGCCACCACCGCGGGGCCCGAGGCGACCGTGATGCCGACCGGCGTCGAGGACGCGGACGCCCCCAGGCTGTCGTACGCCTTCGCCACCAGCGAATGACTGCCCACGGTCAAACTGGAGACGGAGAGCGAGTACGGCGCCGAGGTGTCCGTGCCCAGCAGCGTGGTGTCGTCGTAGAACTCGATCTTGCTGATCGTCGCGCCGTCGGCCGCCGCCGCGGTCGCCGCCAGCGGGATCGCGTCCCCCTGCGTGTAGACCGCACCCGCGGTCGGGCTGGTCAGCACGGCGATGGGCGGCTGGTGCGCGCCCGCGCACGTCGTGCCGTTGATCGCGAAGGCGGCCGGCGCCGTGTTCGTGCCGGTGTACGCGAACTGCGCGCCCGTCGACACCGCCGCGCCCGCCGCGATCGTGCCGTTGTACGACGCGTTCTGCACGGTGACCGAGGTGCCGGACTGGGACCAGGTGCCGTTCCAGCCGTTGGACAGCTTCTGGTTGCCCGTGTACGCGTAGGTCAGCGTCCAGCCGCTGATCGCGTCCGTACCGCGGTTGGTGATCGTGAGGTCGGCGGTGAAGCCGGTGCCCCAGTCGTTGGTCTTGTAGTCCACGCTGCACTGGACCGTCGCCGCCTGGGCGGGCGTGGTCCCCGTGGCGAGCATCGACAGCGGCAGCGCGAGGGCCGCGACGACCGCCGTCCACAACCGGCGCACGGCTCTGCGCCGCCGCCCGGTACCTCCGGGATGTGCGGGATGCATGTGCTGGTTCCTCCTTGCGCTTGCGGCTCGGGGAGAAGTCAAGGCTTGAACCAGTGGGAGCGCTCCCATAGTGGAGACGTGGCATGGTGCGGTCAAGGCCGTTGAAGAGTCGAAAAGATTCGACGGACCCCCCTGGAGAAAAGTCAAGCAACTCCCCTGTTCTTTGCCCGCACTTGGCGCTACCTTCCTTCGCACCAGTGGGAGCGATTCCGTTCAGTCGACGCGTCCGTCACGACGCGCCCGAGCTGCAAGGAGTCGCTCATGCGACACCCCCCGCGTTCAGTTCTTTTAGCCGTCACCGGTGCGGTCGCCCTTGTCGGGGCCGCGCTGGTGCCGGTGGTGTCGGCGTCCGGAGCGACGCCGGCCTGCACGGTCGAGTACGCGGTCACCAGCCAGTGGGACACCGGCTTCCAGGGCTCCGTGACCATCACCAACAACATGGCAGCCGTGAGCAGTTGGAGCCTGGGCTTCGACTTCGCGAACGGCCAGAAGATCACCCAGGGCTGGAACGCCAAGTGGTCCCAGTCCGGTACGGCGGTCACCGCCGCCAACGAGAGCTGGAACGGCTCCCTCGCCACCGGCGCGAGCGTGAGCGCCGGGTTCCTCGGCTCCTGGTCGGGCAGTAACGCCCTACCGACGGCGTTCAAGCTCAACGGCACCACCTGCAACGTGGATTCGGAGCCGACCCCGACTCCGACGCCGACCGAACCGCCCGCCACCGGGACGGCTCCCGCCCTGCACGTCTCCGGCGCCCGGCTCGTGGACGCCTCCGGCACGGCCCACCGCCTGCTCGGCGTGAACCGCTCCGGCGGCGAGTTCATGTGCGTCCAGGGCTACGGCATCTGGGACGGCCCGGTCGACGACGCCGCCATCAAGGCGATCGCCGACTGGAAGGCCGACGCGGTCCGCATTCCGCTCAACGAGGAGTGCTGGCTCGGCCTGTCCAACGTCAAGTCCGAGTACGGAGGGGCCAACTACATCAACGCGGTCAAGGAGCTGGTGGCCCGCGTCGAGTCGTTCGGCCTGACGCCGATCCTCGACCTGCACTGGACCTACGGCCAGTACACCGGCAACTCGGCGGGCTGCTCCGACGTGCACGCCACCTGCCAGAAGCCGATGCCCGACGCCCAGTACACCCCGTCCTTCTGGTCCTCGGTGGCCGGCACCTTCAAGGACGACCAGGCGGCCGTGTTCGACCTGTTCAACGAGCCGTACCCGGACCGGGCGACCTCGACCGTCACCCAGGCCTGGCAGTGCTGGCGGGACGGCGGCACCTGCTCCGGGATCGGCTACCAGGTCGCCGGCATGCAGAGCCTGGTGGACGCCGTCCGGGGCGCCGGCGCGAAGAACGTCATCATGATCGGCGGCCTCGCGTACTCCAACGACCTCGGCCAGTGGCTGACGTACAAGCCCACCGACCCGGCCGGCAATCTCGTCGCCGCGTACCACGTCTACAACTTCAACACCTGCGCCAGTGAGACCTGCTGGAACTCCACCCTGGCCCCGGTCGCGGCCCAAGTGCCGCTGGTCGCCGGGGAGGTCGGCGAGAACACCTGCTCGCACGCCTTCGTCGACCAGGTCATGAAGTGGTTCGACGACCGCGGCCTCTCCTATCTGGGCTGGACCTGGAACACCTGGGACTGCTCCTCCGGCCCCTCCCTGATCTCCGACTACACCGGTACGCCCACCGCGTACGGCGTCGGACTGCGCGACCACCTGCGAGCGATCAACCCGTAGGCACGCCCACCGAAGAAGAAGGAACCCGCACTCATGAGTCGTACCAGAACAGCGGTACTCGCCGCCCTGGCGCTCGTCGCCGGGGTGTCCGGGCCGGCGGTCGCCGTGGCCCCCTCTGCCCAGGCGGCGATCTCCGCGATCCCCTGCACCGTCGACTACAAGATCCAGAACGACTGGGGCGCCGGCTTCACCGCCGCCGTCACCGTCACCAACAACTCGGCGGCGAAGTCGAGTTGGGCGGTGAAGTGGTCGTACGCCGGGAACCAGCAGGTGACCAGCTACTGGAACAGCAAGATCGCGCAGAGCGGCACCGCCGTGACCGCGAGCAACGAGACCTACAACGGCACCCTGGCGACCGGTGGTTCGGTCAGCTTCGGGTTCAACGGGTCGTACAGCGGGACGAACGCGGTCCCGACCGCCTTCACCCTCGACGGCGTCACCTGCAACGTCGACGACGGCAGCAGCGGCGGCGGCGGTGGCGGCGGTGGTGGCACCGGCACCCGCGTCGACAACCCGTACGCCGGTGCCAAGGTGTACGTGAACCCGGAGTGGTCGGCGAAGGCCGCCGCCGAGACGGGCGGCAGCCGGATCTCCAACCAGCCCACCGGCGTCTGGCTCGACCGGATCGCCGCGATCAACGGCACCAGCACCAGCATGGGCCTGCGCGCCCATCTCGACGCGGCGCTCGCCCAGAAGGGCACCGGCGAGGAGGTCGTCCAGCTGGTCGTCTACGACCTGCCAGGACGCGACTGCGCGGCCCTCGCCTCCAACGGCGAGCTCGGCCCGACGGAGATCGACAAGTACAAGACGCAGTTCATCGACCCGATCGCGGCGATCCTCGCCGACAGCAAGTACGCCTCGCTGCGGATCGTCACCACCATCGAGATCGACTCGCTGCCCAACCTGGTCACCAACACCGGCAGCCGGGCCACCGCCACCGCCAACTGCGACACCATGCTGGCCAACGGCAACTACGTGAAGGGCGTCGGCTACGCGCTCGCCAAGCTCGGCGCGATCCCGAACGTCTACAACTACCTGGACGCCGGCCACCACGGCTGGCTCGGCTGGGACGACAACTTCGCCCCCGCGGCCAACATCTTCAAGCAGGCGGCCACGAGTGAGGGCGCGACCGTCGACGACGTGGCCGGGTTCATCACCAACACGGCCAACTACAGCGCCTTGAAGGAGAACAACTTCACCATCAACGACTCGGTGAACGGCACCTCCGTCCGCCAGTCCAAGTGGGTCGACTGGAACCGCTACGTCGACGAACTCTCCTTCGCGCAGGCCTTCCGCACCCAGCTGGTCTCGGTCGGCTTCAACTCCGGTATCGGCATGCTGATCGACACCTCCCGCAACGGCTGGGGCGGCAGCGCCAGGCCGGCCGGCCCCGGCCCGACGACCAGCGTGGACGCCTACGTCGACGGCGGCCGTTACGACCGCCGGATCCACGTCGGCAACTGGTGCAACCAGGCCGGAGCCGGCCTCGGCGAGCGCCCGCAGGCCAGCCCGGCCGCCGGGATCGACGCCTACGTCTGGATGAAGCCTCCGGGCGAGTCCGACGGCTCCAGCTCCGCCATCCCGAACGACGAGGGCAAGGGCTTCGACCAGATGTGCGACCCGACGTACACGGGCAACGCCCGCAACGGCAACAGCATGTCCGGCGCCCTGCCGAACGCGCCGCTGTCCGGGCACTGGTTCTCCGCCCAGTTCCAGCAGCTGATGGCGAACGCGTACCCGCCGCTGTAGGCGCCGCCCGCTGAGCCGGGTTCGAGGCTGCGGGCCGTGGGTGGCTGGTCGCGCCGGCGCGGCGGAGCCGCAGATCGATGTAGCCCCGCGCCCCTTTCGGGGCGCGGGTGTCCGCCGGGGTCAGTCCGTCAGGGACAGACCCCGGCGGACCGCTCGCTCGACCGGGGAGTGGTTGCCGTCCGGGCGGTCCAGCTCCAGCGGTGCCCTCAGGTACAGCGGGGGCTGGGCCAGGAAGCGGGGGCGGGTGCCGTGGTGGGGCTGGGCGGCATGGACCAGGAAGGGATGGCAGAGGTAGACGTCGCCCGGGTGCCCGGTGGCGTAGGCGAGCGGGCGGTGCGCGGAGGCCGCGTCGAGCTTCGGGCCGAGCTCGTGGAGGGTGGCGCCCCGCTCGCCGTAAGGCTCCAGGATCCGCGGCACGTCCAGGTGCGAGCCGACCCGGATGCGGGTCGGCGCGTCCTCCTCGGTCACCTCGCTGAACAGGAAGAGCATCAGCAGGGCCCGCTCACGGGACCACAGGTTGGCGTACCAGTCGGTGGCGCCCTCCGGCATGAAGCTGGTGTCGATGTGCCAGCCCGCGTCGTCCGGCTCCTCCTCGTGCGGGAACCGCAGCGGGAAGGCGCCCAGCGAGTAGCGCGGGTCCCACCGGCGCGCACCGACCAGCAGGTCGAACGCGTCGTGCAGGGCCTGGGAGTTGGGGGCGGCGGCGAAGGGGCCGTCCGCCTTGCCGCCCACCCAGACCACCGGGTCCTTCCAGGTGCCCGGGTCCTCGGGGTCGTATCCCGTCTCGCGCCAGAGCAGCCGGGCGCACCCCTCGGCGACGCGCGGCGGGAACGCGCCCTCGATCTTCACGAAACCGTCGGTCAGGAAGCGTTCGACCAGCTCGTCGTCCATGCGGTCATCGTGGCCCGCCGGCCTTGCCGTCCGCATCCGGTTTTTTGCCGCACCGGCAACAGGACTGGCCCCCGGGCGGTGCGCCGTCGCACCCTGGCGGCACGCGGACGAGAGGCTGATTACATGACGCACGACCACCGGCACACGGACACCCACAAGCACACCCGGACCCCTACCCACGAGCACGAGCACGGGCACGAGCACGACCACGCGCACGCGAACACCGACATCGACTGGGCCGAGATGGCCGGTCATCTGGAGTCGCAGGCGGAGCTCTTCGCGCCCCTGTACGAGAGCGCGCTGGGCTGGCTCGGCAAGGAGGTCACCGAGCCGGGGCTGATCGTCGACCTCGGAAGCGGGCCGGGGGTCGTGTCGTGTCTGTTCGCCGAGGTGTTCCCGGGCGCCCGGGTGCTGGCCGTGGACGGCAGCGAGCCACTCCTCGACCGGGCCAGGGCCCGCGCCGAGCGGCTGGGCATGGCCGACCGTTTCGGCGTGCTTGCCGGTCAACTGCCGCAGGTGCTGGATGAGTTGGACTATCCGGCGGACCTGCTGTGGGCCGGGCACAGCCTGCACCACCTCGGCGACCAGCGGGCCGCGCTCACCGCCTTCGCCGAGCGGCTGGCGCCCGGCGGCACGCTGGCCGTCCTCGAAGGGGGCCTGCCCACCCGCTTCCTGCCCCGCGACATCGGCATCGGCCGCCCCGGGCTCCAGGCCCGGCTCGACGCGGTGCAGGAGGAGTGGTTCGCGCGGATGCGCGCCGAACTGCCCGGCTCGGTCGCCGAGACCGAGGACTGGCCGACGCTCCTCACCTCCGCGGGCCTCAAGCACGCCCGGACCCGCAGTTTCCTGATCGACCTGCCCGCTCCCGCCTCCGACCGGGCCCGCACCTACGCGGTCGAGATCTTCTCCCGCTTCCGCGACTCCCTCACCGGCGACCTCGGCGCCGACGACCGCGCCATCCTGGACCGCCTCCTCGACCCGGCCGACCCGGCGAGCCTGCACCGCAGGTCCGACCTGTTCGTCCTCGGCGTCCGCACCCTCCACACGGCGGTACGGCCCGCCTAGCCGGAACGGCCCGGTACCGCTCGGTACCGGGCCGCCCGCCCTCCCCGGGCCGGTGGGCGGCGCGGGAACCGCCGCCGTCAGTTGTTGGCGAGGAACTGCTTGGCCAGCGAGTCGCCGAGGGTCACCGCCGCGCTGTGGCTCTCTATGGGGGAGACCTTGGAGTTCTTGAACAGGATGTAGGTCACGCCGGAGTCGGCGCCGCCGGTCGCCGGGTCGGGGTCGATGCCGAGCGCCTTGGCGGTGGCGTACGACGCCTCGCCGATGATCTTCGTGGGGCCGGTGTCGCCGACCACCGCGTACTCGACCTTGTTGTTGTAGATCACGGCGACCACGCCGCCGCCCTTGATGCCGGCGCTGGAGTAGTTCCAGATGCTGCTGGAGCTGGGCACCACGATGTACGGCAGCGACTCGGCCTTCAGCGGCTTGCCGTCGGACTGGTGGAACGCGGTGTCGTCCTGGTACCAGGGGTCGCGGTCCTCGTTGCAGTTGGTGGTGCGCTGGCCGTCGCAGTCGATGTCCATGTCGGCCTTCCAGAACACCGCGCCGTTCTTGCCGCACACGGGGATCGTGGCCGAGGTCTCGTCGTCGGTCTTGTACTTGCCGCTGGAGATCTGGGAACAGGACGTCACCTTGGCGAGCAGGTCGGCCGCGCTGACCGAGCCCTCCTGGGCGGACCTGGGAGTGGCGCCGGACGCGCTCGCGGGGAGCACTCCGGCGGCGAGCAGTGCGGCCCCGGAGGCCGCGGCAAGGGTCAGTGTTCGGATGCGCACTGTGGGGGGTCCCCTTCTGTTAGGAAAGTTTCCTGACCGGGTGTCGTACAAGGTGGACCCGGCTGCATGTCCGCGTCAACCCCTGGATGTCAACTCGGTGATTTCTCGCGCATTGCGGTGAAATGGGCCCCGGGGAACACTGGTGGGGCAGGACATTCCGGATATTTACGCAGGAGCCGTGCGGAGGTTCGGCGGTGGCTCCGGTGGCTCCTGGAAGGCGAGGGGTCATGTTCGTACGCACGGTGTACGTCACCGGCGATCCGGCGAAGCTGGAGGCGGCCGTCAGGGCGCTCAACAGCGAAGGGCGCGAACTGCTCGAGGAGCGCCCCGAGTACCGGGGCGCGGGCGTCTTCATCGACCGGGAGCTGGGCAAACTGCTCGCGGTGAGCTGGTGGGGCAGTGAGGCGGCCCGGAGCAACAGCGACCAGGTCATGCGCGAGCGGCGCAGGCCGATGCTGGAACCCTTCGCCGGCACCGTCGCCGTCGAGAACTACGAGGTCGCCGTCTTCCACGCCGTGCAGCAGCCGAGAACGGGCGGCGGCATGCGCTCCACCCGGGTGGAGTTCGACCCCGCCGACACGGACCTGTTCGCCGAGACCTTCCGCTCCTCGGCGCTGCCCCGGCTGGAGGCGCTGCCCGGCTTCGCCCGGTGCTCCCTGTTCGTCGACCGGCAGCGGGGCCGGGGCATGGTCGGCTCGCTCTTCGTCGACCGCGCCTCGATGGCGGCCTCGCGCGCAGGCCAGGCCGAGGCGCGACGCGCGGACGCCGCCAAGGCGCGGGTGACCGTGGTGGGCCTGGAGGAGTTCGAGGTCCTGCACGCGGACGTACGCCCCGGCTGACCTGTCCCGCACAGGAGTCGGGAACGCCGACGGGGCCTGGAACGCCGACGGGGCCGGGAACGCGAACGGCCGCTCCGCCGTGTGGACTGCGGAGCGGCCGTGCTGCGGCTTTCGCTCAGCCGACGTCGAAGGTGGCCGGGTCCGGGCCGATGCGCCGGTCCTCGTTGAGCGCGCTGATCGCCGCGAGGTCCTCGGTGTCCAGGCTGAAGTCGAACACCTGGATGTTCTCCTTGATCCGGGACGGGGTCACGGACTTCGGGATCACGACGTTGCCGAGCTGGACGTGCCAGCGCAGCACGACCTGGGCCGGGGTGCGGTTGTGCTTCTGCGCGATCGCGACGATCGCGGGGACCTCCAGGAGGCCCTTGCCCTGGCCGAGCGGCGACCACGCCTCGGTGGCGATGCCCTGCTCCTCGTGGAACTCCCGGGCCGCGTGCTGCTGCAGATGCGGGTGCAGCTCGATCTGGTTGACCGCCGGGATGACCGAGGTCTCCGCGATCAGCCGCTCCAGGTGCTCAGGAAGGAAGTTGGAGACACCGATCGCCCTGATGCGGCCGTCGGCGTGCAGCTTCTCGAACGCCTTGTACGAGTCGGTGTACTTGCCCCGGGCCGGCAGCGGCCAGTGGATGAGGTACAGGTCCAGGTAGTCCAGACCCAGCTTCGCCAGCGACGCGTCGAAGGCGCGCAGTGTCGCGTCGTACCCGTGGTCGGCGTTCCAGAGCTTGGTGGTGACGAAGACGTCCTCGCGCGGCACGCCGGACGCGGCGATCGCCTTGCCGGTGCCCTCTTCGTTGCCGTAGATCGCCGCTGTGTCGATGCTGCGGTACCCGGCCTCCAGTGCCGTGGCGACGGCCCGCTCGGCCTCGTCGTCCGGCACCTGCCACACGCCGAAGCCCAGCTGGGGCATCTCGACACCGTTGTTGAGGATTTTCGGGGGGACCCTGCTGCTCACGAGCTCTCGATCCTTAGGTTGTCGACAGGTGGTACAACCATCGTCAACGATCACCGGCCCCGACGCATTCCTGACCGCGGAATCCGCCGGAACTGACCGATGGGTCAGCTGCAGCGGGCGGAGATTGGCCGGAAATGGATCCGACGTTATGGGTCCGGACCATTGACCGCGGCCCGTTCCTGCCGAGACTCTGGTGCGCATCGTCGGACGTATCGCTGAACCCGGTGCAGAGATGTGAACGTCCCTGTGGGTTTCCCGACCGATCCCTGTGAAAGAGAAACCTCTCTCTGCGCTCTGAGACCCCCCAACCTCAGGAAAGCAGGTACACACCCCATGAACGAGACGATCTCCGAGAACTGCCAGCCGGAACCCGCCGCCCCGCAGACATCGGATGAAAAGGTCTGGCGAACCCCTGGTTACCAGGTCGTGGAGACCGCCCTGGAAGTGACCGGCTACGCCCTCGGCGACCGCTGATCCGCCCTGGGCGACCCGCCATGACCGTCACCACCGCCACTGCCGTCGCCTCCACGTCCGCATCCGCCTCCTCGGCCGCCGACGCCGGGACCGCGGCCGACCCCTGGCCGGTCCCGGAGTTCACCGAACGGCTGCGCGCCGTCACCGCCGACCGCTACCACGACCGCCACCCCTTCAACGAGCGCATGCACCGGGGCGAGTTGACCCCGGCCGAACTGCGCCGCTGGATCACCAACCGCTTCCACTACCAGCGGCACATCCCCGTCAAGGACGCCCTGATCCTCGCCAAACTGGACCGGCCCGAGCTGCGCCGTCCGTGGCTGCGCCGCATCCGCGACCACGACGGCACCGCCGACGGCGAGGGCGGCATCGAGCGCTGGCTGCGCCTCGGCGAGGCGGCCGGCCTCCCGCGCGAACAGCTGTGGGACAGCTCCCGGGTGCTGCCCGGGGTGCGCTTCGCGGTCGAGGGGTACGTCACCTTCTGCCGGCTGCGCCCCGCCCTGGACGCGGTCTCCGCCTCCCTCACCGAACTGTCCGCACCCGGCCTGATGCGCACCCGCATCTCCGCCTTCGAACGCCACTACCCGTGGATCGACCCGGCCGGCCTCGCCTACTTCCGCACCCGCGTCGACCAGGGCGCCCGGGACGGCGCGGAGGCCCTCGCACTGGTCCACTCCTGGGCCCGCACCCGCGAGCAGCAGCACCGCGCCGTCGCCGCGCTCGCCTACAAGTGCGAGGTGCTCTGGGCACTGCTCGACGCCGTGGACCGGGGGGACACCGGGGGCCGGGACGGGGCCCCGGACGGAGCCGGGCCATGACCTGGCGGCCCGTCCTCGCCCGTACCGCCGTGCTGCGCCACGATCGGGTCCGCGGCACCGACCTGTTGCTGCTGCCCGAGCGGGTGGTCGTGCTGCACGGCGGGGCGGGCGGCGTGCTCCGGCTGTGCGACGGCAGCCGGGCGGTGCCCGAGATCGTCGCCGAACTGTCCGAGGCGTTCCCGGGCGCCCCGGTCGCGGCCGAGGTCCCGGAGTTCCTGACGGCGTTGCGAAAGGAGGGATGGCTGCGATGACGACCGCCGAGCCGCGTGGACCGGCGCCGCCCTGGGCGCTGCTCGCCGAGCTCACCCACGCCTGTCCGCTGCGCTGCGGGTACTGCTCGAACCCGGTCCGACTGATCGGTCGGTCAGCGGAACTGGCCACCGGACAGTGGGCGGAGGTGTTCCGGCAGGCCGGTGAGCTGGGCGTCGTCCAGACCCATCTGTCCGGCGGCGAACCGCTGCTCAGACGCGATCTGGCCGAGCTGGTCGGCGCCGCCGACACCGCGGGCCTGCACACCCAGCTGGTCACCAGCGGGGTCGGGCTGAGCGAGCGGCGGCTGGCCGGGCTGGTCGGCGCCGGGCTGCGCGGGGTGCAGTTGTCCGTGCAGCACGCGGAGCCGACGGAGGCCGAACGCATCGCCGGCGCCCGTTCGTTCGCGGCCAAGGAACGCGCGGCCCGGCTGATCCGGGCGGCGGGCCTGCCCTTCGGGCTGAACGTCGTGCTGCACCGGGGCAACCTGGACGCCGTCGAGGACCTGATCGCGCTCGGCGTGGCCTGGGGCGTGGACCGGATCGAGCTGGCCAACACCCAGTACCACGGCTGGGCGGCCCGCAACCGCGCCGCCCTGCTGCCGACGCCCGGACAGGTCGAGCGGGCCCGCGAGACGGTCCTGCGCCGGCGTCGGCGCCCGGACGAACCGGAGCTGGTGTGGGTCGCCCCCGACCTCCTCACCGGCACCGCGAAGCCCTGCATGGGCGGCTGGGGCCGGATCTCGCTCACCGTCACCCCCGACGGCACCGTCCTGCCCTGCCCGGCCGCCGGTACCCTGCCCGGCCTCGACCCGCCCAACGTCAGGGACCGTCGACTCGGCTGGATCTGGCGGGAGTCGAAGGCCTTCAACGCCTACCGGGGCGAGTCGTGGATGCGCGAGCCCTGCCGCGGCTGCGCCCTGCGCACCACCGACTTCGGCGGCTGCCGCTGCCAGGCGTACGCGCTCACCGGCGACGCCCGCAACCCCGACCCGGCCTGCCGTCACGCCCCCGACCACCACCTCGTACCCCTGCGGCGGAGCTCCGAGGCCGCCGTCCCCAGAGAAGCCCTTGCAGAAGGAGGACCATGAAACGCCTGCGAGTCGCCCTCGCGGCCGTCGCCCTCACCACCGCCCCCCTGGTCGCGCTCCCGGCGGCCGTACCCCCGCCCGCCGCCGCGGCAGCCGCGGCCGTCGCGCCGGCCAGGCCGGCCGCCGCCACCGACTGGTCCACCGCGGTCGTCGACTCCACCATGGCCCGCTACACCCCGAGCACCATCGGCGGCTGGTCCTACCCCGTCGGCCTCTACCTCTACGGCCAGTACCTCACCTACCGGCGCACCCACGATGCCCGCTACCTCACCTACATCAAGAACTACGTCGACCGGTTCGTGAAGAGCGACGGCTCGATCGACCAGTCCTTCAACAGCCTGGACAGCATGCAGGCGGGCCGGCTCCTGGTGATCCTGCACCACGAGACCGGCCAGGACCGCTATCGCAAGGCGGCGAAGAAGATCCGCGACCGCCTGAACACCTACCCGCGCACGGGCGACGGCGGCTTCTGGCACGCGGACAACTCCAGTCGCGCCCACCAACTCTGGGCGGACGGCGTCTACATGGTGAACCCGTTCCTCGTCGAGTACGGCAAGGAGTTCGGCGACAGCGTGTACACCGACGACGAGGCCGCCAAGCAGCTCGCCGTCTACGGCGGCCACCTCCAGGTCGCGAACGGCCTGCTCAAGCACGCCTACGACGAGTCGAAGACGGCGAGTTGGGCGGATCCGGCGACCGGGCTCGCCCCCGAGCACTGGTGCCGGGCCGTCGGCTGGTACGCGATGGCGATCGTCAACGTGCTGGACGCGATCCCGGCGAACCAGCCCCGCCGTCCGCAACTCCTCGGCATCTTCCAGAAGCTGGCGGCCGGCCTGGAGCGGTACCAGGACCCGGCGACCGGCCGCTGGTTCCAGGTGATCGACAAGGGCGCCCGGAGCGACAACTGGACCGAGACCTCCTGCTCCAGCATGTTCACCTACGCCCTCTCGCGCGGAGTCCAGCAGCACTACCTGGACCCGCACTACGCGGACGTCGCCCGCCGCGGCTACCAGGGCGTGCTCGCCGAGCTGTCGGTCGGCGCGGACGGCCGAACCGACCTCGCCGGGATCTCCATCGGCACCAACGTCGGCGACTACGCGTACTACGTCGGCCGCACCCGGGCCGTGAACGACTTCCACGGCCTCGGGGCCTTCCTGATCATGAACGAACAACTGCGAGGTGATTCAGTGTCATGAGCACATCATCCCGAAGGGCGGTGCTGGGAGCCGCGCTCGCCGGTGCCGCCACGGCCGCCGTCGGCCTTCCCGCGACCACCGCGCACGCGGCGTCCTGGCAGCTCAAGTGGCAGCCGTCGGCGAGCGGCGACGGCCTCGGCGCCTTCGAGACCGTCGAGGACGACCGCGCCGACTCCCACCCCGCCGGACACCCGCACATCTTCGCGACGGGGAACAACTGGCGCTTCAACATGCACACGGTCGACCGGGACACCTCGACCGACCGCCAGCGCCAGGAGGTCACCGGCCTGCGCAACGGCAGCGGCAGCGACTACCTCAAGTGGAACCAGGGCCAGACCTGGCGGCTCACCTACTCGATGTACATCCCGAGCTCGCTGAAGGCGACCACCACCTTCACCCACATCATGCAGATGAAACAGCCCGGCAGCGGCACCTCCCCGATCGTCACGCAGTCCCTGCGCCGGGTGAACGGCAAGCAGACCATCGAGCTGAACCTCGCCACCGACGGCATCATCGTCGGCCGTGCCGATCTCGACCCGCTGCACGACAACTGGACCGACGTCGATTTCCAGATCAAGGTCGGCAACGGGACGGCGGGCTCGGTCCGCTGGATCCTCAAGTCCGGCGGCGCCACCGTGATCGACGTCTCCAAGACCGGCGTCGACACCTTCCTGGCCGACCGGGTCCGCCCGAAGTGGGGCATCTACCGCTCCCTCGGCGACACCTCGGGCTCGCTCCAGGACACCTATCTCCTGCTCACCAACCTCCGCGGCTACCAACAGGTGTGAGGAACCGCCACCATGAAACCCCCCACCGCCGAGCGGCACCGTGCTGCCGCCATCGTCCTCTTCGTCCTCGCCGTCGTCCTCGGCCTCTCCCATCCCGCGGCCCTCGCCTCGTCGGGGACCGCCGCGCCACGCGCCGGCGCCGTCTACGACGTCCGTGACTACGGTGCCAAGGGCGACGGCTCCGCCAACGACTCCCCGGCCATCGACAAGGCCGTCACGGCCGCGAACGCGGCGGGCGGCGGCACCGTCCGCTTCACCGCCGGCACCTACAAGTCCAAGAACACCATCCACATGAAGAGCCATGTGACGCTCCAGCTCGACAAGGGCGCCACCCTCCAGGGCTCCAGCGCGGACACCTACGACAAGGCCGAGTCCAACCCGAACGACAACTACCAGGACTACGGCCACAGCCACTTCCACGACGCGATGATCTACGGCGACAAGCTCACCGACATCGGCTTCGTCGGACAGGGCGTCATCGACGGTGCGGGCAACCTGATCACCGGCAACCCGAAGACCGGCGAGGCCGACAAGATCATCTCGCTGACCCGGTGCGACGGCCTGCGGATCGGCGACGGTCTCACCCTCCGGCGCGGCGGCCACTTCGCGGCCCTCGTCAACGGCTGCAACAACGTGACGTCCGACCACCTGACCATCGACACCGCGAGCGACCGCGACGGCTGGAACGTCATCTCCACCACGAACGCCACGATCACCAACGCCGACATCAAGGCCAACGACGACGCCCTGGTCTTCAAGAGCGACTACGCCCTCGGCGCCAAGCTCCCCAACGGCCATGTCCGGGTGAGCGATTCGACCCTGTCGGCCAAGTGCTGCAACGCCCTGATGTTCGGCTCCGAGACCTGCGGCGACTTCTCGGACTACCAGTTCGAGCACATCCGTATCGAGGGCGCCGACAAGTCCGGCCTCGGCATGGTCTCCATGGACGGCGCGAAGATCTCCGACGTCCACTACCGCGACATCACGATGACGAACGTGCACTCACCGATCATGGAGAAGATCGGGACGCGGAAACGCTGCGGGAACAGTCCCGGCGTCGGATCGATCAGCGACGTCACGTACGACGACATCACCGCCACCGGCAACAGCCCCTCCTTCAGCCCGACCCTGTGGGGCGAGAGCGGCCACCGCATCAGCGGCGTGACCTTCGACAACGTCAACATCACCGTCCCCGGCGGCAACGGCACCATGTCCACCGCCGTGCCCAGCAACGACCCGAACGACTACAACCCCAAGGCCATCGGCACCCGGCCGGCCTACGGCTGGTACCTGCACAACGCCGACCACGTCCAGTTCACCGACAGCAGCGTGAAGTTCGCCGCGAACGACGGGCGTCCGGCCGTCATCGCCAACGCGGCGAGCGACCTCCGCCTCACCCGCTTCACCGCCCAGAAGGGGAGCAACTCCCCGTACGACGTCGTCCTCCAGGACGTCACAGGCGGCTGTCTGACGGACAGTCACAACACCTCGGGCGGCGCGCTGCGCGTCTCCGGCGGCCAGGACTGCGGTACGGCCGCACGCCCGCTCGACCTGGAGAACCCCCGCCAGGACTTCCTCCGCGGCTCCGTCGGCGGCCTCTTCCTGCACTGGGGCGAGCGCACCGCGCCCGCCCACACCAGCTGCACCGCCTGGGAGAACGACGTCACCGACGGCGGCTGGACCCCGGACTACTGGGTGAACGAGGCGCAGAAGCTGCACACCCAGTACCTGGTCCTGGCCACCTTCCACAGCCGCCTCGGTTACGCTCGCCCCTGGCCGTCGAAGATCCCCGGCTCCTGCTCCACCAAACGGGACTTCCTCGGCGAACTGATCACCGCGGCCAAGGCCAAGGGCCTGAAGGTCATCCTCTACATGACCAACGACCCCCAGTGGCACGACGAGGGCGGCCACGAGTGGCTGGACTCGGCCGCCTACTCCGCCTACAAGGGCAAGAACATCGACCTCACCACCAACGACGGCTTCGGGCAGTTCAGCTACGACAACTTCTTCGAGGTCATGGACCGCTACCCCGACCTCGGCGGCTTCTGGATCGACAACGACAACGCGTACTGGGAGAGCCACGACCTCTACCAGCAGATCTACCAGAAGCGCCCGAACTACACGCTCAGCAACAACAACGAGGACACGCCGATCATGGACATGATCAGCAATGAGCAGAAGACGGGGATGACACCGGCCTACGACTACCCGCAGGCCGTCTACACCGCCCAGCCCCGGCTGACCGAGGCCGACTTCAAGCTCCCCTCGACCGGCGCCTGGTGGTACGACGGCTCCGACCCGTCCGTCGACAAGATGCTCACCCTCGGCCGCCTCGTCACCAACGCGGGCTCCTCGGTGAAGGCCCTGATGGCCGAGACCGCCCAGGTCAACGGCAAGTTCCCGGCGAACCAGGCCGCCTTCAACAACTTCGCCAACTCCTACCTGAACCCCATCTGGGAGTCCCTGGGCGCCACCGAGGGCGGCGGGTACATGTACGGCGGCCTCAAGCCCGGCTTCTGGAACGACGGCGCCCACGGCGTGACGACGATCGCCAAGGACGACCCGAACCGCCAGTACGTCCACGTCCTGACCCCGCCGTCGACCAGCACCCTGCGGATCCGCGACAACGGCTACCGCATCGCCTCGGTCGCCAATCTCCGCACCGGCAAGGCCGTCTCCTGGTCGCAGTCCGGCGGTGTGCTGACCCTCACCGGGCTCGGCGACTGGGACCCGTACGACACCGTCTTCAAGGTCACCACGGCCGGCCGCCAGGGCATCCTCTCCGGCGTCAAGGTGACCGCGAGCGCCTCGGCGAGCGGCCACGCGGGCTCGGCCGCAGGAGACGGCGACTACCTCACCTACTGGGACAACAACAAGACGCTGCCCGTGAACCTCACCTTCGACCTCGGCTCGGCCAAGAAGGTGCAGTACCTCGGCCTCAACCAGCGTGAGGACTCGGTCGCCTACGCCCGCTCGGACACCGAGCAGTCGGCCCGCATCAAGGACTACAAGGTGTACCTCAGCAACGACGGCACCACGTGGGGGAGCGCCGTCAAGTCCGGGCAGCTGCCCAGCCGGCGCGGCATCCAGGGCATCGACCTCACCGCCGCCACGGCCCGTTACGTCCGCCTGGAGGTGGACACCACCTGGGCCGCCTCGACCGACACCACCCGCTACCAGCGGCTGCGGATCGACGAGGCGTGGATCGGCACCGCCTACGCGACGCCCGTGACCGGAGGACGCCCGTGACCAGGACCAGAACCCTCACCGTGGCGACGGCCGCGCTGCTGGCCGCGGCGGCGCTGCCGCTCCTGCGCCCCGGGCATCCGGCGCCCGCCTCCGACAACGGGCAGGCGATACGGCCCGCGATGGGCTGGAGCAGCTGGAGCTTTGTGCGCCGCTGGCCCACCCAGGCCAAGATCGAGGCCCAGGCCGACGCGCTCGCCGCGAGCGGGCTGAAGGGCCACGGCTTCGTCCAGGTCAACCTCGACGACTTCTGGCAGAAGTGCGACGGGAACGGCTTCACCGTCGACTCCTACGGCCGCTGGGCCGTCGACACCGCCAAGTTCCCCGACGGCATCAAGGCTCTCGCGGACTACGTCCACGCCAAGGGCCTGAAGTTCGGCTTCTACGTCACGCCCGGCATCGCCAAGAACGCCGTCACCAGGAACACCCCGATCGAGGGCACGTCCTACCACGCGCAGGACATCGCGGACACCTCGAAGACCGAGAAGAACTACAACTGCAAGAACATGTACTACATCGACTACTCCAAGCCGGGCGCGCAGGAATTCGTGAACTCCTGGGCGAAGCAGTTCGCCTCCTGGGGAGTCGACTACCTGAAGATCGACGGGGTGGGCAGCCAGGACATCCCCGACGTCCAGGCCTGGTCAAAGGCCCTGCGCGTCTCCGGCCGCCCCATCACCTTCGCGCTCTCCAACAACCTCGCCATCGCCGACGCCCCGACCTGGCGGTCCCTGGCCAACAGCTGGCGCACCCAGGGCGACGTCGAGTGCTACTGCGGACCCGGCGACAACGGCAGCGGCTACCCGCTCACCGACTGGTCGCACGTCTCCGCCCGCTTCAACACGGCGGCGAACTGGCAGCAGTACGCGGGACCCGGCGGCTGGAACGACCTGGACTCGCTGGAGATCGGCAACGGCGACCAGGTGGGCCTCACCGCCGACCAGCGCCGCTCCCACTTCACCCTGTGGTCGATGGCCGCCGCCCCGCTGCTGCTCGGCACCGACCTCACCCACCTCGACACCGTCGACAAGGCCATGCTCACCAACGACCGGCTGATCGGCGTCGACCAGGACGGGGTGGCCGCCAAGCGGATCGTGAACAGCGGGGTCAAGCAGGTCTGGAGCAAGAAGGAGAGCGACGGCCAGTACGTCGTGGCCCTCTTCAACACCGGCACCTCCGGCAGCTCCACGGTGAGCGTGGACTGGTCCCAGGTCGGCTTCACCGGCTCCGGGGACGTCACCGACCTGTGGTCCGGCTCCCACAAGGGCACCGTCGCCACCACCTACAGCGCGACCCTGCGCCCGGGCGAGACCCGGCTGATCCGCGTCCGGCCGCTCGGCTGAGGAGGACCGTCATGACACCCAGAACCCTGCTGGCCCGCGCCCTGCCGCTGGCCCTCGCCGTCCCGCTGGTCGCCCTGCTGCCGGGGACCGCGCGGGCGGCCACCGACTACCAGGCCGAGGACGCCACGATCTCCCAGGGCACCGTCGCCACCAACCACACCGGCTACACCGGCACCGGCTTCGTCGACTACACCAACATCAAGGGCTCGTACGTGGAGTTCACGGTGAGCGCGGCCACCGCCGGCACCTCCGCGCTCGCCGTGCGCTTCGCCAACGGCACCGACACCGACCGGCCGATGGACATCTCCGTCACCGGCACGGTCGTCGCCTCCGGCGTCTCCTTCCCGGCCACCGCCGACTGGAACACCTGGGTGACGAAGACGGTGAACGTCCCGCTCACCGCGGGCAGCAACAAGATCCGCGCCACCGCGACCACCGCGAACGGCGGCCCCAACCTGGACAAGGTCAGCCTCGCCGCGGCGGCCGACACCCAGGCCCCCACCCGCCCCGGCCAGCCGTCCTGCTCCGCCATCGGCGAGGACACGCTCACCCTCGCCTGGGGCGCCGCCACGGACAACGTGGGCGTGACGGCGTACGACCTCTACGAGCACGGCAACAAGATCGGTGAGACGGCCGGGAGTTCGACCTCGAAGACCCTCACCGGGCTCACCCCGAACACCACCTACGACCTCACCGTCATCGCCCGGGACGCGGCCGGCAACACCTCGCCGGCCAGCCCCGTCGTCGACTGCACGACCCAGCCGAGCAGCGACAGCACCCCGCCCACCGCCCCCGGCACCCTGTCCGCGACGAACATCACCGCGAACACCGCCGACCTCTCCTGGGGCGCGTCCACCGACGACCGGGCGGTGACCGCGTACGACATCCGCAGCGGCACCACCGTCTACCAGACGGTCACCGGCGGCACGACCAGCACCCTCACCGGTCTCGCCTGCGACAGCCCCTACACCCTGGACGTGGTCGCCCGGGACGCGGCCGGGAACGTCTCCCAGCCGAGCAACGCCGTCACCTTCACCACCAAGGCCTGCGCCACCGACGGCGGCACGCCCTCCTCCATCGCCACGCTCTCCAGCGGCTGGACCATCCCCTGGGGCACCTACTGGATGCCCGACGGCAAGACCGCGCTGGTCACCGAGCGGGACGACTTCCGGGTCTGGAAGGTGACCAAGGACGGCACCCGGACCCAGGTCGGGACCGTCCCGAACGCCGTCACCACCAACGGCGAGGGCGGCCTGCTGGGCGTCGCCGTCGACCCCAAGTGGGAGACCAACCACTACGTCTACTTCATGCACACCGCCGACGAGGGCAACCGGGTCGTGCGCATGACCTACGACGGCACCAAGCTCAGCGACTACAAGATCCTGCTCCAGGGCATCAAGAAGAACCGCTACCACAACGGCGGCCGGCTCCTCTTCGGCCCCGACGGCTACCTCTACGTCTCCACCGGGGAGGCCCAGACACCCGACCTCGCCCAGGACAAGAACTCCCTCAACGGCAAGATCCTGCGCATGACGACCGACGGCAAGCCGGCCCCCGGCAACCCGTTCGGCAACTACGTCTACAGCCTCGGCCACCGCAACCCGCAGGGCCTCGCCTTCGACCGCAACGGGCGCCTGTGGGAAGCCGAGTTCGGCAACAGCTCCAAGGACGAGCTGAACCTCATCAAGCCCGGCGCCAACTACGGCTGGCCGACCTGCGAGGGCACCTGCTCGGTCGCCGGGATGACCAACCCCAAGGCCACCTGGAACGTCTCCGAGGCGTCCCCGAGCGGCATCGCCATCGTCCGCAACGTCGTCTACATGGCGTCCCTGCGCGGCGAACGGCTCTGGCGCATCCCGATCAACGGCGACACCGAGAACGTCGGCACCCCGACGGCGTACTACGTCGGGACCTACGGCCGGCTGCGGACCGTGACCAAGGTGCCGGGCGCCGACCAGCTGTGGCTGTCCACCACCAACTGCGACAACAACGGCAACGAGCCGGACGGCTCGGACAAGATCTTCCGGGTCAACATCAGCTGACAAAAGGAAGGTGAGGTGCCGTCAGGCCCGGTACAGGGCCTCGACCTCGTTGGCGTAGGCGTTCTCGATCGCCTTGCGTTTCAGCTTCAACGACGGGGTCAGCAAGCCGTGTTCCTCGGTGAACGGCTGGGCGAGGATACGGAACGTACGGATCGACTCGGCCTGTGAGACCAGGGTGTTGGCGGCCACCACCGCGCGCCGCACCTCGGTCTCCAGGTCGGGGTCCCGCACCAGCTGGGCCGCGGACATCTGCGGCTTGCCGCGCATGGTCAGCCAGTGCTCGACCGCCTCGGTGTCGAGGGTGACCAGGGCGGCGATGTAGGGGCGGTCGTTGCCGACCACGATGCACTGGTTGACCAGCGGATGGTCCCGGACCCGCTCCTCCAGGACACCGGGGGAGACGCTCTTGCCGCCGGAGGTCACCAGGATCTCCTTCTTGCGGCCGGTGATCGTCAGATAGCCGTCCTCGTCGAGGGAGCCCAGGTCGCCGGTGGCCAGCCAGCCGTCGTGCAGGGTGGCGTCGGTGGCCTTCTGGTTGTTCAGGTAGCCCTGGAAGACGTTGCCGCCGTGCAGCCAGATCTCCCCGTCGTCCGCGATGTGCACGGTGGAGCCCGGGATGGCCTGCCCGACCGTGCCGTACCGGGTGCGCTCGGGCGGGTTGGCGGTCGCCGCCGCCGTCGACTCGGTCAGGCCGTAGCCCTCGTAGATCTGCACGCCCGCGCCGGCGAAGAACAGGCCGAGCCGGCGGTCCATCGCCGAGCCGCCGGACATGGCGTTGCGGATCCGGCCGCCCATCGCCGCCCGCACCTTGGAGTAGACGAGCTTGTCGAAGAGCTGGTGCTGCATGCGCAGCGACGCCGACGGACCGGGCCCGGTGCCCCACGCCTTCGCCTCGACCGCGTCCGCGTACTTCACCGCGATCTCGACCGCCTTCTCGAACGGCCCGCCCTTGCCGTCCTTCTCGGCCTTGCGCCGCGCGGCGTTGAACACCTTCTCGAAGATGTACGGCACGGCCAGGATGAACGTCGGCCGGAACGCGGCCAGGTCGGGCAGGAGCGCCGCCGCGTGCAGCTGCGGCTGGTGGCCGAAGCGGACCCCGTGCCGGATCGCCGCCACCTCCACCATGCGCCCGAAGACGTGCGCGAGCGGCAGGAAGAGCAGGGTGGAGACCTCCTCGCCCTTCTTCGCGCGGAACACCGACTCCCAGCGGGCCACGACCGTGTCCGCCTCGTACATGAAGTTCCCGTGCGACAGGACACAGCCCTTGGGGCGGCCGGTGGTGCCCGAGGTGTAGATGATCGTGGCCACCGAGTCGGGGGTGACGGCCTGCCGGTGCCGGTGCACCACGTCGTCCTCGAGGTGGGCGCCCGCGTCGTACAGCTCCTGCACCGCGCCCTCGTCGAGCTGCCACAGCTGGCGCAGCTGGGGCAGCCGGTCGATGACGGTGGCGATCGTCATCGCGTGGTCCTCGTGCTCCACGATCGCCGCCGTGCACTCGGCGTCGTACAGCATCCAGAAGCACTGCTCCGCCGACGAGGTCGGGTAGACCGGCACCACCTGGGCGCCGATCGTCCACAGCGCGAAGTCGAACAGGGTCCACTCGTAGCGGGTGCGGGACATGATCGCGACCCGGTCGCCGAAGCGGATGCCCCGGGCGAGGAGCCCCTTGGCGAGGGCGAGGACCTCGTCGCGGAACTCGGCGGCGGTCACGTCACGCCACTGGCCGAGCTCGTCCTTGCGGCCCAGCGCGACGTGCAGCGGGTCCGTCCGGGCATGCTCGAACACGGTGTCGGCCAGACCGCCGACCGGCGGTGCCGACGCCAACGGCGGGTTGGTGAACTCGCGCAAACCCCGCTCCCCGCTCCTCGCTCCACAGTGACGGTAGTAGTGACGCTCCGCACAGCGCCGTGAAAGCTACCCCACCGGAAGACCGTTCGGGAGGGGGTGCGAAAACGAGCATTGCTCTCGTATGACCGCGCTTGCGCACGGAAAATACGCCCACATGGGGAAGGGTCGGACAGAATCCTTACGGTTCAGTAAGTTCCGGCTCCGTAATCTCCACGGAATCTGTACGTCCCGATTACGGCCCCCGGCCGGTTACCCGCCGGTCAGGGGCGGGGTGCCGGAGCGCCCTCTGATGACTGCGCCGGGGTGGCCGATTTCGTCACTCCGCGGGTCCCGCCGCGCATACGGTTCGGGGCGGTGAGGTTCCGCCGCGCGACGGAACCCGACGGGAGTCGCCATGCTGGAGCTGGAATCCGACACGCTGGATCCGCTGGACCTGCAACTGCTCAGCGCGCTGGAGGTCGACGGCCGCGCCTCCTTCAGCCGGATCGCGGCCGTGCTCGGCGTCTCCGACCAGACGGTCGCCCGCCGTTACCGGCGGCTGTGCGCCGAGGCCGGGCTGCGGGTCGTCGCGGTCCGGGACGCCGAGCGGCTCGGCCAGGACCAGTGGATGCTCCGGCTGCGCTGCGCGCCCGACGGCGCCACCGTCATCGCCGACGCCCTCGCCAAGCGCCCCGACACCGCCTGGATCGGGCTGGCCTCCGGCGGCACGGAGATCGCCTGCATGACCCGGCCGCGCCACGCCGGCGACCACGACGACCTGCTGCTCGGCAAGCTGCCGCGGACCCCGAGCGTGGTGGAGATCCGGGCGCAGCAGCTCCTGCACCGGTTCTACGGGGGGCCGACGGGGTGGGTGCGGAAGTTCGGGGCGCTGTCCGAGGAGCAGGCGGCGGCGCTGCGGCCGGCGCCGCCGGAGGCCGCGGGGCCGGCGCGGCTGGAGGCCGCGGGGCCGGCGCGGCTGGAGCCCGAGGACGCGCCGCTGCTCGCCGCGCTGGAGCGGGACGGGCGGGCGACGTATCCGGAGTTGCAGCGGGCGACGGGGCGGTCCGAGTCCTCGGTGAAGCGGCGGCTGGCCGCGCTGATCGGTTCCGGGGCGGTGTACATCGACGTGGAGTACCGGTCCGAGGTGCTGGGATTCTCGAAGTCCGCGGTGCTGTGGATCACCACGACGCCGGCCGCGATGCACTCCGTGGGCGAGGCGCTGGCGGCCCATGACGAGGTGGCGTCGGCCGCGGCCACCGCCGGGCCGTCGCATGTCGTGGTGACGACGGTCTTGCGGGACACGGCGCATCTGTACGCGTACCTGAGCGGGCCGGTGGGGCGGCTGGAAGGGGTGCAGCATGTGGAGGCGATGCCGTTTTTGCGGAGGGTGAAGCAGCTGACCTACCAGGGGTTGTGGTGACGGCGCGGGCCGGTGGGGGCTGGTAGCTCGGTTCCCCGCGCCCCTGGCGGGGCGCTGTGGCTAGGGCCGTCTCAAGTGGGCTCCGCTGGCCAGGATCGCCGCTGCCAGGGCGTCTGCCGCTGCCTGGGCCGGTGATCGTCTCGGGCCGTGTACGAGGACGAAGTCGACCTTGCCCAGTTCCGGCAGGCCCGCCCGGTCCGGGACGCGGAACAGGCCCGGCGGGATCAGGCCCTTCGAGTGGGCCATCACGCCCAGGCCGGCCTGGGCCGCCGCGAGGAGGCCGTTGAGGCTGCCGCTCGTGCAGACGATGCGCCAGTCGCGGCCCTGGCGCTCCAGTGCCTCCAGGGCCAGGGCGCGGGTGATGCCGGGCGGGGGATAGACGATCAGTGGGACCGGGCGGGCGGGGTCCAGACGGAGCCGCTCCGCGCCGATCCACACCAGGTCGTCGTGCCAGACCAGCTCGCCCAGCGGGTCCTCGGCACGCCGCTTGGCCAGCACCAGGTCCAGCTTCCCGGCGGCCAGCTGCTCGTGCAGGGTGCCGGAGAGCTCCACCGTCAGTTCGAGGTCGACCTCGGGGTGGTCGTGCCGGAAGCCCTCCAGGATCTCCGGCAGCCGGGTGAGGACGAAGTCCTCCGACGCGCCGAAGCGGAGCCGGCCCCGGACCCGGGTGCCCGTGAAGAAGGCCGCCGCCTGCTCGTGCACCTCCAGGATCCGGCGGGCGAACCCGAGCATCGCCTCGCCGTCCTCGGTCAGCTCGACGGAGTGCGTGTCCCGGGAGAACAGCTGGCGGCCGGCCGCGTCCTCCAGACGGCGCACGTGCTGGCTGACCGTGGACTGGCGCAGTCCGAGCCGCCGGGCGGCCTGGGTGAAGCTGAGCGTCTGGGCCACGGCCAGAAAGGTGCGCAGCTGCGAAGGGTCGTACACTCGAACATGTTATCGCGGAACGCGATGGCAGTGAGAGTGGTATACCGGATTCCCGATCAAGTGTCGGAGGAGGACGATGGAGGGGGCCCCTCCGGCCCCCGCGACAACCCGGCCGTATCCGCCGTTACCCGGCCGTATCCGCCGGTACGACACCCTGACCGACCCGCAAGTGGAGCACCGTGAAACGCCTGAGCTGGCCCAGTCGGATGCCGATCGACCCGTACGTCCTGCTGTTGCTCGGGACGGTGGGTCTCGCCGCGCTCCTTCCGGCCCGGGACACGGCCGCCGACGTGGCCTCCGGCGCCTCCACGGCCGCGATCGCCTTTCTCTTCTTCCTCTACGGGGCCCGCCTGTCCACCCGCGAGGCCGTCGACGGGCTGCGCCACTGGCGGCTCCACGTCACGGTCCTGGCCTGCACCTTCGTGGTCTTCCCCGTGCTCGGCATGGCGGCCCGCGGTCTGGTGCCGGTACTGCTCACCCATCCGCTCTACCAGGGCCTCCTCTTCCTGACCCTGGTGCCCTCCACCATCCAGTCGTCGATCGCCTTCACCTCCATCGCCCGGGGCAACGTGCCCGCCGCGATCTGTGCCGGCTCCTTCTCCTCGCTGATCGGCATCGTCCTCACCCCGTTGCTCGCCGCCGCGCTGCTGGGCAACAGCGGGGGCGGGTTCTCCGCCGACTCGATCGTGAAGATCGTGCTCCAGCTGCTGGTGCCGTTCGTCGCCGGACAGCTGCTGCGCCGGTGGATCGGGGACTTCATCACCCGGCACAAGAGGATCCTCGGCCTCGTCGACCGAGGCTCCATCCTGCTCGTCGTCTACACCGCGTTCAGCGAGGGCATGGTCCGGGGCATCTGGCACCAGGTGAGCGCGGCCCGGCTGGCCGGACTGCTCCTCGTCGAGGCCGTCCTGCTCGCCGTGATGCTCCTGCTCACCTGGTACGGCGCCAAGGCGCTCGGCTTCGGCCGCGGGGACCGCGTCGCCATCCAGTTCGCCGGGTCGAAGAAGTCCCTCGCCTCCGGGCTGCCCATGGCCAGCGTCCTGTTCGGCGCCCATGCCTCGCTGGCCGTGCTGCCGCTGATGCTCTTCCACCAGATGCAGCTCATGGTGTGCGCGGTGATCGCCAAGCGCCGTGCCCACGACCCGGAGGCCCAGGAGGCCGCCGAACCCGCGGTGGCCCCGGCGGCGCAGCCGCGGCCCGCGGTCGGCACCGGGCCCCTCGGCCGCTGAGCGCACCTCCGTCGGCTGCCGAACGCGACCAGTTCACGGGCCTGTTGATCCGGATTTCCGGTACGGACGGCTCATGGCGGCTAACGTTCCGTCATGACCGCACCCCTGGCGCTCGATCCGGCGCACACGGCCCTCGTCCTCGTCGACCTGATGGACCGCATCGTCGCGCTGCCCCTGGAGCCCCGCAAAGGCACCGAAGTCCTGCACACGGCCGAGGAACTGGCCCACTCCTTCCGCGCCGCCGGCGCGCCCGTGGTGCTGATCCGCGTCGAACGGCCCTCGCTCGCGGAGCAGCCGCCGGGCAGCGGGCTCGTCGCCGGACTCAGGAAGGAGGGGGACGTGGAGATCGTCAAGCGGACGATCGGCGGCTTCCAGGGCACCGAACTCGACGCCCGGCTGCGCGGCCTCGGGGTCACCCGGCTGGTGTTCGGCGGCATCGCCACCAACCTCGGCGTCGAGTCCACCGCCCGCGCCGCCGGCGACCTCGGCTACGACCTGGTCTTCGTCGAGGACGCCATGGCCGCCCTCACCGGCCCCGAGCACGAGGCGTCCGTCCGGCTCGACTTCCCGCGCCTCGGCACGGTGGTCACCGCCGCCGACGTCCGCCTCGGCCCCGCCTGACCGGCCGGTCGCTCAGACCAGCGTTCCGCCGCCGTCCACGACCACCACCGACCCGGTGCTGTACCCCCCACGCATCAGGTACAGGTAGGCCTCCGCCACATCCGCCGGCTCGCCCATCCGCCCCACCGGCAGCGACTCGGCGGACGACCGGTACAGCTCCTCCCGGACCGTCTCCGGCAGCCCCCGCCACAGCTCGGTCCGCACCACCCCCGGCGAGACCACGTTGATCCGCAGCGGCGCCAGCTCCACCGCCAGTGCCCGGGTCAGCGACTCCATCGCCCCGCACAGCGCGGAGGCGACGCTCGACCCGGGCATCGGCCGGCGCCCCGCCGTGCCCGTGGTCAGCACCACCGACCCGCCCGGCCGGATCGACCCGGCGCCGTACTTGACCGCCGCGTACGCACCCCACAGCCGGGTGTCCAGGAAGCCCCGGGCCGTCGCGATGTCCGTCCCGGCCACCGTCTCCAGCAGGATCGAGTCACCGGCCGTGTACACCAGGTGGTCGAACGCCCCGATCCGGGCGAAGAAGGCGCGCAGCGCGTCCTCGTCCGTGGCGTCCAGCACCTGTCCCTCGGCGTCCTCCGGCAGCGTCTTCAGCGCCGCGTCGACGCTCTCCTGCCGCCGCGAGGCGACGACCACCCGCGCGCCCTCCCGTGCCGCGCCCTCGGCGACCGCGAGCCCGATGCCCGAGGTGCCCCCGATGACGACGACACACTGTCCCTGCAGACCCATGGCTGATCCCTTTCCAAGCCGGTGTTCCGTCCCGTCCGGACGTCTCCAGCCTGCGGCTCTGCGGCAACCGCCGTCCAAGACCTCTTTCGGCGGTGGCGATACCCTGAAGACATCGCCACCCCGGAAGGAGCCGCGGACATGGACCTGGATCTGCGCAAGGTCCGCTACTTCGCGGCGGTCGCCGAACTCCTCCACTTCGGCCGGGCGGCGGAGCGGCTGCACATCGCCCAGCCGGTGCTGAGCCGTCAGATCCGGGCCCTGGAGAAGGACTTGGGGGCCGAGCTGTTCGTACGGGACAGCCACGGTGTGACCCTGACCGACGCCGGGCGGCAACTCGTCGAGGACGCACGGCAGTTGCTGGCCGTCGCCGACGCGACCCGGCGCCGGGTCGGGCAGGCCGCACGGGGCGGGCGGCGGCTCGTCGTCGGCTTCCGGGCCGGCGTGGTGGTCACCGAGGCGCTGCGCGCCTTCTCCGCGGGCCACCCGGAGATCGAGGTGCGTGCCCTCCGGGTCGAGTGGGACGACCAGGAGCGGCTGATCCTCGACGGCACCGTCGACATCGCCTACGTACGGCTGCCCGTCCGGGAGGCGGGGCTCGAACTGCGCCCCCTGTACGGCGAGCCCCGGGTGGCGATGCTCCCGGACCGGCACCGGCTCGCCGGCAAGCAGGAGATCTCCCTGCCGGACCTCGACGGCGAGCAGTGGCTGCGCTACAACGACCCCCGGCCCGGCGACCTGCCGCTGCGCACCATCGAGGAGAAGTTCGAGTGCGTGGCCGCCGGCATGGCCATCACGATGGTGCCCCGCTCGGCCGCCGAGCAGTACTCCCGCCCGGACATCGTCTACGTCCCGGTCGTCGACGCCGAACCCGACCGGGTGCTGCTGGCCTGGGCGGCCGGCCGCCGCTCGCCGCTGGTCGCCGCCTTCGCCGAGGCCGCGGCGGGCGTCGGGGCGCCCGGCTCCGGCTGAGGCGGGGCCCCTGCGGCGCAGGGGGCGCTCCCCGCCGGTCGGGGCCCCGCCGCCGTGCCGCGGGGAACCGGGTCAGCCCTGGGCGGCCGCGGCCCGCAGAGCGATGCGGTCCTCGCCCGCGTACACGTTCATGTTGCTGCCCCGCAGGAAACCGACCAGGGTCAGCCCGGTCTCCGCCGCCAGGTCCACCGCAAGCGAGGACGGCGCCGAGACCGCCGCGAGCACCGGGATGCCCGCCATCACCGCCTTCTGCGCCAGCTCGAAGGAGGCCCGCCCGGAGACCAGCAGGATCGCCCGGGACAGCGGCAGGTCGCCGTTCTGCAGGGCCCGGCCGACCAGCTTGTCGACCGCGTTGTGCCGGCCCACGTCCTCGCGGATGTCCAGCAGCTCGCCGTCCTCCGCGAACAGGGCCGCCGCGTGCAGCCCCCCGGTCCGGTCGAAGACCCGCTGCGACGCGCGGAGCCGGTCGGGGAGGCTCGCGAGCAGCTCGGGCTCCACCCGGACCGGGGGAGTGTCGGCTATCGGCCAGCGGGCCGTCGTACGCACCGCGTCGAGGCTCGCCTTGCCGCACAGCCCGCAGGACGAGGAGGTGTAGACGTTCCGCTCCAGGGTGAAGTCGGGGAGCTGGACGCCCGGCGTCGTCCGTACGTCGACGACGTTGTAGGTGTTGGAACCGTCGGCCGTGGCGCCCGCGCAGTAGACGATGTTCTGCAGGTCGCCGGCCTCCGCCAGCACCCCCTCGCTCACCAGGAACCCGGCCGCCAGCGCGAAGTCGTCGCCGGGCGTGCGCATGGTGATGGCGAGGGGTTTCCCGTTGAGTCTGATCTCCAGCGGTTCCTCGGCGACGAGCGTGTCCGGCCGGGCGGAGACCGCTCCGTCGCGGATCCGGATGACCTTGCGTCGTTCCGTGACTCGTCCCATGGTCTGATCAGCCCCGGTTCTGTACGTGCTGGTAGCCGAAACGGCCCTTGATGCAGAGATTGCCGTGGGTCACCGGGTTGTCGTGCGGCGAGGTGACCTTCACTATCTCATTGTCCTGCACATGGAGCGTGAGGTTGCAGCCCACACCGCAGTACGCGCACACGGTGGTCGTCTCCGTCTGCCGGGAGGCGTCCCAGGTGCCAGCCGCCCGCATGTCGAACTCCGACTTGAACGACAGCGCCCCGGTGGGACACACCTCCACACAGTTGCCGCAGTACACGCACGCCGAGTCGGTCAGCGGGGCGTCGTGCTCGACGGCGATCCGGGCGTCGAAGCCGCGCCCGGCGACCGAGATCGCGAAGCTGTTCTGCCACTGGTCGCCGCAGGCGTCCACGCACTTGTAGCAGAGGATGCACTTGCCGTAGTCGCGCACGTACAGGTCGTTGTCGACCCTGGGCTCCTCGTCCAGGCGGGCCGCGTCGGGGCCGAAGCGGTCGGGCTTCGCCTCGTACTCCTTGATCCACTCGGCCGCGCGGGGCGTGGTCGACAGGTCGACCGAGGAGGCCAGCAGCTCCAGGACGATCCTGCGGCTGTGCCGGACGCGTTCGCCTCCGGTGCGCACCACCATCCCCGGCTCGGCCTTCCGGGAGCAGGCCGGCACCAGGGTGCGGGCCCCCTCCACCTCGACCACGCACACCCGGCAGGCGTTCTTCGGGCGCAGCGTGTCGCCCTCGCACAGGGTCGGCACGTCCTTCCCGGCGGCCCGGCAGGCGTCCAGGATCGTCGAGCCCTCCGGGACCCGCGCCTCCTCGCCGTCGACGGTGAACTCCAGCAGCCGGCGCGGGATCCCCAGCGGTGTCACGGTCATTCGTACGCCCCCAGACGGTCGATGGCGGATTCCACGGCGTTCCACGCGGTCTGGCCGAGACCGCAGATCGAGGCGTCCCGCATCGCCCGCCCGACCTCGCGCAACAGGCCGATGTCGGCGGCGGCTTCGGCGCCGGTGCGCGCGACGATCCGGTGCAGCGCCTCCTCCTGCCGGACCGTCCCGACCCGGCAGGGCACGCACTGCCCGCAGGACTCGTCGCGGAAGAACCGGGCTATCCGGAGCAGGAGTCGCGGCAGGGGCACGGTGTCGTCGAAGGCCATGACCACACCCGAGCCGAGCGTGGTACCGGCCTCCCGGGTGCCCTCGAAGGTGAGCGGGATGCCGAGTTCGTCCGGCCGGACGAAGCCCCCCGCGGCGCCGCCGAGCAGGACCGCCCGCAAGTTCTCGCGCACACCGGCCAGTTCGAGGAGTTCGCCGAGCGTGGCACCGAAGGGGAGTTCGTAGATGCCGGGGCGGGCCACGCTCCCCGACACGCAGAACAGCTTCGGGCCGGTGGACCTCGCCGTGCCGATCGCCGCGTATGCCGGGGCGCCCATGGTCAGGATCGGCAGGACGTTGACCAGCGTCTCCACGTTGTTCTCGACCGTCGGCTTCCCGAACAGCCCCTTCTCCACCGGGAACGGGGGCTTGGAGCGCGGCTCGCCCCGGTACCCCTCGATGGAGTTGAACAGGGCCGTCTCCTCACCGCAGATGTACGCCCCGGCGCCGCGCCGGATCTCGATGTCGAAGGCGAAGCCCTGCCCGAGGACGTCGTCGCCGAGGAAGCCCCGGGTACGGGCCTGGTCGATCGCGTGCTGGAGGCGCCGGGTCGCGCGCGGGTACTCGCCGCGGAGGTAGACGAAGCCCCGGTGCGCGCCGATCGCGTACGCCGCGATCGTCATCGCCTCGACCAGGGAGTACGGATCGCCCTCCATGAGCACGCGGTCCTTGAAGGTGCCCGGCTCCGATTCGTCGGCGTTGCAGACCAGGTAGTGCGGACGGTCGGGCTGGGACGCCGTGGCCTGCCACTTGCGGCCGGTGGGGAAGGCGGCACCGCCGCGCCCGACCAGACCCGAGTCGGTGACCTCGCGGACGACCCCGGCGGGGCCGAGCGCGAAGGCCTGCCGCAGGGCGGTGTAGCCGCCGTTCGCCCGGTAGTCGTCGAGCGAGGCCGGGTCGACCACGCCCACCCGCCGCAACAGGGTCAGGCCCTCCTGCCCCGCCTGGGGTACGGCCGCCACGGCCGGCGGCTCCTGAGGCACCGAGTCGGGTGCGGTGGCCGCGAGGACGGCCGCCCTGACGGTCGCCGGGGCCGCCACCGCCGTACGCACCGGGTCCCCGGCCCGGATCGCGAGGGCGGCCGGGGCGCGCTCGCACAGGCCCAGACAGGGGCTGCGCTCGACGTGCACGCCGGGGCCGAGACCCGCCTCCACCCCGGCGCACAGTGCGGCCGCGCCGGCCGCCGTGCACGCCAGGTCCGTGCAGACGTGCAGGACGGTCGCCGGGCGGGGCTTGACGGAGAACATCGCGTAGAAGGTGGCGACCCCGTAGGCCTCGGCCGGGGGGACGGTCAGGCGGCGGCACAGATAGCCGAGGGCGCCCTCGCCGATCCAGCCGATCCGGTCGTTGATCGCGTGCAGCCCCGGCAGCAGCAGGTCGCGGCGGTCCCGGGCCTCCCGGCCGCCGCGCGCCCACCGCAGGTCCGCGTCGGAACGGTCGGCGCCCTCCCAGGAGGACTCCGGAGGGCCCAACAGGGCGTCGACGGCGGCCCGTTCGTCGTCCGTCGGTTTGCTGTCGCCGAAGTGCAGGTCCACTTGTGTCACCTCACGATGGTCGCGACCGGGAGCTTCTCGATGCGGATCGCCGACGCCTTGAACTCCGCCGTCCCCGCGATCGGGCAGTTCGCCTCGATCGTCAGCTGGTTGGTGTCCACCTCGTCGGGAAAGTGCATGGTCATGAAGGCGAGACCGGGACGCAGCGCCGTGTCGATCCAGACCGGGGCCACCACCGCGCCCCGCCGCGAGGACACCTGGACCTCCTCGCCGACGACCACCCCGTACCGCTCGGCGTCCTCCGGGCACAGCTCGACGTACTCGCCGCGCCGTAGCGGTGAGGCGTAACCGCCGCTCTGCACCCCGGTGTTGTAGGAGTCCAGCCGTCGCCCGGTGGTGAGCCGGATCGGGAACTCCTCGTCGGTGAGGTCGACCGGCGGATCGTGCCGGACCAGCCCGAAGGGCGCCGGCATCCCGCGCCTGGCCGGGTCCGTCTCCCACAACCGGCCGTGCAGGTACGTCGGTTCGAGGCCCTCGGTGCTCGGGCACGGCCACTGGATGCCCTGGTGCTCGGCGAGCCGGTCGTACGTCATCCCGTAGTGGTCGGGGGAGACGGAGCGGAGCTCGTTCCAGACGGCCTCCGCGTCCTGGTACTTCCAGTCGTGGCCGAGCCGGGCCGCCAGGTCGCAGAGGATGTCGATGTCCTCGCGGGCCTCGCCGGGCGGGGTGACCGCCCGGCGGACCCGCTGGACCCGGCGCTCGCTGTTGGTGGTCGTGCCCTCGGTCTCCGCCCAGCCGGCGGTCGCGGGCAGCACGACGTCCGCCAGCTCCGCCGTCCTCGTGAGGAAGATGTCCTGGACGACCAGGAAGTCGAGGGCGCCCAGCCGCCGTACCGCCTGCTCGCTGTCGGCCTCCGACTGGGCCGGGTTCTCGCCGATGCAGTAGACGGCCCTGAGCGTGCCCTCCTCCATCGCCTCGAACATCTCGGTGAGGGTCAGCCCGTAGTGCGGCCGGATGACCGTGTCCCAGGCCGACTCGAACTTCAGCCGGGCGTCCGGGTCGAGGATGTCCTGGAAGCCGGGCAGGCGGTTGGGGATCGCGCCCATGTCGCCGCCGCCCTGCACGTTGTTCTGGCCGCGCAGCGGCTGCAGCCCGGCACCCCAGCGGCCCACCTGACCGGTGAGCAGGGAGAGGTTGATCAGGGCGCGGACGTTGTCGGTGCCGTTGTGGTGCTCGGTGATGCCGAGGGTCCAGCACAGCTGGGCACGCTCGGCACGCGCGTAGGCGTGCGCCAACTCCCTTATGGCGCGGGCCGGTACGCCCGTCACCTTCTCGGCGAGGGACAGCGTCCAGGGCTCGACGAGCGACCTGTACTCCGCGAAGCCGGTGGTCGCCCGCTCGACGAACGCCTCGTTGACCAGACCCGCGTGGATGATCTCCCGGCCGATCGCGTGCGCCATCGGGATGTCGGTGCCGACGTTCAGCCCGAGCCAGCTCTCCGCCCACTCGGCGGTCGAGGTACGGCGCGGGTCGACGGCGTACATCCGGGCGCCGTTCCTGATCCCCTTCAGCACGTGCTGGAAGAAGATCGGGTGCGCGAAGCGGGCGTTGGAGCCCCACATCACGATGACGTCGGTCTGCTCGATCTCCTCGTACGAGGAGGTGCCGCCGCCGGAGCCGAAGGCCGCGCTCAGGCCGGCCACGCTCGGGGCGTGGCACGTCCGGTTGCAGGAGTCGACGTTGTTGGTGCCCATCACCACCCGGGCGAACTTCTGCGCCACGTAGTTCATCTCGTTGGTGGCACGGGCGCAGGAGAACATCCCGAACGCGTCGCGGTTGCGCTCCAGACCCCGGGCCGCGCGGTCCAGGGCCTCCTCCCAGGTCGCCCGCCGGAAGGGCTCGTCGCGGGAGTCCCGGACCAGGGGGTGGGTGAGCCGGGTGTAGGTCTTCGGCTGCCGTTTCCCCGGGCGGCTCGTACGGCTCGTACGGCTTGTGCGGCTCATGCGGCGCTCCTCAGCGCGAGCAGGTCCGAGATGGCGTGCACGGTGCGCAGGGTGGGCACCTGCACGCCGGTGATCTCCGCCAGCTCGACGACCGCCGCGAGCAGCACGTCGAGTTCCAGCGGCTTGCCGCGCTCCAGGTCCTGGAGCGTGGAGGTGCGGTGGTCGCCGACCTTCTCGGCGCCCGCGAGCCGGCGTTCGATGGAGACCCCGACCTCGCAGCCGAGCGCCTCGGCGACGTCGAGCGTCTCGCGCATCATGATCTCGATGACCCGCCGGGTGCCGCCGTGCAGGCACATCTGCCGCATCGTGGCGCGGGCCAGCGCGCTGATCGGGTTGAAGGAGATGTTGCCGAGCAGCTTGAGCCAGATGTCGTTGCGCAGGTCGGGTTCGACCGGGCACTTCAGTCCGCCGCTCTGCATGGCCTCGCTCAGCCGCAGACAGCGCTTGGACACGCTGCGGTCGGGTTCCCCGATCGAGAACCGGGTCCCTTCCAAGTGCCGTACCACGCCCGGCGCTTCGAGCTCGGTGGCCGCGTACACCACGCAGCCGACGGCGCGTTCGGGGGCGAGTACGGCGCTGACGCTCCCGCCGGGGTCGACGCTCTCGACGCGGTGGCCGTCGTGGGGGCCGCCGTGCCGGTGGAAGTACCACCAGGGGATGCCGTTCTGGGCGGCGACCACCGCCGTCCGCTCGTGCAGCAGCGGCTCGACCAGCGGCCCGCACGCCGCGTACGAGTTGGCCTTCAGGCCCAGGAAGACGTAGTCGACCGGGCCGACCTCGGCCGGGTCGTCGGTGGCGTGGGCGTGCGCGGTGAAGTCGCCGCGCGGGCTGAGCACGCGAACTCCGTACTGCCTCATGGCCGCCAGATGGGGTCCACGGGCGATGAGATGCACGTCGGCGCCCGCGCGGTGGAGCGCGGCACCGACATAGGCGCCGATCGCACCGGCGCCGAGGACTGCGACTTTCACGGAACACTCCGTTCGGTTTGAGGGATACCGCGGAGGTGGTCGGGGAGAAGGCCGACCGAATCATGTCGACGAAATATTGTCTACAGTATGGAGTCGGGGTCGACAAGGGTTCGGGCAGCGACCGTTCGGCGCATTCTGGATACCGTTCAACGCATACGATCGAGCCACCGGGTTCTCAACCACCCCGGCGGGGCCCTACCGTCCGGGATTCATGAGCAGCCCCCCTGTAGCGCCGCCGGGCTGGAGCCGCTGGCTCGTCCCGCCCGCCGCCCTCTCCGTCCACCTCTCCATCGGCCAGGCCTATGCCTGGAGCGTGTTCAAGCCGCCGCTCGAATCCGCGCTGCACCTGAGCGGCACCGAGAGCGCGCTGCCCTTCCAGCTCGCGATCGTGATGCTCGGTCTGTCGGCCGCGTTCGGCGGCACCCTCGTCGAGCGCAACGGACCGCGCTGGGCCATGACGGTGGCCCTGATCTGCTTCTCCACCGGCTTCCTGATCTCCGCCCTCGGCGCCGAGACCAAGCAGTTCTGGCTGATCGTCCTCGGCTACGGCTTCGTCGGCGGCATCGGCCTCGGCATCGGCTATATCTCGCCCGTCTCCACGCTGATCAAGTGGTTCCCGGACCGGCCCGGCATGGCCACCGGCATCGCCATCATGGGCTTCGGCGGCGGCGCGCTGATCGCCTCGCCCTGGTCGGCGCAGATGCTTTCGTCCTTCGGCAGTGACAACGATGGCATCGCCCTCGCCTTCCTGGTGCACGGGCTGTCGTACGCCGTCTTCATGTCCCTCGGTGTGCTGCTGATCCGGGTCCCGCGCACGGAGGACCGCGTGAACACAGCGGACGCGCCGAGCGCCTTCGAGGGCGTCCAGGTCTCCGCGAACAGCGCGATCCGGACCCCGCAGTTCTGGTGCCTGTGGGTCGTGCTCTGCATGAACGTGACCGCCGGCATAGGCATTCTGGAGAAGGCCGCGCCGATGATCACGGACTTCTTCGCCGACAGCTCCACCCCCGTGACGGTGTCCGCCGCGGCCGGGTTCGTCGCCCTGCTCTCCGCCGCCAACATGGCGGGCCGGATCGGCTGGTCGTCCACCTCCGACCTGATCGGCCGCAAGAACATCTACCGCGTCTATCTGGGCGTCGGCGCTGTGATGTACCTGCTCATCGCCCTGTTCGGGGACTCGTCGAAGCCCCTGTTCATCCTCTGCGCCCTGGTGATCCTCTCCTTCTACGGCGGCGGCTTCGCGACCGTCCCCGCCTACCTGAAGGACCTCTTCGGTACCTACCAGGTCGGCGCCATCCACGGCCGGCTGCTCACCGCCTGGTCGCTGGCCGGGGTACTCGGCCCGCTGATCGTCAACTGGATCGCCGACCACCAGAAGGACGCCGGCAAGCACGGCTCCGATCTCTACACGCTGTCCTTCGGCATCATGATCGGCCTGCTCGTCGTCGGCTTCGTCGCGAACGAGCTGGTCCGGCCCGTCCATGTCCGCCACCACATCCCCGCCCCGAGGGAGGCCGTCGATGTCGAACGAGAGCAGCCGGCCTGAGCCGGACCGCCGCTGGCTGATCGCCGTCGCCTGGATCTGGGTGGGCGCGCCGTTCGCCTACGGGGTGTACGAACTGGTACAGAAAGCGACACAGCTGTTCAACGGGTGAGTCCGGTGTGCACCGGGTGAGTCCGGGGAATGCTCGGGCGTCCGAGGGTCTGCAAGAAGCCGACAACTCGGGCGCCCGTTTCCTGTGGCCTTACGTGCCGTCGTACCCGTGAGTCACTGAACAGACTGGTGGGCCCAGACCGAGGCAACAAGGGGGCTCCACCACCCATGATCGGCTCGCGCATCGCCGCCGTCGGCCACTACCAGCCCGCCAGGGTACTCACCAACGAGGACCTGGCGGGCATGGTCGACACCAGTGACGAGTGGATCCGCAGCCGGGTGGGCATCAACACCCGGCACATCGCGGGCCCCGACGAACCCGTCGACGAACTGGCCGCGCACGCCGCCGCCAAGGCCCTCGCGGCGGCCGGCCTCACCCCCGCGGACATCGACCTGGTGCTGGTCGCCACCTCCACCGCGATCGACCGCTCCCCGAACACCGCCGCGCGCGTCGCCGCCCGGCTGGGCATCCCGCGGCCCGCCGCGATGGACGTCAACGTCGTGTGCGCCGGCTTCACCCACGCGCTCGCCACCGCCGACCACACCGTCCGGGCGGGCGCCGCCACCCGGGCCCTGGTCATCGGCGCCGACAAGATGTCCGAGGTGACGGACTGGACCGACCGCACGACCTGCGTCCTGGTCGGCGACGGGGCGGGCGCGGCCGTGGTCGAGGCGTGCGGACCGGGCGAGGAGCCCGGGATCGGACCGGTCCTGTGGGGTTCCGTCCCCGAGATGGGCCACGCCGTACGGATCGAGGGCACCCCGCCCCGGTTCGCGCAGGAGGGGCAGAGCGTCTACCGCTGGGCCACCACCCAGCTGCCGCCCATCGCCCGGCGCGCCTGCGAGAAGGCCGGGATCGCCCCCGCCGACCTCGCGGCCGTCGTCCTGCACCAGGCCAACCTGCGGATCATCGAGCCGCTCGCGGCGAAGATCGGCGCGGTGGACGCGGTCGTAGCCCGTGACGTCACCGAGTCCGGCAACACGTCGGCGGCGAGCATTCCGCTCGCCCTCTCCAAGCTGGTCGAGCAGGGCCGGGTGTCGAGCGGCGACCCGGTCCTGCTGTTCGGCTTCGGCGGCAACCTGTCGTACGCGGGGCAGGTCGTGCGCTGTCCGTGAGGGCGCGCTCCGCGGTGTGACGTGGTCAACTCCCGCTTCCCCTGGCAGCAGTGCGCCGTAGACTGTAGACGAAAGACAATTGATACTGAGTGTCCGCACTGAGTGTCCGCTCGTAACGGGTGTCTGCCGAAGGGGGACCCGATGTTGTCAGCCGGACTGCCGCAGGGCGCGGTGCCCAAGCTCGAACGCCCCGGCCCGCTGCGCGACCGTGTCTACGAGGCGCTGCTGGAACTCATCACCACCCGCGCGCTCCAGCCCGGCCAGCACCTCGTCGAGAGCGAACTCGCCGGCCACCTCGGCGTCTCCCGGCAGCCGGTCCGCGAGGCGCTCCAGCGGCTGAACACCGAGGGCTGGGTGGACCTGCGGCCCGCGCAGGGCGCGTTCGTGCACGAGCCGACGGAGGAGGAGGCCGACCAACTCCTCACCGTCCGCACCCTGTTGGAGGCCGAAGCGGCACGGCTTGCGGCGGCCAACGCGGGCAGTGCGGGCGTGGCCGCCCTCGAATCCCTCTGCGCCGAGGGCGAGAAGGCGGTCGCCGCGGACGACGTGGACGCGGCCGTCGCCCTGAACGCCGCGTTCCACGCCAAGATCATGACCCTGGCCGGCAACACGGTCCTCGCCGAACTCGCCGCCCAGGTCGACCGCCGGGTCCGCTGGTACTACACCCCGGTGGCCCGCCAGCGCGGCCACGAGTCCTGGATCGAACACCGCGGACTGATCGCGGCGATCACGGCGCGGGACGAGCAACTGGCGACCACGCTGATGCGCGAACACACCGAGCACACGCGGCGGTCGTACCACGAGCGGGCGACGTCCTGACCCGGGCCGGGTGACGGCGGGCGCGTCTGTTTTACGGGTCGGCGTCTACAGGCCGGCTTGCGCAGGCCGGCTTGCGCAGGTCGGCGTTTACGGGTCGGCGTTTACGGGTCGGCGTTTACGGGTCGGCTCACGGCAGCGTGATGAGAGCGATGCTCTCCGCCGTCGCGACGGCCAGCCGGGTGCCGTCGGGGTGGAGGGCGGCGGCGGGGGTGGGAATGCGCCGGTAGCCGAAGCAGGTCGGTTTGACGGGCACGGCGACCTCGGGCCACTCCGCGACGATGCGCCCGGTGGCCGCGTCGAGCAGCCGCGGGTGGCCGGCGAACGAGATCACCTGGTCACCACGGGGCACCAACAGCACCCCCGGCTCGGCATCGCCGACGGGGCTGCGGTGGAGCCAGCGTCCCTCGGACACCGACCACACCCCGAGGTGGAGCGGCGGCAGCCCGGCCGTCTCCTCCTCGTCCCACTCCTCGGCCCCCGTCGCCAGCACCAGCCGGTCGGCGTCGAGCCAGCAGCCCGCCGTCACCTCGGCGGTCATGACCGCCGATATCGGCAACAGACCGTCGCCGTCCAGGGTTCCGGGGTCGCTGAGCGCGAGCGCGGTGTCGTAGACCAGGGCCACCCCGAAAGGCTGCCAGAACCAGCCGACCGAGAGCAGGTAGCGGCCGTCCGGGCTCAGTGCGAGTCTGGAGTGGAAGACGTCCTCCGGCTCCCGCCCGCCGGCGGTCAGCCGTTCGCCGCTCGCCGCGTCCTCGATCTGGAGCACGTTGTACTCGTCCGGGCAGTGCACGACGACCTCACGGCCGTCGCCCAACGCGCCCAGGGCGAGCGGGTAGTCGTAGTTCGGCGCCCGGTAGTAGCTGCGGTTCAGCTCCCGCACGACCCGTTCGCCTTCGAGCAACACGCCCTTGGTGCCGCGCTCCTGGTACACCGCGGAGTAGCGCCCCGAGGCCGAGACGGTCCCGGCGTCGAACGGAAAGCTCCATGCGAAGGGCGCCGAGCGCTCCACCCCGTCGCGGCTCCAGCGCCGCCCGCCGCCGGTCACGGAGACCAGCTCGTCGCCGTCCCACGCCAGCGACTTCGGCGCCGACTTCACCGGTATCGACTCCACGGTCATCGATGCCCCCGTCCCCGGAGCACCTCGGGCGGGCCTCCGCCGGGAATCTACGGGACCACGCTCGGTCGGCGCGTAGGAATTTCGCGCGTCCCGCGCCTACCCGTCGTCGCGGCACAGGCAGAAGGGGTGACCGGCGGGATCGAACAGCACGCGGACGTCGTCCCGCGGCTGATCCGGCGCGAGTACGGCCCCCTTGGCGACGGCCTCTGCCACCGCCCCCTCCAGGTCGGCCACCTGGAAGTCGAGATGCATCATCACGCGCTGCTCACCGTCGACCGGCGGCCAGGTCGGCGGCCGATATCCGGCAGCCTCCTGGAACACGATGTACACGGCCCCCTGCGGCGGCGCGACGACAGCGGTCCCGGGCTCCTCGTGCACGATCGGCCACTCCAGCAACTCCGCGTAGAAGCGGGCCAGGAGCGCGGGGTCCGGTGCCTCAAGGGCCGTGCCCCACCACATGCCGTTGCTTCGAGATCGCATGGCTGAACCTACCGCGGTGCCGCGGGAACCGTGGGCGTGGCCACGGCGCAGTTAACCGCGTCCATCAAGGCGGCGCCGGTCTGGTGCGCCTGCCTGGTGAGGGTGGACGTGGCGAAGAAGAAGGCGGCCGTGCGACGGCCGGTGGAGTCCGTGACGTTGTAGGTCGCGTAGCCCGGGACGATGCCGACGTGGTCCCAGACCGTGCCACAGGAGGTCTTCGCCGTCTCGATGCCCAACCCGTAGCCGAGCTCGTCCGGGTCCCCCGGCCCGTTCTCCGGCACGGTGGTGCGCATCTCGGCGAGTTGGGCGGCGGGAAGCAGGCGGCCCGACATCAGCGCGCCGTAGAAACGGGACCAGTCACCGGCGGTGGACACGATCGCGGCATCCGCTCCGTCGGCCGTGACGTAGTCGCCGGTGACGTCCACGTGGTCGTCGTGCTGAGGTCCGGCGTAGTTCCTGAACTCGTCGGGGACGTCCGGTGGCATGTGGGCAGCGTCGGGTTCATAGCCGTGCGCGTGCCGGTCGCGCCAGGCGGAGCCGGTGGCGTAGAAGGTGTGCCGGAGCCCCAGGGGCGCGGCGATCCGGTCCCGCACCAGCGCCGCAAGGCTTTTACCGGTGGCCTTCTCCAGAACGGCGCCGATCGCGATGTAGTTGGTGTTGCTGTACGACCACTCGGTGCCGGGCTCGAACTGTGCCGGGTGTCCGCTCACCAGCCGAAGGATTTCCGTCGACGTCCACACGTGGGTGTCCTGGCCGGTGAGGGCCCCGGCAAGGGCCGGGTCGTCGGTGTAGTCGAACAACCCGCTGGTGTGGTTGAGCAGCATGCGCAGGGTGATCTTTCTGCCGTTGCGCACCTGGCCGGGCAGCCACTTGTCGACCGGATCGGTGAGGGCGAGTCGGTGCTCGGCGACCAGTTGCAGGGCGAGGGTGGCCATCACCGTCTTCGTGTTGGACGCTTCCCGCACCTCGTCGTCCGCGCTGAGCCGATGGTCCTTCCTCGTCCAGGTGGCCTGTTCGGATATCTCGACGGGCCTGCCGTGACCGTCGTCCACCCGCACGATCACCCCGGGCACTCCTTCTTCCACCAACTCCCGTGCCAGTGACCGCAGATGAGCGCGTAACCCCGTGCTGTCGTCCTGTCGGACCGCAGCACTCCCATGGATCGTGTTCGCGCGGGACGGGATCGCAGTGAGGGGCACGACGAGCGCCGCGGACACCGCAAAGGTCGCCAGTGCACGAACCCCCGTCCGTTGCCGACGCCGTCCGACACGCACATTCACACGCAATGCATGCTCCTTCGTGCATCGGGGGGAAGGCCGTCGTGCACGATCGGGGCGAAGCCGGCTCCGGCGGGCCCTGTACAACCCTGGAGAATGCTTCGGAGGATAGCCGAAGCCGGGGTGAAAGAGATGAGTATCGACATCACCGGCCCGGCCGAGGCCGTGTTGCGGAAGCGGCGAAGTCCCGGACACGGGTCCGGGACTCGCCACTGGTAAGACCTGTCCTGAGGCTCCGGGGAAGTCCTCAGGTCGCCGTCTGCGGCTGTGCCGTCACCACCTTTGCTCCGGTGCCCGTCTCGCGCCCCGGCTGTCGCAGCAGCAGGGCGACGCCCGCGGCCAGCATGGAGATCCCGCCCGCGAGGGCGTACGCGCCGTTGTAGCCCCACGCGCCGACGACCATGGAGCCGAGGCCGCCGCCGAAGAGGCCGCTGATGAGTTTGCCGCTGTAGACGAGGCCGTAGTTGGTGGCGTTGTAGTTCTCGCCGAAGTAGTCCGGGGTGAGGGCGGCGAAGAGCGGGTAGAAGGCGCCGCCGCCGAAGCCGGAGAGGAAGGCGAAGAACAGGAACAGCCACTCGCTCTTGATGTCACCGGCCCAGATCACGCCGAACTGGGCGAGCCCGAGGACGACGATGACGAAGACCAGGGTCGGCTTGCGGCCGAGGCGGTCGGAGAGCCAGCCGACGACGCCGCGGCCGATGCCGTTGATGACCGCCATCACGCCCATGGACGAGGCCGCGACGAGCGGGCCGAAGCCGACGTCCTTCGCGAAGTCCACCTGGAAGGAGATGCCGAAGATCGAGACGCCGGCCGTCATGACGATCGCGATCCACATCAGCGGGAGCATGCCGGTGCGGATCGCCTCCTTGGGGGTGAACTGGCGTACCGCGGGAGGGTTCTTGGCGAGCGCCGCGCCGGTCCTCGTGTCGGTCGCGTGGGCGAGCGGGTCGACGTCGGCCGGCCACCAGTTCTTCGGCGGGTCCTTGAAGAAGAACGCGGTGACGAGGACGACGACCATCACGTAGGCGCCGATGAGGTCCAGGACCCGGTGGTAGTTCGCCGTGTCGAAGGCGTAGTTGAAGATGAAGATGAAGGGGAGCGAGCCGTAGGCGAAGCCGCCGTTCACGAAACCCGTGCGGGCGCCCCGGCGTTCGGGGAACCACTTGCCCACCATGTTGATGCAGGTCGCGTAGACGAGGCCGGAGCCGAGGCCGCCGATCACGCCGAAGCCGATGATCGCCAGCCAGATCTCGCTGATGTGGGAGAGGGCCAGGAAGCCGATCAGGCACATCCCGGATCCCGTGTACATCGCCCGGCGGGCCGTGAGGATGCCCTTCTCCCGCAGCCAGCCCGCCGGGAACGCGATGCCGGCCTGGAAGAACACCCAGACGCTCAGGATCCAGAACGTGTTGGACTGCGTCCAGCCGTGCGCGTGGGACAGGGTGTCCTCCGCGGAGCCGTACGCGTACTCGAAGACGCTGATGGCCATCATGGCGATCCACGGCAGGTACACCATGATGTTGCGGGAGTGGCCGAGGATGTCCCGGTCGGTCTCGCCGATCCGGTACACCCGGCCGCGGGCGTCCGTGACCTCGCGGTACGGGCGCCGGCCCGCGTCGGTGCTGTTCGTGGCTACAGGGTCTGCCGACATGTCACGCCATCTCCTCGCCGAGCGGCTGCGGGTTGGGGACGATGCGCCGGGCGCTGGGCCTGCCCGGTGCCTTGAGGAAGAGGGCCAGCACTGCGGAGGCCAGGCCGACGGAGCCCGCGAGCACGAACGCGCCGTGGTAGTCCCACTCACCGACGACGACCGCGCCCAGACCGGAGCCCACCAGGCCGGAGATCAGCTTGGAGCTGTAGACCATCCCGTAGTTGGTGGCGTTGTTGTTCTCACCGAAGTAGTCCGCCGTCATGGCCGCGAAGAGCGGGAAGATCGCCCCGCCGCCGAAGCCGGAGACCATGGAGCAGAACAGGAAGAACGGCATGCTGCCCATCTGGCCGGAGATCAGCACGCCGAACTGTGCCGTGCCGAGCACGATGCAGACGATGATGAGCGTGTTGCGGCGGCCGTACCGGTCGGAGATCCAGCCGATGACGCCGCGGCCGGTGCCGTTGACGATGGCCTTCAGGGACATGGCCGTGGCGACGATCCCGCCCGCGAAACCCATGTCCTTGCCGAACGGCACCTGGAAGGCGATGCCGAAGATATTGATGCCGGCCGTGCAGAGCAGACAGAACCACATCATCCACAGGACCGGTGTACGGGCGGCCTCCTTCGGGGTGTACTGCTTGACGGCGGGCGGGTTCTTCTCCAACGCCCTTCGTATCCGCAAGTCCTGAGTGGCCTTCAGGGGATCGACGTGCGGCGGCCACCAGTTCTTCGGCGGGTCCTTGAAGAACCAGCCGGCCGACGCCACCACCAGGCACAGCCCGATGCCGACCGCGGAGAGCACGACCTTGTAGTTGCCGAGGTCGAGGACCGAGGTGAACAGGAACACGAAGGGCACGGACCCGTAGGCGAAACCGCCGTTCACGAAGCCCGTCTTGCCGCCCTTGCGCTCCGGGTACCACTTGCCGACCATGTTCACGCAGGTCGCGTAGACGAGACCGGCGCCGATGCCGCTGCACATGCCGAAGCCGAGATAGGCGACGACCACGTTCGGCGCGAACGCCAGCGCCACATAGCCCAGCAGCGTGCCCACGGCACCGATCAGCATGGCCGTCCGGGCGGGGAGCCGTCCGCTCTCCCGCAGTTGCCCGGCCGGGAAGGCCACGGCCGCCTGGAAGAACACCCAGACGCCCATCAGCCAGAAGATGTGCCCGCTGCTCCACAGATGCGCCTCGTGGAGCGTGTCCTCCGCCGACGTGAACGCGTACTCGGCGGAGCTGATGCCCATCATGCCCACCCAGGGCAGGATGACCATCCACTTGCGTGTCCGGCCCATGAGATCGACATCGCGTTCGCCGATCCGGTACGTGCGGCCGTTGCGGTCCGTCACCTCCCTGAAAGGGACGGACGTCGATAGATCGATGGATGACATGTCTGCTCAGCACCCCTTGCGTCGAAAGTTCTGGCCAGCGCCCCCTGTCCAATGCCTTTCGTGCGCGCACGGGTCCCGGGGCCGGCCGGGGACGCGCTCCGCCGGCCGGCCCCTTCCTCGGCTACGTCATGACCCGCCCCCCAGCAGTCCGGCCGCCCGCGCCCAGCGGTACTTGGCGCCGAGCACGGCCACCGGCCGTTCGGTCGTGTACGGGTACGCCACGACCCCCCGCTCGTACAGGTACTGGCAGGCCTCCTCGACCTCGACGTCCCCCGCGAGCGAGGCGACGACCGGCTTCTCGATGCCCCGCTCCCGGAACTCCGCGACCACACGGGCCGTCAGTTCGGCGAAGACCATCGGCGGGGTGACGATGGTGTGCCAGTAGCCGAGGACCAGCGCGTGGATCCGCGGGTCCTCAAGGCCGAGCCGGATCGTCGCCTCGTACGTCGACGGCGGCTCGCCGCCCGTGATGTCCACCGGGTTGCCGGCGGCGCCGAACGGCGGGATGAAGCGCCGGAACGCCTCGTCCAGGTCCGGCGGGATCTCCATCAGGGTCAGCCCGTTGTCGGTGATCGCGTCGGACAACAGGACACCGCTGCCGCCGGCGCCGGTGATGATCACTACGTTGTCGCCCTGCGGGGGCGGCAGCACCGGCAGGCCGCGTGCGTACTCCAGCATGTCGTTCAGGCCGGGTGCGCGGATCACGCCCGCCTGCCGCAGGATGTCGTCGTACACCGCGTCGTCGCCCGCGAGCGCCCCGGTGTGCGAACCGGCCGCCTTGGCACCGGCCGCCGTTCGGCCCGCCTTGAGGACCACGACCGGCTTCTTCGGTACGGTCGCCCGCGCGGCCTCCACGAAGGCGCGGCCGTCCTTCAGGTCCTCCAGGTGCATCGCGATGCACTCGGTGTGCGGGTCCTCGCCGAACCAGGTCAGCAGGTCGTCCTCGTCCAGGTCCGACTTGTTGCCGAGCCCGACGATCGCCGACACACCCGTCTTCGTGGTGCGGGCGAAGCCGAGGATCGCCATGCCGATGCCGCCCGACTGGGACGTCAGCGCGACTCCGCCCTTCACGTCGTACGGCGTGCAGAACGTGGCGCACAGGTCCTGCCAGGTGGAGTAGTAGCCGTAGATGTTCGGGCCGAGGAGGCGGATGCCGTAGCGCTCGCCGATGGCGACGATCTCGGCCTGGAGTTCGTCCTCGCCGGTCTCCGCGAAACCGGACGGGATCAGGACGGCGTTGGGGATCCTCTTCCGGCCCACCTCCTCCAGCGCCGCCGCGACGAACTTGGCGGGAATGGCGAAGACGGCCACATCCACCTCACCGGGAACGTCCGTGACACTCTTGTACGCCTTGCGGCCCAGAATGTCATCGGCCTTGGGGTTCACCGGATGGATCTCCCCGGCGAAGCCGCCGTCCACGAGGTTGCGCATCACCGAATTGCCGATCTTGCCCTGCTCGTTGGAGGCGCCGATCACGGCGACCGAGCGGGGCTGCATCAGCCGGCGCATGGACTCCAGGATCTCCTCGCGCGTGTACTTCCTGCGCTCGGGCGGCTGCTTCTCCGCGAGGATGATCCGGATGTCGGCGGCGACCGCGCCCTCCGGGGTGGCGATCACCGGGTTGAGGTCCACCTCGGCGATCTCCGGGAAGTCCGCGACGAGTTGGGAGACCCGGCGGATCTGCTCGGCGACCGCCCACCGGTCCACCCCGGCCTGCCCGCGCACCCCGCGCAGCACCTCGGCCGCCTTGATGGAGTCCAGCATCGACAGCGCCTCGTCGGCGGAGACGGGCGCGAGCCGGAAGGTCACGTCCTTCAGCACCTCGACCAGCACCCCGCCGAGCCCGAACGCGACGACCTTCCCGAAGGTGGGGTCGGTGACCGCGCCGACGATCACCTCCGTGCCCTTCGGCAGCAACTCCTGCACCTGGACACCCTCGATGCGGGCCTCGGCGTCGTAGTCGCGCGCGTTCTCGACGATCCGGTGGAAGGCCGCGCGCACGTCCGCCGCGCCCTCGACGCCCACGATCACCCCGCCCGCGTCGGTCTTGTGCAGGATGTCCGGCGAGACGATCTTCATCACCACCGGTCCTGCGAAGCGCGCCGCGTACGCCACCGCCTCGTCGACGTCGGTCGCCAACTCCTCGCCCGGCACGGTGATCCCGTACGCGTCGGCGATCACCTTGCCCTCGGGCGCGGTGAGTGCGGTACGACCCTCCGCCCGCACGGAGTCGAGGAGTGCGCGGACCCGCAGCTCCCGGTCCTCTGCCATCACGTCAGATCACTCCGTTCGACTTGAGCAGGCGCAACTCCTCGTCGCCGAGACCGAGTTCGCCGATGTAGACCGCTTCGTTGTGCTCGCCGAGCAGCGGCGAACTGGTGACGTCGACCGGGGAGTCGGAGAGCTTGAGCGGGCTGCCGACGGTGACGAACTCGCCGCGCTCGGGGTGCGGGACGGTCACCACCATCTCGTTGGCGACCAGCGACTCGTCCTCGATGATCTCCTTGGTGGAGAGGATCGGCCCGCACGGGATGTTGTGGGCGTTGAGCTGCTCAAGGACCTCCCACTTGGGGAGCGTCGAGGACCATTCCTCGATCAGCTGGAACATCTTGCCGAGCTTGGGCAGGCGGGACTCCGGGGTCGCCCACTCGGGGTCGTCCGCGAGCTCCGGCCGGCCGATCAGCTGGGTGATCGGCTGCCAGCCGACCGGCTGCACGATCACGTACACGTAGTCGTTCGGGCCGCCCGGCGCGCACTGGACCGCCCAGCCGGGCTGGCCGCCGCCGGAGGCGTTGCCGGAGCGGGGCACCTCGTCGCCGAAGTCCTCGTTCGGGTACTCGGCGAGCCGGCCGTGGGCGAGCCGCTGCTGGTCGCGGAGCTTCACCCGGCAGAGGTTGAGCACGGCGTGCTGCATGGCGACGTTGACGCGCTGGCCGCGCCCGGTGTGCTCGCGCTGGAAGAGTGCCGCCAGTATTCCGGCTACTGTATGCACTCCGGTGCCCGAGTCGCCGATCTGTGCGCCCGTGGCCAGCGGGGGGCCGTCCTCGAAGCCGGTGGTCGACATCGACCCGCCCATCGCCTGGGCGACGACCTCGTACGCCTTGAAGTTGGTGTACGGGCCGTCCCCGAACCCCTTGATGGAGGCGTACACGATCCGGGGGTTGATCTCCTTGATGCGGTCCCAGGTGAACCCCATCCGGTCGACCGCGCCGGGACCGAAGTTCTCCACCATCACGTCCGAGCGCCGGATCAGCTCGGTGAGGAGTTCCTTGCCGCGCTCGGTCTTGGTGTTGAGGGTGATGCTCCGCTTGTTGCAGTTGAGCATCGTGAAGTAGAGGGAGTCGACGTCCGGGAGGTCGCGCAGCTGCTTGCGCGTGATGTCACCGGACGGCGCCTCCAGCTTGACCACGTCCGCGCCGAGCCAGGCGAGCAGCTGGGTGGCGGAGGGGCCGGACTGGACGTGGGTCATGTCGAGGACGCGAATGCCCTCAAGTGCCTTGGTGGTCATGGGCGTTCCACCTCACTTGTACATCGTCTGGTTCATGGTTCCGGGGGCGTACGCGTCCGGGTCGACCCAGACGTTGATCAGCGACGGCTTGCCCGACTCCCGGGCTCGGCGCAGCGCGGGGCCGATGTCTGCGGGGTCGCGGACTTCCTCGCCGTAACCGCCCAGCATCTGGGCGAACTTGTCGTAGTGGACGTCGCCGAGGGTATTGCCGACCCGCTCGCGCTCCTTGCCGTACTTGGCGGCCTGGCCGTAACGGATCTGGTTCATCGAGGAGTTGTTGCCGACGATCCCGACGAACGGGAGGTCGTAGCGGACCAGGGTCTCGAAGTCCCAGCCGGTGAGCGAGAAGGCGCCGTCGCCGAAGAGGGCGACCACCTCCTTGTCGGGGCGGGCCTGCTTGGCGGCCAGCACGAAGGGGACGCCGACGCCGAGGGTGCCGAGCGGACCCGGGTCCATCCAGTGGCCAGGCGACTTGGGCTGCACGACCTGCCCGGAGAAGGTGACGATGTCGCCGCCGTCGCCGATGTAGATCGAGTCCTCGGTGAGGAAGTCGTTGATCTCGCTGACCAGGCGGTACGGGTGGATGGGGGAGGCGTCCGACCGCAGGCTCGGCAACCGCTTCTCCAGCGCGGTCTGTTCGGCGGCGCGCAGCTCGTCCAGCCACTCCTTGCGCCGGGAGGCCCCGCCGTTCACCCGACCCGAGGCCGCCTCGGTCACGGACTTCAGGACCAGGCCCGCGTCCCCGACGATCCCGAGGTCGATGTCCCGGTTCTTGCCGACGGTGCGGTAATCGAGGTCGATCTGTACGACCGTCGCTTCCGGGGAGAGCCGCTTGCCGTAGCCCATGCGGAAGTCGAAGGGGGTGCCGACGATCACGATGACGTCGGCGTTGGAGAAGGCGTACCGGCGGGAGAGCTGGAAGTGGTGCGGGTCGCCGGGCGGCAGGGTGCCGCGCCCGGCGCCGTTCATGTACGCGGGGATGTTGAGGGTCCGGACCAGCTCGATGGCGTCCGCGGTGCCGCGGGTCGTCCAGACCTGGCTGCCGAGCAGGATGGCCGGCTTCTCGGCGTGCACGAGCAGGTCGGCGAGCTTCTCGATCGCCTCGGGGACGCCGGCCGAGCGGGTCGAGGCCCGGTAGGCGCCTGCCTTGGGTATGCGGGCCTTTGCGACCGGGACCTTGGCGTCGAGGACGTCGCGGGGTATCTCCAGGAAGGAGGGTCCCGGCGCGCCGTGGTAGCACTCGCGGAACGCCATCGACACCATGTCGGCGGCGCGCGCGGTGTCCGGGACGGCGGCGGCGAACTTGGTGATCGGCGTCATCATGTCGACGTGCGGCAGGTCCTGCAGGGACCCCATCTTGTGCTGGCTGAGCGCCCCTTGGCCGCCGATCAGCAGCATCGGGGACTCCGCGCGGAAGGCGTTGGCGACTCCGGTGACCGCGTCGGTCGTACCCGGCCCCGCGGTGACGACCGCACAGCCCGGTTTGCCGGTGATGCGTGCGTAGCCGTCGGCGGCGTGGGCGGCCACCTGCTCGTGGCGGACGTCGACGACTTCTATGCCCTCGTCGACGCAGCCGTCGTAGATGTCGATGATGTGGCCGCCGCACAGGGTGTAGATGCGGTCGACCCCCTCGGCCTTCAGCGCCTTGGCAACGAGATGACCACCGGAAATCACGTCCTGGGTGTCGTCGGGCATGGCGAAGTCCTGTCCCTTCGTAGGGGGTTGGAACGCTCTCGCGGTACATTGCATACAGTCGACGAATACTGTATGAACCTTGTTATCCCGCATCCGGTGGGTGGTGTCCAGGGGGCGTGCGGCACTTTCAAGGCAGGAGCCGAAATGGACCTGTACGAGCACCAGGCAAGGGAACTCTTCGAGGAACACGGCATCGTGGTGCCGAGGGCAGAGGTCACCGACTCGCCCAAGGAGGCCCGCGAGATCGCCCGCCGACTCGGCGGCAAGGTCGTCGTGAAGGCGCAGGTCAAGACCGGTGGCCGGGGCAAGGCGGGCGGCGTGAAGCTCGCCGCCGACCCGGCCGCGGCGGAACTCACGGCACGTCAGATTCTCGGCATGGACATCAAGGGACACACGGTCGGCAAGGTGATGCTGGCCCAACCCGTCGACATCGAGAGCGAGTTCTATGTCTCCTACGTCCTCGACCGGGCGGCCGGCGGCTTCCTCGCCATCGCCTCCGCCGAGGGCGGCATGGAGGTCGAGGAGGTGGCCGCGACCCGGCCGGAGGCGGTGGCCCGGGTCCCCGTCGACCCCGCGGTCGGCGTGACCTCCGCCAAGGCCCAGGAGATCGCCGACGCCGCCGGACTGCCGCCGCAGACCGTCGACGTCCTCGTCCGGCTCTGGCAGGTGCTGGTCCGCGAGGACGCGGTGCTCGTCGAGGTGAACCCGCTCGTGCGCACCGAAGAGGGCCGGATCCTGGCCCTCGACGGCAAGGTCACCCTGGACGACAACGCCCGCTTCCGGCAGTCCCGTTGGGGTGCGGAGGAGGGCGAGCACCACGACCCGCTGGAGGCGGTGGCCGCCGCGAAGGGACTCAACTACGTCAAGCTCGACGGCGAGGTCGGCATCATCGGCAACGGCGCGGGCCTGGTGATGTCCACCCTGGACGTGGTCGCAGGCTGCGGAGCCCGGCCCGCCAACTTCCTGGACATCGGCGGCGGAGCCTCCGCCCGGATCATGGCCGACGGGCTGTCGGTGATCCTCTCCGACCCCTCGGTGAAGTCGGTCTTCGTCAACGTCTTCGGCGGGATCACGGCCTGCGACGCGGTCGCCGACGGCATCGTCCAGGCGCTGGAGGCCGTCCGGTTGACCAAGCCGCTGGTGGTCCGCCTCGACGGCAACAACGCGGCCCGCGGCCGGACGATCCTCGACGGCCGCGCGCACCCCCTGGTCGAACAGGCCACCACCATGGACGGCGCCGCCCGCCGCGCCGCCGAACTCGCCCACACCGCCTGAGGAGCCGGGACATGGCGATCTATCTCACCAAGGAGAGCAAGGTCCTCGTCCAGGGCATGACCGGCGGCGAGGGCATGAAGCACACCCGGCGGATGCTGGCGGCCGGGACCGACGTCGTCGGCGGGGTCAACCCGCGCAAGGCCGGGCAGAGCGTCGACTTCGACGTCCCCCAGTGCCTCAAGGGCCTGGGAGGTGCCCCCAGTGCCGTCCCGGTCTTCGGCACGGTCGCCGAGGGCATGGCCGCGACCGGCGCCGACGTCACCGTCGTCTTCGTGCCGCCCGCCTTCGCCAAGGCGGCGGTGCTGGAGGCCGCCGACGCCGGCATCGGCCTCGCCGTCGTGATCACCGAGGGCATCCCGGTGCACGACTCGGTGGCCTTCACGTCGTACGCCCGGCGGAGCGGCACCCGGATCATCGGGCCCAACTGCCCCGGGCTGATCACCCCCGGCCAGTCCAACGCGGGCATCATCCCGGCCGACATCACCAAGCCCGGCCGGATCGGACTCGTCTCCAAGTCCGGCACGCTGACCTACCAACTCATGTACGAGCTGCGGGACATCGGCTTCTCCACCTGTGTGGGCATCGGCGGCGACCCGGTCGTCGGGACGAGCCACATCGACTGCCTGGCGGCCTTCCAGGAGGACCCCGACACCGAACTCGTCGTCCTCATCGGGGAGATCGGCGGCGACGCGGAGGAACGGGCCGCCGCCTACATCCGGGAGCACGTGACCAAGCCGGTCGTCGGCTACATCGCCGGGTTCACCGCGCCCGAGGGCCGCACCATGGGCCACGCGGGCGCCATCGTCTCCGGCTCGGCCGGCACCGCACGGGCCAAGCAGGAGGCGCTGGAGGCGGTCGGGGTGCGGGTGGGGAGCACACCGACCGAGACCGCCCGGCTGGTGCTCGAACTCCTGGAAACGGGGGGCTGACCATGGACCTCGTCCGCAAGCCCGGCACCGGCTGGGACGACGCCTGGGCGCGCTGTCTCGACCTCGCCCCCGAGGCCTTCCGGGACGACCGGGTCCTCAACCTCTGGGCGGGCACCTGGCGGCCCGACGGCCGCCCGCTCCCCGCGAGCAGCCCCGTCGACGGCGGCCCGATCGCCGGCGCCCCGCGCCTGGACCGGGACACCGCGCGCCGGGCCGTCCGCGCCTGCCTCGACCAGCACCGCGCCTGGCGGTACATCCCGCTGGAGGAACGCCGGGCCAGGGTCGCCGCCACCCTGGACGCCCTCACCGAACACCGCGAACTCCTCGCCCTGCTGCTCGTCTGGGAGATCGGCAAGCCCTGGCGGCTCGCCCAGGCGGACGTGGACCGGGCGATCGACGGGGTGCGCTGGTACGTCGACGGCATCGGGCCGATGCTCGCCGGGCGGGCCCCGCTGGACGGGCCGGTGTCCAACATCGCCAGCTGGAACTACCCGATGAGCGTGCTCGTTCACGCGGTACTGGTCCAGGCTCTGGCCGGCAACGCGGTGGTGGCGAAGACCCCGACCGACGGCGGAGTCGCCTGTCTCACCCTGGCCTGCGCGCTGGCCGCCCGCGAGGGCCTGCCGGTGACGCTGCTCAGCGGCAGCGGGGGCGAGCTGTCGGAGGCGCTGGTGCGGGCGCCCGAGATCGGCTGCGTCTCCTTCGTCGGCGGCCGGGACACGGGGGCCGCGGTGGCCATGGCCGTCACCGACCTCGGCAAGCGGCACGTACTCGAACAGGAGGGACTCAACACCTGGGGCATCTGGAACTTCACCGAATGGGAGGCGTTCACCGCCGTCGTTCCCAAGCTCTTCGACTACGGCAAACAGCGCTGCACCGCCTATCCGCGCTTCGTCGTCCAGCGCGAGCTGTTCGACGAGTTCCTCACGGCGTACCTGCCGGCGGTGCGCCGGCTCCGGATCGGCCACCCCCTCTCGGTCGCCGACCCCGCCGATCCGCTCCCCGAACTGGACTTCGGGCCGGTGATCAACGCGGCCAAGGCCAAGGACCTGACCGACCAGGTGGCCGAGGCCGTCGACCGCGGCGCCGTCCCGCTGCACCGCGGCAGCGTGTCCGACGCCCGCTTCCTGCCCGGCCAGGACACGTCGTCGTACGTCCACCCGGTCACCCTCCTCAACCCGCCCCCGTCCTCCCCGCTCCACCACGCGGAACCCTTCGGCCCGGTCGACACGATCGTCCTGGTCGACACCGAGGCCGAGCTGCTGGCCGCCATGAACGCGTCCAACGGCGCGCTGGTCGCCACCCTCTCCACCGACGACGAGGCCACCTTCGCGCGGCTTGCCCCGCAGATCCGCGCCTTCAAGGTCGGCCACGGCAAGCCACGCTCCCGCGGCGACCGCGACGAGCTCTTCGGCGGCTTCGGCGCGTCCTGGCGGGGCGCCTTCGTCGGCGGGGAGCTGCTGGTGCGGGCGGTGACCAACGGGCCGGCGGGGGAGCGGCTGCCGGGGAACTTCCCGGAGTACCAGCTCATGCCGTGACGGCGGCGCGCACAGGCGGCGGTCCGGGCGCGCGCCCGGACCGCCTGCGAGCAGGGGGCCGGCCCCGGGAGGTGGGCCGGCCGCCTGTGCGGTAGCGGACCGGGCACACACGGTGAGGCGCCGCCCACCTGCGGATATGCCGACGGAAACGCAGGTGAATGGCACTCCGAAAGCTTGGTATTGTTGTCCATGTCGCCGCGGGGAACACCCCCGGTCAGGCGGCAGACACCTAGTCCGGGTGGCGGAATGGCAGACGCGCTAGCTTGAGGTGCTAGTGCCCTTTATCGGGCGTGGGGGTTCAAGTCCCCCCTCGGACACAGATTGCCCCACGGCGTCATATTTCGGGGCAGAGGACATCGGCACCCGTTTCCGGCCACTGGCTGGGGCGGGTGTTCGTCGTACTCGACCAGCAGCTGCACTGCCTTCTCGTCGTCCCAGTGAACATCCGGGATCTTCAGTCCGATCACCGCGAAGCCCCCAGGTCGACTCTGTGCGTGTCCGACAGCGACGATGGCGGCGTGGTCAGAGGGCCAACTGCTCAGCGAGCCCCGGCTGGTGGGTGGTCCGCGAGCGCGGCGTGCTCGTCAGCGGGTGTCTCAGCCCCAAGGCGTCTCAGGCGGCGCAGCTCCCATGGACGAGACGTGACGGACGTCGCGGCCATGTGCCGCAGCCGCCGCTCAGAGGTGGCCGTCCAGGAACTTCCGTACCTCGGCGATGGTCATGGGCCCCGTGCCGTGCGCCACCGTCTCCCCCTCCTTCAGCAGGACGTAGGACGGGACTCCGGTGATCCCGTATCGCTCGGTTGCGGCCGGACAACGGGTGATGTCGGCGCGGACGGCCGTCAGGCGGCCCGTGTAGTCGTCGGCGATGCCACCCACGACGAGGTCCATCATCCGGCAGGGCTCGATTGCCTTGGGCCATGTCCCGGTGAAGTATGCGAGAACCGGAACCTCGCTCATCCCGAGGATGAAGTTGAACTCCGCGTCCTCACGGGGTCGGTGAACCCGCTTCGTCATGGAAGCTCCTCCTGACCTCACGTTCCGTCACTCTATCCCCATGTGTGCCAGGCCGGCCCGGTCGGTCGTCCGGTTGACCTGGCGGAAGAGAGGCACGGGGCCGCCGCAGAACCATGGTGGTCCCCGGCGTGAGCGGCCGCGACCCAGATCGCCGACCGGATGTTCGATGAGTGCGTCGACGAGCGGGCCGGTGCGCATCGTCCACCGGCATCCAGGCAGCATGAGCCAGCTGATGGCACCGAGAACGAGGCACGATTCCTGGACCGCTCATGGATGCGGTCGTGGACGGTCGGAGTACGCGTCAGCTGACCCGGAGACCGACCGCCAGTGTCAGTTCAAGGACCCGGTGTGGCGATGTGAGATCCGGAAACAGCTCCCGCAGCTGCGACATCCGGTACCGGACTGTCTGGGGATGGACGAACAGCGCCGCCGCCACCTCGTCCCGCCTGCCCTGGTGCAGCAGCCACTCCCGCAACGTCTCCTCCAGCCGCCGTGCGGTCGCGACGGGCAAGGTCCGCAATGGTGCGAGGGCTCGGGCACGCAGGTCCGCGAACGCGTTGGCGTCGGCGCTCAGCACCAGCTCGGGCAGGTGGTCCTCGGTATCGCGAACATCACAGGAGAGGGAGCGCGCGCGTACGGCTCGTGCGTACGAGGCGGACGCACGTGTCCATGGCCGGGCCGGGCCGACCACGGCGGTGCGGTCGGTCAGCTGCCGCAGGAGATGTGACCGGTCGGCATCGGGGACGAGCAGCACACCGGTGGCGTCCGGCAGATCGTCGAGGACGAGGGTGCTCGGGTCGAACGCGCGGTAGGCAGGCCGGGCCTGGGCGGCGGGCAGCAGGACCGCGGTCAGCGAAACCGGAGGCTGCCACCCGGCCCGTTGGGCAGAGACCAACAGCACGTCCGGGCTCGCTCCGGCGAGGAGGTCGCGGGCCAGGTGCTCCAGGTGACGCTCGTGATCCCTGCCCCGGGCGGCCAGTTCGTCGGCGTGGCCCGCGGCGCTCGCGGCGGAGAGCTCGTCGATGTAGGCGAAGGTCAGCTCGGCGAACTTGGCGACCTCGGCGGCGGGCAGACCTGCGGGTACGGCCCCCGCTGCCAGGCATCGCCAGGCCACGCGGGCACCGACGCGGTAGGCGCTGAGCAGGGCGTCCATCGAACGGCCGTCGCGGACCTCGCCGCGGCCCAGCTCGTAGGCGGCGTCACCGCCGTCGCCGCCCGTGGCGTTCCCGCTCGCGAGGTCCAGATAGTGCCCCAGGGCGGTGCGGACGGCTCGGCGGATGGTGGCGCCCATGTGGCCCGTAAGGGCGTTGGTGTAGGGAGGGACCTCGTCGATGATCGCCTGGACGACCTCGTCGGCGGTGGCCTTCAGCCCAGCCCGAAGTACGGTGACCGTCGTCTCGTCCAGGGCCAGTTCGCTGGCCCTCCGGATCACATGGTTCACGTTTTATTCCCTGCGAACAATTCTGCCGTCCAGATTTACGTCCTGCGGTTAGGACCTTACGCCCTGAGGCACAGCAAGCTGGAGCCATGACGAGTACAGCCCTCCGCAGCAGGGCGTGGAAACTGCTGGAGATGGTCACGACGCCGCTGCTGCCGTCTGACTACCTCGACCTGGTCAGCCCGCTGCGTGCGGGCGCTGACCTGCGGGGGCGCATCGAGGCCGTGCATCCCGAGACGGGTGACGCCGCGACCATCGTGATCAGACCGGGACGGGGCTGGCGCGGCCACACAGCCGGTCAGTACGTGCGGATCGGGGTCGACGTCGACGGGGTGCGCCTGTGGCGTGCCTACTCCATCACCTCGCCGACGAACCGCCAGGACGGCCGCGTCACGATCACCGTGAAGGCGATCCCGGACGGCAAGGTCAGCAACCACCTGGTCCGCAGGGCGACTCCGGGGACGCTGATCCAGCTCGACCAGGCGACCGGTGACTTCGTGCTGCCCCAGGCCAAGCCCGCCAAGGTGCTCTACCTGACGGCCGGCAGCGGCATCACGCCCGTGATGGGCATGCTGCGCGACACCGAGTTCGACGACGTCGTCATGGTCCACTGCGCGCCACAGCCGCACGACGTGATCTTCCGCAGTGAACTGCACGACCTGGTCGCGGACGAGAAGCTGCGGCTCACCGAGGTGCACACCGACACGGACGGCATGCTCGACATCGCCCGTCTCGACGAACTCGTGCCCGACTGGGCCGAGCGCGAGACCTGGGCCTGCGGCCCCGCGGGCCTGCTCGACGCCGCCGAAAAGCACTGGACCGAGCACGGCGTCCAAGAGCGCCTGCACACCGAACGCTTCCGCCCCGGCATCGTCGTCCCCGGCGACGGCGGCGGTGAGGTCACGTTCAGCGCCACCGGCAGGACCGTCGACGCGGACGGCGCCACGCCGTTGCTGGACATCGGCGAGGAGGCCGGCGTGCTCATGCCCTCCGGGTGCCGCATGGGGATCTGCTTCGGCTGCGTCACGCCGCTCAAGGCGGGCGCCGTCCGCGACCTGCGCACCGGCGAGATCACCGAGGCCGAGCCCGGCGTCCTCATCCAGACCTGCGTGTCCGCCGCGGCGGGCTCCTGCGACATCGAACGGTAGGAACACCTTGACCGCCATCGACCCCACCGCCCACCTGACCGCGGAGCAGATCGAGGAGCTCGGCCGCGAGCTGGACGCGATCCGCGACGAGGTGATCGCCAGCCGTGGAGAGAAGGACGCCGCCTACATCCGCAAGGTCATCTCGGCGCAGCGTAAGCTCGAACTGGCCAGCCGGGGCGTGCTGCTGTTCTCGATCTTCCCGCCCGCGTGGCTGATCGGCACCGCCGGCCTGTCCGTGGCGAAGATCATGGACAACATGGAGATCGGCCACAACATCCTGCACGGCCAGTGGGACTGGATGCGGGACCCGAAGATCCACTCCACCACCTGGGAGTGGGATCACGTCTCGCCGGCCGACCAGTGGAAGCACTCCCACAACGAGCTGCACCACACGTACACCAACGTGATCGGCAAGGACAACGACCTCGGCTACGGCATCATGCGCGTCGACGAGGACCAGAAGTGGCACCCGTTCCACCTCGGCCAGCCGCTGTGGAACTTCATCAACGCCTGCTTCTTCGAGTACGGCATCGCGGCGTACGACCTGGAACTCGGCAAGAACCTGCACAAGCGCCGCCGCAAGAACCCGGAGTTCCGCGCGCGGGCCAAGGCCGTGGGCCGCAAGATCCGCAAGCAGGTCCTCAAGGACTACGTGATCCACCCGCTGCTGTCGGGCCCGTCGTTCCTCCCCACGCTCGCCGCCACGTTCACCGCGAACCTGGTCCGCAACATCTGGTCCCACTCGGTGATCATGTGCGGCCACTTCCCCGAGGGCGTGCAGGTCTTCGAGCGCCGGTCGATCAAGGGCGAGACGCGCGGCCAGTGGTACCTGCGCCAGATGATGGGCTCGGCGAACATCAGCGGCAGCAAGGCCATGCACTTCATGACCGGGAACCTCTCGCACCAGATCGAGCACCACCTGTTCCCGGACCTGCCGAGCAACCGGTACGCCGAGGTCGCGGTGAAGGTGCGCGCACTGTTCGAGAAGTACGAGCTGGAGTACGTCACCGGGCCGCTGCCCAAGCAGGTGTTCTCCGCGTGGCACAAGGTCTTCCGGCTCTCCCTGCCGAACAAGAAGCCCGAGGTCAAGACCCCGGACCGCGAGCAGGAGCTCGTCGCGGCCTGATTCCCGATATCACTCGCAGTAACGGTACGGAACAGAGGGCCCCGACCTGACGGTCGTGGCCCTCGTTGCGTCTGCTGTTGGTGCGTCGGTCACCCGGCAGGGTCGAGCACGACCGGAAGCTCCGCGAGGCCGCGGAAGGCCGGGAAGGGAACCTCCAGCCACCGCGTCTCGGCGCGGGGGTCGGCCAGAGCCATCCTCGGGAACCGGTCGAACAGGATGGTGAGGGCCAGCTGCATCTCCAGCCGGGCCAGCGGGGCTCCCAGGCAGTAGTGGCCGCCGTGCCCGAACCCGAGATGCGCGTCCTGTGCGTTGCCCGGACGCATCACATTCAACTCGTCCGGGGCGTCGAACTTCAGCGGATCACGGTTGGCCGAACTGATCGCGACCTGGACCAGGGCGCCCTTGGGAATCCGGGTCCCGCTGTACTCCACGTCCTCGGTCGCGTAACGGAACGTCGAGCTCTCCACGGAGCCGTCGTAGCGCACCAGTTCCTCGACCGCGGCACGCATCAGCTCCCCGTTCTCCCGCACGGCGCGCAGCTGTTCGGGGTGGGACAGGAGGTGGTGCACGGCGTTGCCGATCAGGTACGCGGTCGTCTTGTGACCCGCGAACATCAGCAGGAACGCCGTGGAGACCAGCTCGCTCTCGGTCAGCCCGCCGTCGTCGTCCCGGACCGCGGTGAGCGCGCTCAGGAGATCGTCACCCGGACGCCTCCGCTTGGCGGCGACGAGATCCGAGAAGTACGCGTGCAGATCCTCCTCCGCCTGCTGCCGGACCCGCCTGGCCTCCTCGCTGAAGCCGCTCTGAGCCACCGTGGTGGACAGGTTCTGCATCCGCGACCGCTCCTGGGGCGGTACACCGAGCAGATCGCAGGTCACGATGATCGGTAGCGGGAACGCGAAGACCGGCAGCAGGTCGAAGGGTTCCCGGCTCGGGCACTCGTCGAGCAGGCCCCGGACGATGTCCTGGATCTTCGGCCGCAGAGCCTCCACCCGCCGTGGGGTGAACGCGGAGTTGACCAGCCTGCGCAGCCGCGTGTGCTTGGGCCCGTCGGAGTTGAGCATGTTGTCGTCCAGCGCGACGGACGAGTCACCGAAGATCCTCCGGTAGGCGTCCATGGCCCCGTACATGTCCTTGCTCAACCGCGGATCCGCCAGCGCGGCCCGGGCGTCCTCGTACCGGGTGATCAGGTACGTCTCGTTGCCGTGCGGCGGTCTCATGGGGCAGACCGGGGCCGCGTCGCGGAGACGGGCGTAGACCGTGTGAGGGTCCCGCCGGAACTCCGGGGTGCAGCGTTCGGCCGCGGTGACGGCCTCTTGCGTGGTGGTCACGGACGACTCCTGAGGTCGAAGACTGCCTCGGCGTTGCCACCGAGGACGAGCTGCTGCGACGCCCGGTCGACCGGCAGCTTCTCGATCATGCGGATCTGCTCCTCCAGCGGCACGGCCAACGGTGGTGAGTCGGTACCGAACAGCATCCGCTCGGGGCCCAGCACCTCCGCGTTCAGGCTCAGATGCGCCGAACTGAACGGGCTCGTGTCGACGTACATGCGCCGCAGCGCGGCGGCCGGGTCGACGGCCGGTGTCCGGGCCGCCGACGGGTCCGAGGCCGCCTCGGGCCGGCCGGAGGGGGGCGCGCCCCCGGCCCAGTGCCGGGGGCGCGCCGCCGTCTGCAGGCGCTCCGACAGCAGCGCCATCGCGCCGCCGCCGGTCGCGCCGATCAGCCGTAGATCCGGGTACTTGTCCAGCCACCCCGCGAAGGCGATCATGGCCATGCCCATGGTGACGTCGCCGAACCGGCCGATCTGCTCGACGAAGCCCATCTCGGCGACCCGTTCCGTGCCGACCGGTTCGGCCGGGGCGTGTACCAGGACCGGCACCCCCGCCTCCGCGGCCAACGCGAAGAAGGAGTCGGCGCGCGGGGAGCCGAGCAGCTCCCCGTGCACGCTGGACGTGGTGATCAGGCCGACGAAGGCCGGGTCCTTCAGGGTCTCCCGCACCCCGTCGAGGTGATCGTCGTCCCCGAACGGGTTGGCGTACACATAGCCGCGCAACTGGTCGGGGAACCTGGCGATCAGCCCCGACATCCAGGCGTGGAAGCCGCGCAGCCGGTCCCGTGGTTGCGCGTAGTTGTCCACGCCCGGTACCCGCGCCATCGCTCCGGCGCCGACGGGGCTGCCGATGATGGTGAGGTCGATGCCGGCCTCGGCGCGAGCGGCGAGCATGCCGTCGACGTCGGTCAGGCTCGGGGGCATGGGGAAGCGTTTGGCCGCCTCCGGCGGGGAGAGATGCCCGTGGATGTCGATGATCACGTGTCGCTACCCGGTTTCGGTGTCAGTGCGCGGGTGACCGCGGCACAGTCCTGGTCGCCCAGTCCCTGCTCGATGGCGTGGACGTGGGTCTCCGCCGCGGCGCTCGCCAGCGGCAGACTCAGGCCGACTGCCGCCGCCTGCTTGGTAGCGAGCATGAGGTCTTTCGCCATCAGCCGCAGCCGGAAGTCCGGCTCCTCGAAGCGGCCGGAACCCAGGCGCCTCGACTTGAACGCCATGACCGGGGAGGCGAAACCGCTGCCCGCGATGGTCTTGAGGATCAACTGCCGGTCCAGGCCGCAGGCGGTCGCCAGTTCGGTGACCTCGGCCAGGGCCTGCACCTCGATGCCCATCAGGAGGTTGAGGCACAGTTTCATCCGCATGCCGGAACCGAGTGCGCCCAGATGGACGACCTCCTTGCCCAGTGCCTCCAGCAGCGGGCGGCAGGCGTCGAACGTCTGCTCCTCGCCGCCGACGAAGAGCCGGAGCTCGCCGTCACGGGCATGGTCCCGGTTGCCGAGCATGCCGACGTCCACGACCGAGGGGATGTCCCCGGCGATCTGGAGGACCTCATCGGGGGAGACGGTGCTGGCGCAGACGAGGACGCCGGGGTACGGGCCCTTGGACAGGACGCCGTCGGGTCCGTGCAGCATGGAGCCGAGGGCTTCGCCGTCGGCGACGACGCAGATGGCGGCGCTCGTGCCCGCGACGGCGTCGGCGGGGTGTGCGGCGACGAAGGCGCCTGCCTCGGCAAGCGGTTCGGCCCGCTCCGCGGTACGGTTCCAGACCCGGACCTGTATTCCCCGGTCGAGGAGGCGGGTGGCCAGGCCGGTGCCCATCGTGCCGAGCCCGAGTACGGCGACGGGGCCGTTGGCGGTGCGCGTCATGACGTCACCCCCGTGGTCTCCTTGACGACCCGGAACCGCAGCGACTGTGTCGAGTCGACCCACTCGCGCAGCGGAGCCACCAGTGCGCGGTGCTCCGCGCTCTGCTGCCAGGCGAAGAAGTCCTCGGCCGTCTGCCACTCGCTGGTGATGACCCACTGCCGGGAGTCGTCCACGGGTGCTCCCAGCCTCTCGACGATGTGACCGGGGGTCCGGGCGACGGACTTGCGGAGCTGGTCGTACAGATCCAGGAAGCCCTCCTCGCCGCCCTCGATCACTCGGACGGTGAAGACGACGTTCAGCTTGTCGGCCGGCCGGCCGTTGTTCCTCGTGTCCATGTCTCCTCCTGAGGGTGAGATCCGGCAGGACACGACTCCACTGCCCCATGTCCCTCGTGCGGACGCAACTCCGAATGGGGCACGGGCCAACGGGGACAAGGGGACAACGGTCCGTGATTGCTCTGTACGGGTGAGTGACGAGGCGGTGCGTTTCGCCGCCTGCCGGGGCCCGAACGGCCGCGTTCGAATGGGGGTCCGCAACCCCCGCTACGTGCCGGGGAAGCCGCGGAGGCGACCGGCGCCGTGGACGCCGCAGGCGGCGGCCGACATGGTCGGCCGCCGCCTGCGGAAGGGGTTCGGGTTCCTGTGCGTGGAGTGACGCGGTGTCAGCCGGTCGCGCTGCCCGAGACCCACTGGGCCCACGGCATGTTCCAGTCGCTGAGGCCGTTGTCCGGGGCCAGCGCGGTCTTGTCGTCGGAGTTCTTGACGATCACGATGTCACCGATCATCGAGTTGTCGAAGAACCACGCGGCGCGCTGCTTGCCGTCGCCGCCGCTCCTGACGTCCTTCAGGCCCACGCAGCCATGGCTGGTGTTGACCTTGCCGAAGATCGAGTCGGCACCCCAGTAGTTGCCGTGGATGAAGGTGCCCGAGTCGGTCAGGCGCATGGCGTGCGGTACGGCCTTGATGTCGTACGAGGGCTTGCCGTCCTTCTCCGTGAGGCCGACGGTCGCACCGTTCATGCGGATGTGCCGGTACTTCTCGGAGATGACCATCTGACCGTTGTACGTCGGGTGCTCGGGGCTGCCGGACGAGATCGGGATGGTCTTGATCGTCTTGCCGTCCCGTACGACGGTCATCTTCTTCGTCCTGGCGTCGACGGTGCTGATCTGGCTCCGGCCGATCTTGAACGTGACCGTCTTCTGGATGCCCTGACGGGTGAGCTTGACGGTGACGGTGGAGCCGGGCTTCCAGTAGTGCTCGGGGCGGAAGTCCAGGCGGTGGTCGTTGAACCAGTGACCGACGACCCGCTGCCCACTGCTGGAGCCGACCTGGATCTCCGACTGCACGGCGGCCTTGTCGCTGATCGCCTTGTCGAAGGAGATCGACACCGGCATGCCCACGCCGACGGTCGAGCCGTCCTCGGGCGAGAGGTGCCCGATGAAGTCGTTGGCCGGGGAGGTCGTGGTGATCGTGGCGTTCCCGGTGACCGAGCGGCCCTTGGCGTCCTCGGCATCTGCGGCGACCTGGTATCGGGCAGCCCGTTCCAGCCGGCCGTTCGACTGCCAGGACGTGCCGTCCGCGGACAGGGTGCCCGGGATCTCGGCACCGGTCGCGACGGCGGTCATCACCACCCTGGTGAGGGTGCCGTTGCTGACGGTGACCTTGACGGGATCGCCGACTCCGACGCCGTGGGTGCCTTGCCCGGGCGTGATCTTTATTCGGGCGTCGGAGGCGTCCTGGGTGCCCGTCTGATCTCCCCGCGCATGCGATGCCGGCTGGTTCCCGGTGGCGTCGCCGCCGGTGGCGGCGTTGCCGGTACCGCCGAGGGCCGTGAGTGCGAGTACGCCGCCGAGTACGCCGGTCATGGTCATCAGGCCGGCGTGTCGCTTACTTAGCGTGATCAAACGCTTCTCCCATGCCACTGATCGTTGAAATCGCTGGAGCCGACCACCGGAGGGGTGGTAATTGGCATTAAGGGACCATTTTTATCTATTGATCCGCACTAAAAGGGGGGAATGTGGCGAATTACACGCGTCGCGAGAGCCTCGCCCGGGCTCTCCTCGCCTGTCTGCCGACGCGCAGGGCCACGCAGATCCGGCGGGTGCTCACCGGGTCGTTCTCCGCCGGTCGCTCGTTCAGAGGCCGAAGAGGCCGGGGTTCTCACGGACGTAGTCGGCCACCCCCGCTGGAGGCCGCCCGGTGACCTGCTCGACCCCGTCCGCCTTGCGGTCGTACCGACCCTCCGCGTGCAGGCGGGCCATCGTGGAGATGTGCTGGAAGGTGTGCTCCGGCAGTCCCAGCGGTCTGAGACAGTCGTCGATCCATTCCCGCAGCGGGACGTCGGTGTAACCGACCGGGCGTCCCAGAGCCGCGGAAACCTCTGCCGCCATGGCGGCGATGTCCTGCGAGCAAGGGCCGGTCAGCTCGTAGGTCCGGCCGATGTGCGGGGCCGGATCGGCCAGGATCTCCTCCACGACCGCGGCCACGTCCCTGGCCGCCACGGGGGAGGTCTTCGCCCGGCCGAACGGCAGTCTGATGCTTCCGGTCTTCGCGATCGAGGCGAAGCCCACCCGGAACAGCGGGTTCTCCAAGAACACGGTGGGCCTGATCCGGACGACGGGCAGGCCGGACCAGTCGAGCACCTGCTCCACCAGCCACTGCTGCCGCTGCTGCACGGACTCGGAGGCGCTGGTGAGGTCCATCTCGGAGACGGTGAGCTGCGACATGTTCACGAAGACTTCCAGGCTGCCGTACTCGCGTGCGACGGCCGCTGCCGTCACTGCGGCCTCCAGATACTGCGCCGACACCCCCATGCCGAAGTACATGCGTCCACAGCCGGCCAGGGCGTCGGCGACGTCGCCCGTGCGCGTCAGGTCTCCGACGACGACCTCGCAGCCCGACGCGCGCAGCGCCTCCGCCCGCTCGTCCTCGCGATGCACCATGGCCCGGACGGGCAGACCCCGTTGCCGAAGACCTTCGGCAACGGATCGTCCGACGGCACCGATGCTGCCCGCGGCGCCCGTCACCAGTATGGGCAGCACACTGCCTTCCGGGACGCGCTCCATACCAGCAGCCTGCGATGCGCCCTGCCGGAGTGCAACAGGAGTGCAACCGGAGCCCGACGAGCTGTGGGCGCGGCACAGGCGCGGCGCGGGTCGCGCCCGGCCGCCGCTCGGCGAGCGGCACCGCGGCGACGGCATCGGCCCGGTGCCGGCTCGCCCTCCTGGTAGCGTCCTGCGGTGATCACTCTGGGGGAACCCGCGTTCTTCACCCGCCTGCGCGACGTGCGACGGGTGCTCATAGCCGGTGCGGGCGGCGGCTTCGACGTGTACGCCGGGCTGCCGCTCGCGCTCGCGCTGCGGTCGGCGGGCAAGGAGGTGCACCTCGCGAACCTGTCCTTCGCCGACCTGTACGGCCTGGACCTCGACGTGTGGGTGGACCAGGACGTCGCGGCGGTCGGGCCCGACACCCCGCTGCGCGGCGACTACTTTCCCGAGCGGACGCTCGCCCAGTGGCTCGCGGCGCAGGACATGCCGTCGACCGTGTACGCGTTCCCGGGTATCGGGGTCGCTCCGCTGCGAGCGGCCTACCGGACGCTGATCACGCATCTCGGCGGTGTCGACGCGGTCGTGCTGGTGGACGGCGGGACCGACATCCTGATGCGCGGCGACGAACACGGCCTCGGCACCCCGGAGGAGGACATGGCGAGCCTGGCCGCCGTGAGCGGGCTCGACGAGGTCCCGCACCGGCTGGTGGCCTGCCTCGGCTTCGGGGTGGACGCCTATCACGGCGTGAACCACTCGCTCGTACTGGAGAACCTGGCCGCCCTGGACCGGGACGGCGCCTATCTCGGGGCGTTCTCGCTGCTCGGGGCGGCACGCGAGGGTGCGCTCTATCTCGACGCGGTGGCGCACGCCCAGCGCCACACCGCGAGCCATCCGAGCATCGTGAACGGATCCGTCGCCGCCGCCGTGCGCGGTGACTTCGGCGACGTCCGGTTCACGGAACGGACCAGGGGCGGCGAGTTGTTCGTCAACCCGCTGATGGCGCTGTACTTCTGTGTGGACCTGCCCGGACTGGCCCGCCGCAATCTCTACCTCGGTCTGCTGGAGGGGACTTCGCTGATGCGGCAGGTGAGTTCGGTGATCGAGGAGTTCCGTACCACGCTGCCCCGTCAGCGTCCGCCGCGGGCGTTCCCGCACTGAGCCCCGCACGGGGATGCACGACTCGTTCTCCCCGTGCACCGGACGATGCGGTGGCCGGCCTCCGCACTGGCCCATCCGAATGATTCACCGGCGCCGCAGGGTGAACGGCGGCGCTGTGGGCCCCGACTCGGGGGACGGGGGCCGTTCGCGCGCCTACGTTGGCTCGTGTGCCGCTGAGCTACGCCTTTGTGAACCTGAAGCCCGGGGTGGGAAAGACGACCAGCGCGGTCTGGTTGGCCCACGCGCTGCACGAGTCGGGCATCCCGCCGCTGCTGGTCGACAGTGACCCCGCTTCCTCCGCGCTGCGCTGGAGCGAACTGGCGGGCGGCTTCCCGTTTCCCGTGGTCGCCCTCCCGGTGGGCGATGTGCACCGACGTGTGAACGACTTCCTGGGCGAGCGGCAGGCCGTCGTGTTCGACGCCCCGCAGATGGAGGACCACGCGCACATCGCCCGCAGCATCATGAGATACGCGGGCGAATGGATCGTGCCGGTCACTCCGGCCCCCATCGAACTGGACCGCATGGCGCCCATCGGGGGCGAGATGGGCGACGTGCAGTCCCTGCGCGCCCAGCCGGCCCACGCCGCCGTTCTGCTGAACCGGACCAACCGGGCCGACGCCACGCGCACGGGTCCCGACGCCGACGCCCGGGAGGCGCTCACCGAGCGGGGTTTCGACGTGCTGTCCACGCACATTCCGCGGCTCGACCTGTACGCCCAGTCGTTCGGAAGCCCGGTGGCGGCCAAGGGCTCGGCGTACATGGACCTCGCAGAAGAACTCGTCAAGCGACAGGACACGGCATGAACCAGCGCAAGGACACCTACCGGGCCGCGTTGAAGCGCGGCCCGGAGGCGGTCGTACCGCGTCTCGTCGAGGTCACCCGGCTGCACACCCGGTACGTCCGGGTGACCGTCGAGCTCGACACCGGTCTGCCGCGTGACCTCGTGCAAAGGGCGAGGTCACCGCTGGCCGCGATGGTGCGGGCGGGCGCCGCCGCCCTGCGACCCCCGAGAAGCGAGCCGTAAGCCCCGGCGCGGAAACCCTTTGCCCGTGCCGCCGCCCGGATGATGGGGTGGCACGGTGTCCGACCACGACGAAGCAGGAGCGGTCCGGCCGTCGGCCCTGGCCTGGGTGGGCCGGCATCTGGCGGCCGGTGAACGGGTCGTCGCGACCGGGGCGCTGCACGGGGGCATCACCGCCGAGATGCGGCGGCTGACCATCGGCGCCCGGGACGGAGCCACCCGAGACCTGGTGCTGCGGACCTTCGTCGACCCGTCGTTCGTGGCGCTCGCCGAGGACCTGCTGAACCGCGAGGCCGGCGTCCTCGCCCTGCTCGCGGGGACGGGCGTGCCGGCTCCGGGCCCTGTCGCGGTCGACGCGGCCGCCGCGCACTGCGAGTACCCGTCACTCCTGATGACGCATCTGCCGGGCCGGACGGTCCTCGACGACCGGGGACTTGAGGCGCGCGTCCCCCTGCTGGCCCGGCAACTCGTGGCGATCCACGCGCTGCGGCCCGCCGAACGTCCCCGGGAGTACCGGGCGTGGACGACCGCCGACGCCGTCGTCCCGCCGGACGGCGCCGACGCCGCGGCGTGGGCAGCGGCGACGGACGTGATCCGCCGGCCGGCGCCAGGATACGAAGGGCGGTTCCTGCACCGGGACTTCCAACCCGGCAACGTGCTGTTCGACGTGGCACCGCCAAGCCTGGCCGGTCCCCGGATCACCGGGGTCGTGGACTGGGTGGAGACCTGCTGGGGTCCGGCGGATCTCGACGTGGCGCACTGCTCCACCAATCTCGCGATGCTGCACGGCCCGGCGTGGGGGCTGCGGTTCGCCGAGGCGTACGAGGAGGCCGGCGGGGTGCTGGCCGCGGCCACGGGCGAACGGCTCTACTGGCGGCTGCTGGACGCCCTGGGCTTCGCGGGGCAGATGCGGTGGGTGGCCCGGCCGTGGCAGGAGGCGGGCAGGACGGAACTGACGACGCGGACGGTAGAGGGGCGGCTGGACGCCTACGTCACCGCCCTGCTGGACACCCTGCGCTGAGCCGGGGCCGGAGGGCGAGCCGCCGTGGCGCCGCGAAAACCCGTTGGCGGGCCGTGGCGACCGCTGCTACCTTTCCGGAGGCCGTGCCAGAGACGAGGAGGTGGTACCCGTGAACGCTGTATCGACATGGGTGCTCCCCTCCGGGGTCGCGGTCGGGCGATAGGTCGTCCGGGAGCGCCGTTCACGCGCATTCCCGAAAGGCACGACCATGCATTTCACTTCTGAACGGCGTCTCGACGACGGCGTCCTCGAACGCGAATTCACCCTCGGCGAGATCCCCGGCACCCTGTGGACACCGGAGTCCGCCACGCCGGAGTCCGCCACATCGGAGTCCGCCACACCGGCCCCGCTGATCCTGATGGCCCACAACAACGGCCTGCCCAAGAGCGAGCCCCGGCTGGTGGCCCGGGCCCGGAGGACCGCGGCGTACGGCTACGCGGTGGCCTCCATCGACGCCGCCGGGTGCGGCGACCGGCCCCGTTCCGCCGCCGCCGAGCAGGCCCGCGCCGGCCTCCGCCGCGCGATGAAGGCCGGCGAGCCGGTCGACGAGATCTTCGAGTCGTTCGTCGGCCCCCTGGTCGAGAACGCGGTCCCGGAATGGCGGACCGCCCTGGACGCCCTCCTCGCGCTGCCCGAGCTCGCCGGCCCGGTCGGCTACTCCGGGTGGACCGCCGTCGGCATCGGCCTCGTGGCGGTCGAGCCGCGCATCGCTGCCGCCGGGCTCTTCGCCGGGGGATACGTGCCCCGTGCCCAGCGCGCGGAGGCCCGGCAGGTCACCGTGCCCCTGCTGCTCCTGCTCCAGTGGGACGACGAGGGCAACCCCCGGCAGCGGGCCCTCGACCTGTTCGACGCCTTCGGCAGCAAGGAGAAGACCCTGCACGCCAATCTCGGCGGGCACACCGGCACCCCGTGGTTCGAGCTGGAGGACGGGAACCGGTTCTTCGACCGGCACCTGAGGTGAGGCCGGGCCGTCGGGCCGGCCGCAGACGGTAGGCGGCCGGCCGGTAGACGGCAGTCAGGCGGTGTCGGCCAGGATGCCGCTCGTCGAGGACAGGCCCCGGCCTCCTCGACGGCGGCACCCGGCCGGCCCCGCGCCGCCCGCACCGTCAGGACGCCTTGCGCCCGCGCCGGATGGGTTCCCCCACCCGGTGCAGGTGCGTGAGGGCCTCGCGGTACGACCGCAGCAGCCCCGTCTCGTGGTACGGCACACCGATCTCCGCGCAGTACTCCCGCACGATCACCCGGGCGCGGCGCAGGTGAGGGGTGGGCATGCTCGGGAACAGGTGGTGTTCGATCTGGTAGTTGAGCCCGCCGAGCAGCACGTCCGTGCACCGGCCGCCCCGCACGTTGCGGGAGGTGAGCACCTGGCGCCGCAGGAAGTCGGGCCGCTCGTCGCCGGTGAAGGTGGGCATGCCCTTGTGGTTCGGGGCGAACGTGCAGCCGAGGTAGACGCCGAACAGACACTGGTGCACGGCGAGGAACGCCACGGCCTTGCCGGGGGAGAGGACCAGGAACAGCGCCGACAGGTAGGCCGCGAAGTGCAGAAGGAGCAGCACGCCCTCCGCCGTCCGGTTCTTCATGGAGGGCGAGCGCAGCGCCCGCACGCTCGACACATGCAGGTTGAAACCCTCCAGGGTCAGCAGCGGGAAGAACAGGAACGCCTGGTGGCCGCCGACCAGCCGGGCCAGGCCGCTGCTGGTGCGTGCCTGGTCGGTGGACCACACCAGGATGTCCGGTGCGACGTCCGGGTCGAGTTCCTCGTGGTTGGGGTTGGCGTGGTGACGGGTGTGCTTGTTCATCCACCACCCGTAGCTCATGCCGATGGCGAGGTTGCCGAAGAGCCGGCCCCAGGTCTCGCTCGGGCGGCGTCGGCGGAAGACCTGACGGTGGGCCAGGTCGTGTGCCACGAGCGCCACTTGGCCGAAGACGAGGGCCATGGCGGCGGCGAGGGCCAGCTGCCACCAGGTGTCGCCGAGCGCGAAGAAGGCCGCCGCGCCGCCCAGCAGAGCCGCGACCACCAGGCCGAGCCGCACGGCGTAGTAACCCGGGCGCCGGTCCAGCAGGCCCGCTTCGCCGATGCGTCGGGAGAGCCTGGCGAAGTCGCTGCCGGGACCGGAGGTCGGCGCGGGGGCGGCGGCCGTCCCGGCCGCGACGGGAGCGTCGATGGAGAACGTCATGCCGCCGAGTCTGGGTACGGCCGCTGCGCGCCGACAGCTGGCCAGCCACCGGATCCGCAGGGGGACCACCTCCGGCGCTCCGGGGGGTTACCACCCCTTCCCGCACCGCTGACCTGGGCTTTCGCGTCGGACTCGGGGCCGTTGCGGTCCCCGAGTCCGACAGCTCCGCGGGCGGTAGGTCAGCGCAGTCCGGCGAAGAGGTCGTTCTCGGGTACGGGCGCGCCGGTGGTGTCCTGGACCCGGACGAAGGTCTCCACGCCCATCAGTTCGGTGAACCTCTCCCGGCCCATCCCGAGGAAGAAGATGTTCTCGCCCTGGCTGGCGTGCGCGGCCAGCGCGTCGAACTTCTGGCCGCCGAACGCGGTGGTGTCCACCCAGGTGCTGATCTCGTCGTCGGGGAGTCCGATCTCCGCCATCGCGGCGGCCTCCTCGGGGTCCGGCTCCGGCACGTCCGCGCCGAACTCGCGCATGACCTCTCCGAACCGCTGCATCATCGAACGCGGTGCCGTCGTCCAGTACACCTTCGGGGTCGGCTCGGTCATCTCCAGCGCCGCCATCGTGATGCGGTGGGCCTGGATGTGGTCGGGGTGGCCGTAGAAGCCGTTCTCGTCGTAGGTGACGACCACATCGGGCTGGTAACGCCGCAGGAGCTCCGCGAGCCGGGCGGCGCACTCCGCCACGGGGGTCCGCCAGAAGGAACCGGGGGCGTCGTTGGCCGGCCAGCCCATCATTCCGGAGTCGGCGTAGTCCAGCGTCTCCAGATGGCTGATCTTCAGGATCTCGCAGCTCGCCTCCAGTTCCCGGCGCCGCATCGAGGCGACGGCCGCCGGGTCGTGCCCGGGCTCGCCCGGCTTGACACCCCCCGGCCCGTCTCCGCAACCGCCGTCGGTGCAGGTCACGAGGACCGTGCGCATGCCCTCCGCCGCGTACCGCGCGAGGACCCCTCCGGTGCCGGTGGCCTCGTCGTCGGGGTGGGCGTGTACCGCCATCAGCGTCAAGGGCCGGTCGTTCATGAAACAGTCCTCCTGTGTGACAAGGTCTCGGCGCGAGTCCGCGGCGGGTACCAGCGCGGTGCCGGTCCCCCGGCGGGTGCAACAGTGCCGGCCGGGCAGGCTGTTCCCACCGCACGCGGCACACCTCAGGATCCTGCACCTGGGCGAGGCAGAGTGACTGCACTGGCTATGTGAATTACAGGTTCCAGCAAGAAACTTGCGTCTTTTTGTGCAATCCATTCTCCACTTCGTTGGAATCTAGCGAGTCGGCTACCGGTGGTGGCCGCAGTCGCTGCGGTCGACGCACTGTGCGCGGCCGTCCGGTCGCTGACTGCCGCGCCGACATCCCGGATTCGGCGTCCGGCGGGGTGTCACCACCTCGACTTCGTCGCGCATTAGATCTTGCATGCCGAAATTTTATTGTTGCAATGTTCTGTCTGGTTATTGCGCGGCGATGTCAACGTCATTACGGTCCCCCGTGCGTCATCACCACCCTCCGTCTCCCCTCCCGCCTCTGGCGGTGCCGGCGGAACAGTTCGGGCATTACGTGATGAAAGGAGTGGTAAGTGTTCCATTCCGTCAGAGATCTGAGACGAGCCCTCGTCTGGGCGGTCAGCACCGCGATGCTGACCGTCGCCGGCGTCTTCGCGCTGGCCGTCCAGCCGGCCGCGGCGGCGGCGACCGCCGCCACCGGCGGCAGCGGCGCGAGCCTGCCGTACGTCGAGGTGCAGGCGGAGAACTCCGCCACCAACGGCACGAACATCGGACCGAGCTACACCCAGGGCCAGTTGGCCGACGAGGCGTCGTACCGCAAGGCGACGACCCTCCAGGGCACCGGCCAGTACGTCACCTTCACCACGCCGGTGGCGACCAACTCGATCAACTTCCGGTACAGCATCCCCGACACCTCGGGCGGCTCGGTCTACACCGCCGCGCTGTCGCTGTACATCAACGGCGTCAAGCAGCCCGACTTCACCCTGACCAACGCGTACAGCTGGTACTACGGCAGCTACCCGTTCACCAACACCCCGGGCAGCAACCCGCACCACTTCTACGACGAGGCCCACCGCCTGTTCGCCACCACCTATCCGGCGGGCACCACCTTCAAGCTGCAGGTCGACTCGGGCGACACCGCCTCCTCGTACACGATCGACTTCGCCGACTTCGAGCAGGTCGGCGCCGCCCTGACCGCGCCTTCGGGAGCGGTGTCGGTGACCAGCCAGGGCGCAGATCCGACCGGTGCGACCGACGCGACCGGTGCGTTCAACGCCGCGATCAGCGCGGCAGGCCCCGGCGGCACGGTGTGGATCCCGCCGGGCACCTACAACATCCCCGGCCACATCAGCGTCAACAACGTCACCGTCGCCGGCGCCGGCATGTGGTACTCGACCGTCACCGGCACGGCACCCGGCTTCTACGGCAACTCCGCGCCCTCGGCCAGCACCGGCGTGCACCTGCAGAACTTCGCGATCTTCGGCAACGTGCAGGAGCGCGACGACAGCGCCCAGGTCAACGGCATCGGCGGCGCGATGAGCAACTCGACCGTCGCCAACCTGTGGATCGACCACATGAAGGTCGGCGCCTGGATGGACGGGCCGATGGACGGGCTGACGTTCAGCGGCATGCGCATCCGCGACACCACCGCGGACGGCATCAACTTCCACGGCGGCGTCACCAACTCGAAGGTGACCAACAGCGACATCCGCAACACCGGCGACGACTCCATCGCCACCTGGGCGGACTCCGGTATCGGCGCCGACGCCAACGACACGATCTCCAACAACACCGTCTCGCTGCAGATCCTCGCCAACGGCATCGCGATCTACGGCGGCCACGACAACACCGTCAGCGGCAACCGCGTGGTGGACTCCGGCATCACCCAGGGCGGCGGCATCCACGTGGGCCAGCGCTTCTCGTCGACGCCGGTCGGCACCACCACCATCTCCGACAACACCATGGTCCGGGACGGCAGCCTCGACCCGAACTGGCAGTTCGGCGTGGGCGCGCTGTGGTTCGACGGCAGCCAGGGCGCGATCACCGGCCCGATCAACGTGACCAACGCGCTGATCCAGCAGAGCCCTTACGAAGCGATCCAGTGGGTCGAGGGCACCATCAGCGGGGTCAACCTGAACAACGTGACCATCGCCGGCACCGGAACCTTCGCGCTCCAGGAACAGACCGGCGGCGCGGCCAAGTTCACCAACGTCACGGCGACCGGCGTCGGTTACACCTCGCCGGTGTACAGCTGCTCGGTCGGCAGCTTCACGGTGACCGACGGCGGCGGCAACTCCGGCATCAGCGGCACACCGTACTGCGGAGGGTGGCCGGCCCCGGTCTACCCGCCCTACCCGTCCGAAGGCGTCACGGCCACCCCGGGCGCGCTCAACTTCGGCTCGGTTCCCACCGGTTCGACGAGCGACGCGCAGACCGTGACGGTCTCCAACCCGACCAACGCCGCCGCGTCCGTGTCGTCGATCTCCACCAGCGGCGACTACTCCCAGACCAACACCTGCGGCTCGTCGATCGCGGCGAACGGCTCGTGCACCGTCAGCGTGAAGTTCGCCCCGACGGCCACCGGCAGCCGGAGCGGCTCCCTGAGCGTCAACGCGGGCGGGGTCACCAACACCGTCACCCTCTCCGGCACCGGCACCGCGCCGGGCCCGGTGCTGAACACCGACCCGGCGAGCCTCGCCTTCGCCGCCACGGTGGTCGGCTCCTCGGCCGCCACGCAGACGGTGAAGGTGACCAACTCGGGCACCACCTCGGCGACCGTCTCCGGCGTCACGGCGACCGGCGACTTCAGCCAGACCAACAACTGCGCCACCCTCGCGGTCGGCGCGTCCTGCACGGTGACCGTCGGCTTCAAGCCCACCGCAGGAGGCTCCCGCACCGGCAGCCTGACCGTCGCCAGCAACGCCAACAACAGCCCGACCGTCGTCGCCCTGTCCGGCAGCGGCATCGACAGCACCACCGACATCGCCGCCGGGCGGCCGGCGACGGCGAGTTCGAGCAACAGCCCGTACGTCGCTTCCAACCTCACCGACCCGGACGCCTCGACGTACTGGGAGGGCACCAACGGCTCGTTCCCGCAGTGGGCCCAGGTCGACCTCGGCCAGAGCTACGGCGTCGGCAAGGTCGTGCTCAAGCTCCCGCCGGCGACCGCCTGGTCGGCCCGCACCCAGACGCTGTCGGTGCAGGCATCCACGGACGGCTCCAGCTTCTCCACGATCAAGGCGTCGGCCGGGTACACCTTCGACCCGAACGCCAACGGCAACACGGCGACCATCACGTTCAGCGCCGCCACGGCGCGCTATGTGCGGGTGAACATCACCGCCAACACGGGCTGGAACGCCGCCCAGTTGTCGGACTTCGAGGTGTTCCCCAGCGGCGGCGGCTCCTCCCCGGCGGCCCTGTCGGCGAGCCCGGCGTCACTGACGTATCCCACCCAGGCCCTCAACACCGCAAGCAGCGCGCAGACCGTCACGGTGACCAACACCGGAACGGCGGCCGCGACGGTCTCCGGCGTCACCGTCACCGGTGACTTCTCGCAGACCAACACCTGCGGGACGTCGCTCGCGGCCGGGGCCTCCTGCACGGTGGCCGTCACCTTCACGCCCACCGCGTCCGGCACCCGCACCGGCGATCTCGGCATCGCCAGCAACGCGTCGAACGGCACGACCACGGTCGCGCTGACCGGTACCGGCGCCGGCACGGCGAGCAGGAACCTGGCGGCCGGAGCGGCATCCACCGAGTCCAGCCACACCGACGTCTACCCGTCGTCGAACGTGACGGACGGCAACCAGGGCACCTACTGGGAGAGCGCCAACAACGCCTTCCCGCAGTGGGTGCAGGTGGACCTCGGTTCCGCGCAGAGCGCGAGCCGCGTCGTCCTCCAGCTCCCCGCGACGTGGGGCGCCCGCAACCAGACGCTGTCCCTGTCGGGCAGCACCGACGGCTCCTCCTTCACCACCGTCAAGTCGTCGGCCACGTACACCTTCGACCCCACCACCAGCAACACGGTCACGATCACCTTCACCGCGACCACCCAGCGGTACTTCCGGGTGAACATCACGGCGAACAGCGGCTGGCCCGCCGGTCAGATCTCCGAGTTCCAGGTCTGGAACACCTGATCCCCCCCCACGGTGCCGCCGGGCGCGATCGTCAGCGCGCCCGGCGGCACCGGCCACCGAAGGCGACCCGACCGCAGGAGTGCCCACCGGCTCCGGGCGGCGGTCCGTCAGTTCGACGGCGGAAGGTCCATGGAGCCCGGTGTGACCAGACCCGTCTCGTACGCGGCGATGACCGCCTGGGCGCGGTCGCGGAGCTGCAGCTTGGCGAGGACGTGCGTCACGTGGGTCTTCACCGTCGCCTCGCTCAGGTGGAGACGGGCGGCCAGCTCCGCGTTGGTCAGGCCGCGGGCCAACGACTCCAGGACCTCCAGCTCCCTGCGGGTGAGCGTGGACAGGTCGCGGTGCAGCGTGGTGGTACGCCCCGCGGGCTGGGCGAAGCGCTCCACCAGGCGGCGGGTGATGGACGGCGCGAGCAGTGCGTCCCCGGAGCGGACCAGGCGCACGGCCGCGGCCAGGTGCTCCGGGGTGACGTCCTTGAGCAGGAACCCGCTGGCGCCCACGGCGAGTGCCCCGTAGACGTACTGGTCGAGGTCGTAGGTGGTGAGGATGATGATCCGGGGCGGGCTGGGCGGCGCGTCCGGGCCGAGAATGCGGCGGGTGGCCTCCAGACCGTCCGTACCCGGCATGCGGATGTCCATCAGGACGACGTCGGGGAGCGTACGCCGCACGGTCGCCACGGCCTCGTCGCCGTCGGCCGCCTCGCCGACGACCTCGATGCCGTCCGCGGCCAGGATCATCCGGAAGCCGGTGCGGACCAGTGCCTGGTCGTCGGCGATCACCACCCGGGGCGGTCCCGCACCGTCGTCGGCGCGCTGTGTCTCGGTACTCACTCCACCTCCACCGGAATGACCGCCAGGACCGCGAAGCCTCCGTGCGGGCGGCTGCCGGCGGACAGCGTACCGCCGTAGACCGCGAGCCGTTCGCGCAGTCCGATCAGGCCACGGCCGCTGCCCGCGACCCGTGAGCCGCGCTGCCCGCCGGTGTCCTCGACCGCCACCCGTACCTGGCCCGGGGCGTGCTCCACGCGCACGGTGACCGTGGCACCGGCGGCGTGTTTGACGGCGTTGGTCAGCCCCTCCTGCACCACCCGGTACGCGGCGAGGTCCACGCCCGCGGGCAGCGTGGCCGGGGTGCCGGTGACGGACAGCTCGACACGCGTGCCCGAGTCGCGCACCCGCCCGGTCAGTTCGGCCAGCTGACCGAGGCCCGGCTGGGGCGCCAGATCCGCGGTGGCGGCCGGCTGCGGTCCATCGGAGGCCATCGTCAGCAGACCCATGACGTGCCGCAGCTCCGCCAGCGCGGCCCGGCCGCCCGCCTCGACGGCCTTGAGCGCCTCGCGGGCCTGGTCGGGGGAGACGTCGAGGGTCTTGCGCGCCGCACCGGCCTGAATGGTCATCATGCTGACGTTGTGGGTGACGACGTCGTGCAACTCGCGGGCGATGCGGGCGCGTTCCCGCTCCACGGCCTGCCGGGTCGCCTCCTGCTGGGCGCGGCCCCGCTGCTGCCACACGTGCACCGCGTTGGCGGCGAGCGCCACCGGCAGCAGCACCAGGACCGGGATCAGGCCGCGGTCTATCTCCGGCATCAGCGACAGGACACCGAACGCGGTACCGCCCAGCGCCAGGCTGGCCAGTGCCGGTGCGCGGTACGGGCTGTACATCGCCGCGCTGTACGCCGCGATCAGCGCGCTCGCGAAGGCGAACACCGACGCGTCCTCGGTGATCTCGCCCTGGTGGAAGCCCCAGGCCGCGGCCAGCACGGCCCAGAAGGCGGCCAGCGGATACCGCCGGCGCAGTGCCAGCGGTGCCGCGCAGAGCACACCCAGGGCCAGCTCCCACGGGTGGGCGGGAGGCAGCTTCCGCTCGGTCCGCTGCCGGGGCTCGGGGTTCTGGTCGCCGGACAGGTCCGGACGGGACGGCGCGGCCGAGCCGGAGCCGGAGCCCGTGTCGGCGTCGGAGGCCGATGCCGACACGCGCGGCACCTGCGGCCGGTTGTCGTACGTGGAGCGGTCGAGATCCGCGGAGACCGTGCCCACCGCGAGGACCGCGGCGATCAGCAGATCGGCGATCCAGGTCCAGCGCGAGCGCCGCGGCAGCGCACCGGCGGCGCGCCACCACCTACCCCCTCGGGACGACTGGACGATGCCTGCGCGCAGCCGCCGCACGGGTGCCGGCCACCATCGGACGATCCGCCTGGCTCCATTCACCGGGCCATTGTGTCAACCGGGCGCCGGCCCGGGATCCGTCTGCGTGCGGGGACGACTCAGCCTGTGGACTAGGCCGCTGGGTTGAGACGGCCGGACCTCCTCCGGAGACGGTAGGAATCTTCGGCACAGCGGCCGACGCGGCACCGGACCCCCCACACCTAGCTTCTTCGGTACTACAAGAGACCCGGCAACCCTGGAGGAGCCGTGAGGGACCTGACCGACCCGCTCATCGAGCTGCGCGACGTGAGCAAGGCGTACGACGAGGGCCCGCCCGCGCTCTCCGGGCTGTCGCTGGACGTGCGGCCAGGCGAGGCCGTCGCCGTGCTGGGCCCGTCCGGCAGCGGCAAGTCGACGCTGCTGAACCTCGTCGCCGGCCTCGACCGGCCCACCGAGGGCGGCGTGACCGTCGCCGGGGTGCGGGTGGACCAGCTGAACGAGGCCGGATCCGCGAAGTACCGCAGGTCCTGGATCGGCATGATCTTCCAGTTCTTCAACCTGCTGGACGACCTGACCGTCGCCGACAACGTGCTGCTGCCGGCCCAGCTCGCGGGCATGCCCCGGGCCCGGGCCGCCGCCCGCGCCGACGAACTGCTCGGCCATCTCGGCATCGCCCGCCACGCGCACGCCTACCCCGGCCGGCTCTCCGGCGGTGAACGGCAGCGGGTCGCGGTGGCCAGGGCGCTGATGAACAGTCCGGCGCTGCTGCTGGCCGACGAACCCACCGGCGCACTCGACTCGGCGTCCGGGGCGGACGTACAGACGCTGCTGCGCGAGCTGAACGACGACGGGCTGACGATCGTGCTGGTCACCCATGACCTGGCGCTGGCGAAGGCATGCGCCACCCGCACCGTCGAACTGGTCGACGGACAGGTCGCCCGGGACACGACGCACGGTCTTCCGCAGGTGAGCCGATGAGCGCCCCGTGGCCGTCGGGCCGGGCGAGCACCCGACTCGAAGAGCCCGGCACGGCCGCGCCCGCGCCCGACGGCGGCGGCCCGGGCCGCGGAACGGGGTCTGCCGGGGGTGCCCGCGGGGGTGGTGCGCTCGGCAGAGTGGTGCGCGCCGGTGTGGGGCGGCGCCGGGTGCAGACCGTGGTGATGGTGCTGACGACCCTGCTCGCGGTGGCCGCCTCGGTGCTCGGCGCCGGGCTGCTCGTCGCCTCCCAGGGCCCCTTCGACCAGGCGTTCGGGAAGCAGCAGGGGGCCCATCTCAGCGCGGAGTTCGACGGGACGAAGGTCTCGCAGGCACGGCTGGCGGCGACCGGGGACGCCGACGGCGTGGCGGCGGCGGCCGGTCCGTTCCCCATGGCCTCGCTGCGGGTGCAGAGCACGACGGGCGGGGCCCTGGGCATCACCCCGCCGCCGCTGACCGTGGTCGGCCGCGCGCAGGCGGACCAGCCGGTGGACAAGGTGACACTCGTCGAGGGCAAGTGGGCCGCGAAGTCCGGGGAGATCGTCCTGGACACCAGTGCCCGCACCCCGGGCGTGACGGTGGGCAGCCGGCTGGAGGTCACCGGGCCGGGCGGCAAGACGGAGCTGACCGTGTCGGGCATCGCCGAGTCCGTCGGCGAGAGCGCCGACGCCTGGACGCTGCCGGCTCAATTGCGCGAACTGGCCGGCTCCGGCACGGGCCTGGGCTACCAGATGCTGTACCGCTTCGACCACGCGGACAGCCGCGCGGAGGTCGCCGCCGGCAAGAAGGCCGTCTCCGCGGGACTGCCCGCCGGGGCCCTGCGCGGCGCGCAGTCATGGCTCGACGTCAAGCAGATCGCGGACGACAACGTCTCGGCGTTCGTGCCGTTCGTGACCGCGTTCGCGCTCATCGGCCTGGCCATGTCCGTCCTCATCATCTCCATCGTGGTCAGCGGCGCGGTCGCGGCGGCCACCCGGCGCATCGGCATCCTGAAGGCCATCGGCTTCACCCCGGCACAGGTGGGCCGGGCCTACGTCGCGCAGGCCCTGATCCCGGCCTCGGCCGGCGCCCTGCTGGGCGTGGTCGTGGGCAACCTGCTGGCCGTGCCGATGCTGAACGAGGTCGAGACCGCGTACGACACGACCTCCCTGCTCATCCCGCTGTGGATCGACGTCGTGGTGCCCCTGGCGGCGCTGGGACTGGTGGTCCTCGCCGCGCTGGGACCGGCGCTGCGGGCCGCCCGGCTGCGGACCACGGAGGCGATCAACGTCGGCCGTACACCCCGGGAGGGACGGGGGCGCACCGTCCGGCGGCTGCTGACCCGGCTGCCGGTGCCGCGCCCGGTCAGCCTCGGCCTCGCCACTCCGTTCGCGCGTCCCGCGCGGGCGGCGACCACCGCCGCCGCCGTCGGCTTCGGGGCGCTGGCGATCACCTTCGCGGTGGGCCTCGGCAGTTCGCTGTTCGCCATCCAGACGGACGGCAACCCGGACTCGGTCGGTGACGTGACGGTCAGCACCGTGGGACGCCCTGGCGCCCCGGCCCGCCAGGGCGCAGGCGACCGCGAGGCACCCACCCGCGGTGCCGAGGGCACGACGGCCGGGACGGGCTCCCGTACGGATGACGGTTCCCGCGCGGACGCCGGTCCCACCGCCCGCGACGACCAGGGGGGCCGCGGCGACCCCGGGTCCGCGACCGGTCCGCAGACCAAGGTGAAACCGGCCGACCCCGCCAAGGTGGCCGCCGCGATCCGGGCGCAGTCCGGCACCGGGTCGTACTTCAGCACCGCGAAGACGCAGGTCAGCGTCGCCGGCGTCAAGGGCGGCTCACCCCTGGTGGTGTACGAGGGCGACGCCGCGAACAGCGGGCAGCGGATGCTGTCGGGGCGCTGGTTCTCCGCACCCGGCGAGGCCGTGGCACCCGCCCGCTTCCTCCAGGCCACGGGGGCGAAGATCGGGGACACCGTGACGCTGACCGACCAGGGGCACAGCGCGCGGCTGAAGCTGGTCGGCGAGATCTTCGACCTCGGTGACCAGGGCATGGCGGTGCGCACCGACGCCGCGTCGGTGACGCAGCTCGTGCCCGACGTGAAGCCGGACCACTTCACGGTCAGGCTCGCCGAGGGCACGGACAAGGGCGACTACGTGGACGGGCTCAACGCCAGGCTGAAGACCATCGGCGGGGTGGCCACGAGCTCCGACGACGACCGCTCCTCGACCGTCATCGTGGTGATGCAGTCGCTGATCGCGATGCTGACGGTGATGCTGGTGGTGGTGGCCTGCCTGTGCGTGCTCAACACGGTGGTGCTCGACACCCGCGAACGCGTCCACGACCTCGGGGTGTTCAAGGCGCTGGGGATGACACCCCGGCAGACCGTCACCATGGTGCTCGTCTCGGTGACGGCGACCGGGCTGGTGGCCGGTGCCGTCGGCGTACCGCTGGGCGTGGCGCTGCACCACTTCGTCATGCCGGCGATGGGCCGGTCGACCGGCGCCGAGATCCCGGCCGCCGACATCGACGTCTACGGCCCGGGACTGCTGGTGCTGCTCGCCCTGGGCGGCGTCGTCATCGCGGCGGCCGGCGCCCTGCTGCCGGCCGGCTGGGCGGCGCGTACGGGGACGGCCCGGGCGCTGCGCACGGAGTGAGACACGGGGCGGACCCGGCACACGAACGCCCGGGCGGTACCGGTTGAATCCGGTACCGCCCGGGCGTTCGCGCGCGGCCCGGACCTGCCGCTCAGACCTGCCGGCCGGCCCTGTCGGCCGGGCGCCGGTCGGAGAAGCGGCCGACCTTGGCCAGTACGTCCGTGCTGTACAGGCGCCGGGCCTGTTCCAGGGCGAAGTCGGCCAGGTAGCGGCGGAGCGCGTCGGGGTCCTCCTCGGCCGCGTTCAGCATCCTGCGGTTCGCGGCGACCGCCTGGCCGCGGAACCGGTCGAGGGCGTCCTCGACGGCCCGGTCCAGGTCCCCGGGCGGATGCACCTCGTCCACGAGCAGGCGTGCCTCCGGGTCGGTGGCGTGGATCGTACGGCCCTCCAGAATGATCTGGCGGGCCAGCCGGGGTCCCGTGAACCGGGTGAGACGGAAGTTGGCGGCGCCCGGCACGATGCCCTCCTGGGCCGCCGGGAGGCTGAGATACGCGTCCGACGCGGCCAGTACGTGGTCGAGGACGAGGAGCAGTTGCATGCCCCCGCCGATCGCGAAGCCGTCGACGGCCGCCACCCACGGTTTCGCCCGCACGGCCGGCGGCCAGTGGCCGTCCCCGTCCGGGTGCAGACCGCCCCAGATCTTTCGGAGGTAGCCCAGCTCACGGCGGAGCAGGAAACCCATGAGTGAAATGTCCCCGGCGTGCAGGGACTTGAGGTTGATGCCGGCGCTGAACACCCGTCTGCCCCGGTAGCGCGGGTGCGTCATGACGCCGCCGCGCAGCAGGCACACGTCCACCGCGGGGTCGAGCAGGACGAGGTCGACGGCGGTCTCCATGTCGTCGACCTGGCGTTCGTCCTCGGCGTTCAGGCAGTCGTCGCGGCACATGGTCAGCCTGGCCACGCCGTCGCGGCGCTCGACGCGCACCGAACCGAGGTCGGCCGCGCCCGACGCCGTGTACGCGGGCAGCAGAGCCAGCGCGCGGGGGGTCGGCCGGAGCATCGACTCCAGCAGGTGGGCGCCCGCGGCCGGCGCGTGCAGGACGGCGCTGAAGAAGATGCCGAGGTCGATCTCGTGGCCCTCCTTCAGCGCCTGCGGCAGCCGCCGGTCCGCGGCCAGTTCGGCCGGCGTCGGCAGCAGCCCGGGAAAGGCCGCGCCGGCCGACTCGGCCAGTTCGGCCGGCCGCGGCCGACGGGTGTACCCGGCGGTGGCCTCGGCGTACACGGCCTCGGCGTGCACGGCGAGGAACGCGGCCCGGACCGACCGGCGTTCGTCGGCGTGCGCCGGATCCGACCGGGCCCGCCCGCGCAGCGCCGCACGGTCCTCGGCGAGTGCGGCCCCGCCCGCCCGAGGGCCGGAACTCTCCCGGGCGGTCGTCATGTGGTCGGCTCCGCCGCAGCGAGACGCAGGGCCCGGTCGCAGGCCGCCAGATGGGCGCCGAGGGCCTCCTCGAACGGTACGGTCCGTGCGTCGAGGAGCAGTTGGCGGCGGATCGCCAGTTCGGGGCCGGGTACACCGGCCGCCAGGCCCGCCGCGGCCGCCGCCGCGCCCGCCGCGTCGTCCGTCACCTCGTCGACGAGGTGCAGGGCCAGCGCCTCCGCCGCGTCGATCGGCGTGCCGAACAGCGCCGCCCGGCGGATCGCGGCGATCCCGGGCGTCTGCTGGACCAGCCGGTGCAGTGCCATGCCCGGCCAGGTCACGCCGTCCAGGGCGGGCAGCCGCAGCCGCAGCGAGCGGGTCGCCACCCGCAGGTCGGTGGCGAGCAGCGCGTCCAGGGCGGCGCCGCCGCAGGCCCCGTCGGCGACGGCGACGGTGACCGCGGGCAGCCGTTCCAGCCGGCGCAGCACACGCTCCCACTTGCTGACGAGGCCGACCGTCATCCCCTGCGCCCACCCTGAGCCGGGCGTGCCGCTCAGTTCGAGGACGACCGGGCCGCGGGCCCCGCCGTCCTCGGCCGCGTCGCACACGGCGCCCACCGCCGCGACGGTGTCGGCGCCCGGCGGCCGGCCGCCGTCGATGTGCACCCTCAGGTAGTCGTTCACCGGATTCTCCTCACCACTGGACCAGTGCCGTCTCGATCGTGGAGCCGGGTCCCATCGTCATCAGCACCCCGAAGTCGCCCGCCCGCACGACGCGTTCGCGCACCAGTCGCTCGTAGGAGAACAGGAAGGAACCGCTCGACAGGTTGCCGTAGTCGCGCAGCACGCCGCTGGTGTGCCGCAGGTCGTGCCGGGTGAGTCCGAGGTTGACCCGGACGGCGTCGATGACCTTCTTCCCGCCCGAGTGCACCAGCCAGTGCCCGATGTCGGTGCGGCGCAGCCCCTCGCCCGCGAGCAGGCGGTCCACCACCTGCTCGGCGTTCGCGCCGACCACGTAGGGGATGTCCGGGTCCAGGTAGAAGCTGAACTTGTGCTGGTCGTCGTCCCAGTCGTAGCGCATCGCGTCGATCGCGCTGTCGATGAGGTGGCTGGCGAAGCCCAGCAGCCGGGGTCCCGCCGAGGCGCCGGGCACGGCCGGCAGGCCGCCGGACGGCGGTCCCGCGGCGTCCGGCGGGTCGGCGCTCAGCGCGATGGCGGCTGCCCCGTCGCCGAAGAGGCTGTTGACGACGGAGGTGCGCATCGAGCCGTCCATGACGTACGCGGCCGAGCAGGCCTCCACGCACAGCAGCACCGCCACCCGGCCGGGATGGGCGGTGGCCCAGGCGGCCACGGCGTTGAGGGCGTTGAGCCCGGCGTTGCACCCCATGCCCACCACGTCCATGCGGCTGGTGCCGGCCCTGATGCCGGTCTCCCGCATCAGATGCGCGCTGACCCCGGGCGTGAGCAGCCCGGTGGTGGTGACGCAGCACAGGTGGTCGATGTCCGCGAGGGCGAGACCGGCGTCGTCCAGGCACCGCCGAACGGCCCTCGCGCCCATGTCGAGGGCCAGCCGTTTGTGCTTGGCCAGCAGCTGCCCCTGGGGTTCGGTGCCGAAGGCCCCGGTGTCGTCGCGCGGGGGCAGGGTGAGGAAGCGCCGCTCGATGGCGCTGTTGAGGAAGACCGACCGGGTCCGGGGGTCGGTGATGCCGAAGAGGTCGAGCAGTTCGCGCTGCCCGTACGCGTTCCCGGTGACGGCGGTGCCGGCGCCGATGATCCGGGCCGGTGTCAGGGTGTGCTTGCCGTGCGGCTCCACCGCCGCGGGCGCCGGACGGGCGTCGGGCGGGGTACTCGTGGTGGTCATCGGTAGGTCCACCCCCACATACGGGGCTTGCTGCGCGGACGGCGTACGACGTCGGTCACTCTCGTCGTCCTTTCAGGTGCGGGCCGTGGCCGTGATGAACCGCGCCAGTCGCGCGATTCCCTCACGGATGTCGGCGTGGGTGAGATAACTGACGGACAGCCGGAGCACGTGCTCTCCGCCGCCCTGCGGATAGAAGTAGGACATGGGCGTCCAGATGACGCCGAACTCCTCGGCCGAGCGCGTCAGCGCCGCGTTGTCGGCGGCGAAGGGCACGGTGACGGTCAGGAAGAACCCGCCGCTCGGCCGGTTCCAGCGCACGCCGAGCGCGGTGCGCCGCGGCTCCGGCAGACAGACGTCGAGCTGCCGGAGCGTGGCCCGCATGGCCGCGCCGTAGTGCGCCGCGGTCTCGGTGTTGAGGGCCGCGGCGCCCCCGCCCGCGGACAGCAGCATGCCGGCGACGGCGGCCTGGCTCAGCGCCGAGGTGTTCACCGTCACCATGCTCTTGATCCGGATCAGCTCGTCGGCCAGCAGCCCGGTGTTGCCGTCCCGGTCGACGACGGGCTGGTCCGCGACCACGTAGCCGACGCGGGCGCCGGGGAAGAGGGACTTGGCGAAGGAGCCGAGCTGGACGACCCGCCGCTGCCGGTCCAGCGCCTTCAGCGTGGGCTGCTGCGGCCCCGGACTGACCAACCGGTACGGGCTGTCCTCCAGGATCAGGATGTCCTCGCGGGCCGCCAGCCGCAGCAGTTCGCGCCGCTCGGCGGGGGACATGGTGGCGCCGGACGGGTTGGAGTGGTCGGGGACGACGTAGAAGGCGCGTGGACGGCGTCCGCGGGCGCGCTCCGCTCCGATCGCGGCCGCCAGGTCGGCGCAGCGGAACCCGTCCGGTCCCTCCTCGACCGCGACCGTCTCGATGTCGAGGAGCCGCGCCGCGCCCGTGATGCCCACGTAGCAGGGGCTGGAGACCAGCAGCACGTCCTCGGGTCCGGCGATGAGCGCGCGCAGCGCGAGCAGCATCGCCTCCTGGCAGCCGACGGTCACGACGATCGCCTCGGGCGGCACGTCGATCCGCTCGTCGAGACGGAGCGACTCGGCCACCAGCTCACGGATCTGACCGCCGGTCGGCCCGTACTGGAAGAGCGCGTCACGGATCCGCTCGGCCGACCAGCCGGCCTTCTCCAGGTGCTGCATGTAACGGCGGATGTACCCGAAGATGCTCTCCGGATCGAAGAAACCGTCGTAGGGACGCCCGGGGGCGAAGGAGACGGCCCGCGGATAGCGGTGCGTGATCTCGTTGAGGAAGTTCATGGTGTCCAGCAGCGGATCGCTGACACTGGCGTGCAGGTGCTCCCGCGCCAGCACGGCGTCCGCGGCCGGGGCCGGGGGAGCGGCCACGGAGCGCCGCGGGCGCCGCACGGACGGGGGAGCGCCCCCGGCGACCAGGTCCGGCCCCGCGTCGGACACGGACGCCAGGCCGGTCAGCGCCATCGCGTCGCCCAACTCCTCGGCCACGATGCCCAGGACGTCCGCGACGCCGTCCCGGCCGGCCACGGCCAGGCCGTACAGCACCGGGCGGCCCAGGAGCACCGCGTCCGCGCCGAGCGCGAGCGCCGCGAGCACGTCGACGCCGCGCCGCACGCCACCGTCGAGGAGCACGGGGACACGGCCGGCCGCCGCCGCGGCGACCTCCGGCAGTGCTTCCAGGGCGGCGGGCGCGCCGTCGAGCTGCCGGCCGCCGTGGTTGGAGACCACGACCCCGGCCGCGCCGGCGGCCAGTGCCCGCGTGGTGTCCTCGGCGGTGAGGACGCCCTTGACCAGCACCGGCAGCGCGCTGACGGACCGCAGCCAGGACAGGACCGTCCAGTCCGGCCCCGGGTCGAAGGCTTCGCGGGCGTGGTCGGCGGGGGAGGCGAACCCGGTGCCGGACAGGTTGGCTGGCGTGATCTCCGGCGGCAGCCGGAAGCCGCCTCGCAGGTCCCGCAGCCGCCGGCCGAGACGCGGGGTGTCCGCCGTCAGCACCAGCGCCTCGACGCCGGCCCGCTCGGCCCGCTCGACCAGGGCCCGCATCGTGGCACGGTCGCGCAAGCAGTACAGCTGCAGCCACAGCGGTGCCCCCGCGGCGGCGATGTCCTCGAACGTGCGGCCCGCGAAGGTGCTGACGACCAGCGGCACGCCCGCCGCCCCGGCCGCCGCCGCGGTGGCGACCTCACCGTCCGGGTGCACCAGGGTGTGATAGCCCATCGGGGCGACGCCGACCGGCGCCGCCCACTCCCGGCCGAGGACCCGGGTGCCCGGACCCGGCCGGCCCGCGCCGGTGAGTACGCGCGGACGCAGCCGCACCCGGTCGAACGCCGCCGTGTTCGCGGCCAGCGTCCGCTCGTCCCCGGCGCCACCGGTGACGAAGTCCCATACGCCCGGGGCCATCCGGCTCTGGGCCCGCCTCGCGTAGTCGGCCAGGGTGAGCGGCCCCGGCTCGCCGGCCGGCGACGTCATTCGGTGGCCAGCCGGTCGCGTTCCACGGCCTCGTACAGCGCGCGGATGTTGGCGCTGCCGAACCCACGGGAGCCCCGGCGCTGGATCAACTCGTAGAAGAGCGTGTTGCGTTCGTAGGGGGAGCGGCTGAACAGCTGGAGCAGGTGGCCCCACTCGTCGCGGTCCGCCAGCACCTGCGCGGAACGCAACTCGTCGATCTCGTCGCGCAGTCCGGGCAGGCGCTCCAGCAGCGCGTCGTAGTAGGTGTCCGGGACCGACAGGAACTCGATGCCGCGCGTGCGGAAGTCCGCCACGGCCGGGATGAGGTCGTCGACCAGGAAGGCCAGATGCTGGACGCCGGGGCCGCCGTTGCGTTCGAGGAAGGCGTCGAGCTGGCCGGTTCCCTTCGACAGGTCCGGGGCGACGAAGGTGAACGTGACCCGGCCGGAGGCATCGCGCACCACGATCGAGTCCATCGCGTGCGCGCCGACGTCCACGTACTCGGAGGAGTAGCGGGAGAACCCGAAGGCGTCCCGGTAGAAGTCCGCGTAGGTGTCCAGGGTGCCGCCCTCGACGCAGACCGCGACATGGTCGAGGAGCCGGATGTGCCGGGCGCGCCCGGCCGGGTCCGGCACCGCGTCCGGTACGGCGACCCAGCTGTGGCCCGGCGGCAGTCCGTCGCCGTGCGCGTCCGCGGGCAGCAGGGTGTGGGCGACCCCGCCGAAGCCGGAGACCACCGGGGCGCCCGCCGCCGAGGCGGACCGCCGGGCCCCGGCGGCCACCGCGGCCCGTACCGCCCCGGGCACGTCGTCGCAGGCGAACGCGATGTCCGCGACGCCGTCGCCGTGCGCGTCCAGGAAACCCCAGGTCGCGGGACCGGTCGTGACGACCAGCTGCACGGAGCCCTGCCGCAGCAGCGCGGAACTGCGGTCGACGGCCACCGTGTCGGCGGTCCGTACGAAGCCCAGGGCGGTGACGAGGTAGTCGACGACCGCCTTCTTGTTGCTGGTGTAGAGCTCGATGTACGCGATGTCCGTCCCGGCCATCGTCACCAACGCCATTCCTGCTGACCGTACAGGTGCCCCGACTTGATGCCGTGGTCCGCGCACCAGGTCATGAACTCCTCGATCTGCTTGATCTGGTAGGTGTCCTCGTTGTACGTGGTGGCCATGACGTGCCCGAGCCAGGGCTCCTCGCCCATCGCGTACACGTACGCCTCGCCGGCACCCAGCTCCGTCATGATCGCCGCCGCCTGCTCGGCGTTGGAGCCGGACAGCTTGCGGGAGCTGCTCATCTTCTTCGTCACCGGCTTGGTGAGCAGCGCCTGGTACAGCCAGGTGAGCGGGGCGCCGTCGCACTCCATGCCGAGGAAGGCGTAGTCGGCCGTACCCAGGTGCCGGCGCACATAGCGGTACAGCGCGGGGTCGATGCCGGAGGAGTCGGCGCCGACGAACGCGGACCGGCCCGCCAGGTCCACCCAGTAGGTCGACTTGCTGCGGATGTCGAGGTCGCAGTGTTCGCCGAGGAACGGGGTGGCCACCACCTTGCCGCCCGGGAAGGGGAACTCGTCGTAGTCGTCCGCCTCCACCACCGGGAACCCGAGGTGCTTGAGGTACAGGCCGATCGAGGGGTCCTCCAGGTTGCCGCGCGAGGAGCGGGGCACCACGACCGTGCCGACCCGGCCGCGCAGTTGCAGCAGTGTCTCCAGCACGATGTGGTCCTGGTGGCCGTGGGTGATCAGCACCAGGTCGACGAAGTCCGGCAGGTCGTCCAGGGTGTAGCGGTCGCCCGCGTCCCCGTCGGCGCTGATGAACGGGTCGGTGAGGACCGCTCCGCCGGGGGTCTGGAGCAGCAGGCAGGCGTGCCCGAGGTAGCGGATCCGGCCCCCGGCCTCGATGTGCCGGTCCGGTGCCAGGCTCGGCTCGGGGGCGAGCAGCCCGGACAGCTGCGCGGCCTGCGCGTCGTTCAGCCCCAGCGCCTCGCGCAGGTGCCCGAGGGTGGTCGGGCGGACCCGGGTCCTGAACAGCTCCTCCAGGCCGGGGTGGCGGAAGGGGATCTTCAGCTCCAGTACGTCGGGCGACGGCAGCCTCGGTGTGCTGAGGATGAACGGCCGCTCGACTCCGGGCTCCAGCGAGAGCTGCACCGACTGCCGGTCCTCCATGTAGGCCGGGCTCTGGTAGACGAGCGGTTCGATGAACCGCAGCGCCGCCTGGTTGTCGGTGTCGTACGCCAGCTCCACGAGGCCGCCCAGCTCCGGCGGCAGCTTCGGGTACAGCGGCGTGAGGTCGTATCCGGTGGCGTTGGTCCGCAGCAGCTCCTGGCCCTCCGCGACCGCCTCGGCGAACCGCAGCATGCCGGCCCGCTCGCGCTTGATCTCGTCGAGGAGTTCCGCCACCTGGGAGCTGGCCTCCTCCGGGATGTTGACGAAGAATCCGCCGCGCAGCTCGGGATTGCTGCTCGCCGCGACATGCACCTGCGGCGACTGCAAATACGATTCGAGCATGGGTACCTGAAGAAAGGCCAGATTCATCGAGGCCTGCACAGGAGCCACCGTGTGAAACCAGCCGTAGAAACGGTCGACCAGCGGCTCGATTATTGCTTTCGACCGCAGAAACAGCTGCTCGTCGGGCATGAAGGTGCCTACCTCCCGCAAAGAAGGAACAGAATTCCCAGCCGGTGATTCCGTGTTCTCTGCGCAGCACTATGGCCCGCATGCGGCTCGGGGAACAAGACGCGCCGAGCGGTGTTCAACTGCGGCGGAAACACAGTTGAACACCGCTCGGCGAGAAAAAGAAGGACGGGCCGGACGGGGCTGTTCCCGCCGGTCCGCGGGGGTCGGCCGGCCGGTCCGGCCATGGCACTCGCGGGACTTCGGCGGCGCTGCCAGGACCGCGCGGATCTTTTCCGCGGCCGGCCGCAGTTCCGTCCAGTCCGGCTGTTACCCGCACGAACTGCGAACCCGGCCCGTGGCATCTCGGGCAGCGGTTCCCAGCGGGTGGCGCGAACCGCGGCGCGGTCCCGGGCGTGCGCCGCGGAATTCCACTGCCGGTGCGGAGCGTACGTACTCCTCGGGAATCGGCAATTCGCTCCCGCGTGGAAAGATCTCTCTCCGGGTCAGTGCGGCGGCCAGCCGCGGGCGCGCAGCGACTCCTCCAGCCCGGCCCCGGCCCCCCGGGCGACGCTCAGCCGCACCAGGCCGGTCGGCTGCACCGCCGAGTGCTCAAGAGAGACGTCCTCGATGTTCACCCCGGCCCGGCCGGCATCGGTGAACAGCCGTGCCAGCTCGCCCGGTTGGTCGCCGATGCGGACCGTCACGGTCTCGTACGGCGCCGGGTGCACGCCGTGCTTGCCGGCGATCCTGGCCCGGCCGGCCGCTCCCCGGCGCAGCAGCTCCGCCACGGCCCGGGCGCCGTCGGCACGTTTGGCCTCGTCCGTCGCGGCCATGGCGCGCAGTCCGGCGACGGCGTCCGCGAGGCCCTCCGCCAGGGTCTCCAACAGGTCGGCCACGACGGCCGAGTTGGCGCCGAGGATGTCCACCCACAGCCCCGGGTCGGCGGCCGCGATCCGGGTGAGGTCGCGCACCCCGGGCCCGGCGATCCGCACCTCGCGCTCCTCCGCCCGGGCCAGCAGGTCCGCGACCAGGCTGGCCACCACGTGCGGGAGGTGCGAGACCAGGCCCACGGCCCGGTCGTGGGCGTCCGCCGCCATCACCACCGGCACCGCCCGGCACGCCGAGACCAGCTCCAGCACGGTGTTGAGGGTGTCGGTGCCGGTGTCCGGGGTGGGGGTCAGGACCCAGGTGCAGCCCTCGAAGAGGTCGGGCCGGGCGCCCAGCGGGCCGCTGCGCTCGCCGCCCGCCATCGGATGGCCGCCGAGATAGCGGACGGTGTCGCAGTCGAGGGCGAGCGCGTCCAGCCGGGGCCCGGCCTTGACGCTGGCCACGTCGGTGAAGTGCCGTGCCACCCCTTCGGCCTGCACGTCGCTGAGCACCCCGGCGACCAGGGCGGGAGGCACCGCGAGCACCGCGAGCTCGACCGGCTCCTCGGGCGGTGCGACGGTGCCGGCGCCGAGGGAGGCGGCGGTTCGCGCGGCGCCTGCGTCCGTGTCCCGCAGGTGCACGGTCGCGCCGTGCGCCCGCAGCGCGAGAGCGACGGAGGTGCCCATCAGGCCGGTGCCGATCACCAGGGCGGTCTTCATGGCGGATGTGTCCGTTTCCGGGAAGGGGGACGGCGCCCGTACGGTTCGTCGGTTTCCGGGGTGAACCCGAGCCGGAACGAAGGCGGAACGAAGCCGGAAGGAAAGTCCGAAGTGCCGTCGATTTCCGTGGATGACACCGTCCTCAGCTGAACCACAAACTCCGGTTCATGGTCCTGTATCCATGGTTGCCGGGTGTCCTCGGCCTGTCCACATTCACTCCCGGCGCCCGGTACCCCATGCATGGAATTAGAGCATCCGCTTATTCGAATGAGAATGCAGTGTGAAGGTTCGGGTCCCGGCCCTGTCGTGCGGCGGCCCGGTCGGCGAGGGTGTTCCCGGGTCCCCGGCTGCGGACCTGGTAAGTGTCGAGGCGCTGGTGCGGACCGGAACGGACGCCAGGTGTCTAGACCTTTTGTCAGCTACGGTCGAGAGTCTCGACAGTGCCGTGGCGACTGATGAAGATGGGGACTGGTCTCTTGCAGAGGGCCCGCAGCGCCACGAGTGCCGAGCACGCACAGGGGCCGCGGACGCGGTTTCCGTCCCGGCCGGAGCGCCCTGTCCCGCGGCTCGGTATTCCGGCAGCCGGCCCGGTCGACGTTCAGCGCCACACGGGTCACAGCTGTTCAACGGAAACCATACGGGGGATACATGGATCCATTGATTGCTGGGCCACCGGAAAATATCGGTGAACCCCGAGCTGTCAATTCTGACGGAACACAGAGAGTCAGGTCCCAGACACGATCGAATATCTGGAGCAAAAAGACGGAAACCGTCCCGATCTCGTCCCTGCGCCCCGGAGAGTCGCCGCGCACGGAAGGGCAGGACAGGGAGCACATCGCCAGACTCGCCGAGGTCGACACGCCGTTCCCGCCCATCCTCGTCGACCGGCGCACCATGCGCGTGATCGACGGGATGCACCGGATTCTCGCCACCCTGTGGCAGGGCCGGCAGGACATCGAGGTCGAGTTCTTCGAGGGAACCGAGGAAGACGCCTTCCTGCGAGCCGTCGAAGCCAACGTGACACACGGCTTCCCCCTCTCCCAGGCCGACCGGCGAGCCGCCGCCACGAAAATCATGATCACCCACCCGCACCTGTCGGACCGCGCCATCGCACGGTCCGCGGGCCTCGGCGCCAAGACCGTCGCGGCCATCCGACGCCGTTCCGCCGACGCACTGCCACAGGTGGACGCCCGCGTCGGCCGGGACGGCAGAGTCCGCCCGCTCAACAGCCTGGAGGGCCGGTTACGGGCCGCGGCGGTACTGGCCGAACGGCCGGAGACATCGCTGCGGGAGGTGGCACGACTGGCCGGAATCTCACCCGCGACGGCCGGCGACGTACGCAAGCGCCTCAACTCCGGTCTGCCACCGGCCCCCCTGCCACCCGTACCGCACCCCGCGGAGTGGTCCGAGGACGGGACGGAGTCCGACCAGGAACCGGACCCGGCGGACACCTCCGCGGCGCAGGACCTCCCGGGCCCCCGGATGTCCCGGGTACCCCGGCAGCGACGCCTGCCGGGGCCACTGCTCGACAAACTGATGCGGGACCCGTCCTTACGGCACAAGGAAGGCGGCCGCCACCTGCTCCGCCTGCTCCAGCAGAACGCCATCGGCCCGGCCGAGTGGTCCGAACTCAGCTCCGTGGTGCCGCCGCACTGCGGTGACCTCGTGGCCCAGCTGGCCCGGCAGTACGCCGAGACCTGGCAGGGATTCGCGAAGGAACTGGAGGAGCGGGAACGCTCCCTGAACCGCGAGGCCGCATGCGGCGAGGCGGCCTGCGGCTGAGCACCGCGACCCGGTGCCGCGCACACGACACGGCGCCTGCCCCGGTCCACCGACCGGAGCAGGCGCCGTAGTCCGTCCAGGGCCGCCCGTCGCCCGCCGCGCGACGTAGACGTCACGGGGCCGGGCCCCCGCTCACAGGATCGGCCTGCGGATCCAGACCAGCCCGAACGCGGCCAGCGCGCCCGCGGCCACCGCGTAACCGGCGAACTCCGTCCACTGGAACGACCAGTAGCGCCCGGCCGGCTGATACGTCACCTCGAAATGCAGGTTCTTCCCCGCCAGACAGGCCACGTCCCTGGGCCGGTCCCCGGTCATACAGCTCTTGACCTGATCGGTCCGCACCGGCTTGCCCGCCGCGTCGAGCAGGGTGTGACCCGAGTCCATCACCCACGCCCCCGCGATCACGAAGTCCAGGATCTGCACCTGCTTCCCGCCCAGATCGACCCGCCCCTCCTCGGCCGTCTGCGCGCTGAGCGCCTCCGTCGTCGTCACCGGCTCCCGCAGTTGCGGGCGGACGAGGAACGGCACCGCCACCTGGACGGCCACGAGGACGGCCAGGGCGACCGCCATCGCCGGCAGGGTACGGCGCACCAGCAGCCCGACGAGCGTGGCCAGCACGAACGCGAACACCGCGTACGCAGGCGGCGTGATGTTGCGCGAGCCGAACGACAGAACGGCGAAACGGTTGCCGTCCACCTCGTCGTACGGACTGGCCGCCCAGGTCAGCAGCAGGCTGAAGGCGCCCGTGAACACCACCGCGGCCAGCGCCGGCACCGCCAGCTTCACCGCCAGCCAGCGCGTGCGCGTCACGCTCTGGCTCCACACCAGGCGATGCGTCCCCGCCTCCAACTCCCTGGTGACCAACGGAGCGCCCCAGAAGATGCCGATGACCACGGGCAGCGCCAGCAGCACCGCACTGACGAGAAACACCAGCGTGTCGTACTGCCCGAGGAACGCGTCCCGGGCGGTGGCGCAGCTGTGCCGGGCGGCACAGCCGGCCACCACCTCGTCGTACCGGTCGCGCAGTTCCAGGCCGAGAACCACCAGCACGGCCGCGAAGGCGGCGAGCGCGGTCGTGGCGGTCAGGGCCTGGGCACGGAACTGACGCCAGGTGAGCCAGGTCATGGCCGGACCTCCGAGGACTGCGACGGGACGGCGGAAGGGCTCGCGGCCCGCTCCAGGTACGCGAGGATGATGTCCTCCAGATCCAGGTGCTCCGCCCGCACCGCGTACGGCACCGGACCGGGCGAGCGGACGATCAACGAGCTCTCGTCGCCCGAACCCTCGGCCCTGATGACCTCCGCCGTGGCCGGCAGCTCCGCCAGCTCCTCGCGGCCCCCCGACAACCGGTAGTGCATCGCGACCAGGTCGTCGGCCTCGCCGGTCAGCCTGACCCGGCCGTCGGCCAGCACCACCAGGTAGTCGCAGACCTTCTCCAGGTCGCCCAGCAGATGCGAGGACAGCACCACCCCGACACCGAGATCGGCGACGAACTCCATCAGGTTCTCCAGGAACCCGCGGCGCGCCAGCGGATCGAGCGAGGCCACCGGCTCGTCGCACACGAGCAGTTCGGGGCGCTTGGCCGCGGCGACGGTCAGCGCGAGCTGCGCCCGCTGCCCGCCGGAGAGCCGGCCCGCCCGCTGACCGGGGTCGAGCCCGATCTGCCGGATCCGGCCCTCGGCCAGCTCCTGGTCCCAGCGCGGATTGAGCTTCGCGCCCAGCCGCAGATGCTCCGCGACCGTCAGGTTCCCGTAGACCGGGGTGTCCTGGGCCACGAACCCGACGCGCGCCAGTTGCTCCGCGCCGCTGCCGGGCCGCCTGCCGAGCACCGAGATCCGGCCCTCGGACGGCTCGACCAGACCACAGGTCAGCCCGAGCAGCGTCGACTTGCCGGCGCCGTTCGGACCGACCAGGCCCACCACCCGGCCGGCCGGTATCCGCAGGTCGACACCGGAGAGCGCCGACCTCCGGCCGTACCGTTTCCCGAGGCCGTCCGCCTCGATCGCAAGGGACATCCGATCACCTCTCCTGTGGGGGATCCGTGGGGGGAACCGTCGTGGGAACTGCGCGTGGGGGGATGGTGGGCCCCGTGGGGGGACAAGCGGTGCAGGCCGGTCAGGACGGGTCCGGCAGCGGCACTTCGAGCCGGCGGCCCGCGCCGTTCGGCGCCTGCCGGGAGAACTGCGTGTGGTACAGCTGCGCGTACAGCCCGCCCGCCGCCAGCAGCGAGTCGTGCGTGCCCCGCTCCCGCACCCGGCCCGCGTCGATGACCAGGATCTGGTCCGCGTGCCGGATCGTGGACAGCCGGTGCGCGATCACCAGCGAGGTACGGCCGCTCAGCGCGTTCGCCAACGCCTGCTGGATCGCCGCCTCCGACTCCGAGTCCAGATGCGCCGTGGCCTCGTCGAGCACCACGATCGGCGGCGACTTGAGCAGCACCCGGGCCAGCGCGACGCGCTGCTTCTCGCCGCCCGAGAGCCGGTAACCCCGGTCGCCGACCACGGTGTCGAGGCCGTTCGGCAGCCCGTCGATCACCTCCCAGATCCGCGCCGCCCGGCACGCCTCCTCCAACTCGCCGTCCGTGGCGTCCGGATCGGCGTACAGCAGGTTCGTGCGGATCGTGTCGTGGAAGAGATGGGCGTCCTGCGTCACCACGCCGATCTGCTCGCGCAGCGACGCGAACGTCAGCTCCCGCACGTCCTGCCCGCCGATCCGGACCGCCCCCGCCAACGCGTCGTACAACCGCGGCACCAGGTGGGTGATCGTGCTCTTGCCCGCACCCGACGGGCCCACCAGAGCGGTGAGTTGACCTGCCGGCGCACGGAACGACACGTCGTCGAGGATCCAGGAGTCGTCCGCCTTCTCCGGCACGCGCCGCTCCAGCGACTCCAGCGACCTGAGCGACACCTGCTCCGCCGTCGGATAGCGGAACGACACCCCCTCGAACTCGATGTCGGGGGCCACCTCGCCGGCCGCGGGCAGCGCCCGGGCGTCCGCCCGCTCCTCCAGCAGCGGCTTGAGGTCCATCACCTCGAAGACCCGGTCGAAACTGACCACCGCCGAGATGATGTTCCGCTGGATGCTGGTCAGCTGGTTGATCGGACCGTACAGCCGGAACAGCAGCGTCGTCAGCGCCACCAGGGTGCCGATCTGCAGCACCCCGTCGATGACCAGGCTGCCGCCCAGCCCGTACACCAGCGCCGTCGTACAGGCGGTGAGCAGCGTGGTGGCGATGAAGAACATCCGGCCGTAGACGTCCTGCGTGACCCGCAGGTCGCGCACCTTCGACGCCCGGCCGTCGAAGGCCTCGGCCTCCTGCACCGGACGGCCGTAGAGCTTCGAGAGCATCGCGCCGGCCACGTTGAAACGCTCGTTCATGATCGTGCCCATGGCCGCGTCCTGCTCCATGGCCGCCCGCACCAGCCGCTGCACCCGCTTGCCGAACACCTTCGCGGGCAGGAAGAAGATCGGGATCATCAGCAGCGCGACCGCCGAGATCTGCCAGGACAGATAGAACATCGCCGACACCACCAGCGCCATCGTCAGCACGATGGACACCGACTGGGACAGCACCGAGGAGACCACCTGCTGGGCCCCGATGATGTCCGTGTTGAGCCGGCTGACCAGGGACCCCGTCTGGGTCCTGGTGAAGAAGGCGACCGGCTGCCGCTGCACATGCCGGAACACCTGGGTACGCAGCGTGTAGACGAGGCCGTGGCCGATACGGCCCGAGAACAGGGCCTGACAGTAGATCGCCCCGGCGTCCACCAGCGCCAGACCCACCAGCGCCAGCGACAGGCCCACCACCAACGACAGGCGCTTGTGCATGATGCCCTCGTCGATGATCAGCTTCAGCAGCACCGGGCTGGACGCCGTGATCAGCGCGTCCAGCCCGGTCGCGAGCAGCATCGCCGTCAGCGCGCCGCGATGCCGCAGCGCGTACGGGACGATCCTGCGCACCGTGCCCGGCTTGATCTGCTGCCGGGTGATGGAGTCGTCGTTGAACCTCATACGCCGGGGACCGAGGGGCTCCGGGCCGCCCATCATCGCCATGGGGGACTTCCTTCCGATCGGGGCCCGGCTGCGGTCAACCGAGCGAACTGTGCTTGTCGAGGAACTCGATGACCGCCTGGTTGAAAGGCTCCGGGCGCTCCAGATAGCCGAGATGGCCGCAGTCCCGCAGCTCCACGAGGTCGCAGTCCGGGATGGCCTCGGCGACCTCCGCGCCCAGATGCGGCGGGCTGATCCGGTCATCGGTGAACGTGATCACCCGGCACGGCACCGTGAGCCGTGCCAGCTCCGCACGCCGGTCCCGTCCGGTGTCGATCCAGGCCTGCCCGCCGGCCTCACCGCCGTCGCCGGAGTACTCGAACAGGTCGAGCCACCCCGCCACGGCGGACTCGTCGTCGACGGTCGCCGGCGACAGCATGTCGAACACCGTCTTCACCGCCCGGTACCCGCGCGGCAGTTCGAGGCCGCTCTCCCGCAGCGCCCGGCTCGCCGCGTCCTGCGCCCGACGCGCCCGATCGGAACGGGACTTGGTCGCGGCCAGCACCGCGGTCCGCACCAACTCAGGCTGGGACACGGCCAGTTCCTGGGCGATCAACGCACCCAGGGACACCCCGACGAGATGACACGGACCGAGCTCCAGAGCCCGGATCAGGCCCGCGGTGTCCGCGACCATATCGTCGAGCGAGTATTTCCCGGGCGGTATCGCGGAAGGCGACACACCTCGGTTGTCGAAAGCGAAGGTCCGATATCCGGCGGCGTTCAGCGCAGGCGTCTGGTACATCTCCCAGACACGCGCCGACGCACCCGATCCCATGATGAGCAGGACATTGACACCGGACCCGGAAACCGAATAGGCGAGTTGGATGCCGTTGCTCTGCAGGTAAGGCAAGATGGCCTCCCGATCCGCGCGTTGTGGAGATGCCGTCGTCGGGACACGCGCACACTATGCCAGCGACCGGGTGAACACAGAACGACGGTGTTCAACCGCTGCCTTGCGCCAGTTGAACAGCCGTGGTGAAAGGCCTGTTGGACAGTGGATAGCGCCCTTGTCATCCTGGCTTCGGCCGACGAGAGTTGCGCATCGAGTCGCCCGGTCAATTCGGCCAGGGAGATGTCCCCTCGTCATCGGGGCCGCGAATCCACTGGTCACCACGGTCCGAGAGGAAGGCTTGCCATGAACCCCTTCGAAGATCCCGACGCGAGCTATCTGATCCTGGTCAACGAGGAAGGACAGCACTCGCTCTGGCCGGTCTTCGCAGACGTGCCCGAGGGATGGACCAAGGTGTTCGGCGCGGCCGGACGCCAGGAATGCCTCGACTATGTCGAGAAGAACTGGACCGACCTGCGTCCGAAGAGCCTCATCGAGGCCATGGAGAAGGACCGCGCGTAAATCGCGGACAGAGAAGAACCGCGGGTGACAACCGCGGGCAGCAGAACCGCGCACAAGGCGAGGCGGACGGCCTGGCGAGCCGTCCGCAACAGCCGCCGGTGAACGCGGATCCGTCTTTCACACCGCCCGGTGGCCGCCCAATTCCGCCACCCGTGGCGTTCGGTGGTGCAAGTCAGTGAATCGATCGGGAGATGGGAATCGTTGTGTCTCGAGTCGGGATGGCGGACCGCACGACCGGAAACACGGGTGAATACGTCGAGATCCGCGGCGGCCTCGACACGGACCTGCTGCTACGGGCCCTGCGCACCACGTCCGCCGAGGCGGCCGACCGTCTCCGGAGCCACCACGTCGGCGACACCCTCGCCGAAGTCCGCCTGACGGACCTGCGCACCGAGCCCGACCCGCGCGCGGCAGCCGAGCGCGACATGCGCGAGGACCTGTGGACCCCGCGCCCGTCCGCCGACACCGGCCGCCCGCTCACCGCCCAGACCCTCTACGTCCTGGGCCCGGACCACGTGCTCTGGTACCGGCGCAGCCACCGCCTGGTCGAGGACGCGCGCGATGCCGCACTCTTCCGCGACCGGGTCGCCGCGCACTACGCCGCCCTCACCGCGGACACCGAGCCCCCCGCGCCGCGGCACCGCCCGGCCTCCCCGGACACCCCGGCCGACTACCCGAACTACCCGGCGTACGAGGAGGACCGGCGCTACTGGGCGCGCTCGCTCGCCGGCCTCACCGAGCCCACGGACCCCGGACGACGGCTGCGCGTGCCCGCCGGCACCGACGCGACCGCCCTCGCGGCCGTCGCCCTGACCGCGCACCAGCTCACCGGCGACGAGGACGTCGTCATCGGTGTCCTCCCCCGGAGCCAGGCAGGCACCGGAGCCGGGTCCGTCCTGCCCGTACGCGTCAGGCTCACCCCGCTGATGACCGCACAGGACCTCGTCCGGGCGAGCGTCTCCGCGCTGCGCTCCGCACTGAGCCACCGACGCTTCCCGTACGACCACATGCTGCGCGACCTCGGCCTCGACGCCGGCACCCCCCTCCACGACATCGAGGCCGAACTCCTCCCCGCGCACCCGGCCCCCCGCTTCGGCGACTGCACCGTCTCCGTCCACCACGTCCCCGCCACCGGGCGCGACGAGGAGACCGAGCTGCGGTACCACCGGGCGCTGGAGTGGCTGAACCGCGCCGCCGCCGACGAACCCCTCCGCCACGCCGATGCGTTGGTGGCGGGGGAGTGGGGTCGGTTGGTGGGTTGGGGTGGGTTGGGTCGTGGTGTGGCTGGTGGCTGGGGTTCGGGGTTGGGGTTGTTCGAGGAGCAGGTGGGTTTGGACGGGGATGCGTTGGCGGTGCTGGGTGAGGGGGGTGGGGTTTCTTTCGGTGAGTTGGATGTGCGGGCGAATCGGGTGGCTCGGTGGTTGCGGGGTGTGGGGGTGGGGGTTGGTTCGTCGGTGGGTGTGGTGCTGGGGCGTGGGGTTGATGTGGTGGTGGTGTTGTTGGGGGTGTGGAAGGCGGGTGCGGTGTTCGTTCCGGTGGATCCGCGGGTTCCGTCGGAGCGGATGCGGTTCGTGTTCCGGGATGCGGATGTCATGTGTGTGGTGACGTCGGGTGAGTGTGCGGAGGCGGTCCCGGGAGACCTGGACGCTCCGGTACTGGTGGTCGACGAGCCGGGTGTGGTGCGGGAGTTGGCTGCCCTTGAAGGGGCTCCGCTTTCGGATGGCGAGCGTGGCGGGGCTGTGTTGCCGTTGGCCGGTGCGTATGTGACGTACACGTCGGGGTCGACGGGGCGGCCGAAGGGTGTGGTGTTGACGCATGGCGGGGTGGCCAGGCTGGTCGCTGCGCAGCGGGAGCGTTTTGGAGTGGGCCGGGGTGCGCGGGTGTTGCAGTTCGCGTCGATCGGGTTCGACGGGGCGGTGGCGGAGTGGGTGATGGCTCTGTGTTCGGGTGGGGTGTTGGTGGTGGCGTCTGGTGAGGTGCTGGTGCCGGGGGCGGGGCTGGAGGAGGTGCTGGACCGGTTCGGGGTGACGCACGCGACCGTTCCGCCGGCGGTGTTGGCGGTGCTGGATCCGGCGCGTCACGCGGGTTCGGTGGAGGTGCTGATCTCCGCCGGTGAGGCGATGGACGGTCGGCTCGTGCAGCGGTGGGGCGGTGGGCGGCGGCTGTTCAACGGTTACGGGCCGACGGAGACGACGGTGGCGGCGACGGTGTCGCCGGCGTTGGCACCGGGTGATCAGCCGGTGATCGGTACGCCGATTGTGGCGACGGGTGCGGTGGTACTCGACGACTGGCTGCGGCCGGTGCCGGTGGGCGGGGTCGGGGAGTTGTATGTGACCGGGGCCGGGCTGGCTCGGGGTTATGTCGGTAGGAGTGCTCTGACTGCTGAGCGTTTCGTGGCCTGCCCGTTTGTCGTGGGTGAGCGGATGTATCGGACGGGTGACCGGGTGCGGTGGAACGCGGACGGGCAGTTGGTGTTCGCGGGGCGGGTGGATGAGCAGGTGAAGATCCGGGGGTTCCGGATCGAGCCGGGTGAGGTGCGGGCGGTGCTGGGCTCGGCTGCGGGGGTGGGCCAGGTCGCGGTGGTGGTGCGGGAGGACGAGCCGGGACAGAAGCGGCTGGTGGCCTACGTCGTCATGGAGACGCCGGAGACGCCGGAGGCGGCGGAGATGGCGGGTGTTGTGGCGGGGCTGCGGGAGTACGCGGCCGAGCGGCTGCCGTACTACATGGTGCCCTCCGCGATCGTGCCGCTCGACCGGCTCCCGCTGACCGTCAACGGCAAACTCGACCACGAGGCCCTGCCCTCACCGGAACAGGCTCTGCGCGACAGGTCGGTCCGGCAACCCGGCGATATTCGTGAAGCCCTGCTCTGCCGGGCGTTCGCCGAGGTCCTGGGCGTGGACTCGGTCGGCGTCGACGACGACTTCTTCGCCCTGGGCGGCCACTCCCTCATGGTGGTCCGGCTCATCTCGCGAGTCCGCGTACTCCTCGGTGCCGAGGTACAGGTGCGCGCGCTGTTCGAGGCGCCGACCCCGGCCGGGCTCGCGGTCCACCTCGACCAAAAGGGTGCCGGCCGGACCCGGCTCGCCCTCACCGCCCGCAAGCGGACGCCGCGCGTACCGCTGTCCTTCGCGCAGCAGCGGCTGTGGTTCCTCGGCCGCCTCGAAGGCGCCCGTCCCACCTACAACCTGCCCGTCGCCCTGCGCCTGACCGGCGACCTGGACCGGGCCGCACTCGCTGCCGCGCTGCGGGACGTCATCGGCCGGCACGAGACGCTCCGTACGGTCTTCCCCAGCGTCGACGGCGAACCGCACCAGGAGATCGTCAACCTGTGGGACCTCGACTGGAACCTGGAAACCGTGGACCTGCGGGCGGCGAACAGCCCCGGCCTCGTCGAGACCGTCCGGGACAAGGCGGCCCACGCCTTCGACCTCGCGCGCGAAATCCCCATCCGTGCCTGGCTGCTGGAGACCGGACCCGGCGACGCGGAACTCGGCGGCGAAGTGTCCGCGGACCTGGTCGAGACGAGCCTCGGCGAACTGCGTCTCAGCGGTGACGACCGCTTGGCGGCTGCCATCGCCCCCGAGAGCGGCGCGGACCAGGCGGTACTGCTGTTCGTCGTGCACCACATCGCCAGCGACGGCTGGTCCATGCGGCCCCTCGCCCGCGATCTGTCCTTCGCCTACGCGGAACGGCGGGAGGGACGTGCGCCGCAGTGGGCGCCCCTGCCGGTCCAGTACGCGGACTACGCGCTGTGGCAGCGTGAGCTGCTCGGCGCCGAGGACGATCAGGACAGCGTCCTCGCCCGGCAGGTCGGCTACTGGCGGGCGGCGCTGGACGGCATACCGGAGGAACTGGAGCTGCCGTTCGACCGGACCCGCCCGGCGGTGTCCGACCACGCCGCCCACATAGCGCCGCTGACCGTACCGGCCGACGTGCACGCACGGATCGTGGCACTGGCCCGGGCCGAGGGCGTGACCGTGTTCATGGTGCTCCAGGCCGCGCTCGCCGTGCTGCTCTCCCGCCTCGGCGCGGGCGAGGACATACCCATCGGCTCGGCGGTGGCCGGCCGCACGGACGAGAACCTGGACGACCTCGTCGGCTACTTCCTCAACACCCTTGTCATCCGTACCGACCTGAGCGGCGACCCCACCTTCCGTGACGTGCTCACCCGCGTGCGGGAACGCAGCGTCGAGGCGCTGGCCCACCAGGACGTGCCGTTCGAGCGCCTGGTCGAGGAGCTCGCGCCGAGCCGGTCGATGAGCCGCCATCCCCTCTTCCAGGTCATGCTCACCCTCCAGAACGTCGAGCGAGCGGCACTGGACCTGCCCGGTGTCCGGGCCGGCGGTGCCGTACCCGCCGACGCCCTGGTGCTCGCCGCCAGGCTCGACCTCGAACTGACCGTCTCCGAGACATACGACGCCGACGGCGCCCCTGCCGGACTGCGCGGCGGCCTCACCGCCGCGGCCGACCTCTTCGAACCCACCACGGCCCACGCGATCGCCGAGCGCTGGTCCCACGTACTCGACCGGCTCACCGCCGACCCGGACCACGCGCTGCACGGCACCGATGTGTTGGTGGCGGGGGAGTGGGGTCGGTTGGCGGAGTGGAGTGGGCTGGGCTCCGGTGAGGATGGGCTGGTTTCGGGGTTGGGGTTGTTCGAGGAGCAGGTGGCGCTGCGCGGTGGTGCGTCGGCGGTGGTGGGCGACGGGATCGAGGTCTCGTTCAGCGAGCTGGATGCGCGGGCGAACCAAGTGGCCCGGTGGTTGCGCGACGCCGGGGCGGGGGTCGGTTCGTCGGTCGGTGTGGTCCTGGGGCGGGGGATCGATGTGGCGGCGGTCCTGCTGGGGGTGTGGAAGGCGGGCGCGGTGTTCGTTCCGGTCGATCCGCGGGTTCCGGCGGAGCGGATGGGCTTCGTGTTCGGGGACTGCGGCGCCGTGTGTGTGGTGACGTCCCGGGAGTGCGTCGGGGCGGTGCCGGGGGAGCTGGGCGTGCCGGTGCTGCTCGTCGATGAACCGGGTGCGCTGGCGGCCTTCGACGGCGGTGCGGTGTCCGATGCCGAGCGTGGTGGGGCTGTGTTGCCGTTGGGTGGGGCGTATGTGACGTATACGTCGGGGTCGACGGGGCGGCCGAAGGGTGTGGCGCTGACGCATGGTGGGGTGGCCAGGTTGGTTGCCGCCCAGCGTGAGCGGCTGGGGGCGGGTGCGGATGCGCGGGTGTTGCAGTTCGCGTCGATCGGGTTCGACGGGGCGGTGGCCGAGTGGGTGATGGCTCTGTGTTCGGGTGGGGTCTTGGTGGTGGCTCCAGGTGGGGAGTTGGTGCCGGGGGCGGGGCTGGAGGAGGTGCTGGACCGGTTCGGGGTGACGCACGCGACCGTTCCGCCGGCGGTGTTGGCGGTGCTGGATCCGGCGCGTCACGCGCCTTCGGTAAAGGTGCTGATCTCCGCGGGTGAGGCGATGGACGCTCGGCTCGTGGAGCGCTGGGGTGCCGGGCGGCGGCTGTTCAACGGTTACGGTCCGACGGAGACGACGGTGGCGGCGACGATATCGCCGGCGCTGGCACCCGGCGACGAACCGGTGATCGGTACGCCGATCACGGCGACGGGTGTGGCCGTCCTCGACGACTGGCTGCGCCCGGTCCCGGTCGGGGTCGCGGGCGAGCTGTATGTGACAGGTGCCGGTCTGGCCCGGGGCTACGTGGGCAGGGGCGCGCTCAGCGCGGAGCGGTTCGTGGCCTGCCCGTGGGGCGCGGGCGGGCGGATGTACCGCACCGGGGACCGGGTGCGGTGGAACGCGGGCGGGCAGTTGCTGTTCGCGGGGCGTGCGGATGACCAGGTGAAGATCCGGGGGTTCCGGATCGAGCCGGGCGAGGTGCGGGCGGTGCTGGGTTCGGCGCCGGGGGTGGAGCAGGTCGCGGTGGTGGTGCGGGAGGACGAGCCGGGGCAGAAACGGCTGGTCGCCTACGTCGTCATGGAGACGCCGGAGACGGCGGAGGTCGTGGCCGGGCTGCGGGAGTACGCGGCCGAGCGGCTGCCGTACTACATGGTGCCCTCCGCCATCGTCCTTCTCGACCGGCTCCCGCTCACCGTCAACGGGAAACTCGACCACAACGCCTTGCCCGCTCCCGCGCACACCGCGCACACCGCGGACGGAGCGGACGGTGCGGCCCGTGGCCTGGCGAACGCCCGCGAGGAAGCCGTGTGCGCCGCCTTCGCCGAGGTGCTGGAGGTGGACGCGGTCGGCGTCGAGGACGACTTCTTCGCGCTGGGCGGGCATTCCCTGCTGGGAGTGCGTCTGGTGGAGCGGCTCCGGGCGCGCGGGCTGGCGGCGACAGTGCGTACGCTGTTCGAGGCCCCGACTCCGGGTGGGCTCGCGGCGCTGGTGGCGGCCGCCGGTCCGGAGGGTTCCCGGCCGGCGGGTGGCGTGCCGGTGGGTACGGCGGTGATCACGCCGGAGTCGGTCCCGCTGGCCGGGCGGACGGCGGCGGAGCTCGACCGGGTGGTGTCGACGGTCGAGGGCGGCGCGGCGAACGTGGCGGACGTCTATCCGCTGGCGCCGCTCCAGGAAGGCCTGCTGTTCCACCACCTCCTGGCGGAGGGCGGAGCCGACGCCTATGTGACGGTCGTGGTCCTGGAGTTCGACGGGTCCCCGCGGCTGGACGCGTTCGTCGAGGCGTTGCGGCGGGTCGTGGACCGGCATGACGTCTATCGCACCGGGGTGGTCTGGGAGGGCATCGCCGAACCGGTCCAAGTCGTCTGGCGCCACGCGGAGTTGCGGACCCACACCGTGGATCTGGCCGCGGCGGCACCGGCCGACCCGGTGGCCGCGCTGGTGGGCGCGGTGGGCCGGTCGATGAATCTCGCCCATGCACCGCTGATGGATGTGCACAGGGCTCGTACGGCGGACGGCCGGCATCTGGCGCTGTTGCGGATGCACCACCTGATCCAGGACCACACCGGCATGGCGCTGCTGCTGCAGGAAGTGCGCGCGTTCATGCGCGGCGAGGAGGCGCAACTGCCTGCTCCCGCCCCGTTCCGGGACTTCGTGGCCCAGGCGCGCAACGACATCGCCACCGCCGATCACGCCGGTTTCTTCCGTGAGCTGCTGGCAGACGTGACCGAACCGACCGCGCCCTTCGGTCTGTTGGACGTGCACGGCAACGGCGCCGAGGTGGTGCGCGCCCACCGTCCGGTGACGGACGTGGTCGCCGAACGGGTCCGCCGCGTGGCCCGGAGCCTGGGGGTGAGTCCGGCGACGGTGTGGCATGTGGCGTGGGCGCGGGTGCTGGCGGCGGTGTCGGGCCGGGACGACGTGGTGTTCGGGACCGTACTGCTCGGCCGGATGAGCGGAGGAGCCGGCGCCGACCGGGCGTTGGGCCTGTTCATGAACACCCTGCCCGCCCGGGTGCGGACACGTGGTGTCGGCGTCAGCGCCGCGGTGGCCGCGATGCGGGAACAGCTGGCCGGGCTGGTGGCACACGAGCACGCGCCGCTGGCGATCGCGCAGCAGGCCAGCGGGGTCGCGGGGGACACCCCTCTGTTCACCGCCCTCTTCAACTACCGCCACAACGACCGCGGACTCTGGGTCGACGACGTCAACAACGAGTCCAACGAAGGCCTTGAGGGCGTCACCACCCGGTATGTCGAGGAGCGCGACAACTACCCGCTCAACGTCTCCGTCGACGACCTCGGCGACCACGGCTTCGAGCTCACGGTCGACGCCGTGAGCCCCGTCGCCCCACAGTTCGTCGCCGACCTGGTCCACGTCGCCATGGACCGTCTCTCCGCCGCGCTGGAAACCGCCCTCGACGGCGGCCCCGAGGTCGCGCTCGGCACGATCGACGTCCTCGACACCGAGCAGCGGCGACAACTGGTCGAGGAGTGGAACGAGTCGTCCGTGGAGTCGGAGGACACCACGCTCGCCGAGCTGTTCGAGGCGCAGGCGCGGCGGACCCCGGACGCGGTGGCCGTGGTCGCCGACGGCGCCGAGATCTCGTACGCCGAACTGGACGCCCGCGCCAACCGCCTGGCCCGCCACCTCGTCGGCCAGGGCGTGGGGCCGGAGTGCGTGGTCGCCGTGGTGATGGACCGCGGCGTGGACGTGGTCACGGCGCTGCTGGGCATCGTGAAAGCGGGGGCCGCGTATCTGCCGGTCGATCCGCAACAGCCCCCGGAGCGGCTCGGGTTCATGCTCGCGGACAGCGGAGCCGACTGCGTGGTGGCGTCCCGGTCGGTCGAGGACGTGCTGTCCGGGCCGGTCTGCGATGTGCCGCTGCTGTTCGTCGACGATCCGGCGACCGCCGCCTACCTGGCCCGACTGCCCGGCACCCCCTCCCCCTTGCAGGACGGCTCGGTCCGGGTGTCCCCGGACCATCCGGCGTACGTGATCTACACCTCGGGCTCGACGGGCCGGCCCAAGGGCGTCGTGGTCACGCACCGCAATGTCGTGCGGCTCTTCGCCGCCGCGGAGCAGGTGTACGACATCGGCGCCGACGACGTGTGGAGCTGCTTCCACTCGTTCGCCTTCGACTTCTCGGTCTGGGAGATGTGGGGCGCGTTGCTGCGCGGCGGCCGCCTGGTCGTGGTCGGCTTCTCCGTGTCCCGCTCGCCCGGTGAGTTCCTGGAACTGCTGGCGCGTGAGCGGGTGACCGTACTGAGCCAGACCCCCTCCGCCTTCTACCAGTTGACGGCCGCCGAAGCGGAACGGCCGGACATCGGCGCCCGACTCGCCCTGCGCTACGTGGTGTTCGGCGGCGAAGCGCTGGATCCGAGCCGTCTGGCGGAGTGGTACGCACGCCGACCGGCCGACGAAGGACCGGTCCTGGTGAACATGTACGGGATCACCGAGACCACCGTGCACGTCACGCACCTCGCGCTGGACGCCGACTCCGCCGCACGAAACGGTGCCAGTCCCGTCGGCCGCGGCCTTCCCGGCCTACGGACCTATGTGCTGGACGGGGGACTGCTGCCGGTGCCGGCCGGGGCGGTCGGCGAACTGTACGTCGCGGGCGACCAGTTGGCGCGCGGGTATCTGCGGCGCGCGGACCTGTCCGCACAGCGCTTCGTGGCCTGCCCCTTCGGTACCGGCGAGCGGATGTACCGCACCGGCGACCTGGCCCGCTGGACCGGGGACGGCTCGCTGGAGTACCTCGGCCGTGCCGACGAACAGGTGAAGATCCGCGGCTTCCGCATCGAGCCGGGTGAGATCGAGGCGGCACTGGTCGCACACCCGGGCGTCGCGCAGGCGGCCGTGGTACCACGCGACGACCAGCCCGGCGGCCCCCGGCTCGTCGGCTACGTCACGCCCGACCAGGAGAACGCGGGCCGGATCGCGACCTGGCTGCGCCTGCGGGACGAGGGCGCTCTGGACGCCGCGGAACGGCACGAACTGCCCAACGGGATGACCGTACTCGGCCACAACCGCGCCAACATCGAGTTCCTCTACCGGGAGATCTTCGAGCAGAACGAGTACCTGAAGTTCGGCGTCAGCCTGCCCGAGGACGCCTGCGTGGTCGACGTCGGCGGCCACGTCGGCATGTTCTCGATGTACGTCAACGAGGTCGCCCCGGCCAGCCGCATCCACGCCTTCGAACCCATCCCCGAACTCGCCGCGCTCTACCGGATCAACGCCGAACTCAACGACGTCGACGCCGTCGTCACCAACTGCGGTGTCGGCGAGCACGCCGAGACGGCCACCTTCACCTACTACCCCCAGATGTCGATCCTCTCCGGCCGTTTCGCCGACGAGGCCGCCGAACGCGACACCCTGCAACGCTTCCTGCGCAACGAACACGCGGCCGAGATGAGGGAGGCCGACGACTCGCTCATGCGCGAGATGCTCGCGCAGCGGCTGCGCGGCGAACAGGTCGAGGTGCAACTGCGCACCCTGTCCGACCTCATCCGCGAACACGGGATCCCGGCGATCGATCTGCTGAAGATCGACGCGGAGAAGAGCGAGCTGGAGGTCCTGCGCGGCATCGAGGAGGAGCACTGGCCGCTCGTCCGCCAGATCGTGGCGGAGGTGCACGAGGTCGACGGACGGCTCGCCGACGTTGTCGGCATGCTCCGCGACCGCGGCTTCGACGTCCGCCACGACACCGCCGAGGACGTCGCAGGCACCGGACTGCACATGGTCTACGCCGTCCGCCCGGGCGCGATCGACGCGGGCAGGACGACACCGCCACAGACCTCGGACCGGCCCCGCCGCCACGCCCCGGACCAACTCGTCGACGACCTGCGCACGCACCTCAAACAGCGCCTCCCCGGCTACATGGTGCCCACCGCCCTGGTGCTGCTCGACAGCCTGCCGCTCACCGTCAACGGCAAACTCGACCGCAAGGCCCTGCCCGCACCCGCCCAGACCACCGGCACCGGCACGGGCGACCGCGGCCCCTCGAACGCCCACGAGGAGATCCTGTGCGCCGCGTTCGCGCAGGTGCTGGGGCTGGACTCGGTCGGGGTCGACGACGACTTCTTCGGCCTCGGCGGCCACTCCCTGCTCGCCGTCCGGCTCATGTCCCGCATCCGCGTCCTGCTCGGCGCCGAGGTCGAGATCCGGGTGCTGTTCGACGCCCCCACCCCGGCCGGCATCGCCGCCCACCTCGCGGGCCGGCAGGACGGCGCCGCCCGCCGCCCCGCGCTCACGGGCGGCGCGCAGCGCCAGGAGCGCCCGGCCCGGATCCCGCTCTCCTTCGGACAACGCCGACTGTGGTTCCTCGGCCAACTCGAGGGCCGCAGCGCCACCTACAACGCACCCTGCGTGCTCCAACTGACCGGCCCGGTCGACACCGACGCGCTGGGTGCCGCGCTGCGGGACGTCATCGGCCGGCACGAATCGCTGCGTACGGTCTTCCCGGCCACGGACGGCGAGCCGTACCAGCACGTCGTCCCGCTGGAGGAGCTCGACTGGACGCTCCAGCCGGTGGACCTCGTCGACGCCTCCGCGGACGACGTGGCCCAGGCGGTACGACAGCGCGCCCGGCACGCCTTCGACCTGGAGCACGAAGTGCCCTTCAAGGCATGGCTGCTGCACACCGGCGCCGACCAGTACGGCCTGATGCTGGTCGCCCACCACATCGCCAGCGACGGCTGGTCCATGAGCCCCCTGGCCGCCGATCTGTCGACGGCCTACGCGGCACGGCGAGCCGACCAGTCGCCGGAGTGGCCGCCGCTGCGGGTTCAGTACGCGGACTACGCGCTGTGGCAGCGGGAGTTGCTCGGCGACGAGAGCGACCCCGACAGCCTGATGTCCCGCCAGATCGACTACTGGCGCGACGCCTTGGACGGCGCCCCCGAGGAACTGGCCCTGCCCTTCGACCGCCCGCGCCCCGCCACTGCCAGCCACCGCGGCCACAGCATGCCGCTGACGATTCCCGCCGAGACACACCGGTCGCTTGCCGAGTTGGCGAAGGCCGAGGGTGTGACGGTGTTCATGGTGTTGCAGGCCGCGCTCGCGGTGCTGCTGTCCCGCCTGGGCGCCGGTACCGACATCCCGATCGGCTCGGCGGTGGCGGGCCGCACGGACGAGGGTCTGGACGACCTCGTGGGTTGCTTCGTGAACACGCTGGTGGTGCGTACGGATGTGGGTGGTGATCCGACGTTCAGGGATGTGCTGGCGCGGGTGCGTGGGCGCAGCCTCGAAGCGCTGGCCCACCAGGATGTGCCGTTCGAGCGGCTGGTGGAGGAGCTGGCGCCAGCACGTTCCATGGCCCGGCATCCCCTCTTCCAGATCGTCCTCACCATGGAGAACACCGTCGACGCCACCCTCGACATCCCCGGCGTGGCCGTCGAACTCCTCTCGGTCGACCGGCCCGTGGCCAAGTTCGACCTCGACGTCATGATCCGCGAGACACACGACATCCAGGGCCGGCCCGCGGGACTCCAGGGCTCTATGACCGCCGCGGCGGACCTCTTCGACCCCGCCACGGCAGAGGCGATCGCGGTGCGCTGGGAGCGAGTGGTGAGCCAACTCGTCACGACTCCGGACCGGCGACTGCACGAGGTCGCGGTGACGTCGACGGCGGAGTGTCGGACGGTGGTGGGGGAGTGGAACGACACGGGTGGTGTGGTGTCGGGTGGTTCGGTGTTGGGGTGGTTTGAGGAGTGGGTGGGGCGGTCGCCGGGTGGGGTGGCGGTGGTTGCTGGTGGTGTGGGGGTGTCGTTTGGTGAGTTGGATGCGCGGGCGAATCGGCTGGCTCGGTATTTGAGGGGTCTGGGGGTTGGGCGGGAGTCGGTGGTGGCGTTGGCTCTGGGTCGTGGTGTGGAGATGGTTGCGGCGGTGTTGGGGGTGTGGAAGGCGGGGGCGGCGTATGTGCCGGTGGATGTGGGTCTGCCGGTGGAGCGTATTGCGTTCATGTTGGCGGACAGTCGTGCGGTGTTGTTGTTGGGTTCGGAGGATGTGGTTGGGGATCTGCCTGCTGGTCGGGTGCGGGTGGTGGCGCTTGATGATCCGTGGACGGTGAAGCAGCTCGGTGCTCTGGATCCGTCGGCGCCGGCGGGGGTGTCGGTGTTGCCGGAGCAGGCTGCGTATGTGATGTACACGTCGGGTTCGACGGGTCGGCCGAAGGGTGTCGTGGTCACGCATGGTGGGCTGGCGAATTACGTGGGGTCGGTGCCGGGTCGGCTGGGCTGGGGTGGGCCGGGGGAGCGGTATGGCCTGTTGCAGGCGCAGGTGACGGACCTGGGCAACACGGTGGTGTTCACGAGTCTGTCGACCGGTGGTGAGTTGCACATTCTCGACGCGGAGTCGGTGGTGGACGCGGATGCCGTTGCCCGCTATCTGCGTGACCACCGGATCGATCACGTCAAGGCAGTGCCGTCGCATCTGGCTGCGTTGTCGTCGGTGGCGGGTGTCGGCTCGGTGTTGCCGCGCAAGTCGTTGGTGCTGGGTGGTGAGGCGGCTTCACCGGAGTGGGTGGGGGAGGTCCTGGACGCCGGTGCCGGTGGGTGTGCGGTGTTGAACCACTATGGGCCGACCGAGACCACGATCGGTGTCCTGACCACCGCTCTGGACGAGGAGACCGTTGCCGGTGGTGTGGTGCCGGTCGGTACTCCGGTGGCCAACACGCGTGTGTTTGTCCTCGACGAGTGGCTGGCGCCGGTGCCGGCCGGGGTGACCGGCGAACTCTATGTGTCTGGTGCTCAGGTGGCGCGTGGTTACGTGGGTAATGCGCCGTTGTCCGCCGAGCGTTTCGTGGCGTGCCCGTTCGGGGCGGGTGAGCGGATGTATCGCACCGGGGACCGCGCGCGTTGGACGACCGGGGGTCGGTTGGTCTTCGGCGGACGTGCGGACGACCAGGTGAAGATCCGTGGCTTCCGCGTGGAACCCGGGGAGATCCGGGCTGTTCTCGTCGCTCATCCGGAGGTCGCGCAGGCCGTTGTCGTTCCCCGTTCGGATGCCGGTGAGGATGTGCGCCTGGTCGCTTATGTCGTTGCGGTGGATGTGGAGGATGTTCCTGACGAGGCGCACGTGAAGGCTTTTGTCGGTGGGCGGTTGCCTGAGTACATGGTGCCGAGTGCGGTCGTATTCCTGGACGCGCTGCCTCTGACGTCGAACGGCAAGCTGGATCGCAAGGCTCTACCTGCTCCGGAGTACGTCTCCGGTGCAGGCCGCAGTCGGCCACCGGCGAACGCTCGGGAAGAGGCGTTGTGTGCTGCGTTCGCGCAGGTGCTGGGGCTGGAGTCGGTCGGGGTCGAGGACGACTTCTTCGCTCTTGGCGGGCATTCCCTGCTCGCCGTCCGGCTGATCTCCCGTATCCGCGCTCTCCTGGGTGCGGAGGTCGAGATCCGGGTGCTGTTCCAGACCCCGACCCCCGCCGGACTCGCCGCGTACCTGGCGGGACAGGACGGTGGTCCCGCCAGGCCTCGGTTGACGGTGGGTGTGCGGCCCGAGCGGGTGCCGTTGTCGTACGCGCAACGACGGCTGTGGTTCCTTGCCGAGCTTGAGGGCGACAGCGCCACGTACAACGCACCCAACGTGCTCCGCCTCACCGGCGACCTCGACGCCGATGCGCTGGGCGCGGCACTGCGGGACGTGATCGGCCGGCACGAATCCCTGCGTACGATCTTCCCCACCGTCGACGGAGAGCCGTACCAACAGGTCACTCCGATCACCGAGTTGGTCTGGCAGATGGAATGTCTCGACCTGACCGCCAGTACGGCGGCGGAACGGGACGCCGTGATCGCCGCGCGTGCGCGATACGCGTTCGAGCTGGCCACCGAGGTGCCGATTCGGGCCACGCTGATCAAGGTCGGCGACCACGAGCACCAGTTGGTGCTGGTCGTCCACCACATAGCCAGCGACGGTTGGTCCATGACCCCGCTCGCCGCCGACCTGTCGCTGGCGTACGCGGCCCGCCGACGTGGACAACGGCCGGAGTGGGCGCCGTTGCCGGTGCAGTACGCGGACTACGCGCTGTGGCAGAGGGAGCTGCTTGGGGACGACGGTGACGAGGAGAGTCTGATCTCTCACCAGGTCGACTACTGGCGCGATGCATTGGCGGGCGCTCCCGAGGAACTGGCCCTTCCCTTCGATCGACTGCGCCCCGTCACGGCGAGCCACCGCGCGCACAGTGTGCCGCTGCGCGTCCCGGCCGACGTGCATGCCGGCCTGGTGGAGTTGGCGAGGGCTGAGGGTGTGACGGTGTTCATGGTGTTGCAGGCCGCGCTTGCGGTGCTGCTGTCCCGCCTGGGCGCCGGTACCGACATTCCGATCGGCTCGGCGGTGGCGGGGCGTACGGATGAGGGTCTGGACGATCTCGTGGGTTGCTTCGTGAACACGTTGGTGGTGCGTACGGATGTGGGTGGTGATCCGTCGTTCAGGGATGTGCTGGCGCGGGTGCGTGGGCGGAGTCTTGAGGCGCTGGCGCATCAGGATGTGCCGTTCGAGCGGCTGGTGGAGGAGTTGGCGCCGTCGCGGTCGATGGCCCGGCATCCCCTCTTCCAGGTCGTCCTCACCACCGACGCCATGGGCGAGTCAATGCTCGAACTCGAAGGCCTGGACGTCGAACTCCTCCCCATCGACCGCCCGGCAGCCAAGTTCGACCTGGACGTGATGGTCGGCGAGACCCATGACGAACTGGGGCTCCCCGCCGGGCTGCGAGGCTCCGTGACGGTGGCCGCGGATCTGTTCGATCCCACGTCGGTGGAGTCGATCGCCGCTCGCTGGGTGCGGCTGCTGGAGCAGGTCGCGGCGGCTCCGGACGGGGCCGTGCATGCGGTGGGGTTGTTGTCCGATGTGGAGTTGCGGCGGGTGGTGGGGGAGTGGAACGACACGGGTGGTGTGGTGTCGGGTGGTTCGGTGTTGGGGTGGTTTGAGGAGTGCGTGGGGCGGTCGCCGGGTGGGGTTGCGGTGGTTGCTGGTGGTGTGGGGGTGTCGTTTGGTGAGTTGGATGCGCGGGCGAATCGGCTGGCTCGGTATTTGAGGGGTCTGGGGGTTGGGCGGGAGTCGGTGGTGGCGTTGGCTCTGGGTCGTGGTGTGGAGATGGTTGCGGCGGTGTTGGGGGTGTGGAAGGCGGGGGCGGCGTATGTGCCGGTGGATGTGGGTCTGCCGGTGGAGCGGATCGCGTTCATGCTGGCCGACAGCCGTGCCGTACTGCTGCTGGGTTCGCAGGATGTGGTCGGGGATCTGCCTGCTGGTCGAGTGCGGGTGGTGGCGCTCGACGATCCGTCGACGATGCTGCAGCTTGAGGCTGCCGATCCGAGTCCGCCCGGGGTTGTGGTTGCCGGTGACGGTCTGGCGTACGTGATGTACACGTCGGGTTCCACAGGTCGGCCGAAGGGCGTGGCCGTCACGCACGGTGGCCTGGCGAATTACGTGGGGTCGGTGCCGGGCCGGCTGGGCTGGGGGGCGCCCGGGGAGCGGTATGGCCTGTTGCAGGCGCAGGTGACGGATCTCGGCAACACGGTGGTGTTCACCAGTCTGACGACCGGCGGTGAGTTGCACATTCTCGATGCGGAGTCGGTGGTGGACGCGGGGGCGGTGGCTGCGTATGTGCGTGGTGAGGGGATTGATCATCTGAAGGTCGTGCCGTCGCATCTGGCTGCGTTGTCGTCGGTGGCGGGTGCGAAGGCGGTGTTGCCGCGGAGGTCTCTGGTGTTGGGTGGTGAGGCGGCTTCGCCGGAGTGGGTGGGGGAGGTCCTGGACGCCGGTGAGTGCACGGTGTTCAACCACTACGGGCCGACCGAGACCACCATCGGCGTCCTGACCATGGCCCTGGACGAGGAGACCGTCGCCGGAGGCGTGGTGCCGGTCGGCACCCCCGTCGCCAACACGCGGGCGTTCGTCCTCGACGAGTGGCTGGCCCCGGTGCCGGTGGGTGTGATCGGCGAACTCTATGTTTCCGGCGCCCAGTTGGCGCGCGGATACATGGGCAACGGGCCGCTGACCGCCGAGCGGTTCATCGCCTGCCCCCACCCTCTGAATGGGTCCGGCGAGCGGATGTACCGCACCGGGGACCGCGTGCGCTGGACTCCCGACGGTCGGCTGGTCTTCGCCGGGCGGGTGGACGATCAGGTGAAGATCCGTGGCTTCCGGATCGAGCCGGGAGAGGTCGAAGCCGTCCTCGCTGCCCATCCCGAGGTCTCTCAGGCGGCGGTAGTGGCTCGCGATGATGCCGCCGGGGATGTGCGTCTGGTGGCCTACGTGGTCCCTGCGGACGCGGAGGATGCTCCTGACGAGGCGCGGGTGAAGGCCTTTGTCGGTGGGCGGTTGCCTGAGTACATGGTGCCGAGTGCGGTCGTTCTCCTGGACGCGCTGCCTCTGACGTCGAACGGCAAGCTGGATCGCAAGGCCCTGCCGGCCCCGGAGTACGTCTCCGGTGCAGGCCGCAGTCGGCCACCGGCGAACGCTCGGGAAGAGGCGTTGTGTGCTGCGTTCGCGCAGGTGCTGGGGCTGGAGTCGGTGGGGGTCGAGGACGACTTCTTCGCCCTGGGCGGGCACTCCCTGCTCGCCGTCCGGCTGATCTCCCGCATCCGTGCACTCCTGGGTGTCGAGGTGGAGATCCGGGTGCTGTTCCAGACCCCCACCCCCGCCGGACTCGCCGACGAACTCGACCAACAGCCGACTCGGCCTGAAAGGCCGGCACTGCGGCCGATGCGTATGGAGGAAGACCGATGATCCCGTTGTCGTTCGCGCAGCGTCGGCTCTGGTTCCTCGGCCGGCTAGAGGGCCCGAACCCGATGTACAACAGCGCAGCTGTGGCCCGAGTCACCGGCGAACTGGCACCGGACGCGCTCGCAGCCGCGTTGCGGGATGTCATCGGCCGGCATGAGTCCTTGCGCACCACGTTCCCCGAGACGGACGGTGAGCCGTACCAGCACATACTTCAGCCCGACTCGCTCGACTGGCAGCTGCGGACGGTCGATCTGACCGCCGCCACGGCCGAGGAGTTGACGGCGGCGATCGACGAGCGGGCGCGGTATGCCTTCGACCTGTCCACTGATGTGCCGATCCAGGCGTGGTTGCTGCGCACGGCAGCGGACGAGCACGTCCTGGTGCTCGTGCTGCACCACATCGCCAGTGACGGCTGGTCCCTCGGACCGCTCGCCCGGGACATCTCGACCGCCTATGCCGCCCGGCGCGACGGCCGGGCGCCGGAGTGGGCCCCGTTGCCGGTGCAGTATGCCGACTACGCCCTGTGGCAGCGGCAGTTGCTCGGCGCCGAGGACGATCCGGAGAGCCTGGTCTCCCGGCAGGTCGACTACTGGCGCGAAGCCCTGACCGGCATCCCCGACGAGCTCGCCCTGCCCGCCGACCGGCCGCGCCCCCCTGTGGCCTCGCACCGCGGGCACTCGCACGACTTCGCCGTGCCTGCGGACGTGCACGCGCGGGTGCTCGAGTTGGCGAAGGCCGAGGGTGTGACGGTGTTCATGGTGTTGCAGGCCGCGCTTGCGGTGCTGCTGTCCCGCCTGGGCGCCGGTACCGACATTCCGATCGGCTCGGCGGTGGCGGGGCGTACGGACGAGGGTCTGGACGACCTCGTGGGTTGCTTCGTGAACACGCTGGTGGTGCGTACGGATGTGGGCGGTGATCCGTCGTTCAGGGATGTGCTGGCGCGGGTGCGTGGGCGCAGCCTCGAAGCGCTGGCGCATCAGGATGTGCCGTTCGAGCGGCTGGTGGAGGAGTTGGCGCCGTCGCGGTCGATGGCCCGGCATCCCCTCTTCCAGGTCGTCCTCACCACACACGCCATGGGTGAGGCCACACTGCAACTCGACGGTCTTGAAGTCGAGTTACTGCCGGTGGACCGTCCTGCGGCCAAGTTCGACCTGGACGTGATGGTCGCGGAAACCCGCGACGCGCGAGGTCGCCCGGCCGGCCTGAGGGGCGCGGTGACCGCGGCGGCGGACCTTTTTGACCCCGCGACGGTCGCGTCCATCGCGGATCGATGGGCACGCACACTGCACCAACTCGTCGCGGCACCGGATCGACGCCTTCGGGACGCGCAACTGCTGACAGGCGCGGAGCGTCGGACGGTGGTGGGGGAGTGGAACGACACGGGTGGTGTGGTGTCGGGTGGTTCGGTGTTGGGGTGGTTTGAGGGGTGGGTGGGGCGGTCGCCGGGTGGGGTGGCGGTGGTTGCTGGTGGTGTGGGGGTGTCGTTTGGTGAGTTGGATGCGCGGGCGAATCGGCTGGCTCGTTTTCTTGTGGCGCAGGGTGTGGGTGCGGAGTCGGTGGTGGCGCTGGCGATGGGTCGTGGTGTGGAGATGGTTGCGGCGGTGTTGGGGGTGTGGAAGGCGGGGGCGGCGTATGTGCCGGTGGATGTGGGTCTGCCGGTGGAGCGTATTGCGTTCATGCTGGCGGACAGTCGTGCGGTGTTGTTGTTGGGTTCGGAGGATGTGGTTGGGGATCTGCCTGCTGGTCGGGTGCGGGTGGTGGCGCTCGACGACCCGTGGACGGTGAAGCAGCTGGATGCTCTGGAGCCCACTGCACCGCAGGCGTCGATCCGCGCGGAGCAGGCTGCGTATGTGATGTACACGTCGGGTTCGACGGGTCGGCCGAAGGGTGTCGTGGTCACGCATGGTGGCCTGGCGAACTATGTGGGGTCGGTGCCGGGTCGGCTGGGTTGGGGTGGGCCTGGGGAGCGGTATGGGTTGTTGCAGGCGCAGGTGACGGATCTGGGCAACACGGTGGTGTTCACCAGTCTGACGACCGGCGGTGAGCTGCACATTCTCGACGCTGATGCTGTCGTCGATCCGCGAGCCGTCGCCGGTTATCTCGCGGAGCATGGGATTGATCATGTGAAGGCGGTGCCGTCGCATCTGGCTGCGTTGTCGTCGGTGGCGGGTGTGGGGTCGGTGTTGCCGCGGAAGTCGTTGGTGTTGGGTGGTGAGGCGGCTTCGCCGGAGTGGGTGGGGGAGGTACTGGACGCCGGTGAGTGCACGGTGTTCAACCACTATGGGCCGACCGAGACCACGATCGGTGTCCTGACCACCGCTCTGGACGAGGAGACCGTTGCCGGTGGTGTGGTGCCGGTGGGTACGCCTGTCGCCAACACGCGGGTGTTTGTGCTGGATCAGTGGTTGCGGCCGGTGGCTCCTGGCGTGACGGGTGAGCTGTATGTCGCTGGTGCTCAGTTGGCGCGTGGTTACGTGGGTAATGCGCCGTTGTCCGCCGAGCGTTTCGTGGCGTGCCCGTTCGGGGGCGGCGAGCGGATGTATCGCACCGGGGACCGCGTGCGTTGGACGACCGGGGGTCGGTTGGTCTTCGCCGGACGTGCGGACGATCAGGTGAAGATCCGTGGCTTCCGTGTTGAGCCGGGTGAGATCCAGGCTGTTCTCGTCGCTCATCCGGAGGTCGCGCAGGCGGTCGTTGTTGCCCGTTCGGATGCCGGTGAGGATGTGCGCCTGGTCGCTTATGTCGTTGCGGTGGATGTGGAGGATGTTCCTGACGAGGCGCACGTGAAGGCTTTTGTCGGTGGGCGGTTGCCTGAGTACATGGTCCCGTCCGCGGTGATCGTGCTGGACGCGCTGCCTCTGACGTCGAACGGCAAGCTGGACCGCAAGGCGCTGCCCGCCCCGGAGTATGCGGCTTCGGGCGGGGTGAGTCGCCCGCCGGCGGATGCCCGGGAAGAGGCGTTGTGTGCTGCGTTCGCGCAGGTGCTGGGGCTGGAGTCGGTCGGGGTCGAGGACGACTTCTTCGCGCTGGGCGGGCATTCCCTGCTCGCCGTCCGGCTGATCTCCCGCATCCGCGCTCTCCTGGGTGTCGAGGTGGAGATCCGGGTGCTGTTCCAGACCCCGACTCCCGCCGGACTCGCGGTATATCTCGCAGCGCAGGAGAGCGGTCCCGCCAGGCCCACGCTGAGGGCGGTCGTCGAGCGGCCGGAGTTGGTCCCGCTGTCCTTCGCCCAGCGCAGGCTGTGGTTCCTGGCCCAACTTGAAGGCCCCAACCCCTCGTACAACTTGCCCGTAGTCCTTCGGCTGACCGGCGAGCTGGAGGCCGAGGCGCTCGACACGGCGTTGCGGGACGTCATCGGCCGGCACGAGGCGCTGCGCACGATGTTCCCGGCCGCCGACGGTGAGCCTTACCAGCGGATAGTGGCGCCCGAGGAACTGCACTGGCAGTTGGAGTACGTCGACCTCACCTCCGCGTCGCAGGACGACGTCGTGAGCGCGGTCGCCGAGCGCGCCCGGCACGTTCTCGACTTCGCGCAGGACATTCCCGTCCGAGCCACTCTCTTCCAGACCAGCGCGGACGAGTACGTACTCGTGCTCCTGCTGCACCACATAGCCACCGACGGCTGGTCGATGAGCCCGCTGGCGCACGACCTGTCGCTCGCCTATGCCGCCCGGTGCGAAGGTCGACCGCCGGAGTGGGCGCCGTTGCCGGTGCAGTACGCGGACTACACGGTGTGGCAACGGGAGTTGCTGGGCGACGAGGGTGATCCGGACAGCGTCGTGTCCCGTCAGATGGCCTACTGGCGTGAGGCCCTGCGTGACATTCCGGCGGAACTGGAGCTGCCTTTCGACCATCCGCGTCCGGCAACCGCCACGCACCGCGCGCACAGCCTGCCGCTCCTGGTGCCGGCCGAAGTCCATGTCAGGCTCGCCGAGTTGGCGAAGGCCGAGGGTGTGACGGTGTTCATGGTGTTGCAGGCCGCGCTGGCGGTGCTGCTGTCCCGGCTGGGCGCCGGTACCGACATTCCGATCGGGTCGGCGGTGGCGGGTCGTACGGACGAGGGCCTGGACGACCTCGTCGGCTGCTTCCTGAACACTCTTGTCATCCGTACCGATCTCAGTGGCGAGCCCACGTTCAGGGAAGTGCTGGCTCGGGTGCGGGAGCGCAGCCTCGAAGCGCTGGCCCATCAGGACGTGCCGTTCGAGCGGCTGGTGGAGGAGCTGGCGCCGGCACGTTCCATGGCCCGGCACCCCCTCTTCCAGGTGGTGTTGACCAAGCAGAACACCGTCGAGGCAGTCCTCGACATGGATGGTGTCCACGTCGAACCCGTGTCGGCGACCCGACGCTGGGCGAAGTTCGATCTGGACGTGATGGTCGCGGAGACCCACGACGACCAGGGACGCCCTGCGGGGCTGCGCGGCGCGATGACGGTCGCTGCCGACCTCTTCGAACCGGCGTCACTCGAGGCGATCAACACCCGTTGGACGCGGCTGCTGGAGCAGGTCGCGGCGGCTCCGGACGGGGCCGTGCATGCGGTGGGGTTGTTGTCCGATGTGGAGTTGCGGCGGGTGGTGGGGGAGTGGAACGACACGGGTGGTGTGGTGTCGGGTGGTTCGGTGTTGGGGTGGTTTGAGGGGTGGGTGGGGCGGTCGCCGGGTGGGGTGGCGGTGGTTGCTGGTGGTGTGGGGGTGTCGTTTGGTGAGTTGGATGCGCGGGCGAATCGGCTGGCTCGTTTTCTTGTGGCGCAGGGTGTGGGTGCGGAGTCGGTGGTGGCGTTGGCTCTGGATCGTGGTGTGGAGATGGTTGCGGCGGTGTTGGGGGTGTGGAAGGCGGGGGCGGCGTATGTGCCGGTGGATGTGGGTCTGCCGGTGGAGCGTATTGCGTTCATGCTGGCGGACAGCCGGGCGGTGCTGTTGTTGGGTTCGGAGGATGTGGTTGGGGATCTGCCTGCTGGTCGGGTGCGGGTGGTGGCGCTCGACGACCCGTCGACGGTCAAGCAGCTCGATGCCCTGGAGCCCACTGCACCGCAGGCGCCAGTCCTGGCGGAGCAGGCTGCGTATGTGATGTACACGTCGGGTTCGACGGGTCGGCCGAAGGGTGTCGTGGTTACCCACGGTGGGCTGGCGAATTACGTGGGGTCGGTGCCGGGTCGGCTGGGCTGGGGGGCGCCGGGGGAGCGGTATGGGTTGTTGCAGGCGCAGGTGACGGATCTGGGCAACACGGTGGTGTTCACCAGTCTGTCGACCGGTGGTGAGTTGCACATTCTCGATGCGGAGTCGGTGGTGGACGCGGATGCCGTTGCCCGCTATCTGCGTGACCACCGGATCGATCACGTCAAGGCGGTGCCGTCGCATCTGGCTGCGTTGTCGTCGGTGGCGGGTGTCGGCTCGGTGTTGCCGCGGAAGTCGTTGGTGCTGGGTGGTGAGGCGGCTTCGCCGGAGTGGGTGGGGGAGCTCGTGGACGCCGGTGCCGGTGGGTGTGCGGTGTTCAACCACTACGGGCCAACCGAGACCACGATTGGTGTCCTGACCACGGCTCTGGACGAGGAGACCGTTGCTGGTGGTGTGGTGCCGGTCGGTACTCCGGTGGCCAACACGCGGGCGTTCGTACTCGACGAGTGGCTGGCGCCGGTGCCGGCTGGGGTGACCGGCGAACTCTATGTGTCCGGTGCCCAGGTGGCGCGCGGATACGTGGGTAATGCGCCGTTGTCCGCCGAGCGTTTCGTGGCGTGCCCGTTCGGGGCCGGAGAACGGATGTATCGCACCGGGGACCGCGCGCGTTGGACGACCGGGGGTCGGTTGGTCTTCGGCGGACGTGCGGACGACCAGGTGAAGATCCGTGGCTTCCGTGTCGAGCCGGGTGAGATCCAGGCTGTTCTCGTCGCTCATCCGGAGGTCGCGCAGGCCGTTGTCGTTCCCCGTTCGGATGCCGGCGAGGATGTGCGCCTGGTCGCCTATGTCGTCCCGGATGATCCGGAGGGCGAGGTCGATGGCGACCGGTTGAGGGAGTTCGTCGCGGGGCGGTTGCCTGAGTACATGGTGCCGAGTGCGGTCGTACTCCTGGACGCGCTGCCCCTGACGTCCAACGGCAAGCTGGATCGCAAGGCTCTACCCGCTCCGGAGTACGTCTCCGGTGCAGGCCGCAGTCGGCCACCGGCGAACGCTCGGGAAGAGGCGTTGTGTGCTGCGTTCGCGCAGGTGCTGGGGCTGGAGTCGGTCGGGGTCGAGGACGACTTCTTCGCCCTGGGCGGGCACTCCCTGCTCGCCGTCCGGCTGATCTCCCGCATCCGTGCACTCCTGGGTGTCGAGGTGGAGATCCGGGCGCTGTTCCAGACCCCGACCCCCGCCGGACTCGCGGTATATCTCGCAGCGGAGGAGAGCGGTCCCGCCAGGCCCGCGCTGACGGCGGTCGTCGAGCGGCCGGAGCTGGTCCCGCTGTCGTTCGCCCAGCGCAGGCTGTGGTTCCTGGCGCAGTTGGAGGGCCCGAGCCCGACCTACCACATCCCGATGGTGCTGCGGCTGGCCGGTGACACGGACCGCGCGGGGCTGGCGGCGGCTCTGCGGGACGTCGTCGGGCGGCACGAGGTGCTGCGTACGACGTTCCCGGCGGTGGACGGCGAGCCGTACCAGCGCATCGTTCCCGTCGAGGAGCTGGTGTCCGCCTGGGAGCTGGAGGTCGTGGACCTCAGCGGAGTCACGGACGACGGGCTGACGGCTGAGATCGAGGAACGGGTACGGCATCCGTTCGATCTGGACGTCGAACTCCCCTTCCGTGGCTGGCTGCTGGATCTGGGTACCGGCCGCGAGTGCGTGTTGGTGCTCGTGGCGCATCACATCGCCAGTGACGGCTGGTCGAAGGGCCCGTTGGCGCGTGATGTGTCGCTGGCCTACACGGCTCGCTGTGCGGGGCGGGAGCCCGAGTGGGCGGAGTTGACCGTGCAGTACGCGGACTACGCCTTGTGGCAGCGGGAGTTGTTGGGGGAGGAAGGTGACTCGAAGAGCCTGATCAGTCGACAGGTCGCCTACTGGCGTGCGGCTTTGGCGGATGTGCCGGAGGAGCTCGAACTTCCCGTCGACCGGTCGCGGCCTGCCGTGGTCTCGCATCGCGGGCACGCCAGTGAGTTCGCGGTGTCGGCCGATGTGCACGCGCGGCTGGTGGAGGTGGCGCGGGCCGAGGGTGTGACGGTGTTCATGGTGTTGCAGGCTGCGCTGGCGGTGTTGCTGTCGCGGCTCGGTGCCGGTACCGACATTCCGATCGGGTCGGCGGTTGCGGGCCGTACGGACGAGGGGCTTGACGATCTCGTCGGGTTCTTCGTGAACACCCTGGTCATCCGCACCGATCTCTCCGGTGACCCGACGTTCCGGGACGTGCTGGCGCGGGTGCGTGAGCGGAGTCTTGAGGCGTTGGCGCATCAGGACGTGCCGTTCGAGCGGCTGGTGGAGGAGTTGGCGCCGGTCCGGTCGCTGGCGCGGCATCCGCTGTTCCAGGTGATGCTGACTCTCCAGAACCTCGACGAACAGCACCCGGCCGACCTTCCCGACGTCCGGCTCCCCGTCGTCGGGGGGATCTCCGGGGCGGGCGGTGCTCTGACCGCCGTGTCCAAGTTCGACCTGGACGTCGTCGCCCGCGAACTGCAGGCGCCCGACGGCAGCCCGGGCGGGCTGCGCGGCTCACTCAGCGGTGCCGCGGACCTCTTCGACGCCGAGTCGGTGGCCGCGCTCGCCGAGCGGTGGGCGTGGGTACTCGACCAGGTGGCCGTGGCTCCCGAACGACGCCTGCACGACGTACAGGTGCTCTCCGACGCGGAGCGGCGCCAGGCGGTGGCCGAGTGGAGCGGGGTCGAGGACGAAACCTCATCTCACCTCCCGCTCTCCGTGGTCGAGTTGTTCGAGGCACAGGCGGCCCGTACGCCGGAGGCGCCCGCGCTGCTCGGTGACGGGGTCGACGTGTCGTACGCCGAACTGGACGCACGGGCGAATCGGCTGGCGCGCCATCTGCTCGGCCGCGGTGTGGGGGCCGAGTCCGTGGTGGCGGTGGTCCTGGACCGGGGCGCCGACCTGATCGCGACCCTGCTGGGTGTGCTGAAGGCGGGAGCGGCGTATCTGCCGGTCGATTCGAGTCAGCCGGCCGAGCGGCTCGCCTTCATGCTCGCCGACAGCGGTGCTCGGCATGTCGTGACGTCCCGGGCCCGCGCCGGTCTGCTGGACGGAGCGGTGGCGGCGGAGGCGATGGTACGCGTGGTGGTGGACGACCCGGAGGTGGTGAGCGGGATCACCGGGCGGGACGCGGCACCGTTGACCGACGCCGAGCGCGGCGGGGCCGTGCTGCCGCAGCGGGCCGCGTACGTGATCTACACCTCTGGTTCCACGGGGCGGCCCAAGGGCGTCGTCCTCTCCCACGCGGGCGCCGTGAACCTCGCCCGGGCCCAGGCACGCCGACTCGGCGTCCAACAGGGCAGCCGGGTACTGCAGTTCGCCAGCGTCGGCTTCGACGCGGCCACCTCCGAGCTGCTGATGGCGCTGACCGCGGGCGCGGCCCTCGTCGTCGCGGCGGCCGACGAACTGGCGCCCGGCGCGGGGCTCGTGGACGTCGTCGCCCGGTGGCGGGTCAGCCACGCGACGCTGCCGCCCGCCGTGCTGGCGATCGAGCGGACGACGGACTACGCCTCCCTGCGTACGGTCGTGTCGGCCGGGTCGGCGCTGGACGCACAGGTCGCCGAGCGCTGGGCCCACGACCGTGAACTGGTCAACGCCTACGGGCCGACCGAGACCACCGTCTGCGCCACCATGTCCGAGCCGTTGGCCGTGGCGGACGCGGCAGCCGGTGCGGCCCTCGACATCGGCACACCGATCGCCAACACCCGGCTGTTCGTGCTCGACGAGTGGCTGCAGCCCGTTCCGCCCGGCACGACAGGCGAGTTGTACGTCGCGGGTGTGCAAGTCGCCCGCGGGTATGCGGGGAACGGCCCGCTGACCGCCGAGCGGTTCACCGCCTGCCCGTACCCGCTGAACGGCTCCGGTGAGCGCATGTACCGCACCGGTGACCGGGTCCGCCGGACCTCCGACGGCCGACTGGTGTTCGCCGGCCGGGCGGACGACCAGGTGAAGATCCGCGGCTTCCGGATCGAACCCGGCGAGGTACGGGCGGTTGTCGCCGCACACCCGGAGGTCCGCCAGGCCGTCGTGGTGGCCCGGGGCGACTCCTCCGAAGAGCTGCGGCTCGTCGCGTACGTCGTACCGGTCGACGGCTCCGACACGGTACGGCGGAACCTGCCCGCGGGCGTGCGGACGCTGGTGCGGGAACGGCTGCCCGAGTACATGGTGCCCTCGGCGGTCGTGGTGCTGGACGCGCTGCCGCTGACCGTCAACGGCAAGGTGGACCGGGCCGCGCTGCCGGCCCCCGAACACGTCGCCGACGGCCTCGGCCGCGCTCCGGCCGACGTCCGCGAGGAACTGCTGTGCGCGGCGTTCGCGCAGGTGCTCGGGGTGGAGTCGGTCGGTGTCGACGACGACTTCTTCGCCCTCGGCGGGCACTCGCTGCTCGCCGTCCGGCTCGCCTCCCGTATTCGGGTGCTGCTGGGTGCCGAGGTCGGGATCCGCGCCCTGTTCGAGGCGCCGACACCGGCCGGGCTCGCGACGCGTCTGGCGGAGCGGGCGGCGGCGGGCGACGCCCGGCCGCTGCCGGCCGCGCCCCGCCGGCGGCCCGAGCGGGTGCCGCTGTCCTTCGCACAGCAGCGCCTGTGGTTCCTCGCCCAACTCGAAGGGAGCGCGGGGGCCTACAACACCCCGAGCGTGCTGCGGCTTTCGGGCGCGGTGGACCGGGCGGCACTGGATGCGGCGCTGCGAGACGTGATCGGCCGGCACGAGGTGCTGCGGACGGTGTTCCCGGCCGTGGACGGCGAGCCGTACCAACGCGTCCTCCCGCCGACCGAGGCGAGTGAGGCAGGAGAGGCAGGAGAGGCAGGCGACTGGAGCCTGGAAGTCGTGGACCTCGTCGGGGCGCACGAGGACGAGGTGTCGACGGTGGTCGCGGCGCGGGCCCGGTACGCGTTCGACCTCGCGACCGAGGTGCCGATCCGGGCATCGCTGCTGCTGACCGACGCGGACGAGTGCCTGCTCGTACTGGTGGTGCACCACATCGCGAGCGACGGCTGGTCCATGGGACCGCTGGCGCGCGACCTGTCGCTGGCCTACGCGGCGCGGTGCGAGGGGCGGGAGCCGGAGTGGCTGCCGTTGCCGGTGCAGTACGCGGACTACGCGCTGTGGCAGCGGGAGTTGCTCGGCGACACCGACGACCCAGAGAGCACGCTGTCCCGTCAGGTGACGTACTGGCGCGAGACGTTGGCCGGTGCACCCGAGGAACTGGAGCTGCCGTTCGACCGGCCGCGACCGGCCGTGGCCGGCCACCGCGCCCACAACGTCCGGGTCGACCTGGACGCCGAAACGCACGCCGGACTGGTGGAGTTGGCCAGGGCCGAGGGCGTGACGGTGTTCATGGTGCTGCAGGCCGCGTTCGCCGTGCTGCTGTCCCGGCTCGGCGCGGGTGAGGACATTCCGATCGGCTCGGCGGTGGCGGGGCGCACGGACGAGGCGCTTGACGACCTCGTCGGGTTCTTCGTGAACACGCTCGTGCTGCGGGCGGGTGTGAGCGGTGACCCGACGTTCCGGGATGTGCTGGCGCGGGTGCGCGAGCGCAGCCTGGAGGCGCTGGCCCACCAGGACGTGCCGTTCGAGCGACTGGTGGAGGAACTGGCGCCGGCCCGGTCACTGGCCCGCCATCCGCTCTTCCAGGCGATGCTCACCCTCCAGAACCTCGGCCACACGGCCTCGGACTCCGCACCTTCGTCGCGCCTGCCGGTGAAGGACGAACCCGTCGGCGCAGCGGGCGAGTTGGCCGCCGTGTCCAAGTTCGACCTGGAGGTGGTGGCCAGGGAGACCCGCGACGACCGGCGGCGGCCGGACGGACTGCGGCTGTCGGTGAGCGGCGCGGCCGACCTCTTCGACGCGCCCTCGGTGGAGGGCGTCGCACAGCGGTTGGCGCGAGTGCTGGAACAGGTGGTGGCCACCCCGGGGGAGCCGGTACGGCGGCTCGAGGTGTTGTCGGACGCGGAGCTCCGGCGGGCGACGGGAGAGCGGAACCCCATCGCCGTGAAGCCTGCCGTGAAGCCTGCCGTGGAGCCCTCGGCCGACCTGGTGGCGGACCGGTTCGAACGCTGGGCGACGCGTGCACCGCAGCGGGTCGCGGTGGTCGGCGGCGACGGCTCCGAGTTGACCTATGCCGACCTGGACGCCCGTGCGAACGGTGTGGCGCGGCGGCTGAGGGCACTGGGCGCGGGCGCCGAATCGACGGTGGCCGTACTGCTCGACCGCGGCGTCGACCTGATCGTGGCCCTGCTCGCGGTGTGGAAGGCGGGGGCGGCGTTCGTACCGATCGACCCCGACTATCCGGCGGAGCGGATCGCGTTCATGCTCGCCGACAGCGCCGCCGGTTCCGTGCTCACCTCGCCCGCCTACGCCTCCCGGACCGGTGGACTGCCCGTCGTCCAGGTGGCGGACGTCGCGCCGTCGGCGGAGTCCGCCCCGCCCACCGACCAGAGGCCGGACGGACTGGCGTACATCATGTACACCTCCGGCTCGACCGGGCGTCCGAAGGGTGTGGCCGTCACCCACGGCGATGTGGCGGCGCTGGTGTCGGACCGGTGCTGGGGGCTGTCGCCGGAGTCGTCGGTGCTGTTCCACGCACCGCATGTCTTCGACGTCTCGGTGTACGAGGTGTGGGCGCCACTGGTGGCCGGCGCTCGCGTGATCGTCGCTCCGGCGAGCCGGGTCGACGGGGCACTGATCCGTGCCGGTGAGGCGTCCCATGTGCATGTGACGGCCGGCCTGTTCCGGGTGCTGGCGGGCGAGGACCCGGAGTGCTTCACCGGGACGACGGAGGTGCTCACCGGCGGTGACGTGGTGCCGGCGACGGCGGTGGACCAGGTGCTGCGGGCCTGCCCGGGGACACGGGTGAGGCATCTCTACGGGCCGACGGAGGTGACGCTGTGTGCCACCCAGACACCGGTGTCGGCACCGGTGGGCCCGGTGCTGCCGATCGGCCGACCGCTGGACGGAGTACGCACCCTGGTGCTCGACGGGTGGCTCAACCCGGTACCCGAGGGTGTGATCGGTGACCTGTATGTCGCCGGAGCCGGTGTGGCACGCGGATACGTGGACCGGCCGGGTCTGACCGCCGACCGGTTTGTGGCCTGCCCGTGGGAAGGCGGCAAGCGGATGTACCGCACCGGCGACCGGGCCCGGTGGAACACGGACGGGCAGTTGGTCTTCGCGGGCCGCGCCGACGACCAGGTGAAGATCCGCGGGTTCCGCGTCGAGCCCGGCGAGGTGGAAGCGACCCTGCTGACCCACCCGGAGGTGGAGCAGACGGCAGTGGTGGCACGGGAGGAGGCGCCGGGGGACACACACCTGGTCGCCTACGTCGTCCCCGTCCCCGTCCCCGATGGCGATGGCGATGGCGATGGCGATGGCGATGGCGATGGCGATGGCGCTGCCGATGGCGCGAGGCTGGTGGAGTTTCTTGCCGCACGGCTGCCGGAGTACATGGTCCCGTCCGCGGTGATCGTGCTGGACGCGCTGCCGCTGACGTCCAACGGCAAGCTGGACCGCAGGGCGCTGCCGGCACCGCAGTTCACCACCGACACCCCCTCCCGGGCACCCGCGAACGCCCGCGAGGAACTGCTGTGCCAGGTCTTCGCCGAGGTCCTGGGCGTGGACTCGGTCGGTGTGGACGACGGCTTCTTCGCCCTGGGCGGGCATTCGCTGCTCGCGGTGCGTCTCGTGGAACGGCTTCGGGTACGCGGGCTCGTCGTATCGGTGGGCGCGCTGTTCGAGACACCGACTCCGGCCGGTCTCGCCGAGGTTGTCGGCGACGCCGATCCGGTCAGCACCGAGGTATCGACTGGTGGTGTTCCGGTGGGGGTGTCGGTGGTGACGCCGGAGATGGTGCCGTTGGCGGGGTTGTCGGGGGTGGAGATCGACCGGGTGGTGTCGTCTGTTGCGGGTGGTGTGGGGAATGTCGCGGACATCTATCCGCTGGCGCCTTTGCAGGAGGGTCTGTTGTTCCATCACCTGTTGGCGGAGGGCGGTGTGGATGCGTATGTGACGGTGGTGGTGCTGGAGTTCGACAGTGTGGCGCGGTGGGAGTCGTTTGCGGGGGCGTTGCAGCGGGTGGTGGATCGGCATGATGTGTATCGCACGGGTGTGGTGTGGGAGGGCGTTGCGGAGCCGGTGCAGGTGGTGTGGCGTCGTGCGGAGTTGCGGGTCCACTCCATAGACCTGGACGCGGAGGATTCGGCGGATCCGGTGGCGGCGCTGGTGGGTGTGGTGGGCAGGTCGATGGATCTGTCCCGGGCGCCGTTGATGGACGTCCACACGACGCGTACGGCTGACGGCCGGCAGTTGGCGTTGTTGCGGATGCATCACCTGGTTCAGGACCACACGGGGATGGCGTTGCTGTTGCAGGAGGTGCGTGCCTTCATGCGGGGCGAGGAGGCGCGGTTGCCGGTGCCGGTGCCCTTCCGGGAGTACGTCGCCCAGGCCCGTGCCGGGGTTTCCGGCGCTGAACACGAGGAGTTCTTCGCGGAGTTGTTGGGTGATGTGTCGGAGTCGACGGCGCCGTTCGGGTTGTTGGATGTGCGGGGGGACGGAGTGGAGGCCGTTCGGGCGCATTGTCGCGTTGCTGATGTGGTGGGTCAGCGGGTGCGGCGGGTGGCCCGGGGGTTGGGGGTGAGTGCGGCGACGGTGTGGCATGTGGCGTGGGCGCGGGTGTTGGCGGCGGTGTCGGGTCGCGATGATGTGGTGTTCGGGACGGTGTTGTTGGGGCGGATGGGGGGTGGCGCGGGGGTTGATCGGGCGTTGGGGTTGTTCATGAATACGTTGCCTGCACGGGTGCGGACGCGGGGTGTGGGGGTGCGGGCGGCGGTTGTCGGGATGCGGGTGCAGTTGGCGGGGTTGGTGGCGCATGAGCATGCGCCGTTGGCGGTGGCGCAGCGGGCCAGTGGCGTCACGGGTGATGCTCCGTTGTTCACGTCCCTCTTCAACTACCGCCACAACGACCGCGCCCAGGACATCGACGACTACGCGGACGACAGCCTCGGGATCCGGGCGGTCTCCACCGAGCAGCACGACAACTTCCCGCTCAGCGTCTCCGTCAGCGACCTGGGCGACCGAGGCTTCGCCCTGAGCGTCGGCGCGACGGCACCGGCGGACGCCGAACTGGTCGCGGCCCTGGTGCACACCGCGATCGACAACGTCTCCGCCGCCCTGACGATCACCCTGGCGGGAGGCCCGGACCCCGAACTCGCCTCCGTGGAGGTCATGGACACCGCTCAGCGCGAGCAGGTGATCGACCGATGGAACGACACCGCGGCCGAGCTCATCGACGCATCGGTGCTGGACCTGTTCGAGGCGCAGGCGCGGCGGACCCCGGACGCGGTGGCCGTGGTCGCCGACGGCGCCGAGATCTCGTACGCCGAACTGGACGCCCGCGCCAACCGCCTGGCCCGCCACCTCGCCGGCCAGGGCGTGGGGCCCGAGTCCGTGGTCGCCATCCTCACCGACCGCGGCCTGGACGTGACGGCCGCGCTGCTCGCGGCGTGGAAGGCCGGGGCCGCGTATCTGCCACTCGACCCGAAGCAGCCGGCCGAGCGAATCGGACACCTGCTCGCCGACAGCGGGGCGCACTCCGTCCTGGCCACCCGCTCCGTGTCCCACGCCCTCCCCGGATCCGGCCCCGGAAGCGCGGTGCCGGTAATCGTGATGGACGACCCGGCGACCGCCGCCCACCTGGCCGACCTGCCAGGCACCCCGCCGAGGCCGGAGGACGGCGGCATCAGGGCGCTGCCCGGCCATCCCGCGTATGTGATGTACACGTCGGGTTCGACGGGTCGGCCGAAGGGCGTCGTGGTCACGCACGGGGGCCTGGCGAACTATGTGGCGTCGGTGCCGGGTCGGCTGGGTTGGGGCGGGCCGGGGGAGCGGTACGGGTTGTTGCAGGCGCAGGTGACGGACCTGGGCAACACGGTGGTGTTCACCAGCCTGACGACCGGCGGCGAACTGCACATTCTCGATGCAGGGACCGTGGTGGACGCGGATGCCGTCGCCCGCTATCTGCGTGACCACCGGATCGATCATGTCAAGGCGGTGCCGTCGCATCTGGCTGCGCTGTCGGCTGAGACCGGTGTCGCGTCGGTGTTGCCGCGGAAGTCCCTGGTACTGGGTGGTGAGGCGGCTTCGCCGGAGTGGGTGCGGGAGGTCGTGGACGCCGGTGCCGGTGCCGGTGCCGGTGGCGGTGGCGGTACCGGTGGGTGTGCGGTGTTCAACCACTACGGGCCGACCGAGACCACCATCGGCGTCCTGACCATGGCTCTGGACGAGGAGACCGTCGCCGGCGGTGTCGTGCCGGTCGGCACGCCCGTCGCGAACACGCGTGTGTTCGTGCTGGATCAGTGGTTGCGGCCGGTGGCTCCTGGCGTGACGGGTGAGCTGTATGTCGCCGGCGCCCAGGTGGCGCGCGGATACGTCGGCAATGCGCCGCTGTCCGCCGAGCGTTTCGTCGCGTGCCCGTTCGGGGCCGGAGAACGGATGTACCGCACCGGCGACCGTGTCCGTTGGACCACCGAGGGCCGGCTGGTCTTCGCCGGACGGGCGGACGACCAGGTCAAGATCCGCGGTTTCCGGATCGAACCCGGTGAGATCCAGGCCTCGGTCGCCGCTCACCCGGAAGTTCGCCAGGCCGTGGTGATGGCGCGGGATGACGGCCCGGGGGAGACCCGGCTCGTCGCGTACGTCGTGCCGGCCGCGCCATCGGCCGACGGCGCGGAAGCCAGCGGTTCTGCCGAGGAACTCGCGGCATCCATAAGGCGGTTCGCCCGATCCCGGCTACCGGAGCACATGGTCCCGTCGGCCGTCGTCGTCCTGGACGCGCTGCCGCTGACCGGCGCCGGCAAGTTGGACCGCCGAGCACTGCCGGCGCCGGAACGCGTGACGGGCGACGCGGTCAGCCGCGCTCCGGCCGACGCCCGCGAAGAGGCGCTGTGCGCCGCCTTCGCCCAGGTGCTCGGAGTGGAGTCGGTCGGCGCCGAGGACGACTTCTTCGCCCTGGGTGGCCACTCGCTCCTGGCCATCCGGCTCATCTCGCGGATCAGGACGGCCCTCGGCGCCGAGGTCGACATCCGCATGCTCTTCCAGCACCCCACGCCGGCCGCCCTGGCGGTCGGCCTCCGAAACCCGAGGCGGCCCAAGCCGGAACGTCCGGCACTGCGGCCGATGCGTAGGGAGGCACGTTCATGATCCCCCTGTCCTTCGCGCAGCGGCGGCTCTGGTTCCTGGCCCAGCTGGAGGGCCCGAGCCCGACGTACAACGTCCCGATGGTGCTACGGCTGGCCGGCGACGCCGACCGGGCGGCACTTGCCGCGGCGTTGCGGGACGTCATGGACCGGCACGAGGTGCTGCGCACGACGTTCCCCGCCACGGACGGCGAGCCCTACCAGCACATCCGGTCGCTCGTCGAGCTGGACTGGGAGCTGGAGGTCGTGGACCTCGCGGCGGCCTCGCAGGCCGAGGTGGCCGACGCGGTGACGGAACGCACGTGCCATGCCTTCGACTTGGCGCACGAGGTACCGATCCGGGCCTCGCTGCTGCTCACCGGTCAGAACGCGCAGACCGACCGGGCCGGGGACTGCGTCCTGGTGCTGGTGGTGCACCACATCGCCAGTGACGGCTGGTCGAAGCGCCCGTTGGCCCGTGACCTGTCGCTCGCCTATGCGGCGCGGTGCGAGGGGCGGGCGCCGGAGTGGGTGCCGTTGCCTGTGCAGTACGCGGACTACGCCCTGTGGCAGCGGGAGTTGCTCGGCGACGAGGCCGACCCCGACAGCCTGATGAACCGTCAGGTCGAGTACTGGCGTGAGGCGCTGGCCGGCATTCCGGAGGAGCTGGAGCTGCCGTTCGACCACCCGCGCCCCGCTGTCGCCTCGCACCGCGGCCGGTCGAGTGCCTTCAACCTGTCGGCCGATGTGCACGCGCGGCTGGTGGAGGTGGCGAGGGCTGAGGGTGTGACGGTGTTCATGGTGTTGCAGGCCGCGCTCGCGGTGCTGCTGTCCCGTCTGGGCGCGGGTACCGACATCCCGATCGGGTCGTCGGTCGCGGGCCGCACGGACGAGGGCCTGGACGACCTCGTCGGCTTCTTCGTCAACACGCTCGTGCTGCGGACGGACCTGAGCGGCGATCCCACGTTCCGCGAAGTGCTGGCACGGGTGCGGGAGCGCAGCCTCGAAGCCCTGGAACATCAGGACGTGCCTTTCGAGCGGCTGGTCGAGGAACTGGCCCCGACCCGGTCCCTTGCCCGGTATCCGCTGTTCCAGGTCATGCTCAGCGTCCAGAACGTCGAGCAGGCCACCATCAACCTGCCCCGGGCGGCCCGGACACAGCGAACCGACGCGCGACCCGGCCACCCCACACCATCCGACGCGGTCGGGTCGCCCACGGCCGCGGCGAAGTTCGACGTGGAACTGCTCGTCCGTGAACTTCGCGACGAGCTTGGCCGCCCGGCCGGCATCCGTGGCGCGGTCAACGCCGCCTCCGACCTCTTCGACCAGCCAACGGTGGACTCCCTGGCGGCACGCTGGACCCGCACGGTCGAACAGCTCGCGGCGGCTCCGGACGGGGCCGTGCATGCGGTGGGGTTGTTGTCCGATGTGGAGTTGCGGCGGGTGGTGGGGGAGTGGAACGACACGGGTGGTGTGGTGTCGGGTGGTTCGGTGTTGGGGTGGTTTGAGGGGTGGGTGGGGCGGTCGCCGGGTGGGGTGGCGGTGGTTGCTGGTGGTGTGGGGGTGTCGTTTGGTGAGTTGGATGCGCGGGCGAATCGGCTGGCTCGTTTTCTTGTGGCGCAGGGTGTGGGTGCGGAGTCGGTGGTGGCGTTGGCTCTGGATCGTGGTGTGGAGATGGTTGCGGCGGTGTTGGGGGTGTGGAAGGCGGGGGCGGCGTATGTGCCGGTGGATGTGGGTCTGCCGGTGGAGCGTATTGCGTTCATGCTGGCGGACAGTCGTGCGGTGTTGTTGTTGGGTTCGGAGGATGTGGTTGGGGATCTGCCTGCTGGTCGGGTGCGGGTGGTGGCGCTCGACGACCCGTCGACGGTCAAGCAGCTCGATGCCCTGGAGCCCACTGCACCGCAGGCGCCAGTCCTGGCGGAGCAGGCTGCGTATGTGATGTACACGTCGGGTTCGACGGGTCGGCCGAAGGGTGTCGTGGTTACCCACGGTGGGCTGGCGAATTACGTGGGGTCGGTGCCGGGTCGGCTGGGCTGGGGGGCGCCGGGGGAGCGGTATGGGTTGTTGCAGGCGCAGGTGACGGATCTGGGCAACACGGTGGTGTTCACCAGTCTGTCGACCGGTGGTGAGTTGCACATTCTCGATGCGGAGTCGGTGGTGGACGCGGATGCCGTTGCCCGCTATCTGCGTGACCACCGGATCGATCACGTCAAGGCGGTGCCGTCGCATCTGGCTGCGTTGTCGTCGGTGGCGGGTGTGGGGTCGGTGTTGCCGCGGAAGTCGTTGGTGCTGGGTGGTGAGGCGGCTTCGCCGGAGTGGGTGGGGGAGGTCCTGGACGCCGGTACCGGTGGGTGTGCGGTGTTCAACCACTACGGGCCGACCGAGACCACCATCGGCGTCCTGACCACCGCCCTGGATCGGCGTTCCGTGTCCGGGCACGGAGTGCCGGTCGGTACCCCCGTCGCCAACACTCGGGTGTTCGTGCTGGACGAGTGGATGAGGCCGGTTCCCACAGGCGTGACAGGTGAGTTGTATGTCGCGGGTGCTCAACTGGCGCGTGGCTACACGGGGAACGGTCCCCTGACCTCGGAGCGGTTCGTGGCCTGCCCGTATCCACTGAACGGCTCGGGCGAGCGGATGTACCGCACCGGGGACCGGGTCCGGTGGAACACGGACGGGAAGCTGGTGTTCACCGGGCGGGCAGACCAGCAGGTGAAAGTCCGTGGGTTCCGGGTCGAACCGGGTGAGATAGAGACCGTCCTTGCTTCGCACCCTGAGGTCGGGCGGGCCGTGGTCGTGGCTCGTGAGGACGTTCCGGGTGACACGCGCCTGGTGGCCTACGTGGTGCCGGCCGATGCGGAGGACGAAGTCGACGGCGGGCGGCTGAAGGAGTTTGCCGCCGGCCGGCTACCCGAGTACATGGTGCCGAGTGCGGTCGTATTCCTGGACGCGCTGCCTCTGACGTCGAACGGCAAGCTGGACCGCAAGGCGCTGCCCGCTCCCGAGTACGCCGCTTCGGGTGGGGTCAGTCGTCCACCCGCGGATGCCCGGGAAGAGGCGTTGTGTGCTGCGTTCGCGCAGGTGCTGGGGCTGGAGTCGGTCGGGGTCGAGGACGACTTCTTCGCGCTGGGCGGGCACTCCCTGCTCGCCGTTCGGCTGATCTCCCGCATCCGCGCTCTCCTGGGTGTCGAGGTGGAGATCCGGGTGCTGTTCCAGACCCCAACCCCCGCCGGACTCGCCGCGTACCTGGCGGAACAGGACGGTGGTCCCGCCAGGCCTCGGCTGACGGTGGGTGAGCGGCCCGAGCGGGTGCCGTTGTCGTACGCGCAACGACGGCTGTGGTTCCTGGCCCAGCTGGAGGGTCCGAGCCCGACGTACAACATCCCGATGGTTCTGCCACTGGCGCGGGATGTGGACCGGGAGGCGCTCAGCGCAGCGCTACGTGATGTCATCGGGCGGCACGAGGTGCTGCGTACGACGTTCCCGGCGGTGGACGGCGAGCCGTACCAACGCATAGTCCCCGTAGCGGAGATGGCGTGGGACGTCGAAGCCGTTGATCTCGCGACGGCTTCGGCGGACGAAGTGGCGGCGGCCGTGGCGGAACGGGGGCAGTACGCCTTCGACCTGGCGCGTGAGCTGCCGATTCGCGGCTGGCGGCTGGATATCGGTACCGAGGCCTGCGTCCTGGTGCTCGTGATCCACCACATAGCCACCGACGGCTGGTCCAAGGGGCCACTCGGCCGCGACCTGGCGCTGGCCTACGCGGCACGGTGTGAGGGGCGAGTGCCGGAGTGGGCGCCGTTGCCGGTGCAGTACGCGGACTACGCGCTGTGGCAACGGGAGTTGCTCGGTGACGAAGACGATCCCGACAGCATGATCTCCCGTCAGGTCGCCTACTGGCGTGAGGCCTTGGCTGGCATTCCGGAGGAGCTGGAGTTGCCCGCCGATCGGCCGCGACCCGCCACTGCCGGTCATCGTGCGCACACCGTGTCCTTTGAGGTCCCGGCCGACGTGCATGCGCGGTTGGTGGAGGTGGCGCGGGCCGAGGGCGTGACGGTGTTCATGGTGTTGCAGGCCGCCCTCGCGGTACTGCTGTCGCGGATGGGAGCCGGGGAAGACGTTCCGATCGGGACGGCGGTGGCGGGCCGCACGGACGACGGCCTGGACGACCTCGTCGGATGCCTGGTCAACACGCTGGTGGTGCGGACGGACCTGAGCGGCGATCCGACGTTCCGTGATGTGCTGGCGCGGGTGCGTGAGCGGAGTCTCGGGGCGTTGGCGCATCAGGACGTGCCGTTCGAGCGGCTGGTGGAGGAGTTGGCGCCGCTGCGGTCGCTGGCGCGGCATCCGCTGTTCCAGGTCATGCTCACCCTTCAGACCCTGGAGAACGCGGACGTGGCGCTGCCGCGCGCACAGGCGCCGGTGGCCGGCCTCTCCGAGTCCGCGACGGCCGTTTCGAAGTTCGACCTCGACCTGGCGGCCGTCGAGTTGCACGACGAGCACGGTGACCCGGCCGGCCTGCGCGCGGCCCTGCGGGCGGCGACGGATCTGTTCGACGCGCGGTCGGCTGCGGTGCTGGTCGAGCGTTGGGTGCGGGTGCTGGAGCAGGTGGTGGCTGCGCCGGAGGTGCGGCTGCATGCGGTGGAGGTGCTGGCGGAATCGGAACGGCGGCAGGTTGTCGCGGGCTGGAACGACACCTCGGCTGCGGTGGCCGACGAGTCGGTGCTGGAGTTGTTCGAGGGGTGGGTGCGGCGGTCGCCGGGTGCGGTGGCGGTGGTGTGCGGGGACACCGAGGCCTCGTATGGCGAGTTGAACGCGCGGGCGGATCGGCTGGCCTGGCATCTGAGGGGGTTGGGGGTTGGGCCGGAGTCTGTGGTGGGGTTGTGTCTGCCGCGTGGGGTGGACATGGTCGCTGCGCTGTTGGGGGTGTGGAAGGCGGGGGCGGCGTATGTGCCGGTGGATCCGGAGTATCCGGCGGAGCGGGTGGCCTATCTGCTGGCGGACAGTGGGGCGGCCTGTGTACTGGCGGAGCGTGACACGGCTGGTTCGCTCCTCGCGGAGATGCCGGATGTCCGGGTGGTGTGGCTGGAGGACGTGGAGGCGGCTGCGGATGGTGAGGGACCGGGCTGCTCTTCGTTGGTGGGTGTCCGGCATGTGGATGGGCTTGCGTATGTGATCTATACGTCTGGTTCGACGGGGCGTGCGAAGGGTGTGGGGGTTGGGCATGGTGCGGTGCGTAATCTGGCGGGGGTTTTTGGGCCGTTGATGGGTGTGGGTCCTGGTGTGGGTGTGTTGCAGTTTGCGTCGTTCAGTTTTGATGCGTCGGTGTTGGATGTGGTGGTGGCGTTGTCGTCGGGTGGCACGTTGGTGGTGGCGAGTGGGGAGGAGCGGGCGGAGCCGGTCCGGTTGCGTGAGCGGGCCGGGTTGGATGTGGCGAGTGTGGTGCCGTCGCTTCTGGAGGTGTTGGAGCCGTCGGATCTGGGTGAGGTGCGGACGCTGTTGGTGGGGGCGTCGGCGATCAGCGTGTCCACGGCGCGGGCCTGGGCGGAGAACTTGTGTCTGGTGAATACGTATGGGCCGACGGAGTCGACGGTGATGGTGACGGCGGGTGTGGTGGATCCGGCCCACCCGGGTCCGGTGCCGATGGGCTCGCCGATCGCGAACACCCGCTTGTATGTCCTGGACCGCTGGTTGCGGCCGGTCGCGCCTGGTGTGGTGGGGGAGTTGTACGTCGCAGGCGCGCAACTGGCTCGTGGTTATGTCGGTAACGCGCCGTTGACCGGGGAGCGTTTCGTGGCGTGTCCGTTCGGGTCGGGTGAGCGGATGTATCGGACGGGGGACCGGGCCCGCTGGACTGCTGATGGGCAGTTGGTGTTTGCCGGGCGGGTGGATGACCAGGTGAAGGTTCGTGGGTTCCGGATCGAGCCGGGTGAGGTGCAGGCCGTCGTCGCCGCACACCCCGCAGTTGCTCGTGCGGCCGTTGTAGCCCGCCCGGACACCCAGGGAGAGCTCCGTTTGGTCGCCTACGTCGTACCCCACGACGAGACACTGCACATGACGGACCTGGCGGCGGACGTCGAGGAGTTCACCGCGACGCGGTTGCCCGGGTACATGGTTCCGTCGGCTGTCGTGGTGCTGGATGAGCTGCCGTTGAATGCGAACGGCAAGGTGGACCGTGCGGCGCTGCCGGCTCCCGAGTTCGCGGCGGGTGGTGCGGGGCGTGCTCCGGCGGATGTCCGTGAGGAGTTGCTGTGTGCGGCCTTCGCGCAGGTCCTCGGTGTGGAGTCCGTCGGTGTGGACGACGACTTCTTCGCTCTCGGCGGGCATTCTCTTCTCGCGGTCCGGCTGGTCTCCCGTGTTCGGGTGCTGCTCGGCCAGGAGGTGGGGGTCCGTGCCCTGTTCCAGGCGCCGACGCCCGAGGGGCTCGCAGCGCACCTCGCTGCCGAGCGGAGTGGTCCCGTACGTCCGGCGCTGGCGGCGGCCGTCGAACGCCCGGAACGTACTCCGTTGTCATACGGCCAGCAACGACTGTGGTTTCTCTCCCAGTTGGAGGGTCCGAGCCCGACCTACAACATCCCGACCGTACTGTCACTCGCGGCCGACGTGGACCGGGCGGCTCTGACGGCGGCGTTGCGGGATGTGCTCGGTCGGCACGAGGTGCTGCGGACGACGTTCCCCGAGGCGGCCGGAGAGCCCTATCAGCGCGTTGTCCCGAACGGTGAACTGGACTGGGGTCTGGAGGTAGTGGATCTGGCCGGTGCATCGGCCGACGAGGTGGCAGCGGCGATCGGGGAACGGGCGCGATATGCCTTCGATCTGACGGCCGAGTTGCCTATCCGGGGCTGGCTGTTGGAGGTCGACGAGCAGTCGTGCGTTCTCGTTCTGGTGGTGCATCACATTGCGGGTGACGGCTGGTCGATGGGGCCGTTGGCCCGTGACCTTTCGACGGCGTATGCGGCTCGGTGTGCCGGGCGGGCGCCGGAATGGAGGCCGTTGCCGGTGCAGTACGCGGACTACACGCTGTGGCAGCGGGAGTTGCTCGGCGAGGGGACAGACCCCGAGAGCCTCGTGTCGCACCAGGTGGACTACTGGCGCTCGGCGTTGGCGGGCATACCGGAGGAATTGGAGCTGCCCTTCGATCGCCCCCGCCCGGCGGTTGCCGGGCACCTGGGGCATGTGAGCGAGCGCAGGGTGAGCGCCGATGTGCACGCGCGGCTGGTGGAGGTGGCGCGGGCTGAGGGCGTGACGGTGTTCATGGTGTTGCAGGCCGCGTTGGCGGTGCTGTTGTCGCGGTTGGGTGCGGGGGAGGACATTCCGATCGGGTCGGCGGTTGCGGGGCGTACGGACGAGGGGCTTGACGATCTCGTCGGGTTCTTCGTGAACACGCTGGTCATCCGTACCGATCTCTCCGGTGACCCGACGTTCCGTGATGTGCTGGCGCGGGTGCGTGAGCGGAGTCTCGGGGCGTTGGCGCATCAGGACGTGCCGTTCGAGCGGTTGGTGGAGGAGTTGGCGCCGGTCCGGTCGCTGGCGCGGCATCCGCTGTTCCAGGTGATGTTGACTCTCCAGAACGTCGACGGCGCGACGCTCGACCTGCCTCGACCCGAATCCGCACGGTCGGCGCCGGCAGGGCCCACAACGGCTGTGTCGAAGTTCGATCTCGACGTCACCGCGGGTGAGTTGCACGACGAAGAGGGTGCTCCCGCCGGGTTGCGGTTCGTGGTGCGGGCGGCGACCGACGTGTTCGACGCGGGGTCGGCCGCGGCACTCGCCGAGCGTTGGGTACGGGTGTTGGAGCAGGTGGTGGCTGTACCGGAGGTGCGGCTGCACGCGGTGGAGGTGCTGGCGGAATCGGAACGGCGACAGGTTGTCGGGGAGTGGAACGACAACGAGGTCGAGTTCACGGACGAGTCGGTGCTGGAGCTGTTCGAGGGGTGGGTGCGGCGGTCGCCGGATGCGGTGGCGGTGGTGTGTGGAGAAACCGAGGTCTCGTATGGCGAGTTGAACGCGCGGGTGGATCGGCTTGCCCGCTATCTGAGGGGTATCGGCATTGGGCCGGAAGCGCGGGTGGGGTTGTGTCTGCCGCGTGGGGTGGAGATGGTGGCGGCGGTGTTGGGGGTGTGGAAGGCGGGTGCTGCGTATGTGCCGGTGGATCCGGAGTATCCGGCGGAGCGGGTCGCGTTCATGCTGGCGGACAGTGG